>JBFZFV010000030.1:0-93255 GCA_041306185.1 Candidatus Zixiibacteriota bacterium
AGCATTATAAGGAACGCTAAACTGAAACCCTTATAATCGCTCCTTCAGCCCCTTCCCGACTCGCTTCCCCAGCTCGAAACAGCGCTTCAGATCGTCATGAGTCGGCACCCAGTTTGCGAACTCCGGATTATCCAGCACTTCCATTTTGGCCTCTGCCATCGTTTCCGACAGCACCTTCAGCGCCCCGTCGTTCCATCCGTACGACCCGAACGCCGCGCCGATTCGTCCGCGAGGGATCAATCCCTTCATATAGGTGAGGAAATCCCCTACTATCGGAAGAATCCCCTTGTTCAGCACCGAGGATCCAACCACCACCGCGCCCGCTTCGAGGATTTCCGTGATGACATCCGACCGATGCGTGATCTTGAGGTCGCATTCCTTGACCGATATCCCCTCCTCGACCAATCCGCTGGTGATCGCCCGAGCCATCTTGCCGGTACTCCCCCACATGGTACCGTACACCACCACCGCCTTGTTGCCGGTCCGCTGTTCGGCCCACTGGTCGTACTTGTTCAGGATGCCGGGGATGTCTTTCCGCCAGATGAGGCCATGGTCTACCATGAGGTACTTGAGGTCTTTGGTTTCGGTCTTGAGCTTATCGAGGAAGCGCTTCATGGCGTTGGAAACGCCGTTGAAAATATTGGCGTAGTACTTCGCGGCCTGCCAGTACAGCTCCCCCTGCGCGACTTCATCGTCGTACCGTTCGGATGTCGCCCAGTGCTGGCCGAAAATATCGTTGGATATCAGCATCCCCTCTTCGGGAATGTACGAGGCCATGCTTTCCGGCCAGTGCAGCATCGGGGTCGGGATGAACCTGATCGTCTTCCCGCCGATATCGAGGTCGCCGGTTTTGTCGACGGTCTCGATCGGCCAGTCTAATCCGTGGAAATGCCCCTTGATGACCTCCTCGGCCTTCCTGGTCATGAAGACCTTCTCCGGCTTGACCAGCTTGATGACTTCCGGAAGCGCTCCGGTATGGTCCATCTCGGAATGATTCGACACGATATAGTCGATCTTCTCCGGGTCGATGACCTGCTTGAGGTTGTGGATGAACTTGTCGGTATAGTCGGCCTTGACCGTATCGAACAGCACCGTTTTGTCGTTCCCTTTAACCAGGTAGGCGTTGTAGGTCGAGCCTTTCTCAGTTTCGTATCCGTGGAAATCCCGCAGGTCCCAATCGACCACTCCGACCCACCAGACATTTTCAGTAATCTTGACCGGTCTCATATCATCTCCTGTAATTCATTGGCGTATTCATACGCGGGAATTTACACCCTTTTGGCGAATATTCAAGGAGTTTGTGCGCGGGGGTATGGAGACGCAAAAACGGGAGTGGTTTGTATTGGGATTTTCGGGATTATTCGTTGTAAGCCGGTGTCCTCCTTGTTAGTGCGATGAAATGGGTTTGTTTTTCATAATTGGTATGCGTTTTTCCCCGGCTCTCCCGGTAAGGGGTGGCGACTCGATAAAAGGGAGCAAAATGCGTTTTGGCGTATCGAAAAAGCAAAAATTATAATGGTTTGGCAGCGGTTGGGGGTATCGGGCATAATAGACTCCTTCCTACATAAGGGGAGCGTTGAATTTTCACCATTAAAGTTGTAGGGAAATTGCAGGGGGGGGTCAAAGAAATATATTGCCTTAGAATACTTTCAGGTACGGGCCATACCGAGTTGCCTTAGACAGCTTTCAACACCCTAGAAGGGTGTGTTACCTGTTCTGGCCTACAACTAAAAGGGTGTGTTACCGGGTCGTACATAAAAATATGGGGTTATTCAATAGGTCCTGAGCGGTGGGTTGCCGGATAAAGGGGATACCTATAGCTCTTGTAATCCTATTAGAAAGACTACTCTATCTTCTTTTGCTATAAGAACCTCAAATTTCAGCACAATGTTACTTGGGTATTTAAATATTTGTTTTTCATAGCCCTCGATTTTCGGAATTCCCATAATTCCACCAGCATTGGAAATATTGAACCTATGGTAAATCACTTCCGGCATATGCAAACAAAAATAGCCTGTTCTGCAATTCCAATCCAAAACGCTATCGGGCCACCTAATAGAAATTTGTTCTTCGTTCAGTTTTGATATTGGGTTATAAATTACGGGGGCTTTTTTATCTATATAGAATATTGAATAACCCAAATCATATTTCTCCATTAGTCTTGAATTATCAGCTACTATTTGTTCCCTGAATTGATTAAAACCGCTTTCCAAATCTGACTTCGTTACCCTAGGATAAATAATATCAATGAATACATATACAAATGTAATCAACCCACAGATAATGGTGATCATTCCTGCAATTACAAAGAACTTATTCCAGAAATTTAATCTCTTAAAGCGACCAATTATATTCATAATAATATACTAATCACTCTTTATATTATTGTTCAGCGTAGCTTGCTATGCTCTTATCCTTACCAACAACTGCGTTTAGATAGATATCTATCAAAGTAATTATCTGGATTGAATAATATAGATTTCCGGCGCCTTTGCCATGCATATAAATGTTTCTTATTCCCTGCATAAAACCCATTAGCATTAATTTGGCGCCTTCTTGTTCGTTACGTTTCGACAATGAGTCTAGACTATTTAGCTGAATTAGAGGAGGGATTAATACTCTGCCGTCTAACTTATCATATTCAAATGAAAATGCTTTCGAAATTAGGTCTTTACCATTTAAATCCTTAAGCTTTGATACTTTCTTAACTATGTCTTCAAATACAATTATGGCTTCTCTAACAGCCATATCTAAATTGCCGGACAATAAAACATCCTGACAATGTTGGAGTAAAGGAGATAGCCTTATTATCCGAAAATATTCCCTTATGTATTGTATAGTCTCGAGATATAATTTACCACAGTATGGGCAGACATTATATCGCAGATTATCATAATATTGTCCAATTTCCACTTTTTTACAATAAGAGCACTTATATTCATATTTGGAAAGGTCAAACCATTTCGATTCCCTGATAGAATAACCATATAATTTTTCGAAATCTGAAGAATGAAATGTTATTGACGTGTCATTACATTTTAATAAATAATCTATATAAAGTATACCGCCATTATTTCCGGGTAATTCTAATGTGACAAGAAAATCCTGAATATTTATTGGAAAGTTATTAAAATATTTGTCTAGGTTTTTATGGTTCAAATCGGGTGCTCTTATGATTACTTTTATAGGAATTGAGTTCTTATCGATGTTTGAATGAATGCTTATTTCGCAGTTGTTATTATTGACTAAAAGAAATTCCTTTATAGCTTCTTTGAACTTATCATAAATGTCATCAGCAAGGTCATCGATTAACTTATTAAATATTTTGCCCAATATCTTAATAGGCAAATAGAGTACTAGGCCAGCCAAAATAAATTCCAGAGCGCCCTTAACATGTACTTCGGATATTTCTATTGGATGGCCGAATAACCCTTCTGTTCCTCCCAGATCATAAATGGATTCGGGGATTTTACCTGAGCCTTTTCTAATCTCTAATCTTAGAGTATCCATAAACCCTTCCAGTGGTTAAGCCTTCTATTCGATTAGATAATATATATATTTGCAGATATTTACATAGCCAAAAACCGCATATTAATTCGACATTATATTAATATGATATTTTTTAAAATACATGATAAAAGCACTTTGTATTTTATGCTAAAACTCCGCCGGGAATCCCTTCTCAGTCGCGCGGTTATTTTCGGATGGATTCCCGATCAGGTCGGGAATGACAATAAAGGGAGAAACAGGAATAACTTGTATTCGCGGCAGGTCACAATTTTGGCCTCTTTAGGGTTATGCTCCAAAATCAGGACCTGCCGCAACTGGTTAGGGGGATTCCGCGAGAAGCAAAGCCGGTTCATAGATTATATGTATTCGTTCCGTCAGTTCCTTAGCGAGGCTTTGCGAGCGGTGAACTGACGGCAGATAGCAGGCGGCAGGTTATCCCGCGATGTGCGTGACTCTTCGAGCAATTTTGGCTTCCTTCAGATGACGCTCCAAAATCAGGACCTGCCGCAACTGGTCAGGGGAGATTGGACGAGAAGCTGCCAGATCATACCAAATAGTTCCGTCAGTTCCTCAGCGAGGCTTTGCGAGCGGTGAACTGACGGCAGATAGCAGGCGGCAGGTTATCCCGCGATGTGCGTGACTCTTCGAGCAATTTTGGCTTTTTGGAGACCATGCTCCAAAATCAGGACCTGCCGCAACTGGTCAGGGGAGATTGGACGAGAAGCTGCCAGATCATACCAAATAGTTCCGTCAGTTCCTAAGCGAGGCTTTGCGAGCGGTGAACTGACGGCCGCGCTTCACCAATCCTTGTATATCGCAATCCTTGATTCCTCGTCCCGTAGATACGATGCGGCGCTTGACCATTTCCAATCTTCCGGCGATTTTACCAAATTGGCTCTGGTGGGATTATCGTGAATGTAATTTATCTTTGCGGTCAAAACATTCCTGCTTGCGATTGCTACTCTGTCATAACGAGGTTGCCATATCGCCGTATCTATTAGCCCAAGCCTTTTGAATTCCTTCTGCGAGATAAATTTCTTAAAATCTCTCATGAATGAAGATAGGAGCTTTCCTTCAATATTTATAACGAAATGCAGATGAGTCGGCATTAAGACGTAAGCCAGAATCCCGGCATCGTACTCCCTGCAATAAAACGAAAGCGATTCTTCAAGGGCTTCGTATACACCTGGCACATCGCCGTATCTAAACCACTCTTTGAACGAGGTGGTGATAAAGAAGCAGTT
The DNA here is from genome assembly GCA_041306185.1 of Candidatus Zixiibacteriota bacterium. GTDB lineage: Bacteria > Zixibacteria > MSB-5A5 > GN15 > PGXB01 > JBFZFV01. The sequence continues at coordinate 4,755 of JBFZFV010000030.1, forward strand.
TGACCCCTCTTGATCGGAGTACCTTAATCCCATATTGATATTATATAATCGATTCCTTTTCATTCAAATCGCATTTTTTGCAAATCGACTATAAAGGCGATAGGATACCGGCGGCAGGTCACAATTTTGGCTTCTTTAAGACTACGTTCCAAAATCAGGACCTGCCGCAACTGGCCAAGGGGGATTAGATGAAAAGGCACCTACTTATACCAAACAGTTCCGACGGTTCCTTAGCGAGGCTTTGCGAACGGTGAACTGACGGCCACGCTCGGATGGATTCCCGATCAGGTCGGGAATGACAAAAAAGGGAGAAACAGGAATAACATGTATTCGCGGCAGGTTATCCCGCGAAGCGCTTGACTCTTCGAGCAATTTTGGCTTTTTGGGGGCCATGCACCAAAATCAGGACCTGCCGCAACTGGTCAGGGGGGATTGGACGAGAAGCTGCCAGATCGTACCAACAGTTCCGTCGGTTCCTTAGCGAGGCTTTGCGAGCGGTGAACTGACGGCCACGCTCGGATGGATTCCCGATCAGGTCGGGAATGACAAAAAAGGGAGAAACAGGAATAACTTGTATTCGCGGCAGGTCACAATTTTGGCCTCTTTAGGGTTATGCTCCAAAATCAGGACCTGCCGCAACTGAATTAATTACAGCCCGTACAGCTTTACGATTTCGTCTTTGCCTTTGCCGAGGATTTTGTACTTCTCCCCGACTTTGGTGAAGGCCTCGATCGCTTTGGTCAGGTGCTTCTTCTCGTGGCCGGCCGAAATCTGGCAGCGAATCCGCGCCTCACCCTTCGGCACCACCGGATAGAAGAACCCGATCAGGTAAATACCCTCGTGGTACAGGTCTTTCGCGATATCCTGGGCCAGTTTGGCGTTGTAGAGCATGACCGGTACGATGGGATGGAACCCCGGCACGATATCGAAACCGCGACCGGTCATCTCCGACCGGAAATACTTGGTCAAATCCTCCAGCTTGTCGCGGCGTTCGGTGGTCGAGGAAATCAAATCCATGACCTTGTTGGCCGCCGCGATAATCATCGGAGGAACCGAATTGCTGAAGAGGTAGGTGCGGGCTTTCTGCCGGAGCATGTCGACCACTTCTTTCGGGCCGGAAACGCAGCCGCCGGAAGCTCCCCCGAGCGCCTTACCGAGCGTGGTGGTGATAATATCGACCCGTCCCATGACCCCGTGATGTTCGTGGGTCCCCCGTCCGGTCTTGCCGATGAACCCGGTGGCGTGGGAATCGTCGACCAGCACCATAGCATCGTGCTTTTCGGCGAGGTCGCAGATTTTATCGAGCTTGGCGACGTCGCCGTCCATCGAGAAGACGCCGTCGGTGACGATCATGCGGAAGCGCTTGTCTTTGGTGGCTTTCAGTTTCTGTTCCAGATCGCCCATATCGGCATGAGCATAGATATGGCGATCGGCCTTGCAGAGGCGGACGCCGTCGATCAGCGAAGCATGAATCAGCTTGTCGGCGATGATAGCGTCGTTATTGTCGAGCAGAGCTTCGAAGACCGCGGCATTGGCGTCCATGCATGATGCAAAGAGAATGGTGGCTTCCATCCCCAGGAATTTGCTGATTTTGCTTTCCAGTTCCCGGTGGATATCCTGTGTCCCGCAGATGAAGCGGACCGAAGACATGCCGTAGCCTCGCGAATCGAGGCCCTGGTGCGCGGCCTTGATGACATCGGGATGCGACGAGAGCCCGAGATAGTTATTGGCGCAGAGATTGATGACCTCCTGCGGCTGTTGGCCGGAGGGATATTCCACCTTGATATCGGCGGCCTGGGGCGAATGGATGTACCGTTCCTCCTTGAGCAGGCCCTCCTTTTCGATATTCGCCAGGGTTTCGGCGTAGAAATGTTTTGCTTTCTTGAAAGCCATGATTTTGCTCCCTGCGTTTTAGATTTTCTCGGGCATTCTCAGGACGACCTTGGAGGTCGGCTGTTTCGGATCGACGGCCATTTTGATGGCGCTGATGAAATCGGTAAACCCGAATTGATGCGTGATTACCGGGGTGACATCGACTTTGCCGGTATCGAGCAGATTGCGGAGCTGGTACCAGGTTTCGAACATCTTGCGCCCGTTGATGCCGATAATTTTCGCTCCTTTGAAGACGACGTAGTTGGCTAAATCGAATTCGAACGGCGCCGAAGGAATGCCGAAGGAAGTGTAGGTTCCCATCCGGCGGAGGATGTTGAAGCCGTCGTCGACGGCGGCTTTGTTGCCGGCAATATCGAGGGTGACGTCGACTCCGCCGCGGGTTTCATCGATGATGCGTTCGCGGTAGTTTTTGTCTTTGGTGACGTTGATGGTGACATCGGCGCCCATTTTCCGGCAGATATCGAGCTTGAAGGGGTCCATGCCGAGATTGTAAATGCGGGTGGCTCCGACCGTTTTGGCGATCCCGCAGGCGAAGGCGGCGATGGGGCCGTCGCCGACGATGGCGATATTTTTGGCTCCGACATTGCTTTCCATGACGGTATAGACGGCGTTGCCGAACGGTTCCTGGATGCAGGCGACCTCGACCGGCATGGATTTGTCGTTCAGCCAGCAGCAGACTTCGGGGACCACGGCGTATTCGGCGAAGATGCCGGCGGTGTCGACGCCGAGGATTTTCAGGTTGTAGCAAAGGTGCATGTTGCCGGTCCGGCACATGAAGCAAAAGCCGCACGGGATGTGGGTTTCGGCGGAGATGAAATCTCCCGGTTTGATTTTCTTGACGGCGGAGCCTATTTCGAGGACTTCTCCGCAACATTCGTGGCCGAAGATCATGGGAGGCTTGATACGGGATTGCACCCATTTGTCCCATTCGTAAATATGTTTGTCCGTTCCGCAGATGGAGCAGGCTTTTACCTTGATCAGAACCTCATCCGGCCCCGGATTCGGGATGGGGACTTCGGTCAATTCCGCGCCGGGTCCGCCGGGAAGGGGTTTAATCGCTGCCAGCATTTTTCCAGACATCTATTTCCCTTTCAAAACACTTCAGTTTAATACCCGAAATGGTGCCGGAAGATAGCAAGCCCCTGACGAATTGTCAAATTCTTTGCCCGGAACGGCATAACAAGAAAAAACCCCGGAATTCCGGGGTTTTCGATATACCGTATGTGATTCGATATTTTAATCGGCGTTGACTTCGACGATCTCTTTTGTCTGGGCCAGGATGACTTCATCGTCGATACCGAGGCAGGTTCCGAGCGACAAGGCGGTCCGGACGAGGGGATGATCGAGGGTTACCTTGCGGAACTTTCCGGCGACATCGGCAATCGGGACCATCCCGATATCCTGTCCTTTCAGAGCGACCATGTATCCGTATTTCTTTTTCGATGCAAGCCGGACAGCGGCGCTTCCGAAGCGGGAGGCGAGGATGCGGTCGAAGGCCGTAGGAGAGCCGCCGCGAATCAGATGGCCGAGGATGGTAACGCGGGTTTCCAGCCGGGTTACGCCTTCTATTTGTGCGGCGAGCTGGTTGGAGATACCGCCGAGGCGTATTTTGTCGGGGCTGTTGTCGACGATTTTTTTCACGACCATGTCGCCCCCTTCGGGCTTGGCTCCCTCGCCGATGATGATGATGCTGAAGTTTTTGCCGCTGAGGTTGCGGTCTCTGATCTTGTCGCAGATGACATCTAGGTGGTACGGGATTTCCGGGATGAGGATGATATCGCCTCCTCCGGCGATTCCCGAGGCCAGCGCAACCCATCCGGCATAGCGGCCCATGACTTCGATAATCATGACCCGATGATGAGCCTGGGCGGTGGTGTGGATTTTGTCGATGGCATCGGCGGCATTGGCTACAGCGGTATCGTAGCCGAAGGTCTGGTCGGTTCCCCAGAGGTCGTTATCGATGGTCTTGGGAACACCGACTACGTTCAGGCCCATTTTGGCCATACCATGTGAGGCGGCCTGGGTGCCATCACCGCCAATGGCGATGAGAACATCGAGTCCGAGGCGTTCAAAGTTTTGAATGGCCTCAGAGGAACGGTCGAGGTAGATAAAGTCCTCGCCCTGCGGCATGGGGAATTTGAACGGGTCGGCCCGGTTGGAGGTCCCCAGAATCGTTCCGCCAAGGGTGAGGATTCCGGAAACATCGGATGAAGTCAATTTTCGGTAGCGGTTTTCGATCAGGCCTTCGTAGCCGTCCATGAACCCGACCACTTCCATATCATAATCGTTGATGGCGGTTTTTACGACCGCTCTGATTACAGCGTTTAACCCGGGACAATCTCCCCCTCCGGTCAACACTCCCAGTTTCATTTTTGCTGGCATAAAGTCCCTCTGTCGTTTATCCGATTGTCGTGGCAGCCTCGGCCGCTTCCGCGTATTCCTTAAATATCTCTTCGAATTTGCTGTTCAACTTGCCGGCTTCCGTTTTGTATTTTTCCTTATCTTTCCACCCGTTTGCCGGGTCGAGTATTTCAGAAGGAACATCGGGACAAGTTTTAGGCACGTCAAGCCCAAAAATTGGGTCTTTGCGATATTCCGCTTTCGATAAGGATCCGTTCAGGACGGCATGAACGATGTTTCGAGTGTGTTTGATGCTTATTCTCTTCCCCACTCCGTAGGGACCGTTAATCCAGCCGGTATTAATCAGCCAGACATCGGCTTTGAGTTTTTTGACCTTTTCGGCGAGTAAATCGGCATATACCGATGGCGGCAGAGCCATGAAAGGCGCGCCGAAACAGGCGGAAAAGGCGGCCTTGGGTTCGGTGACACCGACTTCGGTGCCGGCCAGTTTGGCGGTATAGCCAATCAGGAAGTATTTACTGGCCTGTTCCGGGGTCAGTTTCGCCACCGGAGGCATAACACCGAAAGCATCGGCAGTCAAAAAGACGATATTATTGGGATGGCCGCCGACTCCTTCCCGAACGATGTTATCGATATGTGAAATGGGATAGGCCGCTCTGGTATTTTCAGTCAGGCTGTCGTCGTTGAGGTCAATCCGGCGGGTTTTCATATTGATGCCGACGTTTTCGAGAATGGTGCCGAATTTCCTGGTGGTTTCATAAATATCGGGTTCGCCTTCTTCGGAAAGCCGGATTACCTTGGCGTAGCAGCCGCCTTCGAAATTGAAAACGCCGTTTTCGCTCCAGCCATGTTCATCGTCGCCGATAAGTCGTCTTTCGGGATCGGTCGAAAGGGTGGTTTTGCCGGTTCCGGAAAGCCCGAAGAAGACCGCGGTATCCCCTTTTTGTCCCATATTGGCCGAACAGTGCATGGTCAGAACCTGTTTTTGCGGGAGGTAATAATTCATGGCCGTAAAGATAGATTTCTTGATTTCTCCGGCATACTGGGTTCCTCCGATAAGGACCATTCTCTTTCCGAAATTAAGGATAATGAAGGCCTCGGAATTGGTATTGTCCATATCGGGAACGGCATGGAAGTGTGGCAGTTGGACGACGGTAAAATCGGGCTTGAAATTGGCCAGGACCTCATCATCGTAAATCCTGATGAACATGTTTCTGGCGAACAGGTTATGCCAGGCCGTTTCCGTGATTACCCTGACCGCCATCCTATAATTCGGGTCCGCACCGGCATAGCAGTCCTGAACGAAGAGGTCTTTTCCCTGGATATAGGCTTGAACTCTTTTGAAGAGCGAGTCGAAATGGGCTTCGTCAATAGGACGGTTTTCCTTACTCCACCAGATTTTATTCTGTGAGGATTTTTCCTTCACGATAAATTTGTCTTTGGGCGACCGTCCGGTATGGTGACCGGTTCTGACCACAAACGGGCCGAGATGGGCGATATAACCCTCGCGGTTGCGGACCGCATGGGAGTATAGGGCCGGAGTCGGAAGATTCCATCTTATAGAGCCTGTATTGACAAAGCCGTATTCCTTTAAGTCCTTGGTCGGCATTGTATTCCCCTTTCAAAAGGCCAATTCGGATAAAACCGATTGGAAATTATACATTATTATCGTCAATTATTGTTGAATATCAAATTCCTGCACTATAAATTCTTATGACAATTTGACGACCAAATGAAGTAAGGTATTTGTAAATATTGCAACTAAAATCGGAAAGAACACTTTTGACGAAAACCAACTATGAAAATTAAACAATTCCTGGTTCTCCCCAATATCCCCGAAAGAATCCAACGTTTACGTGACCTGGCCATGAACCTCTGGTTTTCCTGGAACTGGGATATCGTAAAACTTTTCATTCGTATCGATTCCGAACTCTGGGAAAAATCATACCAGAATCCTGTTGAAATGCTGGCTCACCTGCCGCAAAGTAAACTCGAGGAAGTGGCAAATGATGAAGGATTCCTGGCAAACCTGGATCGAGTCTATGAAAGCTACCAGGAATATATCAAAACCAAAAAATGGTTTTCGAAGTCTTATCCGGAGCACGAAAAGGATTGTATTGCGTATTTTTCCTGCGAATTCGGAATCGATACCGGTCTCCCGGTATATTCCGGCGGGCTGGGAATTCTATCCGGCGATCACCTTAAGGCTTCGAGCGATTTGGGTCTACCCCTGGTCGCAATCGGGCTTTTATATCGCTATGGTTACTTCAGGCAATTTCTCTCGGCCGACGGCTGGCAACAGGAGCGCTATGAAGAAAATGATTGGTACCATATGCCGGTCACGCTGGAAAAGGACGAAAACGGCAACCCGGTTAAATTCGTTATGGACTTTTCCGGGACACCGGTGCATGTCCAGATTTGGAAGGCAATGGTCGGCGTAACCCGGTTGTATTTGCTCGATACCAATATTCCCGAAAATCCTTCCAAGTACAGAGAGATTACTTCGGTCCTTTACAGCGGCGATAAAGATACTCGCCTCAGGCAGGAGATCCTGCTCGGAATTGGCGGGGTTAAGGCATTAAATGTTCTGGGCCTGAAGCCAAAAGTCTATCATTTGAACGAAGGGCATTCCCTTTTCCTGCAGCTGGAAAGACTGAGGATACTGGTCCATGAGAACGGATTGAAATTATCCGAGGCCATCCAGGCGGTCTGGTCCACCACAGTTTTCACCACCCATACTCCGGTACCGGCCGGTAATGAGACCTTTGATCCCAAATTGCTTGAACGTTACTTAAGGGGTTTTGTCGAAAGCCTCGGCATGAAATGGGAAGATTTCCTTTCGCTGGGGAGGGTGTTCGGCCAGGAATCGGAACCGTTTTGCATGACCGTGGCAGCGCTTAAGCTGGCCGTATTCAATAACGGAGTCTCCGAACTGCACGGGCATGTGTCCCGGAAGATGTGGCATAATATCTGGCCGAATCTTCCGACGGAGGAAGTTCCCATAACTTCGATAACGAACGGCGCCCATCTGAGATCGTGGCTCAGTCACGATTTAGTCGACCTGTTCGATACCTATTTCGGGCCGAAATTCACGAAACAGCCGTCGTCGTTCCAAGATTGGCCGAGCATAATGAAGATTCCCGACGGCGAACTCTGGCGCGTTCATCAACGCCGGCGGGAACGACTGGTTTTCTTCTCCCGTAAAAGGCTAAAAAACCAGTTGATTCGCCGCGGCGGCAGCGAGCCTGATGTCAGGAAAGCGGACGAAGTTCTTGACCCGAGGGTTCTGACGATCGGATTCGCTCGGAGGTTTTCATCGTACAAAAGAGCCTTCTTAATGTTCAAGGACGTCGAGAGACTCAACAAACTGGTCAACAACCCGGAACATCCGGTGCAGTTTATCATTGCCGGAAAAGCTCATCCCCTGGATAATCCGGGCAAAGAAATCATCAAGTCGATCCTGGCAATCGCATCGCAGGAACGTTTCCGCAGGCGAATCGTATTTCTCGAGGATTATGACATAAACGTTGCGAGATACCTGGTTCAGGGAGCCGACGTATGGCTGAACAATCCGCGCCGTCCGCAGGAGGCATCCGGGACCAGCGGAATGAAAGCCGCCATAAATGGGGCGCTGAATGTTTCGATTCTGGACGGCTGGTGGTGTGAAGGGTACAGCCCCGATAACGGATTCAAAATCGGAAACGGCGAGGAGTACGAAAACATCGATTACCAGGACGAACTGGAAAGCAAGTTCCTGTACGATGTCCTGGAGCGGGAAGTCATTCCGATATTCTATGATCGTAACGGGGCCAATATTCCGGATGAATGGGTCAAAATGATGAAAAACTCAATCGTCATGGCCTGCGGCCGGTTCAGTTCGCACCGAATGGTACGAGAATATACCGACCGGTTTTATATTCCGGCGATCCGCGATTACGAAAAATACACTGCCGATAATTACAAACTGACCAAGGACATCGCCGCCTGGGAAAACTGGCTGTACAATAAATGGGATCAGATTTCAATCGAAACGATCGAGACATCGAACACCGATTCTTCACCCAAGGTCGGAGATAAGATACCGGTATCGATGAAAGTGAATTTGGGTGAAATCAAGCCGGAAGACGTGGTAATTGAAATTATCGCCGGGAATTTGAATTCTCTGGAACAGATGAACAAGTACGAGCCGGTTGAAGCTCATATCGCTACCAATGGCGGCGAAATCTCAAAGGGATCCTATTCCTATACCGGCGAAGTTATTTGCCGTGAATCGGGCCGATTCGGAATCGCGGTCAGAGTAATGCCTTTGAATCCCAATCTCAGGCACAATCGGATTCCCAAGTTGATAAAGTGGTGGTAAGTCATTGGCTATAATACGGAAAGGGCGCTTCACAGCGCCCTTTTTTTGTATTAATCCCGAATTTCTATTCGTATCAGCTTTTGATTTTTGGCTTAAATTGAAATGATGTTTCGGCTTATGGGGCTTGACAATCGCGTACTTTATATATACCCTTTTTTGTTTCAAATGAATGTGTCATCAGAATAAATATGTGAATTATGGAGGATGTATCAATGATTAGGAAGCTTGCCGCAGTTTTTGCAGTACTGCTGGTAATTTTCGCAGCTAATACGGCGACCGCTTTCGATTTCAGCAAGATCGAAAAGCAAGTGGTCGAATTTCAGCTCGATAACGGGTTGAGATTCGTGGTGCTGCAGGACAACGAGGCCCCGGTTGTCTATTTCAGGACAATTGTCAAAGTCGGAGGCGCCAGCGATCCCAGAGGGATGGCCGGAATAGCCCATATGTTCGAACATATGGCCTTTAAGGGGACCCGTGAAATCGGGACTAATAATCCAACCGAAGAGCTGGCCTGGATGGCCGTTGAGGACAGCTTGTTCGGTTTAATTCTCAAGGAAGAAGCCAAACTGGAAAACGCCGACCAGGCACGGTTGGATGAGCTGCGTGCGGAATTAAAGACCGCCACCGATTCTGCCACTTCGTTTGTCGAAACCAACGCCTGGGGGACTATCTACCAGGAATATGGCGGGGTCGATTTGAATGCCGGGACCGGTTACGATCAGACCATGTATATTGCGAATTATCCGGCCAACCGGCTGGAACTCTGGTTCGCCATGGAATCGGATCGATTCTCCAACCCGGTGTTGCGGGAATTTTACAAGGAGAAGGAAGTTATCGCGGAAGAACGGCGAATGAGCCGGGAATCTTCGCCGCAAGGGAAATTAATGGAAGAACTGCTTGGCGCCGCCTTCCTGGCGCATCCGTATGGGATGTCGTTAATCGGGCCGATGTCGGACATTAACCATTATTATCGTCCCGAGGCACTTGCATTCTTCGAGCAGTATTATGTCCCCAGCAATATGGTTATCAGCATTGTCGGTGATGTCGATATCAATCGGGTCAAGAAGCTGGCAGAGCAATATTTCGGCCCGATCCCTTACCAGCCGGCACCGATGCCGGTCCTTACCGAGGAGGCTCCGCAAAACGGCTTTCGTAAGGTTGTCGTGAAAGATAAGGCTCAGCCCATTTACATCACCGGGTTCCATATTCCAGGAGGTAATGATCCCGATTTTGTGGCTCTTGAGGCTTTAGCGGATTATCTCGGCCAGGGACGGACGTCGCTTCTTTACAAAGACCTGGTTAAGGAAAAGAAGATCGCGATTCAGGCGGCGGCCTTTGCCGGATTCCCCGGCGATTACTATCCGACGCTGTTCGGAGTACTGGCGGTGCCGTCGAAGGATCATTCCAATGAAGAGAACGATCAGGCTATTGTGGAAATTATCGAAAAACTGAAAAGCGAAGCGATACCGGAAGCCGAGATGGAAAAGATTAAGGCTCGCGCCAAGGCTTCGTTGATAAACCAGATATCCAATAACGGCGGCTGGGGCGGAATGGCGTCACAGCTGGCCAGCCATGAGCTTCTTTACGGCGGGTGGGAAAAGTTGTTCAAGCGTCTCGACGCCATCAACGCCTTGACCGCCGACGATCTCAAGCGTGTGGCCAATAAGTACCTTGATATCAACAAACGGACCACGGCGCTTCTGGAACCTGAAGAAGCATGACGCTGAGGAGGAAAAAATGCGCTGTCTTAAAATAGGAATATTGCTGTTTTTTGCCTGCCTGGTGTTATCGGTCACGGGGACAGGAGTCCAGGCCGAAACTTACATCGACAAGATCGATATGCCGAAACTGAGCGATCCGCAAATGCCGCAGGTTGAAACGGTGACGCTCGATAATGGCATGAAAATATATTTGATTGAAGATCATAAACTGCCGCTGGTAAAGGCCAGAATCAGGCTCGCGGCCGGTTCGTACCTGGATCCGCTCGACAAGGTCGGGCTTGGTTCCATTGTCGGGACGGTGATGCGGACCGGCGGCACCAATAAGATGACCGGCGATGAAATCGACGAGAAGCTGGAATCGATCGGCGCCTCGGTTGAGACCGGGATGGGAACGACCAGCGGAAGCGCCTCGATGAATATCCTTTCGGATTATGTCGATACCGGGCTGGAAATTCTTTCGGATGTTCTGAGGAATCCGGTCTTCGACCAGGAAAAAATCGACCTGGCCAAGACCGAAGAAAAGACGGGGATTTCGAGACGTAATGACGACGCCTGGGATATCTGTTTCAGGGAATTCCAGAAGATCATTTATGGCGAAGATTCTCCGTACGCCCGGCATACCGAGTATGCCACGGTCGATGCCATTAGCCGCGACGATCTGATGAAATTCCACGACGATTATATCGCGCCGGAAAACACCATGATAGCGATCTGGGGGGATTTCAAAAAGAAGGACATGATCGAGAAACTCAAGAAGTATTTCGGAACATGGAAAAAGAGCACGGTTGCCCTCCCCCCGATTCCGGAAGTAAATTACGAATACAAGTCGAGCGTCAGTTATATCGATAAAAAGAATATCAACCAATCCAAGGTGCGTCTCGGGCATATCGGAGGGCTGATAACCGATCCCGATTACCACGCCACGATCGTGATGAATAATATTCTCGGCGGCTCGTTCGGAAGCCGGCTGTTCAATAATGTCCGCAGCAAGCAGGGCCTGGCTTATTCGGTCGGCGGGACATATCGTTCGAATATTTCGTATCCCGGTTATTTCTTCAATTATGTATTTACCAAGTCGGAGACAACCGTACAGGCGATAAAGAGCATCATCCATGAAATCGAAAACATGCAGGTTGCTCCGCCTACGGAAGAAGAGCTGAGAGTGGCCAAAGACAGCTATTTGAATTCTTTCGTTTTCAATTTCGAAAACAAGGGTGAAATACTGGATCGTATGATGACCTATGATTACTATGGACTTCCCCGCGATTTTATTTTCAAGGAGAAGGAAATGGTCGAAAAGGTCACCGCCGAAGATGTACTGGCCGCCGCGAAAAAGAATCTTCATCCGGATGCGCTGCATATCGTGGTGGTCGGGAATGCCGACGATTTCGATGAATCGCTCGGCGCCCTGGGGGCGGTGGATACGATCGATGTTTCCATACCGTCGGGAGAATCGTCCGAAGAATTGGCGGTAACTCCGGAAATGCTTTCCATGGGAAAAGAACTCATCATGAAGGCCGCGAATGCTCTCGGAGGCGTCGACAACTTCAAGAAGGTGAAAACCACGGCCAGCAAATCCACGGTCAATCTCGTGACTCCACAGGGTGAATTCGCGCTTAATTCGGAAACGGTTACGGAACTTCCGGATAAATCCCGGAACGTTATCATCACTCCGATGGGCGAGCTGATTATGGTTCAGAACGGCGAGCAGATGTGGTCCAAGCAGGGCCCAACGGTGGTTGAAGGAACGTCGGAACAAATCGAAGACCAGAAGAAAGAGATGTTCCGTAATTCCATACTGGTTTTCAGCAATCTCGATGGCGAAGCCTACCAGTTCGTTTACCTGGGGCAGGAAGACCTGGGCGGGGCGGCGGTCGAAATGCTTCAGGTTCAAAGTCCGGACGGTTCCATGAAATATAAGCTGGCTCTGGATGCGGCGAGTTTCCTGCCGGTCGGGCGGATGTATTTCGGCGAAACCATGATGGGACCGGGTAACCTGACCGAGTACCTTGCCGATTACAGAGAAGTCGGCGGGATCAAGGTTCCCCATGAAATAAAGATAGAAGCGGACGGCAAACCGGTCGCGACGGTCAATATCAGTGAATATTCGGTGAATGTTCCCGTTGAAGAAGGGACATTTACCAAACCGCAATAAATGCCGTTACTAAAAGCCCGGCAGGGATTCTGCCGGGTTTTTTATATCGATGATTTAAACGAGTGCGCATTATATTCGTCCCTATAGTATCTATTTGGAGAGGAATTTTGTAAAATGTCAGTCTGTGATTATCCGCGAATTTCAACGGCGTGATAATTTCAGTTTCACCGCACCGAGAGGTTTTTATGAGGAATAATGGGACTAAAGGTAGGATTCTTCTCTTCGCTATTCCAATAATTATTATTTTCAGCCAGTTGTCTTACGGACGGGCGGCTTTGGATTCCGAGCCGGCCCGAAAGCCGAATTATTCGTCAAAAGTCGGTGCGGATTCGGATCCATACCCGACGCTGGCCGCACATACGATCGGAGAAATCGGTCTGACCGTAACCAATAAGGGGCAATTCGGGACCGGTTTTTTCACGGGAGATGATGCCCAAGATCCTGTTACCGGAGAAATTGCGCCTTCTTGTGTCTATCCCTATCCGGGGACTTCGAATTACCTTTTTTCCGGTTCTTTCTGGATCGGATCAATTGTCGGACGAGACACGCTCGTGTCAGTCGGAGCTGATGGCTGGACATATGTCCAGGAAATGTGGCCGGATCCATATCCTGATGGGGATATCGAAAGACACTCGATTGCCGATCCGACCGATGTCGTGGCGATTTCCGAGCAGGATTTTATTGCTATGTACACCGACACCATATCGAGCACAAGATATGTCAGCCAGGACAACTTTGACGGGCGGCCCCATGTCCCCTTGAATATCGAGGTGACACAGCGAAGTTACGCCTGGAGTTATTCGTATGCGGATGATTTTGTGTTGTTCGATTATTCGGTCAAGAATATCGGACGAAAAACCCTTAACAATGTTTATATGGGTTTTTATGTCGATGGCGACGCCGGTTCGACCAATACTTCCAGCAACTGGGACGAGGCGCAGGATGACGTTTGCGGTTTTCGCCGGACGATAGAATCTCAGCAGGGCTGCGAATTTCTGGACACGATTAATATTGCGTGGATTTCGGATAACAACGGGTTGAATGAAAGCTCGCAGGATGAATGTCCCTGGGGAAATTCCTCGCCGACATCGGTTACCGGAATGCGGGTTGTCAGGACTCCCTCGGATTCCTTGAAATACTCCTTTAACTGGTGGATTTCAAACGTGGAGGCGGCGAAAGATTTCGGGCCGCGAAAAGCGGGGACGCCGGAGGATCCTTTCCGTGATTTTGGAGGATTCCTGGGGACACCGATGGGTGACAAAAACAAGTATTATATCCTCAGCCATGAGGAATTCGATTATGACCAGCTGTTTACCAATCGTGACAATACTCCCGATGGCTGGCTGGGACGGCCTCCTCAGGCCGCCGATTTTGCGGATGGCTACGATACCCGCTATCTTTTATCGTTCGGCCCGTTTAATATTTATCCCGGCGAGGTATTGCCAATCACCTTTGCTTATGTTGCCGGGAAGGATTTCTTTATGGGAGAATGCCTTCCTCCCAACGAAGCCCAAAGTATGATAAGAAACACTCCCGAGGAATATTACATGAGATTGAATTTTAGGGAGTTCGGACAAAATGCGGTTTGGGCTTCATGGATATACGATAATCCCGGAGTGGATACCGATCTTGACGGAGATTCCGGGAAAAGCCGTATCTGCGTATTCGACTCGCTTCTGGTCGATTCCAACTGGGTGGTCACGGGGGCAGACACCTTTTATTATGAGGGTGACGATGTTCCCGATTTCAGGGGGGCATCCCCTCCCCCTCCGCCGGAGCTTTGGGTAATAAATAATTACCCGATCGGCGACACAATTCGAGCTTTGATCAGCCCGGAAGTCGATGATATGAATCGTGGTTCGATACGAATCCGGTGGTACGGGTATCGTTCCGAGTTGACACGCGACGTATTCAGCGGACTGGAGGATTTCGAAGGATACCGGGTTTATCGAGGGTTAACGGCGACACCCAATGATTTCGTGCTGATCGCTTCTTACGATTTAGTCGATTTCAATAAATATGTCTATAATTCGGCCAAAAACGAATATGAATTAAAGGATGCCCCTTATACCCTGGAGAAACTCCGGGATGCCTATGGCCCGGATTTCGATCCGTATGAATGGACGATTTCAAACCCCTTCATCCGGATAAGCACCAATCCGCAAGTTGGAGATTCGGCCTTTTACTTTCGGGCGCAGGATTGGAATCAGGCGAATCTGACCGATACTTTTGAAATTCATAAACTTTATCCAGAGCAGCCGTTCCCGAGTTCCCTGGATCACGATTCCGCGGCAATATATTATCCCGACGAATTAACCGAATACGGCTACTTTAAATATTTCATGTACGAATACGTGATGCGGGATTTATTACCATCCCAAAAATATTACTTTGCGGTGACGGCTTTCGATTTCGGTTCTCCGGTCAGCAATCTGGCCTCGCTGGAAACACCGCCCATTCGCAATTATATCGCGGAATATCCGCAAAACAGGAACAGCGTGGTTGCCGAGAAGGGGCTGGAGGTGGTGGTATATCCTAATCCCTACCGTGCCGATGCCAATTATTACGAGGACGGTTTTGAAGGGCGAGGAATGAGCAATATCCCCAGATTCCGGCAACACCGTATTCATTTCACCAATTTGCCTCCAAAATGCACCATTCGCATTTTTACGATCGACGGCGATCTGATCAGGGAAATCAAACATGATTGTATTGAAGATTCTCCGGGCTGCATGCATGAGGAATGGGATATGATTACCCGGAATACGCAGGCGGTGGTTTCCGGTATCTACTATTACTCGGTGGAATCGGAACAGGGGAATCAAATCGGAAAGCTCGTAATTATAATGTAAATTTTCTTCTTTCAGGTGATTAGAAGGGCCGAATTAAACAAGATTCGGCCCTTTTTCGTCCTATCTATACTAAGGAATTTATCCAAAATAGCTGGAATTCTTGCTTGCATCCGACGGGAAAAAAGCTTAATTTGGCTGTTTGTTAGTGACTTGGAAGATATGGGATTAAATAAACTCGCTTTGAATACGTCTGGTTGTCAGAGTGAGGATAAATTTGGGTGAGGTTTTATATGTATTTCGGCAAGAAACTGCTGTATTCTTCCCTGCTTTTATTTCTAGTATTCATTGTTTCGAGCCAATCATTCGGTAGAGAGCTTTATGATGGCGAGACGCGAATGCCTAAAGTGGGTAAACTGGCCGCGGATGAACCCTATGTAACCCTGGCGGTACACAATATAGGGAAGATAGGATTAACGGTCACCAATAACGGGGTGTTGGGAACGGCCGGAGCGAGCTTTCAAAATCCGGACAGCACCCAGGAAATCGCTCCATCCTGCGTTTATCCCTATCCCGGCGCAAACAGTTACCTCTTCCAGGGATCCTTCTGGATCGGAGCCATTATTGGCCGCGATACTCTGGTATCGGTAGGGGCCGACGGCTGGTTCCAAACTCAGGAAATGTATCCGGATGCGTTTCCAAACGGGCAGATTTATAAGCATTCGATTTCGAATCCTCAGGATATCGAGGCGATATCCGAGCAGGATTTCATAGCGATGTATACCGACACGCTGACATTGCCGCAATATGTTCAAAACGATCCCTGTGACGGCCGTCCCCATGTTCCGCTGGATATCGAAATAACTCAGCGTAGTTACGCCTGGAGTTATTCTTATGCTGACGATTTCGTATTATTTGACTATTCGATTAAGAATATCGGCCGCCGTCATTTGAACAGCGTTTATATGGGGTTTTATGTTGACGGCGACGTCGGTCCGGCCAATAGCGGAAGTCAAGCCAGCCAGGAGTTCGTCGATGATATTTGCGGATTCCGGAGAACCATACCCTCACCCCTCCGGAATTCATGCGGCTGGATAGATACGATCAATATTGCCTGGATTTCTGACAACGACGGACTTTTGAATGACGGACAAGCCGAATGCGGAAGTGAAGGAACATTCCCGAACAATTCGCCTACGGCTGTTACGGGTATGCGGGTGGTTAGAACACCGTCTGACACCTTAAAGTATGCGTTTAACTGGTGGATATCAAACGGAAATGCGGCATTGGATTTTGGTCCTCGTAAAGCAGAAACGCCGGAAGAACCCTTCCGCAATTGGGGTTATCTTGGAACGCCGGACTGCGATGCCAATAAGTATTATGTGATGCGGCAGGAGGAATTCGATTACGACCAGCTTTTCACCAATCGTGACAATACCGCCAACGGCTGGTTGCCGCGACCGACTCAGGCCGCGGATTTCGCAGACGGTTATGATACTCGTTATCTTCTGTCATTTGGTCCCTTTGATATTCGCCCCGGGGAAACTTTGCCGCTTACTTTTGCCTATATTGCCGGGCTGGATTTTCATGATCCCGGTAACTGCCTTCCCACCACCGAAGCATCCAGTATGATCAGATCGAGTCCGGAAGACTATTATTCCCGGCTGAATTTCTCGGAGTTCGGGGAAAACGCCGTCTGGGCATCATGGATATATGATAATCCCGGAGTTGATACCGACAATAACGGAGATTCCGGATCCTTCCGTATTTGCGTCTTTGATTCGGTTTTTGTGGATTCGAACTGGACAATCACCGGGGCCGACACTGTTTATTATGAAGGGGACGGAGTTCCCGATTTCCAGGGGGCGTCGCCGCCGCCGGCACCGGAATTGTGGGTAATAAATAATTATCCGATTGGGGATACCGTCCGGGCGTTGATTAGACCCGAAGTCGACGAAATGAATCGGGGTATCGTGAATATTCAATGGTATGGATATCGTTCTGAACTGACCAAGGACGCTTTCAGCGGCCTGAACGATTTCGAAGGTTACCGGGTATATCGGGGATTGACATCATCTGTCGATGATTTCGTATTGGTTGGGTCGTACGATTTAATCGACTTCAATAAATATGTTTACAATTCCGCGAAAAACGAATACGAATTGGTTGGCAAACCATATACCCTGGACGAGTTACAGGGCGCCTACGGTCCCGATTTCGATCCTTATGATTGGACCGTTTCGAATCCTTTTTACTGGTTCAATCCCAATCCATCCGGGAACGACTCGGCGTTTTATTTCCGTCCTCAGGATTGGAACCAGGCCAACTTAACCGATACGTTCGAAATACATAGGCTTTATCCGGACCAGCCTTATCCTACCACTTTAAATCATGATTCAGCGGCGTTATACTATCCCGATGAGTTGACCGAATACGGCTACTTTAAGTATTTCATTTATGAGTATGAGATGCGGGATTTATTACCATCCCAGAAGTATTACTTCGCGGTAACGGCCTTCGATTTCGGTTCTCCTGCCAGTAATCTGGCTTCGCTGGAAACTCCTCCGAATCGCAATTTCATTGCCGAATTTCCTCAGAACAGAAACAGCGTTGTCGCCGAAAGAGGACTTGATGTGGTGGTATATCCCAATCCATACCGGGCCGACGCCGGTTATTTAGCGGACGGTTTCGAGGGCCGTGGTTTGACAGGTGCCAATGACCGAAAGCATCGTATCCATTTCACTAATCTTCCTCCAAAATGCACTATTCGCATATTTTCAATTGACGGCGATTTAATACGAGAACTCAATCATGATTGTATTGAGGATTCCCCGGAATGTATGCACGCAGAATGGGATCTTCTAACAAGGAATACCCAAGCGGTTGTCTCCGGAATCTATTATTACTCGGTAGAATCTGACCAGGGCAATCAAATCGGGAAATTAGTTATAATTAAGTAGAAAATCAGGCCCCGCTGGAAATTTATATTCAGCGGGGCTTTTATATGTAAAAACGGGAATATGCGGACAATCCTTATAGCATTCCTTTCTTTATGCTTGATTCCACTTAAGGCCGATTCTCAAAAGGAGGGGATGACGTCTCGCGGCATAGAAGGGGTCCAGCGTGCTTTAAGATATTCCGCCGCGGGGGCCGACCGTCCATACACGGAATTGGCGGTTCACAACGCCGGGAATGTCTGGCTAACGGTTTCTAATTTCGGCGTTTTCGGAACCGGCCCGTTGTCGAGCCCGATCGATCCTCTTACGGGCCAGGAGGCGCCGTCCTGTATCTATCCCGCCGGATCCAATTTTCAGCACCTGTATGTCGGCAGTTTTTGGGTTGGTGCCGTAGTCGGAAGGGATACGCTCGTATCCATCGGTATCGATGATTATTACGGGGTATTGGAATTCTGGCCCGATCCCGAACCGCAGGGGGTAATTCAGCGAAGTTCGATAAACGTAACCAGTCCGTATTACCATGAAAATGCCATATCGGAACTGGATATAATAGCGCACTACACCGATACTTTGACCAACCCGACCTTCGTCTCGATTGACGATACCGACGGGCGTCCGCATGTCCCGCTCGATATCGAAGTCACGCAGCGGAGTTATTCCTGGAGTTACGATTACGCGGACGATTTCATACTCTTCGATTATTCCATAAAAAATATCGGTCGTAAAACTCTGAATCAGGTTTATATGGCGATATATATCGACGGTGACGTCCACCATACTTCGAATTCCGGACCAGAAGGGTATACCGACGACTTATGCGGTTTTCGGCGGACTTTTCCATCTCAGATGGGCTGCGGGTATTTCGATACTATCGATGTCGCCTATATAATGGATAATGACGGCGATCCCAGCGAGGAAGGCGGCGATTTCGGGAATGAATCGGCGCGCAGTCTGGCCGGGGTGAGACTGGTAAGAACCCCATCGGATTCCCTGAAGTATTTTTTTAACTGGTGGGCCACGGATTACGGCAGCGCCGCCAGGGATTTCGGACCGCGGCTGGCGGGAACGGAACTCGATCCTTTCCGGGATATGAACGGTATCCTGGGAACTCCGCACGGGGACGCCAACAAGTATTATGTCATGCGCCACGATGAATTCGATTACGACCAGATATTTACGGGAAGAGACAATACTTCGGACGGCTGGCTTCCTCGTCCCTTTAATTCCGTCGACATAGCGAACGGGTACGATGAAAGGTATATTCTGTCATTCGGGCCGTTCAATATATATCCTGGTGAAGTGTTACCGGTGACATTCGCATTTGTTTGTGCATCGGATATACATGTCGATCCGAAAAATTTCAAGGATAATTTCGATGCTCAATTTCCCGAAGTATATTATGCGAATCTGGATTTTTCTAAACTTGCGGAGAATTCCAACTGGGCATCATGGCTATATGACAACCCCGGGGTGGATACCGATCTTGACGGAGATTCGGGCAACGTTCGCATTTGCGTAAACGCCGCCGATACCATCGGGGGCGAAATCATCGTCACGGCCGCCGACACCTTCTTTTATACCGGCGACGGCGTCCCGGATTTCAAGGGGGCCTCTCCCCCGCCGCCCCCCGATTTATGGCTGATTAAACCATATCCCATCGGGGATACGGTCAGGTCGCTGGTTTCACCGCGGGTAACCGAGCAGAACTTCGGAGAAGTGGCAATCGAGTGGTACGGTTACCGGAGTGAAAACACCCGCGACGTCTTCAGCAATCAGCTCGATTTCGAAGGTTATCGCGTATTGAAATCATTATCGGGCACTTCGGACGACTATGTGCTGATGTCGTCATACGATAAATATGACTTCAACAAATACGTTTACAACGCGGCGAAAAATATCTGGGAATTATATGATCCTCCTTTTACACTTGACGAATTGCATGAACATTATGGATCGGATCTGGATCCGCTCGATTTTCCCCAAGAGCGGCCGTTCACGTGGGGCACGGATTCGGCGTTCTATTTTTCTCCGCAGGACTGGAATCAGTCGGACCTGAGCGATACCCTGGAAATACATAAGATTTATCCCGATGAGCCGCCGCCATCGTCGCTGAATCACGATTCGGCCGCGATATACTACCCCGATCAACTGACCGAGGACGGCTATTTTAAATATTATATGTATCGTTATGTCGCCAGAAACCTGCTTCCATCGCAAAAATATTATTTTGCCGTTACGGCTTTCGATTACGGCTCGCCCGGTCACGGATTGAAAGCCCTCGAAACTCAGCCGATTCGCAACAGCGTGGCGGAATATCCTCAAAACAGCAGCGATTTAGTGGAAC
The DNA here is from genome assembly GCA_041306185.1 of Candidatus Zixiibacteriota bacterium. Taxonomy (GTDB): domain Bacteria; phylum Zixibacteria; class MSB-5A5; order GN15; family PGXB01; genus JBFZFV01. The sequence continues at coordinate 25,335 of JBFZFV010000030.1, forward strand.
AAAATATTTTACCCGTCGTGGTTTATCCCAATCCGTATCGGGCCGACGGGCGGTATCGGGAGCTCGGTTTCGAGGGACGCGGACGAGAATACCTGCCGGATGACCGGGTTCGGGAATTGCACTTCACCAACCTCCCGCATCAATGTATTATCAGGATATTCAGCATTGACGGCGACCTGGTCCGGGAGATAAGCCATGATTACCCCGAAGGTTCTCCCATGGCGATGCATGACACCTGGGACCTGATAACCAGAAATACCCAGGCTGCCGTATCGGGAATATATTATTATTCGGTTGAATCGAAATACGGCAACCAAATCGGCAAATTCGTCCTAATAATGTAGTATATTGCCAAAGGAACGATATGAAAAGACTCCTTGGATACCTGGCGGCGGCGCTTGTCATAATAATCGGACAGGCAGCGGGACGAACTCAATATACGAATAGAGTCCCGGTAAGCCGAATCAATATCGATCTTCCCTATGCCACTTTAGGAGTGCATAATATAGGCAAAATCGCCATGACCGTCACCAATTTTGGGATTATCGGTAATGGCGATAACAGCTTCGTCGATCCCTTGACCGGGGACAGGGCTCCGTCGCTCAACTATCCCCGGGGGTTTAAGCCGAATTACCTGGATCATGCCGCCTTATGGATTGGAGCCCGCAAGTGGCGAGATACGCTTGCGTCCACAGCCGACGGTTTATCGTATTCGGAGGTGCATGAATTCTGGCCGGATGCATACCCTGAAGGCGACCTAATTTTCCGCTCCAACAAGGATCCTGAAGCTCCGGAATATGACAGTTCGATATCGAATCAGGATTTTATTGCGGTTTATTATGACACCTTAACCGATCCCAGTTTTACGGGTTACGATTACTATACAGGTGAAAGACACCGCCCCATAGATGTCGAAGTGACCCAAAAAAGCTATTCCTGGGGTTACGACTATGCCGAGGATTTCGTTATCATCGACTACCAGATTGTCTATCGAGGAGCTACCGAGATCGATGAAATGTATTTGGGCTTTTTCGTTGACCCGGATATCGGGACCGGCAATGGTTTTGTCGGCGGCGACGATATTTGTGGGTTCCAAAGAACGGTACCATCCAAGTACATTTACGGTCTTATCGATACCGTAGACGTGGTCTGGGCCGCCGACAACAACGGTGATCCTGTCGCCGGCGGATCGCTGCAGGGACTCGATTCCCCCACGGCGGCGATGGGGATTAAGGTATTGAGAACTCCGAACGATGATCCGGATTTTGCATTTAACTGGTGGGTTCCGGCATTCCCTGAAAACGACTGGGGACCGAGGCAAATCACAGGAACCGAAGAACCGGTGCGGGAGTTTATTGGAGGTCTCGGCACCCCTTACGGCGATAAGGAAAAATTCTATATGATGGCGCAGCGGGAATTCGACTACAATCAGGTCACGACGGCCTTCGATCATTCTCAATCGGGCTGGCTTCCTCCTCCGGACAATGCCAATCAAATCGCATCGGGAGCGGAGATTCGGTTTCTGGTTTCCTGCGGGCCGTTTCGCGTAAGACAAGGGGATATATTGCCTCTCACAATCGCTTTTGTTATGGGCCAGGATTTTTATGCCACCAAGCTCGGGGTAATCGGATACTGGAAATACCGGGATTTTACGGATCTCGGGCTGAATACCGTCTGGGCTTCGTGGGTCTTCGATAATCCCGGCATTGATACCGATGGAGACGGCTACAGGGGTAAGTCGTATATCAAAGTCTATGACTCAGTGCTGGTCGGAGACGGCGGCGAATCTCCCGATTCTCAATGGGTGCCGACCTATGCCGAAACGCTGTACTACTCGGGTGATGGAGTTCCCGATTTCCAGGGAGCCAATCCTCCGCCGGTCCCGAAAATGCGGCTGAATCCCCGAATCAGCGATAACTACACCGGTGAAATCGAAATCAGATGGAATGGACGTGTTGCCGAAACCACCGAAGATCGCTTCAGCCAGATTAAGGATTTTGAGGGATATCGCGTTTATTTATCGATAAGCGAGCGGGACGACGATTTCATGCTTTTATCTTCGTATGATCTTGATGACTATGATCGATTCGTTTATAATTCCAATCGCGGCGAGTGGGATTTCGTCGATTCGCCGTTTACCCTCGAACAATTACGGAGATTGTACGGCAGCGATTTCGAGCCGCTCGAGTACTATGACGAAGAACACAACTTTCAGGCCATCGATCGAGGAACCGGGCAGTTGAAAGCTTACTATTTTCGCAGGCATGACTGGAACCAGTCTGACTACCGGGATACCACCCTGATACATAAAATATATCCAGATCAGCCTTACCCTTCCACGCTCGATCTTGACAGCGCCGCGATGTTTTACCCCGAGGAATTGACAGAAGACGGTTATTTGAAATATTTCGAATATCGTTATGTAATCCGCAATCTGCTTCCGTCGCAGAAGTATTACGTGGCGGTAACGACTTTCGATTACGGTTACCCCCAGAGGGAATTGACGCCGCAGGAGGCCAGTCCCTCGCTGAATATGGAGCCGGTTTATGCCCAAAACGCGACCAACAGAGTCGTAACCGAAGCCCTGAATGTAATCGTGTATCCCAATCCCTATCGGATAGATGCCGGCTATGAGGAGCGTTTTGAGGGATGGGAGCATCCCGAATTGCCTCGGGAATACAACCGCAAAATAAACTTCACCAACCTTCCGCCGAAATGCACTATTCGGATCTTTACGATAGACGGCGACCTGGTCCGGGTAATCGAACATGATGAACCGGCCAACAGCGGTACGGCCATGATAGAATCCTGGGATTTGATTAACAGGAATAAAATGATTACGGTATCGGGCATCTACTATTATGTGGTCGAATCGGAATACGGCAGCCAGATAGGAAAGCTCGTTATTATCCGTTGATAATCAGACATTTCCCGAATCCCGTTCGCGGGGAATTTTTCGCGATAATCGATAATAACCCGCGGCGGTCAGCAAAGCCATACCTGAAATAATGAACCACATTTGTTCGTAGTGCGGTGCGGTAAAATCCAGAAGGCTTGTCCCGAGCAAGGGTCCCAGGGACCATCCGGCGGTCAATGCGAATCCATATGCTCCCATATAGCGCCCGGTCCTTCCCGGCGGCGCCAGGCTTGTCGTCAATGACAAAGCCGGAGGAGAATGGAAAAGCTCTCCCATAGTGATAGCGAACATGGCCACGGCAAGGACCATAAATGTCCCCGACAGACCGACCGTACAAAACGCAATCGCCAGTATTAATGCTCCGCTGACTATTTGTAAGGTCAGACGCATCTTGCGAATCAGGATGGTAATCGGAACCTGCAGGACCGTGACCATAATACCGTTCATGGTGAACAACAGGCCCAGGTCTTCTTTTGACAGTCCCTTGAGACTGACCGTATACAGAGCGAAAGGAGCCATCAACTGCGAGAATACCAGATACAGCAGAAATAGCAGCAGGAAATGGCGAAAGAATAATTTATCGTGTCTTATGGTCGCAATATCTTTCAGTTTAAAAGGCTCATCATTATTTGCGGATTTGTTTCTTATCCCCTTTAAAAAGAGGGCAATAATCGTGCTTGAAACCAGGGTCATTCCCCCGGAGACGACAAAAAGGATGGCGTAGGATGATTCCGCGATATGCCCTCCGACGGCAGGCCCAAGAGCCCAGCCGAAATTCCCCGCCGCCCTGACGATCGAGTATGCTTCGGGACGATCTTTCTGCGGTGTCAAATCCGCAACCGTGGCATTGGCTGCAGGTTGAAAGATAGAGCCGAAAATGGAATTTATGATTACGAGAATTCCGATAATCAAGAATCCCATGTCCTTATAGATCGCCCATGCCAGGAACATAAATGAAATTGTCCGGAGGAATTGGGCCAGTATCATCAACCAATAGCGTCCCACTTTATCCGATAACTCGCCCCCGATTGCCTGAAAAGAGGCCCGGAATAGCGCGGCCACCCCGAAGTACAGGCCAATCTGCAATAAGGACATCCCCAAATGCGAATGGAAATAAAGAGATAGAAAGGGATACGCCAATGAAAAGCCGGTCGAGGATGCCACCCAGCCCCCGGCCAGGATCCAGAGTCTGTAATCGAACCGGCGGATATATTTAATCACTGACGCGATGTCCTTTCGAAAAATTCGGCAATATATTCGGCCGCCAGTTTGAATCCGGTTATGGGAAGTTTATTGTATCCCGAGGCGGCCAGGTCAAGCAATTTCCCCGAATCGCGGTATTCCTCAAGCAAATTCGAAAACGATGCGATATTGTTATTCTCCCCTATATCCACGGCCAATCCCTGTCGCAAAAGGAAATTCCGATTTGATTTTTCGGATGGTCCTGCCAGGGAATTCATGATAAACATGGGGATGCCCAACCCCGCGGCCCAGCTGCTTCTTTCGTTGGCAGGGGATACAAGATAATCGAAGTACCTGAATAAGTCGGTTGTGAAGGAGTCGATTTGTTTTCGATCATTGTAAATGACGGCAAGAATATGCGATTTTGCGATAGCTTCATGGAACCTCTCTTCTCTTTTCCCGGGAACGAATCGTCTGACGGAGAGTGAATTCATAAGCGCCTTTTCCAGGCGTCCTCCCGCTTTGCAAAAGACAATCCCTCTTTGATTCGAAATATCCAAAGAATTTAATAGCGATGTCAGGTTCTTTACCTGCACGGCAGGCTCCGTATCGGAGCAATAAAAAGCCCCAACCAGCTTCTCCTTTTCGCGAATTCTTGCCAGACGTTTGGTGAAATCGATACCGAGGCTTTCAACCAGAGCCTGCTCGATACAAAGGCCCGTGACTCTGATTACCTGATCGGGAATCCCACTTCTGACCAGCCGGTCGCGCGCCTCATCAACCGGGACCAGTATCAGAGAGGCCACCCTGGGAATGGATTGCGGAGGAACCGCAATATTTCCATGCAGGTAGATGACATCTGAGACAGAAGCGAGCGGTGAGACCAGCAGGGGTTCGGTAATTACGACCGGTTCCGCCTTATCACGATAAAAGTGTCTGATATTCCCGGTAAGGGCTTTTGTAAGGGGATTAAGATCCAATGAATCGGGGCGCCCGCAAATCTGGCGTGATATCATGCCGGCAAGGCCTCTTTGATTTCCGAGGCGGTAAAGCAGGTCGATAAGTTTCCATAAGCTGAAACTGAGGCCGCGCGACAATCGAAAAGCATTATTGATTTCGATTACGGGACGATTTGAAGCCAGATTTTCGAGTGCTGAAACCAGGCCATCGAGGTAAAACTGCCTTTCTCTCCCGATCCCGGTATACAGAATCTGTAGTTTTTTTTCGTCACTCATCCCAATATCGGTCCGTCTCGCTGCTTAGCTTATATAAAAGCGGAAGACCGAGATTACCAAATTAAAATATCTGTTTGAAATTTAAAAGGGGATTATTGCCGCTGGATAATCAGTTGGGTCAGTTTTTCGAAAGAAAGGATATGGATTTTTCTGTTATCCTGCATGACAATTCCGTCGAGGAGGGCTTTATCGATTTCGGGAGAAGCGGTGTCGGCACTCTGAAGTTCGTCTTCCGAAACCTTCAGAATTTCTTCGGCCACATCTGCTACCAGCCCGACCGGTTTTCCGGGATTACATAGAATGGCCGCATATTTATCCGGCAAGGGCCTTACCACGGAGTAAAGGTCCATGCTGGGATCATAAAGCATATATTCTTTGCCGTCATGTTTGAGCGAATGCGCACCGGAAAATATTCCGAGATTTCGGGAAAGGACGATTTCTTCGACCTTCACCACATCCAGCCCGACAAGGTTATCGCCGGTTTTAAAAATCAGGTATTCCATAATATTCAGTACTATTATCGTCCGCTATCCAAAACAGATTAATGCTAAAAGGCCGCGAGAGTATTTTCAATATAAAAGCGGATAAAATTTAAAAAAATAGAACAATTAGCTGAAATTCACGTCAAATTATTTAGAAGTTAGCAAGCCGCGATCGGGCCCCTATTTTACCCTGATTCCCCACCCGCTCGGTTGCGGCTTTTATTATTGGGCAAGAATCTCCATCAATCTTTTGGCAGTCGTAGGTGAATGGCCGCTGTAATGGTTGTTAAAATAGGTGTAGACCTCCCCCTTGTCGATCGAGAATTCTTCTATCAGACGCGACCACCATTCCAGTTCTTCGGTACGGGAATTTCTTTCGTAGCTGAAATCGTTCGGGATTTTCTTCCGGTCTCCGAGCATACGGATATAAAGGAAGTCGCCGGTGAAATCGGTTTCACGGGGCATCCAGGGGTGATCAATCAGGCAGAGGGATACCTTGCGGCATTTAAGGAAGTTGTAAAAACCCTCCCCAAGCCATTTCTTATTCCTGACTTCGACTGCGAATTTGCCGGAATCCGGCAGGCTTTCAATAAGAGCCTTGAAGATATCGCTGTGTTCTTCCGGTTTAAAGCCGTACGGAAATTGAAGCAGCAGGGGGCCGAGTTTTTCCTCAAGGTGCCTCATATTCTCTATAAAAGCTTTCATATTCACGAGACGGTCCGAGATTTCTCCATCGTGAGTCACCGTTTGAGGGAATTTGGCCGTGAAAGTGAACCCGTCGCCGGTGGTCTTCTTCCAGCGCTTGACCATTTCTATGGTTGGAATGCGATAAAAAGTGGAGTCGATTTCCACGGTATTGAAAACGGTCGCATAAAAACGGAGAAAGTCCTGCTGAGGGCAGAACTGCGGATAGAAATTCCCCAGCCAATCTTTGTAGGAGAAGCCGGAGGTTCCGATTTTAACTCTGTCCGGATTAACGCGAGTCATGTTTTTTAGAACAAAGCACCAGCTTAAAAGTTCTGAATACAGAGGAATAATTTGCCATTATAACCGGGCCTTCCGGGCTTGCCAGGAAAGGCCGAAAAGCTTATAATTGATTCCATAAATTAAATGTAAAGGAGTCGGTATGAAAGACAAACGAAACGAAATACTCGCACGCAATCTGCTGGAATATTCAGTGAAGCTGCAAAAGGGAGAAGTCCTCTACCTGGAGCTAAAGGGCAAAGAAGCCCTGGAACTGGGCAAGGAAATTATCCGCATTGCGACCGAAATCGGAGGGATTCCTTTCTATTTCTATAATGACGAATCTTTGCTCCGGCAATACCTGAGGGGAGCGACGACCGAGCAGCATCAAAAACTGGCCGAGGTTCATCTTGATCTGATGAAGAGGGCCGACGCCTATATCGGGGTTCGCGGTTCCGATAATCCTTTCGACATGGCCGATTTTTCATCCGAGACCATGAAGAATTACATGAAGACCTTTTACAAGCCGGTGCATCTTGAAGAACGGGTCAAGCGGACCAAATGGGTGGTTTTACGCTATCCCAATAATGCCATGGCGCAATTGGCGGAAAAGCCTCAGGAACAATTCGAGGATTTCTATTTCAATGTCTGCAATCTGAATTATGCCGAGATGTCGAAGGCTATGGATCCGCTGGTCGAGCTAATGGATAAAACCGACATGGTGCATATCAAGGGACCGGGGACCGATCTTACCTTCTCCATCAAGGGCATTCCCAATGTAAAATGCGATGGCGAACGGAATATCCCGGACGGCGAAGTCTACACCGCTCCGGTGCGCGATTCGGTAAACGGCATAATAACATATAACACGCCGTCGCTTTCCGAAGGCTTCGTATATAACCGAATCTGCTTTGAATTCAAAAACGGCAAGATTGTAAAGGCCACGGCCGCTTCGAACGAAAAAAAGCTGAACGAGAAGCTGGATACCGATGAAGGAGCCCGTTATATCGGAGAGTTTGCTATCGGGGTGAATCCCTTCATTCTGCAGCCTATGAAAGATACTCTGTTCGATGAGAAAATCCGCGGCTCCTTCCACTTTACGCCGGGACAGTGTTACGATGAGGCTCCCAACGGCAACCAGTCATCGGTGCACTGGGACCTGGTACAAATACAGCGCGATGACTACGGCGGCGGCGAAATGTACTTCGATGGCAAGCTGATTCGCAAGAACGGCGTATTCGTCGATGAAAGGATGGAATTCGGTTTTTCGGAGAAAAACCTGGCGCAGTAATAGCCGCATAACCCGGAAAATAAAAAGGGACGAGATGATCGTCCCTTTTTCAATTTTGGAAGGCGTCCCTAAATATGAATCGACAGGCGGACCTTTTCGTAACCCTCCTGGATTATTCGAAGAACTTCCTGGGGATCATCAGTAAGCGAGAATAGCTTGAGATCGTCTTTTTCCAGAGTCCCCATTTTAATCGGCCCCGAAACCAGCCAGTCCAGCAGGCCTCCCCAGAAATCCGATCCGACCAGGACCACCGGAAGGTTGAAAATTTTCTTGGTTTGAATCAAGGTTAGCGATTCGAACAGCTCGTCAAGGGTTCCGAATCCTCCCGGCATGATAACAAAGCCGGCCGCATATTTTACGAACATTACTTTACGGGCGAAGAAATATCTGAAGTGAAGAGATATGTCCTGGTATCTGTTGGGCTTCTGTTCAGTTGGGATATCGATATTGAGACCGATCGATTTCGATTTTCCGCCAAAGGCTCCCTTATTGGCGGCCTCCATTATCGACGGTCCTCCGCCTGTTATGATATGGAACCCGGCATCCGAAAGGAGCTTGCTGATATCCACCGTCATGCGGTAATACCGTGAATCTTCGGGAAGAGCGGATGATCCGAAAACAGATACGGCCGGGCTAAGAGTTCTTAAGGTTTCAAAGCCGTCGACGAATTCGGACATTATTCGAAATACCGACCAGGTTTCGCTTCCAGCATCCGTATTATGAAAATCGTTCATTTATCCCCTTTCAAATCCCTTTCCTATATCCTAATCGGTAAAACCGGACATTCTTTATACAGCAATGTTCATTTGATTTCGGTTAAAATTACGCCCGAAATCGCCACTATTCCGCCTATAACAAAAGTGGTGCTGATCGGTTCCGCCAGCATCCAGGCCGCAATGGCCGTGGCCAAAACCGGCTGTATATTCTGGAGTACAGCCACCCTGGAAACATCCATATACTTAATCGCCCAGTACCAGATAAAATAGGCTCCGAGTGAAATAAAAACGGCCATATATACAATCGTGAGCCATCCGGATAATTTCAATGACGTGTAATCGGCCGTTATTGCCCGATAGACTCCGTAAGGAAAATATACCAGCGAACCATAGACCAGCCCCAGTCCCATCGATCTGAAAGCGCCATATTTGAGTGCCAGTGGCTTTAGAAGAACCGTCGCAAAAGCCCAGGATATTACGGCGCAAAGAATGAGGATGTCTCCCCAAAAGTACTCCATGCCGAAATTCACTTTACCGCCCGTTAGAATTATCACGACCCCGATAAAGGCGATTATTATCCCTGAGGTTCGGCGGAAGGTTCCCTTTTCCCCTAACGTGAAAATCGCAAGGATATATATGAATATGGGGACGGTGGCAAAGAGCAATGCAGAATGTCCCGCCGCGGTCAGTGATTGCCCGACCAGATAGATAACCTGATTTAATACAATCAGGATAACTCCAATGAAGAATATCCGCACATGGTCCTTCAATGGAATCCTTGGACGGTTCCAGAACCAAAGCAGGACAGGAATATAAATAATGGAAGTGAAAAGGAACCTGTAAAAGGCGTAGGTATAGGGGTCGATTTGATTTAATCCCAACTTGGCCAGGGGATATGCCAATGCCGTCACCAGCTGCTGGAATAACATGGCCAGATACAGGAACCAAAGAGGGTATTTTTCGGCATTGATATATTTCACGAAAAACACCCTCTTAAATGATCTGTTATATTATTGTTATATAAAAGAATAAACGTATTTATTATAGTAACCCTTTATATGAACCGCCGTCGACCGGGATTGCTGCCCCTGTAATAAACGAGGCTTGATTTGAGGCCAGAAATGCCGCCACAGACCCGAATTCTGCGGGGTTTCCGATACGCTTCACAGCAGAGCTTTCGGCCCATTGCCGATAGACTTCATCTGTACTTATCCCCTGCTTCTTTGACTGAAAGTCTGCCAAACCTTTCAGCCTTTCGGTGGCATGATACCCGGGACAGATAGTATTGACAGTAATACCGAATTTGCCATACTGATTCGAAAGAGATTTGGCAAACCCGGTCAAACCTGCCCGCAAGGTGTTTGAAATAATCAGATTGTCAACCGGCTGACGAACGGCAATCGATGTGATATAGATAATCCTCCCCCATTTTTGGGCGGCCATTCCATCCAAAACCGCCCTCGTTAGATCGATCGCGGAGTGAAGAGTCAATTCGGCGGCCGAGCGCCAGGTATCCTTATTTATATCGGCGAACATCCCGGCCGGGGGACCTCCGGCATTGACAACAAGAATATCGATCCCGCCGAGGATTGTATTGGTTTCGCGCGCGATTTTCTCTGCTTCCCCCGTCTCCCCCATACTGCCGACGACAATTGCCGGCTCATAACCGCCGGCTAGCTTTATTTCGGAGGAGGCCCTGGCCAGATTTTCCATAGACCTCGAATTAATCGCCAGCTTCACTCCTTCTTTGGAAAGAGCAACGGCGGTCGCCAGGCCGAGTCCTGCTGAGGCCCCGGTTACCAACGCTCTTTTATTCTCGATCCCGAGATTCATATCAGGCCTTCACTTTTGACAGTTCCTCGATCAGTTCCAGTGCGGCATAAGTCCCGTGTTCGAAATCATCCAGATGAAAACGTTCATTCGGAGAATGCGCGTTATCGTCGGATTGTCCCCAGCCGAGCAGGAGAGTATCGGCACCGAGGACATGTTTGAAGGTTCCGACCACGGGAATAGAGCCCCCTTCTTTCATAAAGACCGGAGCTTTGCCGAAGCCCTTTTCAATGGCTCGTCCGGCCGCATCCAGCCAGGGGCCGTCGGTCGGAACGATTACGGCAGGAGCCCCGCCATGTTTTTTCACTTCGCAATGGACATATGGCGCACATATTTTCATGATGAATTTTCCAATCTTGTTACAGATATCATTGGGATTCTGATTCGGAACCAGACGCATGGTGATCTTGCAGGTTGCCCATGAAGGAATGATGGTTTTGGCACCTTCCCCCTGGTAACCCCCGGTGATGCCGTTGACATCGAGGGTCGGGCGGCTCCAGATTCGTTCCAGGGTGGAATATCCCTTTTCGCCGTGCAGGGCTTTGGAGCCGGTCTTTTTTAAATATTCTTCATCTTTATGCGGGAGTTTTTTGAATTCGGATTTTTCGAAATTGGAGACTTCGACCACATCGTCATAAAAGCCATCGATGGTAATATGACCATTTTCATCATGCAAACCGGCGATGATTTTAGCCAGCGCGTTTATAGGGTTTCCTATGGAACCGCCGAACGACCCGGAATGCAGATCACGGTCGGGACCGGTTACCTTTACTTCCACGAATGAGAGTCCGCGAAGGCCGAAAGTTACCGCCGGCTGAGTCTTGCTGAATTGAGCGCTATCTGAAACGACGACAATATCGGCTTTCAGCATATCTTTATATTCTTTCACGAACCGTTCCAGGTTTTCCGAACCGGATTCCTCTTCCCCTTCGAAAAGTATCTTAATATTTATGGGGAGTTTGGAGTTGGTGGCGGTGTATGCTTCGAAAGCTTTGACATGTGTCCAGAGCTGGCCTTTATCATCAGTAGATCCTCGGGCTAGAATATAGCCGTCTTCGATGATCGGCTCGAAGGGTGTGGATTTCCAGAGGTTCAATGGTTCCGGGGGCTGGACATCATAATGACCGTAGTAGAGAACCGTGATATAATCGGTCGAGCTTAGCTTTTCGCCATATACCACCGGGTGTCCTCCGGTCGGCATGATTTTCGAAGAAATCCCGATTTTGTTCAGATGGCCGGAGAGCCATTCGGCGCATTTAACGATATCACCTTTGTGTTCGCTTTTTGCGGAAACGGAAGGGAATCTGAGGAATTCGAAAAGCTGGTCGAGTCTTTCCTTTTTATGGCTATCGAGGAATTCCTTTGGTTTCATCATAACTCCTATACATTTAATAGCTTATAATCATCGTCCCGGATTCGTTTCATTCAGCATGAATACGGAAAATAGTCCATTGGGGCGGAAAAATCAATATGTTCTCCCGCAAGAGATATATTTTGTTGCTTTTTCCGCGGAACTGCATATAATCATTCAAGTATAACATTAAACCGCAACTGCTTAGCATATGAAAACCACTTTTAAAACATTATTGATTTGGGCTGCCTGGACTTTTCTAAATCCTGTTTCGGCCCAATGGGTTACCGCCGATGTTCCGACGGTCGATTTCGGGTATACACCTCAATTCGGAAAGGGCTTCCATCATTTCTGGTTACTATCTCAGGTCGATGATACTCTTATTATTGGTGAGTCCAACATGTTTTGCGATTGTCTCGAGTTTCACTTCAGCGATTCAATACTTCCTCCTCGGGATAGTATTCAGGCTGTAGCGATTTTGGATCCACGAGGTTTGGTAGGAGAAAAATACTGGGTACCTGCGATATATACAATCAAGAAGGAGAGAATCGTCAGGATCGACGTTAAGGCTGCCGTTTTCGACGATCCGTCGCGAATGAAGCCCGTAATTGTCGATCCGATGGTCATTAACGTCTCATGGTTTGGAGATTCCGGTCCGAAAGAATACAAGACGACTATGCGTAATGTGGCAGACGAGACAATTCCCTTGCGATTGATAGAAGCCGATACGACTTATTACAGCCTCAGGTTTCCGACCTACATTCATCCGGGGCAGGAGGCCGATATCAAGATTACTTTAAACGATAGAGGAATAAAAGAGGAATTCGAGGAATCCATTTTATTTGAATTTATCGATAATGTGACATCGGCCAAGAAAAATTATACAATACCGGTCAAACGCCGGATTTTTAAACGTGCCGGCGATTAGGATAGTCGTGCGTATAAAATATAAGTATTGAGGAGGCCCGACAATGTCCGTCAGCAGAAAATTATTATTACCCATATTAATTATCGTATTATTTGCGTCAATGGCCGTGGCCGAACCGGGGTTAATGATTAAGGAGCCCATTTTCGATTTTGGCCATGCCCCGCAAAATTCGACGATTAGCCATGTTTTCTGGCTGTATTCAAGCGGTACGGAACCGCTCAAAATCCTGGATATTAAACCGGGATGCGGATGTACCAAGGCCCCGCTGGAAAAGGACTATATTGAACCGGGAGACAGCACGCAGCTTGAAATAATCTACTCCACGAGATATTATTACGGCCCGCAGTCGAAACGCCCGTCAATCAAGACCAATGAAGGAGACGTCAATAAGTATCTCCAGTTTACCGCAAACGTATACTCCGACAGGAATAGTACCGAGCCGATCTTTATCGATCCGAATCCTTTCGATATTTCTCAATTCGGTGAGAAACCGCGGACGAAAATGGAGTTTGATATTACGAATAAATCCGCTAACGAGCTGGAAATATCGATAATCGATTACCCAAAATCGATGCTAAAGGTGGACTTCCCTAAAAAAATCGGAGCCGGAAAAACGGAAAAGGGAAAAATCGAGATAGTAAAGATTTTCGAGAATGTCGAATTCGAAAAATCGATAACGATTCAGCTCAATGATGAAATACAGACGCGGTTCACGATTCCGGTAAAGCGCGTTATCCGCATACCCGGAAGATCAAGTTCCTCATTGAATTAGGAGAGCAGCTTAGAACTTGACATCAAGAAAATATTGATTAAATTAAATAAAATCTTGAACTACCCCTGTTTTGCACGATAATAAGTGTAAATACGTATCTGGAGGAATTGGATAATATGAAGAGATTTACGGCGATACTAATTGCATTCATCATGGTCCTGGGTATTTTCAGTATCGCTACGGCTCAGCCCAAAATGGCGATACCGGAATCCGCTTTTGATTTCGGATACGTGCCGCAGCACTCCAAAATCAGCCATGTTTTCTGGCTTCATTCGACGGGGACGGACACCCTGAAGATATTAAATGTCCGGCCCGGCTGAGGCTGCACACAGGCTCCGCTCGAAAGCAAGGAGCTTGCTGTCGGTGACAGCACCAGGCTTGAAATAATTCTCGATACCAAAACATACCGCAATCGGGTCACCAAGCGCCCGAGTATCGAAACCAACGAAGGGACGACCAAGCAGTATGTCCAGATATCGGCAAGCGTGAATCTTCGTCCCGATTCCACTTATCCCGTTACTTTTATGCCGTATAAGTTCGATATTTCGCAGTGGGGAGCCGATAAGCCGCGTACGCGTCTGACCTTTGAAATGACGAACGTTTCCGAAAATGAAGTTACGGTAAGCTTGATTGATTATCCGAGTCAAATTATAGATGTTAAGCTCCCGGAAAGGATAGGCGCAGGCAAAACCGAAAAAGGGGAATTAGACCTGAAAGATGAGTTTATCGACAAGGAATTCGAGAAGTCGCTGACGCTGGAATTCGGCGACCCTCAGAAATCGCGCTTCACGATTCCGGTAAAGCGCGTGATCCGGACCCCCAGTGAGCCGGCATCGAACGCCACGAATCCGTCATCTACAAGCAAGCATTAGATATTACATAATTACCGATAAAAAAACCCGCCCAGAAATGGCGGGTTTTTTATTTGATATTTTTCACTAATCCTCGAGGAATTTATCGGTATCAAACCCTTTGGTTGCCTGTTCCCAATCGTCATCGTATTTTTCTCCGGAGGCCGTCGAATGGACAAGCCGATAATCGCCGTAACCTTCCTCATCAACGAACACGAAATAGACTCCTCCCTGAAGCTGGTAATAATTCCATTTTTGCCAGGGGTTTACCAGCGACGGAGAAATGGCATCCTTAATTTCATCCGGGATTCCATACTGCATTAATACTCTTCCGCGGTCGGAACGCCAGCCGTCGCCGGCATCAGGAAATGACGAAAAATTCTCATTGGCGTATACATATCGGTTGAAGACATCTTCGAGAAATTCGTTTCTGGGGGTGCCCGGAGTCGGATCATTATCGGAGAAGAACTGCCTTACGAAGCGGGTTTTACCCGATTCCGTCAAATTGTTGAACAAAACGTAATCGTTGGCTTTGACGACGTACTTAATGACATTGGATAAAGTCACGATTCCGGCGGTATCGAGCGGGCTGACATACTGGTATGCCATGGAAGCGAATTGTCCCTCCTGGGGAAATATAACGAACCGGTGAATTCTCATATCGCTTTCGGTATTCGCATAATCGGTTGCGGTTACCCGGAGATCGTACTTGCCGGGCGCCCAGTCCTCTATATCGAGAACATTGGAAATAACCGCTGATGGTCCCGGTTTGGGCAAATTGACATTGCCGAAGTCGTAGTACATTTCGCCGCGGTCATCGAAGACCTTAAACGAAACGTTAAATGAATCCTGCGAAATATTTTTGAATTGAAGATTATACAGCTCCGCATAAATATAGATGCTGCTGTCTTTTTCCGAAAAGACCCCCATAGGGCTAGGAAGGATTTCAAGACCGTTTTTCACCAATCGATTCTGACCCGACACTTCTTCGGCGGAATCGACCGGCCGAATCCGGTATGCCAATTCCAAATCACTTAGTTTAAGATGCTTCATTTCGATGGGGTCGATTTCAATTTTATTGAATAAAAAGGCCCCTTCCCTCTTATTGGAAGCGTCAATAACGGTCATCTTTCCCTTGTAAACGCCGGGGGGAACCATCAGGTGCAGCTTGTTAAATAACTTGATATCCTTCCGGCCGGCTTCGATTGAATCCTTTACCCTGGTGTAGAAAAACGTCCCGGCGGTGTCGACCGAATTGTCGAGAGTATCGGTCAGCAGCATTTCGGCGTAAACCGCGGCCCGCAGCCACTGCCCGTCTTCAGTGGAATCGAACTGAAATTGACTGCGGTTTATGGTGAAGGGAAATTCCACATATGCCCGGCCATCGCCCTGAGGATCCGGGAAGATATTCATTCCGGCTTGAACCGTCAACGGCTGGGCTCCGATCGATGAGGATAAACTCAACAGGAATATGGCCGACAAAATTCTGAATAGGTCGCGCTTTAAAATCATCTAAGTCCCTCTGAGATTAGTTAATACCGTATCCCGTCGTATGGAAACTGCAGGACATAATCGTTATTGCCGAATTCATCCACAAACAAGAATTCTCTGACCTGATTGCCCGAACGATAATAGTACCATATTTGATAAGCCTTGGAATCTAATTCAAAGGGGTGGTCTTCAATCTGATCCGGAGGACCGTACTGGATAAATACCATACCGCGATCCGTACGCCATCCCTCTCTTTGCATAATCGAAAAATTCTGATTAGCGAATTCTATACGCTCAAAGTAATCGTCTTTGACTTCGTTTTCGGGGGTGCCGGGAGTAGGATCAAGTCCCAGCCAGAATTCATTCCAAAGTCTCAGGCGCTCTGCGGCGGTTTCCGCTTTCGACATGGCATCGAGATCCTTTTTCGATGCAATGTACTTGAGTATCTCGACCCCCTTTTCAGGATCGTTCAAAATCATGGTTCCCGGGGTCCAGTGTATCGTAATCGGCTCTTCGACCTTATCCACGTCGCGGCCTCTCTTGCCGCGAAGCACCGTTACGAAATCGTATTCTCCCCCCTTAATTCCCTTGAGAGGTATTTCATAGTATTGGGTTACGGCGGTGCCATTATCGAAACTGATTCTTTCTTCATCGTGATAAACGCTGTTTTCATTAAAATCGACCAGATCGACCAGGAGAGTGACATCCGTTTCCTCGCCGCTTCCCCGATATATTTCGAAATAGGCTCTGACCGTAGCGGTAGTATCGCCTCCGTAAATGCGGCGGACCACCGGGACATAATCCATGTTTCCCTTTGTGAAGGTGGTGTCTTCGCCTGACGGCTCGACCGCGTGAACAAACTGGATATCTGAAATCTGGGGATTGCGATTATCGTATTTGGTCAATTCCGCTTTCAGTTCTCTGCGGACGGAATTGCCGGCGTTCTTATCGTTTAAATCGCAGGTGATTTTATACTGCTCCGGGGCGACCTCGAAGGTAACCTGGCCGATGCGATAATCGCTGGTAGAAAGCGTTCGCGAATATTCATCGGTTGAAATCGAACGCGTAAATGTTTTGCTTGCGATGGGACGGTTCTTTTTATCATAAACGGCGACGATGATTTCATAATCGGCATAGAAAACGGACTCCCTTTTAACAAAGGCCAGATCGCTGTTGAAAATCAGGTAATAAATCTCGAGTCGATTCATGGAAACATCCCCGGTCCTGAAAGAGGCATAATCGGCGGAAAACAGGGGTTCCGTTATTCCTTGCTGCAGGGAATATACCGTTTGTCCCGAAGCAAAAAGCGGCAAAAGCAGCAATAACCCGCAGATTGCCAGGGTGGTTTTTAAAAAACGCACAAGCATAATCCTTTCGTTCTTTTGCCGTTCAATTTAAGAGGACGTATGAGTGAAGGCAATATTTAAAAAATCTTCACTCGTAGCGGAGAGATTCTATCGGATCGACCCGGGCAGCCCTGTAGGCCGGATACATTCCGGCAATCAGTCCTACGGAAACAGCGACAGCAAACCCCAGGAAAATGAACAATGCCGAAATCCCGAACGGCAGAGGAGTCAACATCCCCACTAACATCGATGTTCCTACTCCAAAAACAATACCCAACACCCCCCCGGTTCCCGACAGGGTCATGGCTTCTATCAAAAATTGCCAGAGGATGTTGTTCTTTCTGGCGCCGATCGCCTTTCTGACGCCAATTTCACGGGTTCGTTCCGTAACCGAAACCAGCATTATATTCATTACCCCGACGCCGCCGACCATGAGGCCGACCGAAGATATCACGATCATGGCGAGGTATATGTATTGGGTGATATTTCCGACCATTTCGCGGATTTGTTCCTGCCCGAAGATGGCAAAATCGTTTTCTTTATCAAAGGGAACCTGCCGGACAACGCGAAGAACCGCTATTATCTGCTCTTTGGCCTCATCGAGCAGATCCGGAGTTCTGGAACTGACCGTAAGCAACAGGGCTTTATCCCACGGGACCATCTTTAGTTTCGTTGAAAGCGGTATGTAGACTATGTTGTTATCGGTATTGGCACCCAGCATTAATTCCTTCTTGTCCATCACCCCGACAACGGTAAAGCGGTAATTGTTCACCCGGATTTCCTTGCCGACAGCGACTTCATCGGAGAACAGAGCCTCCCTGACATCCGAACCAATTATGCAGACCTGCGCCCGGGTGTTTTCATCCATCTGACTAATAAAACGACCATCTGATAATTTGGACTTGTGGACTTTTTCATAATCGGGCCAGATACCCACAATTGCCGGGCGGTTCGCCCGCTTGCCCTTATACTTGATGACATTTCCTCCCTGGGTGCGATGATAAAAATTTTCGGGTGAAACACCCGAAACCGCAGGGCAATTTTCTCGAATGGCAGTGGCTTCAACGGTGGTCATCTCTTTTCGATTCCGCTCTTCCTCGCTAAGGTTATCGAAATCGGTATTGGGAGGATAAGTGGTTATAAAGAGGATATTGCTGCCAAGTTCATCAATTGAATCCTGGACGGCGCGGTCCAATCCCTGGACCAGCGATGTCATTGCTATCACCGACCAGACTCCGATAAGGACGCCGAGGATGGTCAGAAAGGACCGGAATTTATTCGAGCGTACCGAATCGAGGGCAAGTAAAATACCTTCGCGAAATTCTACGAATGTCATCATAATATTTGCCCCGCAATAGTTATTCGTAACGCAACGATTCGATCGGATCGACTCGCGCGGCACGATATGCCGGGTAAAGCCCGGCTACCAATCCTACGGATACCGCAACCGCGAACCCAAGCGTGATAAACAGCGGTGAAATTCCAAACGGCAATGGAGACAGGGCGCCGATTAATAAAGCAGTCCCTACTCCGGCGGCGATACCGAGGACTCCCCCCGTACCTGATAAGGTCATCGCTTCAATAAGGAACTGCCATAGAATATTGTTGCGCCTGGCACCGATGGCCTTTCTCACTCCTATCTCGCGGGTCCGTTCGGTGACCGAGACCAGCATGATATTCATGACGCCGACTCCGCCGACCATGAGGCCGACCGAGGATATAATTATCATGGCCAGGTAAATATACTGCGTTATATTGCCTACCATCTCGCGGAGGTTCTCCTGCCCGAATATGGCGAAATCATTCTCTTTATTATATGGTACACGTCTGACCTGCCGTAAAGTTACAGTTATTTGTTCTTTGGCATCTTCCATTAGCTGTGCCGATTGTGCGCTTACCACCAAAGTCAAGGCTTCGTCCCAGGAATGAATTTTCATAAAGGTCGAAAGCGGAATAAGGACTTTATTGTTTTCTCCCCCGTCGAACATCGATTCCTGCTTTTCCCGAACCCCTACCACCGTAAAACGCCTGTTGTTCATACGAATCTCTTTCCCGATCGGATCCTCGTTCGGGAAAAGGGCATCCTTGACATCGCTGCCCAAAATGCATACCTGCGCCCTAGTGGCATCATCCATCTGAATAATGAATCGACCGGAATTGACGGATATACTGTGGACTTTTTGATAATCCGGGACGACCCCCACTATTGCCGGACGATTGGCTCTTCGACCCTTATATTTTACGATATTTCCGCTGGAGCCGCTGCCCCAATGGTGGTTTTCAGGTGAAATGGCCTTAACGGCCGGGCAATTTTCGCGGATGGCGTCGGCCTCGACGATGGTCATGAATTTCCGGTTACGCTCTTCCTCTGTAAGGTCATCGTAATCGGTTTCAGGGGGAAACCTGTCTATGAACAGGACATTGCTGCCGAGTTGATCGATGGAGGACTGAACCGCACCGTCCAGCCCGTTTATCAGCGAACTCATGGCGATTACCGACCAGACACCGATCAGAACCCCAAGAATGGTCAGAGAAGATCGAAATTTATTGGAGCTTAGAGAACCGAGGGCCAGTAACATTCCTTCACGCAGTTCGACCAGAGTCATGTATAACTCCTATTCGTAACTGAGTGCTTTGACGGGCATGAGCCGGGCCGCTTTCATTGCGGGATAGATGCCGAAGAACAGCCCCACCCCGGTTGAAATAGCCAGCCCGATCATAATTGCGGAAAGAGACGGAGTCATATTGAAATTCATCAGACTTATCAATACCTTCCCCAAAATCACTCCGATCGCGATGCCGATTACTCCACCGGTCATAGAAAGGATCAATGATTCGTACATGAATTGGATCAGGACATCTTTTTGACGGGCTCCGATAGATTTACGAATCCCAATTTCACGGGTCCGTTCGGTAACCGACACCATCATAATGTTCATAATAATAATTCCGCCCACGATCAGCGCTATCGAAGAAATTCCGACCAGACCCATCCGGAGATACTTGGTTATATCGTTTAGCGCGGCCATGATGGCATCGGCCGTGACGATGCCGAAATCGTCTTCCTTATCATAAGGGACATGGCGCATCGCCCTGAGAACTACGCGCACCTGATCCATCGCAGGCTGTACCATTTCCACCGACGCCGCCTTAATAACGATATCGGTGCTGCGTCTGGAATCGCCGAAGTACTTCGTAAAAGTATTGTATGGAATAATGGCAATCGCATCGGCATTGTCGTTAAAGGTCGAGCCCCTTTTCTTGGCGATGCCGATTATTTCGAATTTGGTATTGTTGATTTTTATGGTTTTACCGATGGGATCCAAGCCGGGAAATAACTCCTCCTGCAAAGCCGAACCGATAAAAGCAACCCTGCGTCTGCTATGGTCTTCTTCCTCCGAAAAAAAGCGCCCCTGATCAAGCTGAATGTCGATGATATTAAGGAGATTGGCGCTTCCCCCTTCGAGATGGACATTACTCATTTTCTTTTCGCGGTATTTTACTTCCGCCCGGGTGTCCACATCGGCCGCCACTTCGGTACAGAGATCGCAGCCTTTTTTTACGGCCTCGACATATTCGTACTTGAGCGGCTTTCTTTTGAGCGCTTCGAGAAAGGCCTCTTCACTCATGATTATACCGAATTTGGTTACGATAAAGGTCGAGGGGCCCAGCACTTCGAGTTCGCTTTCTATCGATTGCTGCAGGCCGTCCAGGGCGGAAATTATGGTAATGACGGAAGATACCCCGATGATGATCCCGAGCAGGGTAAGTGACGTTCGGAGCTTATTAACCCGAAGCGCGCTTGCCGCCATTTTGAGGATTTCCCATAATATCATAGCTTGGTACCGTTTGCGAGCTTTTCGGTTTCGCTGACCACTTCGTCGCTTTCGATCTGACCGTCGCGGATCATCAGTATTCTTCTGGCAAAAGTGGCTACTTCGCGTTCGTGGGTAACGATAATGATCGTATTTCCTTCCTTGTGAAGCCGCGAGAAGAGATTCATGATTTCCTGACCGGTTTTGGTGTCGAGGTTTCCGGTCGGTTCGTCGGCAAGAAGCAGGGACGGTTCATTGACCAGCGCCCGCGCAATGGCAACCCGCTGTCTTTGCCCGCCGGAAAGTTCGTTCGGGCGGTGATTCATGCGGTCGGCCAGATCCACCGAAGTCATGGCACGTATCACTTTTTCGTGGCGAATATCTTTGGGCGTGCCATTATAAATCAGGGGGAGTTCGACATTGTGAAAGGCACTGGCCCGCGGCATCAGATTAAAGGTCTGGAAAACGAAGCCGATCTGTTTATTCCGGATACGAGCCAGTTCATCGTCTTCCAATTCGCTGACCCTGCTGCCCGCCAGATAGTATTCACCCTTGGTGGGCGTATCGAGGCATCCGATCAAATTCATCAGGGTGGATTTACCGGAGCCTGAGGGTCCCATAATCGCCACATAATCCCCTTTTTCAATGGCGATGGTTATCCCCATGAGGGCGTTTACCTGGACGGTCCCCATCTGGTAAGTTTTCCAGACATCTCTTGTTTCAATTAACGGCATGATTATTCCCTAACGCTGAATTGAGGCTGCTCTTCGACCTTAATCATATCTCCGTCCTTAATCGTACGCAGAGTCCGAAACGGCCCGGAGATGACTTTCTGGTCTTTTTCGAGTCCTTTTACAATCTCGATGTTCTTTTGATCCGCAATGCCGGTTTCCACTTCCACGAATTTGGCTTTGCCGTCCTGAATAACAAATACTCCCTTGGCTTCGCGCCCCTTGTTACCCTCATGCGAGGAGCTGTCGGTATCAGATGGAGGATTTTCCTCGACCTGGGCGGCATGCGCTTCCGCAACCAGTCCGCCTGACGAATCGCTGGGCTTTTCAAGAGAATCTTCGGGATTGAGATTCCGCATAACAATAGCGCCATACGGAACTACCAGAGCTTCGGTGCGTTTATTGGTGGTGATATCGACTGTCGCCGACATCCCGGGGCGGATCTTGTTGTTGGTTTCCTTAAAAAGGACCTTGACCTTGAAATTGGTGGCCTGATCCTGCGTTCCGAGCCCCGTCATAATGGCGGTATTTCCGATCTCGACCACCTCGCCGACGAATGACGTATCCGGGAAGGCGTCAACTTCAATTTTGGCTTCCTGGTTGAGATCGACTTTCACGATTTCGGTTTCGTCGACATCGACTTCCACCTCGAAAGAATTCAAATCGGAGATAGTCATCAGGGTTTTGCCCTGAGTGTAGGCGGTCTGGGCCTGAGCGATTTCGCCCGGTTCGGCATCGATGTAAGTTACGATACCATCCATCGGCGCAGTAATACGTGTTTTGCTGAGATTATCTTCGGCCTTTTCGAAAAGGGCACGAGTCTGCTTGAACTGGCTTTGCATGGCCTCGTAACTGTGCTTGCTGTTCAAATAGCTGTATTCGGCGTCCTTGTATGCCGTTTCGGAAGTCAAATTTCTTTCGAAGAGAGCTTTCTGTCTGGTATTCTCTTCTTCGGCCTGCAAATAGAGCGCTTTGGAACCCTCTACCCTCGCTTCCATTTCCTCGAGGCTGTACTTCATCTGTTCGAAATCTTTCTGAAGCTGCACGGTATCGAGCTTGATCAGGAGGTTTCCCTTCCGAACAAACTGGCCATCGACCACCGCAACTTCAATAATCTCCGCGGTGACTTCCGAGGTTATATTAACTTTGGTTTTCGGCTGGACATAACCGGAAGCCGAAACTTCTTCGACTATATCCTGCATCTTGACATTTTCCGCCTGTACCGTGGTGCCGGATTCACCGGAACGGAAGATATT
Source organism: Candidatus Zixiibacteriota bacterium (assembly GCA_041306185.1). Classification (GTDB taxonomy): domain Bacteria; phylum Zixibacteria; class MSB-5A5; order GN15; family PGXB01; genus JBFZFV01. The sequence goes on from JBFZFV010000030.1 coordinate 48,492, forward strand.
GGCCAGAATGAAGGCGACGACCACCACGGCACCTGCAATGATTAGCAGTTTTTTGTTCCTTCGTTTCATTGTAGGGGACACCTCACTTTATCTTTTCAAATTGCTTATCTGATTCCCATGGCGTTTTCAAGGCTCGAAACCGCCAGATTGAAATCGAATTCGGCCTGCACTTTATCGTTCTCTGCTGTAATCAGACTGACTTGAGCGTCAAGAAGTTCCAAAATTGTTGCGGCGCCGAGATTATATTTTTCCTGGACCAGGTCCATATCTTCCTGTGCCGAGAGAACCGTTTCTTCGGCCACCGATAATTTTTCCCTGGCGTTGTTCATGTCGAGGTAGGCCTTTTTGATTTCCAGCGCGAGGTTGTTTTTGGCATAATAGAAGGCCGCGCGGGAATCGTTCAAAGTGGCTTTAGCACGAGTAACGGCCCGCTTTCGGGAGAACTGCTGAAAAATCGGTATGTTTAACGAAGTGGAAATCGACCAGCTGCCGTCAGTGTCTTTGAAGCTCTTAAGCTCGGTCCACCTGGTATTTCCGTAACCGCGCGATACCCTTACGTCAATCGACGGAAGGTACAGCGCGTAAGCCGACCATAGATCCAGTTTGGAAATGCCAAGGTCCTTTTGTGCGGATAGGAATCCCGGCTGATGTTCCATACCGTACGCAAGAGCATCCGACTCACTTCCTTCGTACTGCTGGGCCTTAAAAGCAGTCGAAACCTGAATATCGGAATTGACATTGGCGCCTATAATATAAGCCAGATCGGCCATTGCGGTCTTGACATTGTTTTCCGCTTCGAACAGGTTAAGACGGTCATTTCCGTATTGAACGCGGGCCTTTAGGACATCAGACTTCGAGGCGGAACCGACTTCGAACCGGGATTCGGCAAGTTTCAATTGTTCTTCTCCCCGCTTTAAGGCCTCGGTTCTGATTTCCAGAATTTTCTGGGCAGCGAGATAAGCGAAGTAGGAGGTTTTTACCGAAAAAACCAGGTTCTGGCGTGTCCCTTCAGCCTGGTATTTATAGTACGCCTTATTGGCTTTGGAAGCGAAGTAATTGAAAAACATTCTGCCGCCGTCAAATACGGTCATTGACGCTCCAATTCCCGCCGAATAGCTCTTCTGCCATGTGTCATAAACGAGGCCGGAGTTTTCGTCCAGTCTATTTCCCCAATTTTCACTAACGCTTGCAGAGGCATTAACGCTCGGAAGGAATTGGCCGGCGGCGTTCCAGAGGTCGGCGCTGGCGGTTTTAAAATTACCGTCGGCCCGGACCACATCGGGGTGACTCTCCAGAGCCATATTTATGCAATCTTCAAGGGTTAGAACTTCGGCGTTCAGCGTCCCTGCTTGAACCAGACAGATCAGGATTAGTGAAAGCAATAAACCGCGTATAAGGCGCATTTCCTATTTCTCCTCAAAATAATTAGTAAATTAATCCACCCATCATAATGTACATATTCAACAGCGCGACAATACATATGAAGACAAACCAGAGCGGGAATAAGACGAACATAAAGCGCGAAGCTTTCAAATTATAAAGAACCCCCAAACCGATACAAGTAGCCACGATTCTCCAGATCGAAAAGAGGTCGATTTGACGGAAGAGATAAAACGAAAATGTCCCGTTGTCGACAGGTTTCAAAAGCCCGAGCCCGGTATAAACCAGCGTTGATTCCTTCATGAATGCCATCGCTCCCCTGACAACGTCGCCGAGCAATCCGATAAGGGCGGCAAAGGCCACCACATTGACAACCAACCAGAAACTTGCTCGCCCGCCGAAAATAAAATTCCCGGCCATTAACGAAAGAGAGGCAATAACCATAAAGAATACAAAATACATAAGGAATAGGATAATCGGGGATTTCCAATCAAAGTCCCCCTTAAGGGCTTTGGCCTGCTCTTCCTCCATTTGCTGAATTGTCCGATTATACTGCTGTTCACCCATCATTTCCCGATATTTTTCCATATTCCGCATAACAACCGGCATCATATCATTTATATAAAGCGGTTTCAGGAAATGACCCAAAAGTGTCGCGACGATACCGATAATAATGAATGGAATAAGCCAGTCGGTTTTTTTCTTCAAATGCTTAAAAGCTTCTGACGGCTGTGTGAAAACCTTGATTATCAAGGTCCCTATGCCTGGCCGGGATGTTTCTATAACCGGCGGTGAAGTTAAGTTATTGCTCTCCATTATGGCTCCCTGTTATATGACGATTCTTTTTGTTTAAAGTTGCAGTTTATAACCTATATACTTTTATACCGGCTGATTATTCAAGATAATAAATTTTAGAATCATGTACGGAAAAAGCCCCGCCAAGTTTCGGCGGGGCTTAAACTTTCAACGGGATTTCTAATACCCCGAACTACCCTACTTGCGTTTCAGCGCGACATTTATGGCCGGGAATCCGAACGAGCTGTTATTTATGGTCGAAAATTTATTGAACATGTTAAAGGTCGGATCGCCGACGCTGAACTGCTCATGCTCGCCGGTTAGTGTCGCCCTCCAATACGGGGCAATGCTTCCGGTCATATATATTATAGGAAAGTTCTTAAATTCATTATTATAATTGTCCGGCTCAAGCGTGATAAAGACCGTTCCCGTACCGGTCGAATCGACGTTGGGTTCGGCGAAAACAATCGAATCCACCCCGGATGGTAAATTAAGCAGGAAATCTTCGCCCGGGACGTTGGGGACTCGTTTATTATCGGAGTAAGGATTGCCGTCATCCGCGCTCCGGAAGCTCTTAAAGGAACCGGTCGTAATCATCCCGCCATCCATCGGTTTCATCTCCTGCTCAATGTAGAATTCGTTCCAAACCGGCTTGGCCAGAGATCCAAAAGCATTCCTCGGCTGCAAGAACGGTGAAAGCACCCAACCCTTGAAATGCCATCCCGTTTGATAGAGATCGGGAACCTCCTCATAGGAATGGAGAAATTTATCCACAAGAATGAAGGAGCTGTCGACATAGCCGAGGCGAGTGTAAATCATTTCATGGTTAAAATCCACGAGTGGAGGAACCGTAATGGTGGAATCGAACTCGTCAAAAGCGGTGCTGTCTATGTTGAGACGATAAACTTTGATATCAGTCAGCAAAGTCTCGCCCGTAAGGTTCACCGGAAGAGTGACGTATTCGAAATCTATACGGGTATGGATGAACGTATCAATCACCAGGGTATCGTACAGGGTGTAGAATGAATCGACTACCGGCTGACGCCTGGTAATGGCCACTGTGTCCACCGTCGCAGAGAGAGAGGCGATGGCCTGAGTGTCCGGTGGGCCCTCTATTCCTTCAGGATAGAAAATCGTAAAAGAGTCGGCATCCTGAACGAATATCGACATATAATCGTAGCCGAACGCGGTGTCTTCAACCGGGACATTAGTCGAATCCACGCATTTATTATTTATGTAGGCATTACAGTCCCAAAACGAAGTATCCGCCAAAATGGTATCGATAACGATCGCTCGCGGAATATGTCGCTGGGTCGGAACCAAACGGAAATCCACATTGAAAGTATCCGCGTACTTGATTCGATCATAGATATATTCGGCAAACCACAGGCCGCTGACATCATTGCTGTTGGAATTTCCATCGGTCGGTGTTTCAATACAATAATACCCGTTCCCAAGCCAGAGGTCGAGCGGAAAGACCATTTTAACAGGTGAGGTTTCGGGATCTATAATTGTATCTTTCAGCATTATCGGTCCGACCTCATCGACCGGGACGATAGATCCGACCGGAAGATCTCCGATCCGTTCGACGGAAACCGCCAGATATCTGAAAAATGGATCCAATAAATCATAATCGATTTCCCAAATGGAATCGATTAAATTGGTGTCAAGATCATAGAATTTATAAACTTCGTTGCTCCAGATAAAACTCCCGATTAAATAGGCATCCCCATTCTGCGCCGAATCGATAGCCCAAAAATAGTAAACCAGACTATCGGGCAGTGTCGGCAAACGATCCGGAGATAAACTCAATTCGGTATCGGATACCGGAGCAATGATATCATCCGGCTGAGTACAACCGAACCACAGGGCAGTGACAGTTATCGCTAAGATGATAAACAGCAAGCGGTTATATCGCCCTTGCATATTCCTTTGTCCTCCTCAAGAACCTTACTTGAAAAAATATTAACCGATTATAGCCCAAAGAATTCCGACTGTCAAGCCAATTCTGCAAAATCACTCATCCTCTCGGTAATCCCATGGTATTCCCCAAAATCTAAAGAAAAGACGGGGCAAACCGATAAATTGACTAATGGTTCACAAATTATTTTAAAGGAAAATAAGCCATATGATCTGCCATAACTGCAAGGCGGATAATTTAATTGACGGGGTGAAGTTTTGCCCGAATTGCGGAGCCCCGGTTTCTTCGCCGCCTGAAAAAGAAATTCCGGATGATAGAGAGCTTCAAAAATCCGATGACAATCTCGAATTCGTAATTACGGAGACTCCGGATTCCGGAGCGCCAGACCTATTCGGCACCGGTAAATCCTCCGGCAAAACCTCCATACGGGATGAAGGCATCGATATCAGCAGTCCCTCGAACATTCTCGAAGGAAGAGCAGCAGCCGAAAAACCAAAAAACCAAGCCGATGACTTTGACTTTTCAGGGGTAAACCCCTATGAACAGGATCAGCCATACGGTCCTTCGGCAGATGACAAGGCAAAGCCGGTATCATCCTTCCGGGAAGATGACGATGAACTGGTTACCCAGGATAGTTATATACCGGTGCAATCCTCGTCATCGGAGGAACCCGCCGGAATCGAAAACCGCGAGTCCGGAAGCGATATCGTAGAATCGCACGAATTGGAAAAGGAGCCGGAGATTTCGGCGGCCGGTAATGCAGCAGACGATTCTGATTCCGCGGGGTGGGTAAAAGCGCAAGCATCCGGGGAGGCGAATCCCGCTGAAGGTGAAAAACCGAGTTCTTTTACCGCCCAGCAGTTCGGTGCTCCGCGTGAAAACCTCCATAAATCTGAAGATAGTGAAACTAAATCCAATGGCAGTCTGAGAGCCTTTCCCGGTGATAAGCCGGGACCCGTATCCGACGAGAAAACAGAGGAACCACAGAATGCCAACCAGATTACGCCGATAGCAGACCCTTCGCAATTTCACTCCGAGGTTAAAAAAGCCAACCGGATTCGAGGCCTTGCCTATTTCCGCGGCAATTATATAAAATTGGTCGGAAACGCTTATTTGCATGATAGTGATGAACTGGCCGTCGGAGGCAAGGAATATCTCCTTAAGACCTATCAACTCGGAAAGAAGCTAAAACTCTATGGCGCCGCGGCCGGATTCGTTCTGGTCCTCCTGATAGCGGCATCGTTCTTTATCAGCCCGACGGTTGGCAGCGACGGCGAAATCGTTGGGATGGTCCTTAATAACTATGGCCAGCCGTATGTCGGCGGAGCCAGGGTCACGATTACGGAACTGGGCAAGTCGACCACAACCACTACTCAGGGATTTTTTAAATTCGAAATGATCCCCACGGGAACTTATGAGTTCATTTTCGAAAGCAACGGCCAACGAGTCGGCCAGGGGAATGCCACGATTATCGCGGGACAGACAACCCTGATGACTTTCGGCGATCTGGGCCATAAGTATGCCGATGAGATTTCATATACTCCGCCCCGGGAGGAAAAATCCGCCCTGGAAACTCCCAAGCAGAAGTCGAACACCACCAAGGAGAGCACGTCTTCAAATAAGTCAAGTGGTTACGGTAAGATCAAGCTCGCCGCGAATGTCGATGACGCCAAATTTACCGTGGATGGCAAAATCCTCGGAGCCGGGAACAATACTTATACAAAAATCAGCCCGGGGCAACATAAGGTCCAGGTTTCAAAAGACGGATACACCACTTATAGCGGAATCATAGAGGTATCCTCCGGGAAAACCGCCACGGTTAAGGCGAACCTGGCTCCAAAGGCAAACGCACAAAAAACCATGACCGCCGACGATTATGCCGATGCGGGCAATTCGGCATTTTCCAAGGGGGATTACAAATCCGCCGTAGAATCGTTTACCAAAGCCCTTGAAATAGACCCGTCGCTGCTGTCCGCATATGATAACCGGGCGAAGTCGTTCGCTCAGATGAGCAAATACGACAAGGCCGCGGCCGATTATATTCGTTGCGGGGAAATTTACCGTTTCAAAGGGCGACCGGATGACGCCATAAAATATTTCACCAAGGCCAATGAAATGAACAGCAAGGATAAGCTGGCCCTGGTGGGAAGAGCCGGAGCGCGCCTCGATAAAAGTGAATATCGCGCGGCCAAAATCGATTACGACGCCGCGCTGGAAATAGACGACAAGTTTTATCCTGCCCTGCTGGGTGCAGGTATTTGCGAATATAAGCTGGGCAAGAATAAAAACGCCGAAAAGTATTTTCGCAAGGCTAAAGACGTCAATGGCAGCGACCCGTATGTTTATCATTATTTGATGCTGAATTATGCGGCCAAAGACGATGCCAATAAAGTCAGAAAGACCTATTCCGAATATAAGCAGATTGCCGATCCGCAGGAACTGGCGCAGTTTAAATCATCCGGACAATATGATTCGATCATAAAGTTAATCAAACCCGAGGACCTGTAAACAATGTGCGATAAACTCAACTGCTGGGAATACATGAATTGTGGAATGGAGCCCGGAGGGATCTTTTCCAAATTGTATGGTCCCTGTCCGATACCGTTAAAAATGCGTTTTGACGGTATAAACGGCGGCCGCGGAGCAGGACGGATTTGTTGGGAAATCATGCCGGGAGAATCCCGCCACGCCAATATTTTATGCCGGAACCGGAGACAATCGTGTCAGAATTGTAAGTTCTTTCTTCGCGTTCACAGCGAGGAAGAAGAATTGATTGTGAATTCCGAGGCCGAAATAGCGTAGGAATCACAGAAATTCGACCTTCTTCTCTCTTGACAAGAATATTCCGTTTTCAGATTACATCTTCCTCCAAAATTCGTATATTCCTCAAACGACACGTATTTTTCGGAGGAAACAATGAATCATTTCCGCAGGTCCATTCTTATTATTTTAGCAATGATAATTTTGTCGATCGGAATACTATATGCCAAAGATATGCCCTATTTCGGCGAGAAGTATATTCCGGATATCGCCACCTTCCTTCAGATAGGTTCGACTTATTCCCCGCACTTTTGTGAAGCCACCGGCGATCTGTATGTTGTGGCCGACTTAAGCGGTATCGATCAGGTTCATCGCTTGAACGACAAAGGCTGGCCGTACCAGTTAACTGCTTTCGAAGACGGCATAGACTGGTATAAAGTCTCCCCCGACGGCAAAAAGGCCGTAGTCGGCGCATCAACCGGAGGCTCCGAACAGGCCCAGCTGTACCTAATGGATACCCAAAGCGGCCGCTTGCGGCAACTGACCGACAATCCCAAACACCGTAACGGCGAGGTAGCATGGAACAGCGGCAGCAGCGGTTTTTACTATCACTCCAACAAAGAGAATCTCAGAGATTTTAAATTCTATTATTATGACCTCGCGACCGACAGCTCTTCTATAATATTCGATTTCGAAGGTTCCAATTATCTCGGAGACCTTTCCCTCGACGACAAGTTTCTGATTATAGAGCATGCTTATTCCAATGTCGAAAACGATTTGTACTTAATCGATTTAATGACCGGCAAATACGAAAGGATTACTCCCGAAAACGCCGAATACGAGTACGAATACCCGTCAATGTCCCCGGATAATAAAACCGTTTATGTCGTTACGAGTAATACCAAAGACGGAATCCGCAGGATCGGGGCTATCGATTTGGCGTCGCACAAGCTGACGATCCTTAACCCCGAGGAAAAGTGGACGACCGATGTTCTCGATTTCTCCGAAAACAGGCGGTACATGGTCTGGCACACGAATAATGACGGATACTCGACACCGCACATGAAAGACATGGAAACCGGCGAAATGGTCCCGGTACCCGATATTAAGGGGAGAATCAAGGATATTGAACCTTTGAACGACGGGCGGCTTTTGATGGCTTATGACAGTCCGACCCGGACTACCGATATCTGGGAATGGCATCCGAAGGCCGGACAGATGGTTCAAAAAACCTTCACCACTTACGCCGGTATTAACCGCGATATCTTCGTGGAACCTCAATTGATTCACTACAAATCTTTCGACGGATTGGAAATACCGGCCTTTCTATATCTGCCTCCGGATTACAAAGGCGGCCCCATTCCGTTTATTCTGATTGCGCATGGAGGTCCGGAAAGCCAGTTCCGGCCGTACTTCGTACGCAACTATCAATACTTCGCCCTGAACGGTTTCGGTATTCTTGCCCCCAATCCCAGGGGTTCGACCGGATACGGCAAAGAATATGTCGATATGGATAATTACAAGAATCGCATCAATTCGGTCAAAGATTACAAAGCGGCCGTAGATTACCTGTTGTCTGAGGGATATTCCGAAAAAGGTAAATTGAGTGTGATGGGGGGAAGTTACGGAGGCTATGTCGTTCTCGCTTTGATTACCGAATATCCCGACCTGTTCGACGCCGCGATTAATAGAGTGGGTATCGCCAACTTCGTAACTTTCCTTGAAAACACCGCCGATTATCGCAGACATATCCGCGAATCGGAATACGGGCCGCTCGAGGACAAAGAATTCCTGATATCGATCTCACCCATACATAAGGCCCATTTGATAAAAACTCCGCTTTTGGTCGAGCACGGTGAAAATGATCCCAGGGTCCCGGTCAGCGAAGCGCAGCAGATCATGAAGGCCATTCAGGACAACGGCGGAGTGGTGGATTCCCTGATATTTTCCGATGAAGGTCATGGAATCCGAAAAACCGAGAATGTTATCGAGGCCTATAGAAAAATAGTGGAGTTCTTAAAAGTATATATCGGAAAATAGATTGGTTTACAGGAAAGGGGAATTCCAATCCTTGCGGAATTCCCCATTTTTTATTCATAGACCATTACTTAACGATTTGAATCATCTCGCGGAATTCCTGCCCTTCGGCAGTATCGAACATATCGAACAGGGACATTTCGACCGACGACAGCTTCGCCCCTTCGTTCTTCATAGTTTCAATACCAATTTTAATATTGGATGCTATTCTGGAAGAAACGGCATCGGTTATCACATGGACATCGAACCCATCGCGCAATAAATCACGCGCCGTCTGGTACACGCAGATATGAGTTTCCATGCCGGTCAGTAGAATTTGCCGTCTTCCCGACTCTTTAAGTCGTGAGACGAAATCGGAATTGCCGCAGCAGCTGAAACTCTTTTTAACCAGCGGCTTCATATCGGCAAGCATCTCTTTGATTTCCGGGACGGTCTCCCCCAGTTTTTCGGGGATTTGTTCATTCCAGAAAATCGGAATGTTCAATAGACGAGCTCCCTTAATCATCCGCACCACGTTCTTAAAAAATACTTCTTTTTCATGCATTAACTGAGCCAGCTTGCCTTGAATATCGACAATAACCAGCGCCGCCTTGTCCTTATCAAGCATTGTACTTCCTTTCGACATCTTATTAATTTATACAAATATAATACGCCCGGAGAGTTTCGGGCAAAGACTTTATATAAAGATGATAGACCTTTTGCGGTTCAATCGAAACCGGTGAAATCTTCGACTTTAATCGAAGCCCGGTCGACTATTTCGTTCAGGACCTGGAGTGTTCCCCATACCATCGAGGAGGGCCCGACGACATAGTACTGCGGACCGCTCAAATCTGTTATATATCGCCTTATCATGTCAGCGCTGATTCTTCCGGTTTCGCCGCTCCAGGCCATAGAGGATTCCTGCTGTCGGGTAAATGTCGGAACGAAGACGAAGTGGCTAAAGTCATTCTTGAAATCCGCAAGTTCATCGAAAAAGACGGCGTCTTCCCTGCGGCGATTCGAATAAAAAAGGTAAATCGGATAATCCAGTTTCTCCCGCGCGGCCTGGCGGAGCATGCTGAGCACGGGCGTAATCCCGATACCTCCGATCAAAAAAACCGCCGGCCTTTTGACATCGGGATGAAGCCGAAAAGTCCCGTAGGGGCCATCGATTAACAGGCTCTCTCCGATCGGCAGTGAATTCAGGGCTTTCTTGTAGGAATTACTGCGAATCAGGGCGGCGATCATCAGTTCCTTTTCATAAGGAGCGCTGGCGATGGAGAAAGTTCGGCTGGTATCCGAAGGATCGATATCACGCTGGTTTATAAACCCGACATCAATATTATGTCCGGGAACGAAACGGAAACCTTCCGGGCGTTCCAGATAGAGAGCTATTTTGCCTTCGGCAAGATTCTCGCGCCGGAGCAGCCTGGTCATTCGGTGCATATTTATTTCTCACACCTGGCAAGAATATCTTTGGATTGACTGAAGGCTTTATAAGATGAGCGCACCAGCGGTCCCGCTTCGACATGCTCGAAGCCGATTTCATATCCAATTCTGGTGATTTCGTTGTACTCGTCGGGATGATAGAATTTTTCTTCTTCGAGGTGATTTTCGGACGGGCTGAGATACTGCCCCACCGTGACGATCTGGGTTCCGGTAGCGTGAATCAGCCGCATCAGTTCTCGGATTTCATCCATGGTCTCGCCCAGGCCGACCATAAACCCGGTTTTAACCACCGGCCGGGGATGATATTCATGGGCCTGGCGCAGGATATCGAGCGACCGCTGCAACTGGGCTCCGGGGCGGACTCTCCGATATAATCGAGCCACGGTTTCGACATTGTGAGCAAAAACATCGGGCCGGGCTTCAAGGACTCTTTCCACCGATTCGCGGTCTCCCCGCATGTCGGGAATCAGGACTTCGACTTTAACCTCGGGGTCTCTCAGGCGCAATTGCCTGATAGTTTCCGCAAAGATTTCGGCGCCGCCGTCTTTCAAATCATCCCGGGTAACTGAAGTAATTACCACCTGTCTGAGGTTAAGTTCGCCGACCACTTTGGCCATCCGTTCCGGCTCTTCCCGGTCCAATCCAAGCGGCACCGCGGTTTTGACATCGCAAAAACGGCAGCCACGGGTGCAGTGGTTTCCCAAAATCATGAAGGTCGCCGTTCCTTCGCCGAAACATTCCCGGATATTCGGACAGGAGGCTTCCTGGCAAACCGAATGGAGATTATTACGGGCCAGGATATCCTTTACGCGGAAATAATTGGGGGTGAAATTGGCCTTTATTTTCAAGAAATCCGGAAGCCTGCGGCGGGGGCGTTTTTTCTCCGGTTTTTTCTCTAAATCTAATTTCGGAATAAACTGAGAATATGCTTCCTGTGCCATTGACCTGTTCCTTTCCTGTACTTCTCAAATATACGGAGCATGGCGCAGGATATTGGGGATAATGAGATTACAACGACCAAAGGGATTTCAAAAAACCCCGGAGAAACCGGGGTTGTTTTATTCGCCGATAATTTTAATAATAACCCGTTTTCGCCGCCGGCCGTCGAATTCCGCATAATAGACCTGCTGCCAGGGGCCGAAATCGAGTTTACCGTCGGTTACGGGGATAATCACCTGATGGTGCAGCAGCAGATTTTTCAAATGGGCATCACCGTTATCTTCGCCGGTTCGATGATGCCGGTAATCCTTGCCGCAAGGAGCCAGAGAATCAAGCCATTCATCGATATCCTGAATCAGTCCCGATTCGGCATCGTTGATATAAACCGACGCCGTAATATGCATGGCGCCGACCATAACAATGCCCTCCTTAATGCCGCTTTTTTCGAGAGCGGTTTCCACCTCATCGGTAATGTTGATATATTCGCGACGCTTTTCGGTGTTAAAGGTAAGGTATTCGGTATGGCTTTTCATTTCCCTTATTAGTTATGATCGATCCAGGGTTTAAGGGAATACCTGTCCTGAAGCTCCGTCGCCAGTATCCGGGCCTCTTCGACGGTATCGAAATTCCCGATTCGGACACGATAGAACGTTATCCCTCCGACATCGGCCTTGACAATGAAAGGCTCGTAGCCGCGCCCGGCGAAAATTTCGGCGGTATATCTGGCCTTTTCGGCATCGATTCCGGCCGCAACCTGAACGGTAAAGCCTCCGAATTCGGTGGCCTCGTACCCAACGGCTGTTTCTATCGGCTTCTGGGACTTCTGCTCCTGCTGCATGGCCATGGTTTCGGTATCGGCTGCTAAAGCTGCACTGTCGGCGGTGGTATCACCTTTTTCGGCCATCATCACATCCTGTTCGAGCTTATCGACTTCGGAATCATCTTTATTGCAGCCAGCCGCCCAAACGATTAGAAATACAAGAGATAAACCTATAAAAAATCGTTTCATCGATCCTCCCCGAATTATCGGCGTTATCCTTTTATGGCACAATAAAGAGACCGCTGCAAGTCTTTGTCAAGCTAAAATATCCTTGTATCGGGACACTGTTTGCGTAAGATTTTATATTGAAATTGAAACCAAGTTTCCATAAGATAATATAACTTTTGGAGCAAGGTTAATATGAAATACCATAGAAATATACTCGACATTATCGGGAAAACTCCCCTGGTTAAGATCGCCAATGGATTGCCAAAGGGTGGTCCCCTGTTATTGGCCAAATTGGAATACCTGAATCCCTGCGGTTCCGTTAAAGAAAGAATGGCCCTTTTTATAATCAACGAGGCCATGAAATCGGGGAAACTGAAGCCGGGGGATACTATTATCGATAATTCATCCGGAAACGCCGGAGCGGCCTTCGCAATGGTCGGGGCGGTCATGGGCTTGAGGACCATTATCACGGTTCCCGCAAAGACCAGCAAAGAAAAGATCGACATGATCAAGGCTTTTGGAGCCGAAGTACTGATCTGCCCCGATACCGATCACGACGATCCCGAAGGGTACTATCTAAAGGCACATAATCTGGCCGAAGAGAATGGCTATTTCCATATGAACCAATATCATTCTCAGATTAATGTTAGAGCTCACTATCTGAGTACCGGTCCGGAAATCTGGGAAGATACCGAAGGAAAGGTCACCCATTTTGTCGCCGGTATTGGTACGGGGGGTACAATGTCGGGCGCCGGACGATACCTGAAGGAAAAGAATCCTAAAATCAGGAATATCGCGGTAGATCCCGAAGGTTCGATTTTCGGGCCGTACCTTAACGAAAAACGGCAAATCGAGGCCGGGCGATATAAAGTCGAAGGTATCGGTTCGGATGTAATGACAGGGGCACTGCACGAAGATATTATTGACGAAGTAATAACGGTTAACGATAGCGAAGCATTCCGGGTAGCGAGGCAGCTTGCCAGGGAGGAAGGCATCCTGGCCGGAGGCTCATCCGGTTCGGCGGTTTATGCCGCGCGCAAGGCGGCCGCACGGCTCGATGAAAAGAGCATCATCGTGGTAATAATCCCGGATTCCGGAATCAAATATCTAAGCAAGTGTTTTAACGATGTCTGGATGAAAGAGAACGGCTTTGCAATTGAGGCTACGGAGGTAGTTTAAAAATGAAAGATGTCGCTAAATTATTTTTTCTGTTTTTGCTCATCACATTATTTCAATATCCGATTGCGAATTCGCGAACCGAAGAGGAGCAACCCCGTATTGAAATCGAAGAACCTTACTGGGATTTCGGATTTATTCCGTTCGACTACGATATGGTACATTTCTTCAAAGTGAAAAATACCGGTAATGCCAATCTTATCATGTTCCGTGCCGCCAGTAATTGCGATTGCACTACGGCGAGGATATTGGATACGCTCCTCTCTCCGGGTGAAAGCACTTTAATCCGGGTCGATTTCTGGACGACCGATTATTACGGCACCAATGTCAGGCAAATCACGGTTGAGTCCAACGATCCGCTCAATCCGGTTTTGGAACTGGAATACAATTCCAATATAGGAGCATTGCCGACCGCTTTTTCTGCGAATCCAAAATCCCTGTTTTTCCTTCCCTCACAAACACAAAAGACCATAAGTTTATCCAATCAATCCGGAAAAAAGGCGCAGTATAAAATACTTCTGGAGGCCGATTCGCTAATCAGTGTCGAATCTCTGGAGGGTGAAATTGCGGCGGGTGAATCTGTGGAATTGGCGGTCACATTGAATCCGGAAATTCCGAAGGGAACGGTTTTCACTTCTTTCCATCTTATCTTTCGCGATGATAAGGAAATAAAAACCACTGTCCCGATTAAAATAGTCAAGTATTGACCGAATATTCCAGCTTTATGAGAATTCGGCCTTTGAGGCAAGATCAGACGAGCCCCGTAACGAGTTGTCTCGCATAGAGATAAAAGAATGTTGCTTTTTTGGTGAGAATAGCCCGTTAAAAAAACTTGACAATGACTAAACTAATTTACATTTTGAACGAAAATTATACTTAAGCGAGGGTGACTCTCTGCTGTCCCTGGGTAGTTTCCTAGCCCCCTCTACCCGACCAGAGCGGCGCCCTCTTTTTTTTGTCTGAATTATCCCTTAATATTCATTACCGGAAAGAACCGCGCCACTTTTTTGGATATACCAATGGCATCAACGGCATCGACCACGGTATCGATATTTTTATAGGCGAATCCGGCTTCTTCGGCCAGTCCCGGCATATATCCGGTTTTTACCATTATGCCGTTCTCTTTCATTTTTCGACCGACGGCATCTCCCCGGGCGGTTTTCTTGGCTTTGGAACGCGACATGACACGCCCGGCTCCGTGGAGGGTCGATCCGAAAAATTCTTCATCGGCGATTTTGGTTCCGCAGAGGAGTGCGGAGCCGCTTTCCATCGAGCCACCGACAATTACCGGCTGGCCCACTTTGCGGTATTTCTGAGGGATTTCCGGCCGATCGGGGCCAAATGAACGGGTGGCACCTTTTCGATGGACCAGAAGTTCTTCTTCCCGGCCGTCAATGATATACTTTTCGACCTTAGCGATATTATGAGCGACATCATATATGGTCCGGATCCCGAGTTCATGCTCCGATTTCCTGAATACTTTCTTGAAAACATCTCTGATTCCGGATACGATAAGCTGCCGGTTGACAAAAGCGGCATTGGCGGCACAGGCCATGGCGCTTAAATAGTTTTTGCCTTCTTCGGAATTAAGCGGAGCGGACATCAATTCTCTATCCCTGATTTTCAGTCCGTGTTCCCTGGTGAATCGGCTGAATGTCTGCAGATAATCGGTCGCGATTTGGTGACCGAATCCGCGCGAACCGCAATGGATGGCTATCACAACCTGGTTATCGCGGTCGATCCCGAATACTTCGGCGATATTTTTATCATAAATATTTTCCGGGTTCGCGACTTCGATTTCGAGGTAATGGTTGCCGGAACCGAGCGTTCCCATTTGATTGATCCCGCGAGAGACGGCTTTTTCGGAGACCGTCTTGGGGTCTGCCCCATGGATTCTCCCCCGGTTTTCGATATATTCGATATCGTCATTGGTGGCATAGCCGTTTTCCCGGCACCAGTCCGCCCCTTTTTCCATGACTTCCCGGAATTGCTTTTTATCCAGGCTGACAAACCCCTTGGAACCAACCCCGGAAGGTATCGTTCGGAAGAGGTCGTCCAGCAGGGTTTCCATTTTCGGTTTCAGTTCTTCGAAGGTCATGTTGGTACGGAGAAGTCTCATTCCGCAGTTGATATCGAAGCCGATACCGCCCGGGGAGACGATGCCATCTGACATGGAGAATGCCGCCACGCCGCCGATTGGGAATCCGTAGCCCATATGACCGTCCGGCATGCAATAAGCGTATTTTCTGATTCCGGGGAGGCAGGCGACGTTGGTAATCTGATCGATCACTTTGTCGTCAATACCGTCAATCAATTCCGGTGAAGATAAAATACGCGCCGGGACCCTCATTCCCTCCTTGAAGGCAACCGGGATTTCATAAATATTATTGGAGATTCGGTTGTAGTTTATTCGGCTCATAAATCAAACACCACCTCTCCAATCCAGTCGTTCCCCTTTTTCCGTAGCCGCAAGTTATAATAAGTAACGGCTTTGATATCGACTTTGACAGGGTGTCTTTTCCGGTCAATCTTTTCTCCGTGCAATACTCCCTTTAGATGATAGCCTTTATCGTCCAACCGAGAAATTTCGGCTCGTACCGGGAGGAAATTCCGCGCATCTTTCAGATATACGACTTCGGACAGCCAGTCTATCAGGAGATCCTCGAGACTGGCGGATTTGATATCTACCGAAATCACTTCCTTCTCACGGAAACTCCCGGTCTCAGACATAATTGAGGTCACGCCGATTGCCGCTTCCTCAAACAATTTCGCAAGGGTCGGGGCGGTTATTTTCAGTCCGGTGTCGCCGGAGCCGTTTTCATCTATTATTTCATAAGGCATTTTCTATCCGGGTTTAACCTTTTCAGAATTTAATACGCGGATACCATTCCGCAAGTCTTCAAAATATACGGATATCCGTGAAGATACAAGAAATATCGGGAATTGCGGATTCGTTACTTTATCAGAAGGGCTTTTCGTACTATCGAAATATCGCCCTGCCTGAATCTAAACAGGTAAAAACCGGTAGCACATTCCTCACCGGAAAAGTCCTTGCCATCCCAGGCAACGCTTTCCGATCCGGAGACGGGTAAGCCGTAAGCCATGACCTCCTGTCCCAGGAGGTTGAAAATCGAAACATCAACCTGTCCGACTGATTCCGATACGATTCCGAACCTTACTGAGCTGTTAAAGGGATTCGGAAAGGCCGGTGAAACCTCGAATAAGCAGGGCACGACCATTGAATGGTCTTCATCAATTGCAGTCGGAATTCCTTCCGATACCTTAAATTCGTAGCGGACAGGGTAGTGCTCTTCACCGCAATCGAGAATTATGAATGAATTCCGTTCCGCCTCCGGCAGACTTTGCTGCTTATAATAGGCCGAGATTGCAGCCAGTGCCCCGGGTTGGATAGTCAAAGAACCGGGTGAAAAGGTGTAGGTTCGTTCGTCATAATAAAGGGAAATATCGAGCGGTTCGCTTCCGACGTTTCTTATTTGAAACTCCCCTAAATGAGAATCGCCGATGGTATAAAGCAAGTCAGCTTGAGAATATTGAAATTCCAGAGGAGCTTTGCGATTCGGATGGTATGGAACTGACGGGGAAATCGACGATTCGTCGTTTACTTCCACCTTTATGGCGATGAAACCGGCGTGGGCCGGATCAATCGCCAGTCGCAGGCTGTCTACTCCGGCCGAACCGAGGATTTCGGACTTTGAATCGATAGACAGGCTGTCATTTCCGAATAGGAGGTTGAACCGGAGATCGGATTTCACCGAAATTTCTGTACCACACCATGAGCGCAAAGTAACTCCAGAGATAAAAGTCCCCTCGACGCTCTTCATAACGTAATTGGAATCAGCCATAGCGCAAACGTACTGCTCAAGGTAGCAATCACCTTCGTAACCGCCGAAGTACGGAGATTGCGGATAACCAGGGCTTAACTTGAATACCGGCCAGATTTCGAAATATTCCTTAATTGCCGTATCTGTTTTCAATACTATCATTGCGCCATCGGCCTGAGATGAATGAAGCCGCTTGAATTCGTATGCCCGGTCGATCCAGATACCGCTTTTATCCCGGCATTTTAAAGCCATTCGAACCGGGGGAAAGAAACCTTCGGAATCGATAGTTTCGTAGGCCCCGCCACGAAGGAAACAGCTTTCTTCTTCAACAAAAACCGGGGGGTAAACTTCGAACCTGGTAAACACGGCATTCTGTACATCCTGGCTCCCCGGGGAAAGCAGTATATTCGGATTATGACTCGTATTCCCCAGGGTATCTTCGTGCAAGCCGGGGTAAAACCAGAAAACTTCGATCTTCCCGGAGCCATTTGAATAAATAATGGGAGTATTGGGGTTTTCAATGGCGAAAAGTGATGACACATCCAAACAGGTGATAACTATAAGGATAACGACCGCGAATTTGATTCCTGCCATAAGGGCCCTCCCGAAGATTTGGAATAATTCTAAATATAAAAGAGGATACCCGGACTGGCAAGCGCAAAAAAAAGGCGGCTTCCGGATTCGAACCGGAGAATAGAGGTTTTGCAGACCTCTGCCTTACCACTTGGCTAAGCCGCCGATTAAAAAAAGCGGGAAACGAGACTCGAACTCGCGACAGCCACCTTGGCAAGGTGGTGCTCTACCAACTGAGCTATTCCCGCCTTTTTTGGTTTTATAAATATATATCGGTTTTTGTATTTGTCAACTAATCGAATTTAAAATTTTGGGTAATATTTCGGCATATCTGAAACGTAAACTGCCAGTCCCTAAGGTATTATAGTCTCACCGGTTCTCTCCTGGTAGGCTTCAATTTCCTTTTCCATATCTTCAGCTATTTTTTCGACCCGCTCCACATACCAGGGAACCAGGCGCCTCAAATGTTCCATATGGATCTCTGCCGCCTCCGGATTTCTCCGGAAACCCCGTTCGTAAACATAAAGATCTCTTTCGATAAGATAAAAATTGGTATCCTGCTGGCTCCCCAGTAGCTCTATTTTATAAGCCGAGGCATTATCGTTGCGATTGCGGCTGATTTCGGCCAGGTAATAATAAATATAGGGATAGATAGGTCTGGGGGAGTACCTGACAAGTTTCTCAAAGGTTTCCTGTGCGCCGTCAAGTTCCTTGCGGCGCCATTGATTTACACCCTCGTTATAGAGCCTTCCGAAAAGGACATTTACATCCCTCTCGACCGGGGGGGTGATCGGTTCCATCAGTTTGTAGAAATCGTGGACATAGTTGTTATAGTAAAAACCGACCGGGCGGTAGTTAGTCAAAAACCGGCTGTAAGTGAACAATGCGAATTCCGCCGGGGCGGATGGTTTGTTGCCCGTCGAAAACAGGATATATTTCGGTTGGCGTGTCAACAGATATTGGGCGTTATATTTGGTTTCTTTCCAGGTCGACTCAATTCCCTCGACCGGCTCTTCGGGATGGCGGGCGATGGTGGAATCGGTCAGTCCGAGCATATCGATTACGGTATGTCCCATAAGCTTGTAACCGACCAAACCGATAGTACTGACCGCCAGGGTAAAATCGGTATCATCGGCGTTTTTCAACTGACCGATCAGGTTATCCATCTTGGCGGCGAGCCCCCGTTCCGCTTTCCAGTACGTAAGAACATGATCCCAGGGAGCATACAGCTGCCAGACGATTACAATAAGCGCCCCCAAAATAGCAGCGTGTTTCCATTTCAGGAGGTTTATGAATCCGAATACCATTATCAGGGCATACAGCGGGAATAAGGGGACAAAAAACCGATGCACCTGGAGGACGTCTCCACCAATGATCATGATATAGAAGGTATATAGAAGGGTTAAAAATGCCGGAGCCAAAATATGTCTATTCCATTTTCGGTACACGACCAGGAACGGAATCAGGAATAAACCGAACCCAGCGTAGTGCCTCAGGAATTGCCAGGTATACTCGGCTCCTCTGGATAACTGGCCCCAGGTAAAATCGGTTTTGGCATAAAAGGGATTGGGAAAAATCCCTCCGAAATATGACCACTTGAACACGGCGTAAGGAATCAAGGGAAGAGCATATATCGATATCAGCATAACAATATCTCGAGTGAGTCGGCGCTGTACTATTAATTCGTAGAGAATCAACACCGCGAAAACCAGCGCACCCTCCGGACGTAACAACGACGCCAGAATCGAAGTCACCGCCATCATCGGCGATCGTATTATCAGAAAATAAACCGATAGGACTACCATACAGGCAAAGGCCGCGGTTTCCAGGCTGGCAATGGTCCAATAGGCATAGGAATAGACGGTCCCGAGAATAATCGTCGCGAGGCCCGCCGACAGGTAATCGGATTTGAATATATTCAGGCCACACAAGAATACCACGAAAATGCCGGCCACTCCGAACAGAGTCCCCAGTATTTGCGAGATTGAAATATAATCGCCACCCGCCTCGCGGCCGAGTATCATAAACAGCAGCCAGAGGAAATTGGTGTAACCTTCTACCTTCTCACCGATGTTGTAAACCAGGCCGTGTCCATTTACGTAATTTTCGGCATAGCGGAATGTTATATAGGCATCATCCTGCGTGAATTGCAGATCCCGGACAAAATAGATATGAACGGCGATGGCGGCGAAAAGAAGGATGACGCCGGCCAGCTTCTCTATTTTCGACAAATTAAATTTTCCTGAGACCGGATTGGCCGAGCCTGACTTTTTCATCTTGCCAATTTAGTTAGTGCCCGATTATATACTTCAAGATACTGGCCGGCGCTCTTTTTCCAAGAAAAATCCCTGACCATCCCTCTTTTAACTATTTTATACCAAAGGCGTTTTTTCTCGAACATCATTACGGCCCTCTTGATTGCCGACATCAGTGCCGCAGAAGAATATTCATCGAACATGAATCCCGTCCCGTCACCGGTGGTATCATTGACATCTTCGACCGTGTCGGCCAGTCCTCCCGTTTTCCGTACAATCGGAACCGTTCCGTAACGAAGGCTGTACATTTGATTCAATCCGCACGGTTCATATCTCGACGGCATCAGGAAAATATCCGACCCGGCCTCTATCAGATGGGCCAGCTGATTGTCGAATTGCAGAAAGGCATGGAATTTATCGGGATAGCGAGCAGTCAGTTCGTTGAACATGACATGGTACTTGCGCTCTCCCGTCCCCAGCAGGACCATTTGGATATCCATCTTGAGGACATCATTAATAATTTCCGAGAGGATATCGAATCCTTTCTGGTTATCGAGACGGGAAATCATACCAATTAAAGGCTGCTCGGTTCGCAGGGGGAAACTGCAGCGGTGCAGCAGCTCCAGTTTATTTTTCTTTTTTCCGGATAAATTGTCTTTGAAATACTTAAAAGGAATCAACTTGTCTTTTTTGGGAGACCAGTTCTGATAATCGGCGCCGTTTAAAATGCCGACCAGGTCCGCGGAGCGGTCTTTCAGAACGCCTTCAAGACCCATACCGTACTCGTTCGTATCCTGAATCTCCCTGGCATAAGTGGGCGATACGGTTGTCACCATATCGGAAAGGACTATCGCCGATTTCATCAGGTTGACTTTGCCCCAGTATTCGAATGGGGCTGCCGGAGCAAACAATTCCGGCGCGATGCCCAGTTTGTCAAAGGTGGCCGGAGGAAAGATTCCCTGGTAGGCGAGGTTATGTACCGTAAATACGGTGCCCGATTGATTAAAGAAGGAATCGTAGCTGTACCGGGTTTTCACCAGCGACGGAATAAGGGCCGCCTGCCAGTCATGAGCATGATATATATCCGGCTGCCACCCGGATTGATGCAGATATTTCAGAGCGATGCGGCAGAAGAAAATAAAGCGGTCGTCGTTATCCTCGTAGTCACGTCCGGTCGAAGGCTCCAGGTACAATTCCTGGCGGTTAAAAAAGAAATCGTTGGAAATAAAAACTATTTCGACTTTGCTCGTTTCATCCCGAAGGGTGTAAATATCGGCGTTATAAATTTCATTCTTGATTCTGCAGCCGATACCGGTGGTCGTTTTTTTTAAATTCGGAAACCCTGTGGCGATCTGGCGGTAGCGCGGCAGGATTAATTTAACGTCATGACCCATTCCCGCCAGTATCTCCGGCAGAACTCCGGAAATATCGGCCAGTCCGCCGGTCTTGGCGTAAGGAATGGCCTCGGGGGTGATAAAAGCGATTTTTAAACGATCCATATTACTAAGTGGTCACATCCGATGAGGCCCTTGGAGCAAACCGCTTTTCGGCTTCAGCCGGATCGATACTTCTCATAAACGAAGCGGCCTCCTCCGGCGGCGTAGGGTTAATGTAAAATCCCGATCCCCATTCAAATCCTGCCACCTTGGTAATTTTCGGTATTATTTCGATATGCCAGTGGTAGATTTCATCGAATTCATTCCCTACGGGAGCCGAATGAATAATGAAATTGAACGGCGGATCATTCAGGGCTACCCGAATCCGATTTAAAATGTCTTTTAAAGCCTCGGCAAGGTAACGATAGGTTTCGGTGCTGATATCGACCATATGAGAATAATGCTGTTTCGGGAATACCCAGGTCTCGAATGGAAATCGCGAAGCATACGGTTCCATGGCGATAAAGTCACCATAGTCGTAAACCAGCCGTTCCTTTTCGGTCAATTCCTGCCTGATAATGTCGCAGAAAATACAGCGCTCCCGGAATTCGAAATATTTTTCGGCTCCGCGGATTTCTTCCACCACTCTTTTGGGTACGATCGGGGTCGCTATTAACTGGCTGTGGCTGTGCTCCAATGATGCGCCCGCGGCTTCACCATGGTTTTTGAAAACGAGAATATACTTGAAGCGGTGGTCCTTTTGCAGGTCGAGACTCCGTTCCCGAAAAGACCAGAGAACATTTTTTATTTCTTCGACCGACAAATCGGCCAGGTCGCGGGAATGATCGGGAGTCTCGATAATGACCTCATGGGCGCCGATCCCGTCCATCTGGTCATAAATGCCGTTAGGTTTGCGGCTCAGAGAACCTTCAATGCGCAGGGCCGGATATTTATTGGAAATTACCCTCAGAAACCAACCGGGACGATTCGGTTGAGTACCGTTCTTGCGATAGGCCAGGACTTCCGGCGGAGTACTATCCTCATTGCCGGGGCAAAAAGGGCACATCTTTGGGGATTCCTGCTTGGGTCTGCTGCCGAAACTGCTGGGACGTTTCCCCCTTGCGGTTGAAATTATTACCCACCTCCCGGTGATTGGATCCTTGCGCAGTTCTGACATATTTTTCCCTTTCCGTCGGCAGTCTAAAAATATAAACAAGCGCCGGGGCCAAAATCAAGCCCCTAACCTAAAAAAAGAGCGCCTCAGCCCCTCAAATAATTCCTCTAACTAATATCGGCAAAATAAGATAACCATTAAGCCGAGGAATCACTTACGCCTTTCATGAACAACTTCCAGGAGTTTTCGCATGGCCGGAGACAGGGCCAGTTTCCTTCGCGACATGGTTTTTTCGAGTACTTCCAGGGCCTTAACCAGCCGGTACTCATGAAGATGTTCGCCAATAAGCCAGGTAAAGTTGGAAATTTCTTTGTGGGTCACGATTCCGCTTCCTATGATATTGCAGCAGATTCCAATATTAATACCGGTATTTAACAGCGTTCCGATGGCGGTCTTGGTGAAGTCGCCAATAAAGGAACCTACTTTGAGTGAACCGGAATCGACGAGATTCCCGTTAATCGACACCTTAACGGAAGTATAATCGTTTTTCAAATCGGAATTGGTGGTCATCGCGCCGAAATTAACCCATTCTCCCACATAAGCGTGCCCCAAAAAACCGGCGTGATACTTATTGGTATAGCCCTGAATGATGGTCTCTTCGACCTCCCCCCCGACCCGGCAAACCGGCCCGATAGAACAGCCTTCCATTTTTCCCCCGACCATCAGGGTATCTCGGCCAATATAGGCCGGGCCTATAAGATAGGTGTGAGGCTGAATTACGACCCGCTCCTCGATATAAATCGGACCATGTGAAGCATCGAGAACCGCGGTCGGAGCGATTTTGACATCATGCGCCAAATATATATTTTCGGAATTAATAAAATAAGCGCCGGGGTATTGATTTTCGAAGACTTCGGCTCGTTCTGCGGCTTCAAACAACCCTTCATGGTTGTTTTTCATGAATTCAATATCGGAAGGAATGGCCCGGTTCAGGTCGTTTACCAGATCCCAGAGGTGGTTGTATAATTTAACATCACTGTCGGTTTTTTCCATATTCGCGGAAGTCTTTTTCAGGAATTCGGTGGTTCCCTTTTTTTGCAGGAGATCGATTTCTGCTGGGGAGAGCCCTTGACCGAATCGCGCCGCAATTATCCGCTCGCCGGAAATAATACAGGTATTCCCCTTTTCATTGTCCAGGATTTTTTGAATCTGCCAGGGATCTATGACACAACCGTTAATGAAAACAGTCTCGGATTTCTCATCCGGGCTTATTTCATTGACCGGGAGATTGGTCCTTTCCGAAACAACCTGTTCCAGTTCCGGTCGGCAAACCAGGAAAGAGGTATGATCGGAAAAGCAGTCAATGATTTTTTCATAAAGGGCTTTTATTCCCGGCCTCAGCGAAAAAACCGGCCGGACATGAGTCATGGGATAAAAATCGGCATAGAATTCATCTTCAAAAATTATCACTCTTGAGGGCATATTGTTACTCCGCCTTATTCATAGTTCTTTTTCAAAAGTCTTTCCTGGAATTTGCCCATATACAGCAGGAGGGGCAATCCGATGATATAGCAGGCGACAAACTGGCCCGCTCCGATAAACTGCACCACATAAAGATAATCCATTCCTATTATTTTAGATAAATACGCGGAGACTCCCAAAGCGTTGATTATTACCGGCGGCAGCGGGGCCAGACCCAGAGATAATTTGCGGGGTTTTATTTTTGATGTAAGGTAAGTTAAATAGCCGGCCACAAGGGTAAAAAGCGAACCGAATACAATATCCTGAATTCCGTTTCCGCCGAAAATATTGGCAACCAGACATCCTGCGAAAAGACCAATCGCGGTATAGGGATTTAAATATGGAAGGACCGTCAGGGCTTCCGCGAGGCGCACTTGATATACACCGTAGCTTATCGGGGCCAGTAATATGGTCATAGCCGCGTAAATGGCTCCTATTATTCCGGCCATGGCGATTTGGCGAATCTTTAAAGGAGGCATCGATATAAGGAGCCCAAATTGATACCGCTTGTCAATTTAAATATTCGCAATATAAAGCGAGGAAAAGCCGTTATCGCGTCACGAGAATTTCAGCTTCAATCTGACCGCCTGACAAGCTGAACTGCTGGCGGGGGATATTCGGATCTATGGCTATGGTCTCATTGATTGGATAAGCCGGATCTGAATTTGAAACAATGCTAAAAGATGTCCGACAAGGAAGGCCCATTGAATCCGGTGGGAAAAACAGCTTGAATGATTCCAGCGAACCGTCCTCAAGTATTAGAAAATTACTTTCCTTTTTGTGAGTTTCTTTCAGCATCACTCGAAGGCGGTTTTCGTCGATGGCTTCGGGTCTAACGATCGATTCAATATACCCCCTAATTGAGTCAAACGAGCCGATTCCGTCAGCTTCAAGGTCCCCAAGCTCCAGTTTAATCTTGAAAATACCGGCCCCGCTTTTCATATCTTTTAGATATACTTTGGCCCTCCTGAAGAAATTCCCCGTGATGTTTTCGATTGTTCGCTCATAGTTATGCCACCGAAATAAAGCCGGCGGGGTGCAGGTTTTTCTTATTTCATTATCATAACCTCTTAAAACAGCCGGCCTGGGACAAACCATGAAAAAGCAGGAATCATGTGCTACAGCGGCATCATAAGGCGATCCTGAAATCAGAGGATATTCCTGGGCATACGCTGCGGGTCGATAAACTCCCTTGAAAGTGGTCCAGGTCTGTTCCAGTTCGTCGATATCATCGACCGACCTGAGGTCCCGGCTATCTCGAGGCGAATTATTGGCTGACACGAAAAACTGGAAACGGTCGCTGACTTTGCGGTCGACCCGCTTTCCCTTTTCGAAAAAGGCGACACTGAAATTACCTTTATCGTCGATATCGATCCACCGAACCTGTAATTCCGACGCATAAGCCGCCGCCATCAAGCAGAAGATGGAAACAGCCGGTATGACAACATGGTTTGAAAGCCGAAATTTACGACTTATATTGCTCAAGGATTTCCTCTGCATGATGCTTGATTTTCGTCACCAGGCTTGTCGGCTGAACTACTTTTGCTTCACCGCCAAATCCGATTATCCAGCGCATGATTTCATCAACCCCGCTTACCCTGATCGTATAACGGACTTTATCTTTACCGAGTTTTTCGATTTTTTCATTATTATGATGCCGGGCGGTTTTGACTACCCGGGCCGCTTTGCCGGTGAAGATGACTTCGATTTCCTCCGGGTCTCCTCCGAATACCCCCCAGCTGTCTTTGAAATACCCTGCGGGATCGATATTTTCTCGCGGGACGAAGGCCTCCTCCGTTAATTCAATTCCCTTAATCCGATCCAGTCGAAAGGTCCTCAGCCCCTTTCTTTTCCGGCAGTAGGCCACGAAATAAAACGCCCTTTCGATGAAGATCATAAAGTACGGTTCCACCAGCCGGATACTGACACCGCTTTCGATGGAATCGTACTCGAGGCGGAGGACAATATTTCTTTTCACGGCATCTTCGATAAGAGGATAGAATTTTTCTTTGCTGTCGGATTTGGAGGTATCTTTAATGCTGATTTTCGTGGAGATGTTCTTCCCCAGTTTGCCTTTTCGAACATCCTGCGACAGGGCCGCCTCGATTTTCGTCTTGACTCCCTTAAGGACTCCTTTACTCACTCCCGTTTCCGAAAGCGGTGATGACTCCAGGGCGGCGCTTAAGGTAAGGTACTCTTCGATGCTGAAATTCAGCGGCGGGAGGAAATTATCGCTGGCGTACTTATATCCGTGATCATAATAAATCGGGATATTTGCCTCGGACAGGGCAATGATATCGCGATAAATGGTCCGTTCGGCGACACCGCATTCTTCCGCAATGAGCGAGGCATTGAGATTCCTCCGCGAACGAAGCAGATTCAAGATAAAGAGCAGTCTGTCGTATTTATTCATCTTCACAATTGAAGTCTAATTTTTGCTTGATTACTTGTCAACCGCAAAGAATCCATAAGCTATCGGAAATTCCCCATACATTTTATGCGGGACATCTCCCATATATGCAGTAACATCTTCTTATCAACCAGCCACTTAGAGCCGCCTCCCCCGTCGGCATATGACTTGCGCTAAAACCCTTCGGAAAAATATGCAACCAAAAACTCCGGGGGAGATTAATGGAAGATCAATTCGAATTCAATCCGAACAGCCAGCCCCCTTTGCCGAAACCGGTAAAGCGGAATGGCCGTTCGCCGTTGCGGGATTCGCTCCTGCTCAATTACGGACTTAAATTCGTCCTCGGTGCCATTGTCATCCTGGTTTTCTTAACCACCGTACAATGCACCCTTAAAAAACCGGAATCGCCGCAATGGACTACTCAATTGGCGGTTCCCATGGTCAATCGCACATATCCCATGGAAGAGATAATTCGGCGGATAGACCAGCCCAACATTTATTTCGACAGTACCGGATCGGTGGACCAGGTGCTATTCCGTTATGAACAGCCGGTCGATACGGTCAGCGTAAACGATAATCTCGATATCGATGACATCGCCCACGCCGGAGGCGACGGGCTCGGTGAAATTACCATCTATCCCGACGATCCCGGCCCGATCGTGGTCAGCCTTGGGGACTATGTGGCCCTCCAGCTGGGAGTGGGTATCTCTCCTTCCTCATTCGATATTGTGGAAGATCTCGATCCGATTGGGACTTTCAGCTCCGCAACGATCTCAAACGGCGGATTCGATGTTGTCTTTACCAATGATTTCGGGGTAGACCTCGATACCGTCATATTCAAAATATTCGACATTACCAACGCCGATACCATAGCGTACGATACTCTTCCCGATCCCGGGCTGCCGGTCGATGAAGTTGATACCGTCTTCATCGATCTCTCCGGCAAGACCATATCGGATGACCTGCGTTTGATAATTCATTGCCATACTCCGGGAGCCGGGCCGAGCTTTACGTTAAGTGACAAATCCATGGAAACCGCCGTATCGTCGGATTCCCTGATTATTTCGTCAGCCACTACTCAGGTTCCGGCCATTTCACGATCGTTCCAGGAAGTGGTCGATCTGGCCGAAGATAACACCATTGAATCGGCTGAGTTGGCTTCGGGTACTATATCACTGCAAATCCAGAACGACACCGAACTCGAAACCGATTTCGCGATTACATTGAACGATTTCCATAATGGCGGCCAGCCGCTGGTGATTTATCGTACGGTTGCCGCTAACAGCTCCGCGAACGTAAATGCAGACCTCAGCGGATACACCTTCGAGCCGCTCGATTTGACCCCGCCGCAGACTCTTTCCATCGACGTGCAGGCCGACATCGACTCCACGGCTCCTTCTCTGGTCACGGTGAGCGAGAACGACAGCCTCCTGATAGATGCCGATATCACCAACCTCTCTTTCGCTTCCATGACCGGTATCATTCAGCCGACTATTGTGGCGATCGATCCCGTAAACCTTGACATTGAAATTCCTCAGGGATTCGATTCCGTACAATTAACCGGGGCAGTCCTGAATCTGTATGTCGAAAACGGCGTGAATTTCCCGGGAACGCTCGATCTGCTGATTTCGGGAAATAACGGGGAATCCATTAATATTTCCGGTGCTATCGATGCCGGTATGTCCGATTCGCCCGTTTTGACGGTTCTCCAAAGCGGTCCCCTTGACGACTTTATTTATCCCATGCCGAGCCAGATTACGGTAAGCGGCAACGCGGAACTGGGAGACGGGGCCACCTCCGGTACGGTGACTCCGAATGATTTTGTATTCTCAAGAGTTGAAATCACTTCTCCCCTGCGCCTGATAATCCCCGATTCCACGGCGGTGACCGCGGATATCAATGAAGAGGAAATCGACCAGGAAGATATCGATTTGATCACCGATCATGTCGTCGAAGCGAATTTCCATACCTTGATAGTCAATCATCTCCCCCTGGGCGTTTCCGTGGAATTGTACCTCGACGGCGATTCCACCCGTTTGAATCCGCTCCAGGCGCAACTGGTGGTCGGGCCGATTTCGGTTTCCGCCGGTGAAGTCGACATAAACGGCTTCGTCATTCAGGCTACCGAATCGGAAAACCTGATAACGCTCGACAGCCTTGAAATAAAAATACTCGAAAATGACACGCTCTATATCGGGCAGTCAATCATTCTCGAAGGAACCAACGGCCAGGAAGTGACCGTGTCCGCGGATGACTACTACCAGGTCGTAGGGGCCATTGAAGTGGAATACCTCTTTGACGGTGAATTCTAGGAGGTATGCCATGAAACGGAATGACCAGAATAAAGTACAGAGGTTGAAAAACCGGGGGACCCATATGAAAAGTAAGGTAATAATTATTATTCTCGGCGCCGCACTTCTGGCGGCCAGTGCCTCGGCCGGAGGTCTTTCCTCGGCCCGCTGTGTCGGCATGGGTGAGGCCAATATGGGATTGGCCAAAGGGGTCATAGCGCCTCTTTATAATCCGGCCAATCTCTCCCTTTCGGGTTACAGCGAAAGCGGAATCGAAATAGTCGGAATCGGTGCCGAAGTCTCCAACAACAGCTTCTCGCTCGATGATTACAATAAGTACACCGGAGCCATCCTGACCACCGAAGACAAGGACTACCTGCTCTCTCTTATTCCCGAAGACGGCTGGGAACTTAACGCGCGAGTCAACGCCAGCGCCTTGAGTATCTCGTTCGGCAGCTTTGTTATTACGACCGAGGGTTACGCCGCATCGAATCTCGACCTCGATAAGGATGTCTTCAATATTCTTATGAACGGTAATGCCATCGGAGATACCATCAGTCTCGATGGTACTTACGGTGACGCCGTTTCGTACGGTTCCGCCGGGCTTTCGTTCGGCAAGACGCTTTATAAATCGGGAACCCGCCAGCTTGCAATCGGGACCACCGTTAAGTACGTCCGGGGTGTCGGCATTACCGAAATCCTGGAACTGTCAGGCGATGCCTCGACCCTGATAACCGGATTTGAGGGTTCCGGAACGGTTCGCGCCCGGACCGCGACCGGCGGTAATGGGTACGCTCTTGACCTCGGGGCGGCTTTGAAATTGTCGGATGATTATACTGTCGGCGCCGCCATTTCCAATGTCATGAGCAGCATCACCTGGAATCATGAAACCGAAGAGCACTATTTCCATTACGAATTCGATACCACTACTGTGGACAATATGGAAGACGATTCGGTGGTCGTCACCGACGATTACACCGAAGCGATCGGCTCGTTTGAAACGAGCCTACCCAGCGTTCTTCGCGTCGGTATCGCCAATATTTCCGGTAAATTCAAGTGGGCGCTCGACTGGGAACAGGGTTTTGAAATTTCGGCCGGGACCTCGACCAGCCCCCGCATAATGGGAGGCATCGAGTGGCGCCTGATCGGCTTCCTGCCCTTGCGTGCCGGTTATGGGATCGGCGGCGGACGGGGATCGACGGTATCGTTCGGGTCAGGTCTCGATTTGGGATTCTATTACCTCGATGCCGCAGTCACCAATCACGGAACAATCACGTCAGGTTCAAGCAAAGGCCTGCACCTGGCGGTATCAACCGGGCTGAAATTCTAAGCGGGAGATTATGTCATGAAAAGGAAATTCAGAATAAGGACGGGGGCGATTGTATTCATACTGCTGGCAGGCCTGTTTTGCGGTATCACGGCCGACATAACCGCAATGCCGCCTCACCAGAATCTCATTGAAAGACATAAGGCCGGTATCCAGCCGCTTCCTGACTTTGCGCTCAAGAGTCGTGAAGAGAAAACCAGTCAGGGCATCGATATACCTTCGCCATTGTTCGCGGCATCGAAAACTTCCGCTTCAGGAAGCTACAAGGCCCTGGTTGTATTGGTCGAGTTTTCGGACAATGCCGCCACGACCGATGCCCGGTTTTTCGACACCCTGGTGTTCGATCCGGGACAAGTATCGATCAAGAATTATTACAGTACCATGTCCGGCGGCGCCTTATCGGTGGATTCTGTGAACAGCCCATCCTCGATAGGCTGGATCACCGCTCCGCAGCTGTACACATATTACTCCGGCGGTAACGGCGGGACCGGAACATATCCCAACAATTCACAGAGGCTGTGTGAAGACGTAGTCGCCGCGATTGACGGATCAGTGAACTTCTCGCAGTACGATGGCAACAGCGACGGCTATGTCGACCTGCTGGTCATAGTCCATGCCGGAACCGGCGGAGAATCTTCGGGTGATCCCAATGATATCTGGTCCCATAAATGGGGCATAACGCCGCAAAGTCATGACGGGAAATATGTCTATGAATACTGCATCGTTCCGGAATTATGGTTTTCTCCGGGCGACATGACCATCGGCGTATTTTGTCATGAGATGGGGCATCTGTTCGGTTTGCCTGATTTGTACGATACGGACGGCTCTTCCAACGGAGTCGGCAAATGGTCGATTATGGCCTCCGGAAGCTGGCTCGGCCCGAGCGGCTACGGCGGCATGCCGGCCGCGTTCGATGCCTGGTGCCGTATCCAGCTCGGCTTCAATTCCTATACCAATGTAACGTCGAATATCAATGGCGCCAGTGTAGCGGCGGTAATTTCCGGGGGGCCGATATACCGGCTCTGGTCGTCGGGAGCAATCGGCAACCAGTACTACCTGGTCGAAAACCGTCGGAAGACCGGGTATGACACATATTTGCCGGGCGAAGGACTGCTGATCTGGCATATCGATGATTCCAAGACCAACAATACCAAAGAATGGTACCCCGGTTATACCGCTAATGGGAATTACCAGGTGGCCCTGGAACAGGCGGATAATCTTTTCCATCTGGAACAGAAGCTGTCGAACGGCGATGCCGGCGATCCATTCCCGGGGAGTACTATTAATACCAGTTTCGCACCGGGAACCTCTCCCAGCTCCAATTCGTACAGCGGCGCCAATACCTATGTGGCAATTACCAGTATCTCCGCTCCTGCGGCCACGATGACCGCCGATTTTCAGGTATCGCTGTTGAGCGACCTTGATGATCCAAATGCCGATAATTTACCGACCGGCTTTGCCCTCATGCAAAATTACCCGAATCCGTTCAATCCCTCGACGGAAATCGAATTCGATATATCACGTGCATCGAAGGTCCGGCTGACGGTATACAATCTTCTGGGACAGAATGTCGCAAATCTTGTCGACGATGAATTGTCGGCGGGTTCGCACAGTGCAGTTTGGGACGGCAGAGACGACCGTGGGAATGAAATGTCGTCCGGGTTGTACTTCTATGAAATAGTCACCGATTTTGGAAGCGATGCCAAAAAAATGCTGTTTCTGAAATAGGCTAATCTTCATTCCCGGAGGAATCGCCGACCTCCCCCCGGCGGTTTACTCCAAACTAAAACCCCCGTCTATTGGACGGGGGTTTTATTATTCCTCGCTGTCATCGTAGACTTCCAGTTCCGGCTCCGGAATATCTACTTCCGACGGCTCTGTCGCGCCATTGCGCTTGTCCCGCTTATGCTTGACGTAGCAATGTTTGCACCTCTTCGGGTCCTCGGAATAGCCCCTTTCATTGAAGTACTCCTGGGCGCTGACAGTAAAAACGAATTCTTCATTGCATTCCACACAAACCAGTATCTTTGGCTTGAGGCTGGTCGATTTGGGCTCGGAGGTCATGGTCCCCCCTCCATGCTACTCGGTTAACGTCCTTGTCTCGCCGAATACTGTCGCAATTATAATAATTACTGCCGGCCTAACGTCTATTTATAACAGCTCGTTAAAACCAAGTCAAGTAAAAACATAAGGGAATTCGGACCGGATTGGAGATGTATCGGAATTACTGCCCAAAAAATGCGGCCGGTATCAATCGCGGCACGGTCCGGGAGGAGGACCGGATTTGAATTTATAATTAACCAGAAATACAATATCGAGAATATTGACGCTGCCATTGCAGTCGAAATCCGCAATCCTCTCCTCGTAAGGGGGATGAACACCGCCTTTAAACTTATAATTAATCAAAAATACGATATCGAGGACATTCACCGCTCCCGAATTATCGATATCCCCCCACTGGACCAAATCGGCGATGATGCCGTAATCGTTATTATCGAGGTAATGAGATACAACCGAAGGCATGATGACAATAGAATCCAAAAGCGCAACGTCATAAATTCCGAAATCCGTTTTGGCGCCCAGATAACCCATTTGCGGGAAGACAATATTCATATCCTCCTGAACATAAGTAATATAAACGACTCCCCATTTGGAATTCGTACTCCCGTTGAAGAAAATACGCACATAGCCGTCATCGGAAGGATCGGGATGCATGATTACATAGTTGGCCCCCAGGCCGTCCGGCCGATCCGACGGATGAAATTCCGAATACGGTAGTCCGGATACGGAAGTGTCCTTTACCAGAGGATACGCGGCGGCATCGACATAATAAAGCCCGCCCATTCCTGAGCGAATATCGGTAAAATAATTCCAGAGTACGAAATTCGGAAATACGGATTGAATTTTCGTCCCGTACAAGCTCAGGGCCGAATCGATCGCAGCCAGAGACTCGTAATATATCCCGTATTCAAAAACATCTTCAATCAGGTCGACGCCGAAGTTTTCTATCAGAAAATACACCCAAATAAACGATGCGTACTGATGCCAGGTCCCTTCTTCATTCAACCGGTCCTTGGGATAATCGAAAAAGTAATTGAGGTAATTATAATTATCGTTCACTTCGGGATAAATAATCTCCTCGAACATGACCGCTGTAGCTTCCATCCACCAGCGATTCTGGTAGGCGTTATAAGCCAATTGAATTGCATGGAAATACTCATGAGCCGAAGTGACCTTTTGCGCTCCGATGACGTCCCCTTCGGGATCGTCGTTTTCGGGGAATCCGGCAAAGGTGTAGTGCATTTTCATATAACTTTCATAGTCGTTCCAGGTAGAATCACCGGGGCTTTCCGGAACGGTTACGCCATAAGCGGTAAGCGGAACCAGAAATATGTCGTAATAGCTGTCCCCGTCGGACGGTACCGGCAGATAGCCCAGATTCTGATATGCTCTAAAGGCGCTGTCGGCATACTCAGCCGCGCGCTCGACGTAATCGGGAATCAGATTGGAATTCAGATCTTCCAGGGGAACGCTGGAGCTCCCGATGGTATCGTAGTGGATCGCGAAATGCCCAACCGGAGAGATATAGGTTGTATCAAGAGACGGCCGGTCCAGATATTGAGCCAGTAAAGACTGCTGCTCGGAGGAAAACTGATCCCATGATTCAAGGGCATCAAGTAAATACTCCGTTCCGCTTTTCATAATCTCCCCGTCCGGCGAGGCGTATTCCTGAGGAAGCGCTGACGGAGCAAGAATGGCCTGAACGCACAAAAAGGTCTTGTCCCTTTTTGATATCTGACCGATTTCGAAAGCGTTTTCGATTTTCCGGATGGTTGTTTGCTCTTTAATCGAATCTCCCGTTTCCCGGGCGAAAACAGCCGAAGCCATTAAAACGATTAATAACTGGATTAATATCATCTTTGTCATAAAAGTCATTTGCGCATTCCCAAAGGCTATAGCGTTCTAATCGGTAAGTATACTGGCTTACTATAATTTAACATATGCGGCGATTTTGTCAAGCCCCTAACGTCTTACTAACTAAACATTTACAACTCAGAAGTACTGACCAACCCCAAAAGACAGCTGCCATTCTCTTAATTTTTCGGCATAGGCCAAATCAATCCTGACTACATCGGCGCTGCTAACCTTTTCGGCGGCGAATCTTAACCCCCCGCCAAATGACCAGACCATGCCGTTCAGGTTCGGGTTTTCTCCCAGAAAAAGACCTTGAGCCCCATCAATAAACAGCACTCCACCTATTGAGGCCGACAAAATTTCCATTCCCGTAAAAAGCCGGTTTTCGACATTTATCCTCAATAATTTTTCACCTGTCACATATTCCCGGGGATACCCTCTCAGGCCGTTATCTTCGCCCACACTTAGGCCCACCCGGCGATAATACCGATTATCGACAGTATATGAAAGAAGGGCAATCGGGGTCATAAACGGAAGGCCATTATTGAAATAGCTCAGTGAGAACTGGGTCCATTTCCTGATATCTTTGGGGCCATCGAACCAATAGCCCTTTCCCAAAACAACTGAAAAATAATTCGATTTATAGTATACCCCATAGCGCCCTGTATAAGTAAGCGACCGGTACAGTCTATCGCCTGAAGAAGCATCGAAATACCACCCAAACGACATGGTCGCTCCGGTATTTACCGAGATGTCTTCAGTCTTTTTTATATGCGAAACCCGGTTGGTCTTATAATATTTCAGGTAGCCGACTCCAAAAGTCGACACTACCGCCTGATATAAACTGTCATTGATGGGATCCAATGGGATGCTATAATATGTTTCGCGCTTTACAAGTCGCCTATCGTGATATTGATAATCGAGGCCGAAAGAAACTTTGCTTAAATATTCTCCGAAACGGTAGACCCCTCCGATATTGAATCTTTTTGACTTCAAATAATCGCGATTCACCTCAAAGCCGCTCAAATAGTATCGGTCCTGTCGATCAGCAAAGGTATAGGCGATATTCCAGCTGAATTTGTCCTCGAGTTCATAGAACGGCCTGGAAAGGCTTATTCGCTTCTGCCCTACTTCGGGATGTCCATTGCTGTATAGAAAAAGACTCTGTCTGGAACCGAAAAGGCGTCTTTCATAAAAACTGGCCTCCAGATAATTATTTTCGAATTCCCGTATGTAGTAATTTAGGAGAACCTGCTGACCGTAGCCAAAAAGATTCAATTCCTCCAGAGATAGATTATATACTGTTTGCCCCGACACGCGGGAAAAGGTCGGACCGCCGGTAAGTGTCCACCGGTCCGAGGTCCTGACGACCAGGCAGTTTCGATCTCCCCTGGTATCAAGGAATACCTCCGAATCATAAATATAGGGCAGGGTCCGTAAATTCCGTTCGGTCTCCCTGGCAAGTTCCGGAGAGAACTTCTCCCCTCGGGCCTGAAGCACCTCCCTTGAAATTACCGACGCCTTGGTCCTGATATGAAATTTATTGGCCAGATGATAAATCCAATAGTCAAACCGGGGATTCTCGGTATCGAATATCTGGCGATTTTCGATAATAATGGAATCGATAATACCGCCCGTATCCGCTTTATCCGCCGGGGATTCCGTCTGTTCGGCAGCAATTCCCGAAAACGACAAAATCGAACCGGAAACTACCATAAAAATTGAAAAAAGGCGGAAAACTCGGGTCAAAATCGTCCCTATCTCTTTAAAATACCTACTTTTTACGTATCGACAGAGTTCAAAATATAATTGAATTCAACTCTCCGATAAAGGTTTATATCGGAATTCCGATTTTAAGAATAAGACCCAAGTCATTGAGAGAATATGATAAGAAAAAAGATCGGCGATATCTTAATCGAAAAGGGCTTGATAGACCGGGATGGTCTTAGTGAAGCCCTTAAAGAACAAAAGGCCTCAGGACGGAAACTGGGTGAAATCCTGGTCGAAAAGGGCCTGATAACTGAAGAACAATTGGCCGACACCATCTCGGAACGGCTAAATATCCCCAAAATATCCATTGCATCATTAGTCCTTGATCCCAAGGTAATTTCTTCCATCCCGGTGGATATGGCTCGAAGGTATTCCTTAATACCCATTTTCCGAATCGGTGACATCCTCACTGTGGCGATGGCTGATCCGCTGAATATTATTGCCCTGGATGAACTTAAGTATATCTCCAATTGTGAAATTAAACGGGTAATCGCACTCGAATCAGAAATTAAAAACGCCATCGACGAACATTATTCGGTCGCCGATTCGATGACCCAGATGATCGGAGGTTACGGCGGCCAGGCGAAAGAAGCCGAGGAGCAGAAAGTCATCAAGGTCAAGGAAGATGACGCCCCGGTAGTCAAACTAGTCGATTTGATAATTTCACGAGCCATCAAGGAAAGAGCCTCCGATATTCATATCGAGCCAGATGAAAATACCCTGCGAATCCGCTATCGCGTCAACGGAATGATGAAGGAGGAAGCCTCTCCCCCCAAGGGACTTCAGGCGGAATTGGTTTCGCGAATAAAAGTGGCGGCGAATCTCGACGTTTCGGAAAAGCGCCTTCCTCAGGATGGCCGGATGCTGGCTACGGTTGACGATTTCGATGTGGATCTTCGGGTATCGACATTGCCTACCATCAACGGTGAAAAAATCGTAATCCGAATTCTGGACAAGCGGGTGTTGAAAGTCGGTCTTGAAGAACTCGGTTTTTCCGAAATCCTCCTGGAACGCTGGCGCAAGATTATAACCAAGAAAGAGGGAATCGTCCTGATCACCGGGCCGACTTCCAGCGGCAAGACGACCACTCTGTACGCCTCGCTTCAGGAAATAAACTCAATCGAAAAGAATATTATCACGGTCGAGGACCCGGTCGAATATTCCATCGCCATGGTCAACCAGGTCCAGGTAAACGAACGGGCGGGATTGACCTTCGCCGGCTTGCTGCGTTCGATTCTTCGACAAAATCCCGATGTTATCATGATCGGTGAAATCCGCGATACCGATACGGCGATGATGGCGATGCGGGCCGCGTTGACAGGTCACCTGGTTTTTTCAACCCTGCATACCAATGATGCCCCCAGTTCCATAACCCGACTTCTTGACATGGGGATCGAGCGATACCTGGTTGCGACCGCACTGAAAGGGGTCCTCGCCCAAAGACTGGTTAGAACCAATTGCCCGTATTGTCTTGAAGAATACCGGCCTGATCCGGTAACCTTGCAGCGCGCCGGTCTAACGGAGTCCGCGAGTAATATAATTTTCAAAAAAGGTCCTGGCTGTAATAAATGCCGCATGACCGGTTATTCCGGCCTGACCGGAGTATACGAACTGCTCGATATCGATAGTTCCTTATGCGAAATGATCGTATCCGGAGATTCCGAATCTCGGATAAAAGCCTACGCCGGTGCTCATGGATATCACCCGCTGTTTCAATCCGGTATTGAAAAAGTCAAGAATGGGCAGGTTTGTCTTGAAGAACTGAATCGGGTTATTTCCATTGCGGACACGACCGGGCCCGACAGGCGTTTCGCCGAATCCCTGGTGCGAATAAATGTCTAATTCCTTCCAATACAAAGCCCGGACTTTCGACGGAGAAAAAAAATCCGGCGTCATCCAGGCTGAAAGCCACAGCAAAGCTGCGGCTCTGCTGGCCGAAAAGGACCTCATTCCCATTGATATAAAGCCGACGTCGAATTTGTCCAAGCCGGGATTTTTTGGTTTTATGAAGCGGCGTCTGTACGAAGATCTGATTCTGTTCACCCGCAATCTATCGACCCTTTATCAGGCCGGTATTCCTCTTCTCCGGGCCCTGGAAATTATCAAAATCGGACCCGCCAACAGCTTTTTCAACAGGGTTTTGCAGTCGATTCGGAATTCGGTTCAGGCGGGTATCCCCCTGTCAACGGCAATGGAGGCATATCCCAGTATCTTCCCCAAAATATATATTTCGGCCATTACTGCCGGAGAGCTGTCCGGGAAACTCGACCTGATTCTCGATTCCCTTGCGGAAATGCTGGAAATGGAGATGGACCTAACCCGACAATTAAAGTCCTCCCTCCGCTACCCGATCATTGTCGTCCTGGCTATTTCATTGGCATTTATAGTCTTAGTCACTTTTGTGATTCCCCGATTCGTCGGTTTTTATTCTCAGGCCGGAGCGGAATTGCCGCTTCCGACCAAATTCTTGATATGGGTCAATTACGCCATTACCAATTATTGGTATTTTGTTATCGGCGGACTGGCTCTAATCGGCGGGATAATTTATAAAATATACTCTACCCCGGAGGGTCGGCTTTACTTCGACACTCGCTTTTTACAATTGCCGGTTTTTGGCGAATTGATAATCAAAGGGAGCATTGCCAGATTCAGCAATATCCTGAAAATCCTCTACCAGAGCGGGATTCCTCTGGTATCCGCTCTGGATATCTTATCCGGTGTGGTCAAGAATATGCGGCTTTCGAACGAAATTGAGTTTCTTTCGGATTCTTTTCGGGAGGGACGCGGATTGGATCCCAATGACCCGGAATTGAAATATTTCCCCGATATGGCCCTCCAGCTTATGAATGTGGGGCTGGAAAGCGGTTCTCTCGATACTATGCTGGACCAGGTGGCTCGCCATTATGCCAAAGATGTCAGCTATACTTCTCGCCAGATTGTGGCCATTTTGGAACCCATTCTGACCGTTATCCTCGGAGGGTTCGTGTTAATCGTTGCGCTGGCCATTTTCTTACCAATGTGGAACCTGATTCAGGCCTTCCGAAGCTGAGATGCTTAAGAAATAGCTCTCTATACCGATAATTCCTGAAAGAGAAGAAAAGGTCAAAATCCGTTATGAGGAGTAGCTATGTTTGTATCCAGATTTAAACAGCACAGGGGTTTTACCCTTATCGAACTGGTGATTATTATCGTGGTGCTCGGCATTCTGGCCGCGGTCGCGATCCCGAGGTATGCCAATATCACCGATGAAGCTCGTGAAGC
Source organism: Candidatus Zixiibacteriota bacterium (assembly GCA_041306185.1). Taxonomy (GTDB): domain Bacteria; phylum Zixibacteria; class MSB-5A5; order GN15; family PGXB01; genus JBFZFV01. Next base: position 87,571 of record JBFZFV010000030.1, read on the forward strand.
TTCGGCCCGCGCGGCTTTGGGCGGACTCCGCTCCGGTATTGCCATTTACTATGCCAGCAAGGCTGTGGAAACCGGCCAGGCTCAGTGGCCTCCGCTGGATAGTCTGACTTCAATCGGGGTGGTAATGGAACATGATATTCCCAAAAATCCGTATTTATCCGATACCTTCCATCCGGACAGCATTATCGCCGGAACCTCCAGAGGTGTCGTCGAGGGGACTTCATGCGGATGGAAATATAACGAAAACACCGGGGAAATCTGGGCCAACACCGCCACCGACAGCGCCAATACCTGGTAAGAAATCGGTAGCGACGGCTAAACCCATGGACAGGAATTATTCGGCCGGCTTTACCCTGGTAGAACTTGTAATCATAATCGTGGTCCTTGGAATAGTGGCCGCGGTCGCGATACCGAGAATCGGTTCGGTCCTGGAAAATTCCCGGATTGCCGCTACCAGGGAAGAGATGAATCACCTCAAGCTTTCGATTGTCGGAGATCCCCGGACGACAGCCGGCGGAGAATATGTCAATCGGGGTTTCGAAGGGGATGTAGGGTTTCCTCCGGAACAACTGACGGATTTGATCAGGAAACCGGATTCGATTCCTCCCTACGATAAATTTGCGCGTTTGGGATGGAACGGCCCCTACCTGGACAGCACCGGCCAGGAATATTTGTACGATGCCTGGGACAGCCTGTATCACTACAACCCAGCGAGCCGGACAATTACTTCGATAGGCGGTTCATCGGATTTGGAAATTACTTTTTAGGATAACATATGCACGCTTCGGCTAATCATCTCAGTATGCAGTGTAAACCGTCACGGGTAAGGAAAAATCTTCGCCTGGGACGAACTATCGCCATATTGATTGACGAATCCGGCGTGCAAATGGCAGCGGTTAAGGATGGGCTGTTCGGCAAAAGACTCCTCGGATGCAATAAATCATATGTCCTGCGGAACCCCATTGCCCCGGACGCTTATCATAATTCAATTCTAAATGAAATCAATGCCTTTATCCAGGAATACAGGGGTCCGGTAACCCGGTACCTGATGGGGGTTATCGGCTCAGAAACGACCTTCCGCAAAATATCTCTGCCTCCTCTTCCAAAGAGTGAGATTGGACAAGCGGTATACTGGGAAGGAAACAAACGTATCCCCTTTGGACTCGACAATGCCTGTTACGGATACTACATAGACAGGAAATTCAAGGAACAAGAGCTTGATTCCTTCGACATTTCTCTGATAGCGGTCCCGCAGAGCGAGATTGAACGCAAACTGGAAATGACCCGTCCTCTCGGAATCGAATTTTCCGCCGTATGGCATGAACAGGAAGCGATCGGACAGCTTCTCCGTTGTATTCCCGGCTTCGACCTTGAAAAGACCTATGCCCTTATCAATGTCAGCCGGAATGCGTCACAGATAAGTTATTATCGCGGTTCCCGACTCGAATTCATGCATTCGACGGCCTTGGGAACGGATAACCTTGGGGAGACGTCGGCTCGCCCGCTGACACACGAGCAATTCCTCGAGGAACTCGCCGCCGAAGTTCAGAATTCCCTCGATTTTTATGCGGCGCAGTATTCCAGCAATTTTACCAGCGATATATATATATATGGAGATCTCTCCTACAGCGATGAATTGATCGAAAAGCTGACCGGCAATATCGGTCTGAATTTCGCCCTATTTCCTACCGAATTCTGGTCTAATAAAGCAAATGCCGATAGTGCGACCGCCGAGCAGGTTCCGGTCTGTCTCGGTGCCGTAGCCATCGCCATGGCCGATTTCGAATCGATCAATTTCCTTCCGGAACCGATTAAAGAAAAACGCAAAGCCCGGCGGTTTTACCACCTTGCCGTACCGGTCCTGGTCCTGTTTACAGGGCTGGTCCTGACTTACTGGCACTCAATACGCATGGAAAACGACGCCCTGGTCCTTCAACTTAACTCCTCGCAGGACCAAATCGAACGCTTCAAACGATCGGAATCGTACCAGACATACAACCGCCTGAAGCGACAACTGGCAGCCGACAAGGCCTTCCTGGCACGACTGCAAAAAGATCCGACTCATCTGTATTTGAATTTGAAGGAGCTGTCGCGGATTGTACCGGATAAGATAAGACTGGAATCCTACGAATTGTTTCCCGGCCCCGTAACCAATAAATTGAATCTCGCCGGGAAGGCGGTATCGTCGGACCCTCCCCCCGAGATCATTCTGGCGGAATTCATCGCCGAACTGGAAACTTCACCGTTCTATAATAATGTGCGGCTCAGCAAGCACATCAAGCGCCCCAAAGGGAAATATTTCGAAATCGATTTTACCATCGATTTGGACGCCGTGATATGAAAAAGCATTACGCCATAATCGTCATTGCCGTCCTGGCGGTATCCGTGTTATCATACATCCTGCTGATACAACCGGCATTTGAACGGGCCTCGATTCTCGGCTCGGAATTAACGAAATCAATTCAGAGCCTTGAAGACATCAATCAGACCATGCGGGATGCTCCGGCTTTTTTTAAGATTCACAGGGATATCATCAATAAGAAAGAAAATCTGGCCTCGCAGCTCTACACCAAGGAAGATTTAATCCGGCTGTTCGACGATCTTGATAAAAAAGCCATGAAGCATAAAGTGGCGATTGTGGAAATCACGCCATCGATCGAAGAGCTTCTCCTCCTGAACAAGAAACTTCCTTCGGACGCCGAACCGCAAATGTTGAACATGTCTATCTCCATTCGGGGCGGCTTTATCGAGGCGGGTAATTTTATCAAAGATATGGAATCGCAGAAGTTCTACCAGGGAGTGCAGCATTGCATGATTTTGAATAATGATCCGTTCCGCAGACAGTCAGATGTACGATTTTCCTTTATGGCCGTCTTGGGGACAATCAGGGGGATCAATGAATCCGGCGCTTAGAAAAAAACTGGTATTCGCTTCCCTGCCGATCGCGATCATTATCGCGGTGATACATTTTTCGGGCGAAAACTCCTCGCACCAGCCGGCCGGACAGACTCAATTGGCCGATAGCCCTCCCCTGCCTTCGGGGACGACCGCAGCGCCGATCCCCGCCGTAGACTTCGCAATGTTCGATACTCTGTCATGGGGACGCGACCCATTCGAGGGAACGCCGGTGGTCCAGCCGTCTCTTCCGGTCGCTGAAAACGCCCCGGAATGGAAACTGGGCGGGATAATGTACGGAGATGGCGAACCGACCGCAGTCATCAACGGGAAAATAGTTACCAGAGGGGATGAAATAAACGGCGCCAAAATTCTCAAAATCGGTCCGAAATCGGTTACGATTGAAATAGACGGTGAAGCCAAAACGGTTTCTATCGCGGGAGATAAATCATGAAATTAAGAACAGGCATAACGATATTATTAATTATTTTCTCGATGCTCGGCACTTCCCGGGCGGACATTATCGATTTCGACCGAAAGGTTTCGCTGCAATTCGACGAAGTCCCGATCACCACGGTCTTGAACATGATTGCCGGGAAATATAAACTGAATATCGTACAATCGTCTCAAATGGAACAGGAAATATCGGTCAAGCTGGAGAATGTCTCACTTCGGGACGCTTTAAATGCGATTCTCTCATCGAACGGATACAATTATTATTATTCCGGCGACATCGTCGTGGTAAAACCGCTGGAAATGAACGTCCCCGGCGAGCTGAGCAGTATTACGATTAGCTTGAATTACCTCTCGCCGACCGCAGCGGTCAATGCTCTTCAAGATCGGGTTTCACCCAAAGGTTCGATTAAGGTTATCGAAGCCGGCCAGGGAGGAACATCGGCGTCGGGGGTTCGCGCATCGCGAATCATCATCACCGATCTCCCGGAATCGTTGCCGAAACTGGAGGCGCTTTTAAAGGAACTGGATGTCCCCGAACCGCAATTATCCATCGAAGTCCGTATGGTGGAAACCAACGTCGATTCGGAAGATAGAGTCGGCCTGAGCTGGCCGACCTCGATCCAGGCCCGGATTCACGGCGCCGCGGAACTCGATGAAGCCACCGAAAGCCAGACCGGCACGGAGGCAATGCTTTTCAAAGATCTGAAATCCGGCCCGTGGCAATGGGGGAAATTATCCGTCGAGGAAACCCAGCTGATGCTGGAATTTCTCAACCAGGACGGCAATTCAAAGTTGATATCCGATCCCAGAATTACCACCCTGAATAATCATGAAGCGGAAATCAAGGTGACGACTGTTGTTCCGATTCAAACCATCAATCGCTTCAGCGAGGGCGGATCGGTGCAGGATATCGTTACCTTTCAGGACGAGGAAATCGGGATCACCCTTAAAGTCACCCCTCATATCTGCGACGACGGTTCGATTATGCTTGAGGTACGGCCGACCGTGGCGGAAATAATAGGCTACGCCGGTCCGGCAGAAAGCCAGAAGCCGATTACTTCGGAACGTTCCATCTTTACCCGGATTAAGGTTAAAAACGGCGAAACGGCGGTACTGGGGGGATTGTTAAAGGAAAACAAAATAGAAACCGAACAAAAAGTATTTATCCTCGGCTCACTACCGCTGCTGGGGAATCTATTCAAACACAAGACCACTCAGAAAAGCACGACCGATTTAATGATCATGATTTCGCCGACCATTCTGGCGGATTAATAGCGGGGCTTGCCGAGCGAAAAACGGGACGATTTGTTGAAATAGACGTACAGGCCGATTATAATATAACCGATGTCGCGGAATATCAGACTCCAGGCATTACTTTTCGCTTTTGAACTCACCGAGAAACAACCACATTCCAAATCTACTCCTCGCACCAGATTGACTGCAATCGCAACCAGAAAAACCATCAAAAGGGCGTTGATAATCAACGAGGCCCCTCCCCGGTAAATTCCCAAAATCAAAACCACTCCGCAGACAAATTCCAGCCATGGCATAATAATCGCGGCCGAATTTATTAGGCTCCCCGGAAGAAGATGATAATTATAAATCACTCTTGCGAACTGGGCGGGGTCGATAATTTTATCGATGGAAGCATATATAAATATACCGCCCAGAAGCAGGCGCCCTATCAGGCCCAAATAATCATTATGTATAAATCCCTTATGTTCCGGCACTATTCCTTCTCCCTCACCAATGGAAGCTCAGCTCTTTCCCATTCACGCCAGCCGCCATAAAAGACATGAACCTCTGTCCATCCGAAAGCGGCCATATCTCTTCCCAGGCTTAACGACGATTCACATTCGGAACCGGAGCAATAGATTACGAGCGGGCGGTTGCGGGGTATTTCAGATGCGACACTATCCCAGAAGACCTCGAGGTTTTCTATCGGAAGGTAATCGTAAGCGATGTTAATCGCTCCCATAATATGGCCGTATGCGAAATCTTCCGGTTCGCGGGCATCGATAAATACAGCCCGTTTATCCTGATAAATGGCCGCCGCTTCATCAAGGGATATAAAAGGAGGATCCCCTTCCTCGGCGGACGGAGGAACAACGACCGAATCGGAATTGCTCACCGAGGGCCAATTGCCCTTTAGAGATATACCGTTTCCGGAAACCGAATTCATGATTAGGCCAAGGGCGGAAGAGAATACTAATAGTATTAATGCCTGCTTTAGTCTGATTGCCATGTTGTTAATACACCGGTAAGCCAATAAAGTTCATTGATTTCCACAGGCTAAGGGGATCATTATATTACAAATAGATACGGGAGTCAAAT
>JBFZFV010000031.1:0-14366 GCA_041306185.1 Candidatus Zixiibacteriota bacterium
TGGCCGATCCGCTTGATGCCTCCGATAATCACCAGTCCGACCATGATAGCGATGAAGATCCCGATTATCCAGCGGGTCGACATCCCTGCTTCGGTCCCCTTGATGCCGAAGAAATCCACCAGACCGTCCGCCACGGAATTGGCCTGCACCATGTTGCCGATGCCAAGAGCCGCCACCGCCGTGAAGAAAGCGAACAACACCGCCAGGAATTTCCATCTCTTCCCCAATCCCAGTTCGATAAAATACATCGGTCCGCCCCGGACATGGCCGTCGGGATCGATTCGGCGGTACATCACGGCCAGGGTGCATGAAGTATATTTGACGGCCATGCCGAAAACCGCGGTCACCCACATCCAGAAGAGCGCTCCGGGCCCTCCAATGGCAATAGCGGTGGCCACTCCGGTAATATTCCCGGTTCCGATGGTGGCCGACAAAGCCGCCGACAGCGCCTGAAAATGCGAAATCTCCCCTTCGTGCTCCGGCCGGTCGAATTTTCCCGAAATAAGTTCGAAAGAATGCTTGAATCCTCGTAACTGTACCAAACGGTTGCGAACCGTTAGAAAAATTCCGGTTCCGACCAGAATGACGATTAAAGGAACGCCCCAGACATAGCCGCTGGCCGCATCGAGCCAGGATTGTAGTTGTTCCATGGAATTTTATTTAATATAATGAAAAACAGGGCGCAAGAAAAAAACCGGGTATTATGAGCAGCGAAGAACTTCAGGATTTTTTCAATTCCATTTTCCACAAAGAGAGCGATGTCTCCGCCGAGGAAAAGAGCGTAATCTTGAAACTGATCAAAATCACTTTGAAATTCCGGGATAACCTGGTCCGCAACACCGGCGAAATCTTGACCGTCGAAGAAACCAAAATGGCTCTTCTGATTTATCAGAATGTTCTCAGGACCGGCAAAATCCCGGCCAATATCGAAAAGAAAATCGGCCAGTTAATTCGCCTCTGGCTCGAACAAATAAATGGCAAAACTTTTAGCAATTAAAAAGCCCGTTATATAAAATGGCAGGCAAATTAAAAATCATCATTATATTATTATCGATGTCATTCTTTTCCGGAAACTGCGGCTCCCAATCGGAATCATCCGAAGAACGCTGGGCAAAATTGCGCGAGAATATGGTCGAAAATCAGATCGCCCGGCGGGGTATCAAGGATAAGAACGTTCTTGAAGCCATGCGAACGGTGCCTCGCCATCTTTTTGTTCCCGAAAAATATCGCTCGGAATCTTATACCGACGGTCCCCTCCCGATCGGTTTTGACCAGACCATCTCACAACCGTATATCGTTGCCATCATGACCGAATTACTTGGGCCGGATTCTTCATCGAAGATCCTCGAAATCGGGACCGGTTCCGGTTACCAGGCGGCGGTCCTGGCCGAAATTGTCGATTCGGTTTATACTATCGAAATCGTGGAAGGTTTGGCCGAACGGTCTAAAAAGATCCTCGACTCCATCGGATATAGAAATATTGCGGTTAGAGCCGGAGACGGCTACCTTGGCTGGCCCGAAGCGGCTCCGTTCGACGGAGTAATCGTCACCGCGGCGGCTCCGCATATACCGGAGCCTCTCATCGAACAGCTCAAAATCGGTGGGAAAATCGTCATCCCGGTCGGCGACTACGGCCAGGATTTGATGGTCGCCACCAAAGACGATACCGGCCTGGTCCGGGAATCGGTTATCCCGGTGCGGTTTGTCCCCATGACCGGCAAAATCCGCGAATAGTCTTCTAATCCCCTTGCCAAATACTCCCTTAAACTATATCCTTTCCGTCCGATAATGTTAGAAGATTTGAAAGTCTCATAAAGGAGAAGGACTATGGCGCTTGTTTCTTTAATCGATATGTACAAACGGGCCAATAAAGAATACTACGCGATCGGCCAGTTTAATGTCAACAATATGGAATTCGTCCAGTCGGCTCTGGATGCCGCCGAGGAATTGAAATCTCCTGCTATCCTGGCTCTCTCGACCTCTGCCCTGAAATACGGCGGATTCGATTATATCATAAATATCATCAGAACCGGAGCGGCGCGAGTGTCGGTGCCGGTTGCCTTGCACCTCGATCATGGCGAAAAAATAGAAGACGCCAAAAAGTGCATCGACGGCGGTTTTACCTCGGTGATGATCGATGCTTCCCACGAAAGCTTCGAAGAAAATATCAGGATCACCAAAGAAGTCGTTAAGATGGCTCATCCTAAAAACATCGCGGTCGAAGCCGAACTGGGAAGACTGGGCGGAATCGAAGATAATATCAAAGTCGACGAGAAGGATGCCATTCTGACCGATCCGGTCCAGGCCGAGGAATTCGTGAGACGGACCGGCGTGGATGCGCTGGCGGTCGCAGTCGGGACCAGTCACGGAGCCTACAAATTCAAAGCGGAAGCCAAACTGGCGATGGATAGAATCGCGGCTATAAAGAAGAAAACCGGCATCCCGCTGGTGCTGCACGGCGCTTCCGGGGTCAAGCCGGAAATGATCGAGAAGGCAGAAAAGTACGGCGCGAAACTCCCGGGAGCCAAAGGGGTTCCGGATGAAGCATACCGCGAAGCTATCAAGCTCGGCATCAATAAAGTCAACATCGACACCGACCTTCGTTTGACCTGGGTTGGGGCGGTCCGGCAGATACTTATGGAAAAACCGGAAGTATTCGATCCCCGCAAGATTCTCGGTCCGGCACGGGATGCGGTGCGAGATGTAATCATGGAAAAGATGAAGATTTTCGGTTCGGTCGGAAAAGGCTGATTATATCGTACAAATCAAAACGGCAGGCCATTTAAGCCTGCCGTTTTTTTTATTTTAAAATATTTATAGGCCCTTTATTAACTTCTCGGCTTCGGTTTTGAGCGAATCGTTCAGCCCGAGCGACAGCGCCTTTTTCAGGAATTCTCCGGCTTTCGCTTTGTCCCCCTGTTTACTCGCAGCGAAACCGGCATAGTACATAATTTCGGCGCTTTCGGGAAAGCGTTTCGCTGCCAGGACCATGGAATTCACCGCGCCGTTGTACTTTTCCTGCATAATCAGGAATTTCGCCTGGGTAATGAAGTGCAGGGGACGATTATCGAATTTCAGCGCCTGCGACAGGTTGGACTGGATTTCCCGGGCGTCTCCTCCCGTCTCGATAAGAACCCGTGCAAGATAACCGTAGGCGGCTCCGTTCAGTTTATCCTCTTCGATTAACTTTCGATATATCGATATCGCCTGATCATTTTTCCCCTGCATCTCGAGAGCCTGTCCCTTCAGCAATAATGCCGATTGTTTGTCGGGCTCTCTGCTGAGAACCGACTCGGCCAGCTGCAGGGTTTGTTCCGGCTGGTTGTTTGCGAGGTAGTAGTTTCCCGCAAATTGCGCGGCTTCGCGAGAGTTTATATTATTTTCCAGGCATAAGGTTACGATTCCAGCCATCTTGTCTTTTTGACCCAAAGACGCATAGAAATCGAAGGCCGATTTATACCTCCGGACGTCACCGGGCCCCCGATCGATAATCTGCTTGATGAATTGCTCGGCGTCATTGGTCATTCCGGCCGTTGCATATACGGCAATAACGTTCGGATAAACACTGTCAAGGGAGCTGCGATTGATATCCAGCCCTTTCAGGAATTCTGCCGCGGCCCTGGCGTCTTTGGTTTGTTCCAGGAGTTTCGCTTTGGATGTAATCGCCAGTTGATTCAAGGCATCCTGGTGCAGGGCCCGGTCGATGTATTCCGTCGCTTTCTCCACCGAATCGGCCCGGCGATAGACATCACCAAGTTGCGCGTCGTACATGGCGCTGTTCCCGATAAGCGGAATCAGGTTCGTAATGAATTCTTCGGTATATTGATCCAGATTGCCCGAGAAGTGAATATCCGCAAAAAGTATCAGCGAGCGGGCGTTCCTTTCCAGCCCCTCACGGAAGGATCCGTATAATAGCACTGCTTCCGTCCAGTTTTTCATTTCCAGCATCGCTTCCATCATGCGGAGGGTTACGTCGTCGTAGATTTGGTCGTGAAGGCTGTCATGGACCGCCGCAACCTGGACCACCTCGTAGAAGCGCTCGGTATTGGGGATGTCTCCGATTTTGGAACAGGCATATCCGTAACTCAATTTCGCGCTGAAGGAATCATGATCGTTGACTTCTTTCATCGCGATCCGGAATGCCTCGAACGGTTCTCCCGCCGCCAGCGATTTGTCTCGTCTTAAAATATACTCGCGGTGGTTGCCCGGGGACATCGAAACCAATTCCAAAATCACATCATCACACTGCCGCAGGTACCCGATATCGCAGAAAGCCTGGGCCAGATCGGCTTTGAAATAATAGTCGTCCGATGCCAGCGCGAGAGCTTTGCTGTAATAGACCGCCGCCGAATCCGCCAGACCAATCATGGCGTATATCTTCCCGATTTTCATCAGATTGTGCTTATTATCCGCCGATCTTGCGGCAACTCCGCGTGCTTCTCCCAGTCCTTCCTGGAATCTCCCGGCGTGCATCAGGTATTCGGCATACAAGACGACCAGATTATCGGAATCGGGATTGATTGCCATCAGGCTGTCGAGAATCTGCCCTGCCCGGGTAATCGTCCCGGTGCGAAGAGAAACCTCCGCCAGCAACATGGCGTTATCGGTCGGGTCATGCCCTATGGCAGCGGCATTTAATACCGCTTCCCGGGCCTGGTCGTACCATCTCAGCCGGACGGCCAGATCCACGAATGACCGCGTACCCGGAAGGAAATCGGGGAAATCATCCATGAGACTCAGGAATGCTTCGGCGGCATCGATATCGAAATATTCCTTTTCCAGAAGAACTGCCGTCCCGTACCGGCCGTAGGGCGAACCGGGGTATAGGGAATCGATGGCTTTAAACATTTCGGCCGCATCGTCGGCCTTCCCCTGCTTCAATAACGCCATTCCGTATTCGAATCTTCCGGTGTCGCTTTCTTCGAATTTCGAGCAGGCACAAAAAAGGATTGTCAGAACCGCCAGACCAATTAGAGTTCGCTGCATTTTACTCCCCGAAGCTTTTTGTTAATAATCACTTATCGGCAAAGATAGGACTTTTCTTTTTCTTAAGCAAATATTATGCTTAAAAAGCAGTTTGATGTTGTATTAACTTTCGCCCAACGTATATTATATATAGATGAGCAGTCTTAGTTCGGTCAATTTAGTCAAGAAATACAGGAAAAGGGCTGTCGTCGACGGTGTCTCTGTCGAGGTAAAACCGGGCGAGATAGTAGGGCTTTTGGGACCGAACGGCGCGGGTAAAACCACCACATTCTATATGATTATCGGCTTTATCCGGCCCAATTCCGGGCGGGTATTTATAGGCGATAAGAATATCACGAACATGGCTATGTATCGCCGAGCCCGCCTGGGAATCGGATACCTGCCCCAGGAAACCTCGGTTTTCCGAAAATTGACGGTTGAGGAAAACATAATGGCGATTCTCCAGATGCAACGGCTCAGCCGAAAAGAACGCCAGATTAAACTGGATATGTTACTGGAACAGCTTGACATAGCCCATCTGCGCAAGCAGAAAGCATACTCCTTGTCAGGGGGTGAAAGGCGCCGGGTCGAAATATCCCGGACTCTGGTCGCCGAACCGAAATTCATCCTTCTGGACGAACCCTTTGCCGGAATCGATCCGATCGCGGTTGAAGATATCCAGAAAATAATTTCGGGTTTAACCGCCCGGGGGCTGGGGGTTTTGATAACCGATCATAATGTCCGGGAAACCTTATCGATTTGCAGCCGGGCCTATATAATGTGCGACGGGAAAATCCTGAAATCGGGGACATCACAGTTTCTGGCCGAGGACCCCGAGGCCCGTAAAATCTATCTGGGAGAGAAATTCCGGCTCAATTAAGGGCTAAATATGAACACTTTTTACAGTTAACCTTGGTACTTATGAAGACGGAATCAGTAGTTCTAAATAATGGATTTTTCGTTCCGATAATGAATACAGAGACCACAACGCTCGATTGACTAAACTAAGTATTTATAGTGCAATGATTTAATTATGAAACTGGGACTTCAATTAAGACTGCAGCAGAAGCTGGCTCCCCAGCTGATTCAATCTCTGAAAATGCTCCAGATGCCTATGCTGAAGCTGGAACAGACTCTTCGCCATGAACTTTCAGTCAACCCGCTACTGGAAGAAGTCGAAACAATCGAATCCGAGGAAAAAACCGACGACGAACCGGAAGTCGACATTCTTAAAAATGAAGAATCCGACCCTGACGAAAAGGTCGATTGGGAGACTTTCCTCGGCGACGATTACGAAGACGATTATCATTATAAATCGACCTATGATAAAAGCGAAGAGGAATACGAGCGGGCTCCGGTTCTACAAAAGACCCTGTATGACCATATGCTGGAACAGCTTTCGTTCTTAAAGCTCTCCGAAGAAGAGCACCAGATCGGAGAATACATCCTGGGGAACATCTCCCCAAAGGGCTACCTGGTATGTACAGCCGAAGAAATGGCCGGGGAACTGAAGCTGCCAGCGGAAAAAATCCAGAAAATGATCGGGCTCATTCAGACCTTCGATCCTCCGGGTGTCGGAGCGCACGATTTAAGAGAATCGCTCCTGATCCAATTGAAAGAACGAGGCCTGGAAGATTCCATCGCTTATCGCATTGTTGATCAGTATATAAGCGTCCTTGATAAAAAGTCCATCCTGCAGATATCTCGTTCCATGGGTATCCCTTTCGAAAAGGCCCAGCAGGCAATGGATGTGATAAAAACCCTCTCGCCGACCCCGGCTTACGGTCGCTTCGAAGATTCCGCGGCCCCGGTGACTCCGGACCTGGTGGTGGAACAAATCGACGATCAGTATTTCGTTTACCATAATGACCGGAATTTCCCGCGGCTCAGGATCAATCCCAACTATCGTCAATTACTGCGAAAAGGGAACAATACCGGCAAAGACACCAAAAAATATGTCCGCGAGAAACTCGAACAGGCTCGCTGGCTTCTAAATTCCATCAATCAACGCCGCAGCACCATGAAAAGGGTTATGGAGGCGATTGTCGACGAGCAAAAGGAATTTTTCGATAGAGGGGCTGCGTTCCTTAGGCCCTTGATTATGGAAGATATCGCCCGCAGGGTCGATATGAACATTGCGACGGTCAGCCGGGTGGTAAACGGTAAATATGTCCAGACTCCGCAAGGGGTATTCGAGCTTCGTTATTTCTTCAATACCGGGATTTCCCGCACTGACGGCGACGAAATGTCCAAACGGCATGTAAAGACCCGGATCGAAGAAATAATCAAGAGCGAAAATCCCGAAAAGCCATACTCGGACCAGGAAATATTCAGGGTTTTGCAAAAAGACGGGATCAATCTGGCCCGGCGGACGGTAACGAAATATCGGGAAGAGCTGAAAATCCAGCCGGCCCGCTTTCGGAAAAGAGTGGCAAATTAGAGTATTTTTGGCGATTTTTTGGCTGAATGTATTATATTATATAGGAACTTATCACACCAATGGAGGTGGTCCAAAAAGGCGGCCGTATGCATAATCGGCACCGAGGGGCCGCAGAATTTCACACATATTCGTTAAATGGGGCAGCCGAAAATCTGTAACCCTGGCCAAAAACCCTTAGCTGTAAAGAATAAGTTGGCAACCAATTTAATTCAAACAAGCAAAAACCCTTTATCTGGCCTCTTCAACGGTTATATCATAACAATACCGGCTGCTCGTTCGGTTCTCAGGAACAACACTCGATCCAAAAACGTAAAACTTTTAACGGGGCCAAAGTCTGGTACTTTGTCCCGGGACAAAGCATGAACAACCCGGATTGTATGAACGTATCTTTCACTAAAAGAAAGGAGTAGGCAGCGATGAATATCGAAATTACCGCCCGGCATTTCGACCTCACTCCCGAACTGCGCGCCCATGTCGAAAAGGAAGTGGAGGGGCTCACCAGGTTTTTCGAAAATATCGTTTCATCCGAAGTCATCCTCGGCGTGGAAAAGTACCGGCAGTCGGCCGAAATAAAGGCCAGGGTTTACAACGCTGTCATCACCGGAAGTGCCAATTCAGACGATATGTATGCATCGATTGAAATGGCAATCGACAAAGTCAAAAAACAATTGAAAAAGCACAAGGGTAAACTAAAACTTAAAAACCCCGAAAAAATCAACAATGTCGTGGGGAATTTAACCAAACCGCATACCAATCCGGATGAAGTGGACATTTAATCCCTTGATAAGGCAAAAGATTAAAGCCCTTCGCGATTGCGAAGGGCTTTTGATTTTTAGGCGATTTCCATTAAGATTTCGCGGCAGCGGAGGCGTCGTAGCCGGCATCCCGCACAGCCTCGATAAGATCATTGACTGAAGTCCCGGATTCCCCTTCTAGCTCTACCCTTGCCGAGCCGCTATTCAAGTCAACCCTGGTGCTCAGTACGCCCGATACCTCACCAAGGCTTCTTTTTACGGCATTGGCACAGCCGTTGCAGCTCATTCCACTAATGGCAAGTTGTATAGTTTTTGTATTTGGCATTGTATACCTCCGAACAGCGCGTCGTTATTTTTAGAATATAACAACCACGAGGTTCGTCGGTTCCGGCAGTAGCGGGCGACTACTGCTCATCATAATCGTCTTCCTCGAAATCTACGTATTCGATTGGGTCTTCTTCGGATCCCAGCGACATATAGGTCAAATCAAGGTCGTCAATAAGCTCGCGAGCCTCTTCAATCTGATCGGGATCGACGAACAGTTGTGCCGGTTTTATATAGGTTTTCTTGGTGGTCTTTATATCCCCGTCGAAATGATATGAAATATCAGCATCGTCGAGAACCGCTTTGATTCGCAGGACGTCGTCCGGGTTCAAAGTCGTCAGTATCGGTTCCCGCTCCACTAATTCGTCGTCTTCGATTACCTCATCGACGATTTCTTCGTCTTTGTCTTCTTCCAATTCCTCTTCTTCTTCGTCCGCGAGGAAAGCGTCTTCTTCGTCGTCATAGCCATTGCCGGGACACACCATAACACAACCTCATCAAAGCGATGTTTTAATATATACCGAAGTCTTCATATTTTGAATCTTATATAATTATCCCCTCAGTAAATTGTCAAGGGGGTAATAGCTCCCGATTTATATAGAAATACTACCTGAATTGTCGGATTGTTTAAGCGGAAAATGAATTTATTTTGGCCGAAAAAAAGGGCCGGCTAACCGGCCCTAAATATCATCTGCGATAGATTTTATTCTGCGATAGGCGTTTCTTCCGCGATTGCCGCGTCGTCTTCGTCCTCGCTGACCACCCGGGCGACATCGGCCACCAAGTCCCCTTTATTGAGGTTAATCAACTTTACCCCCTGGGTATTGCGGCTGATAACACTGATGCTCTTAACCCGCTGGCGCATGGCAATTCCCTGTTTGGTGATAAGAATCAACTCGTCGTCTTCGATAACCTCCTTGACCGTCACCACCAGGCCGTTCCGCTGGCTGGCCTTGATATTGATAATCCCCTTGCCGCCGCGATTGGTAACGCGGTAATCCGAGATATTGGTCCGTTTACCGAAGCCGTTCTCCGTCACGGTCAGAAGCGTGGCATCCCGTTTGACCACCACCATACCGATGACATAATCGTCGAGGCGCAGCTTAATTCCGTGTACGCCGTAAGCGGTCCGGCCCATCGGGCGAATCTTGTCTTCCGGGAAGCGAATCGCCTGTCCCTGCCGGGTAGCCAGGACAATATCATAGGTTCCGTCGGAAACCGCGACTTCGATCAGCTCGTCATGATCGGGAAGATTAATGGCGTTGATTCCGGTTTTGCGGGGATTCGAGAAAGCCTCCAGTGGAGTCTTCTTAATCGTCCCAGTTTTGGTTGCCATCACAATATACTTATCCGCATCGAATGAGCGGACCTTGCAGAAGGCAGCGACCTTTTCGCCGTCCTGCAAAGAGACCATGTTGACAATCGGTTTCCCGCGGGCCAGGCGGCCTCCGGTCGGAATTTCGTGAACCTTAACCCAATAGCACCGCCCAAGATTGGTGAAGAAAAGAATATAATCGTGCGTCGAGGCGACAAAGAGGTGTTCCGCGAAATCTTCCTCGCGGGTGGCGATTCCTTTCGAGCCGCGGGTTCCTCTTCCCTGCCGACGGTACATTGAGACCGAAAGCCGCTTGGCATAGCCGGCGTGAGAAATGGTGATAACCATATCCTCTTCGGCAATGAGATCCTCGACCGTGAATTCCTCTTCCTCATCCTGGATCATGGTCCTGCGGGCATCGGCATATTTCTTCTTAAGTTCGAGCAGTTCTTCCTTAATGATGGCCATGCGACGGGGCCGCGATTCCAGGATACCTTTCAGTTCTTCAATTAGTTTTATAGTCGCGACATATTCATCTTCGATCTTCTGGCGTTCCAGTCCGGTCAAGCGGGCCAGCCGCATTTCCAGAATGGCATTGGACTGTCTTTCCGAAAGCTTGAATTTAATCATCAAGCCCTGGCGGGCCGTATCGGTATCTTTTGACTTTTTAATGAGTTCGATTACGGCATCGATATTATCGAGGGCGATTTTGTACCCTTCGAGGATATGCGCCTTCTCTTCCGCTTTATTCAGGTCGTACTTGGTTCGCCTGACCACCACTTCATGGCGGTGTTTGACAAATTCATCCAGCATTTCCCTGAGTGTAAGAACTTTCGGCACTCCGCCGACCAGGGTCAGCATCATTATCGAAAAGGTCGATTGCATCTGGGTATGCTTGTATAGCTGATTCAGGATGATATCGGGCTGAGCATCCCGTTTCAGTTCCACCACGATTCGCATGCCGTCTCGGTCCGATTCGTCGCGGAGATCGCTGATTCCCTCGAGATGCTTATCGCGGGCAAGTTCGGCAATACGTTCCAGCAAATTCGATTTATTGACCTGGAATGGAATTTCGGATATGACAATCAGGTCCTTGCCGTTTTTCTGCTTTTCCACCATGGCCCGGGCCCGAACCGTCAACCGTCCCCGCCCGGTCCGATAGGCTTCACGAATCCCCGCCCGACCGTTGATGATACCGCCGGTGGGGAAATCGGGACCGGGAATAAATTCCATCAATTCATCATTGGTGATTTCCGGGTTGTCAATCAATTCCGCCAGGCCGTCGATTATTTCGGCCAAGTTGTGCGGTGGTATATTCGATGCCATCCCGACAGCGATACCGGATGTCCCGTTGCAGATTAAATTCGGGAATTTCCCCGGAAGAACTCGCGGCTCACTGCGGGTTTCATCGTAATTCGGCATCATGGCGACGGTATCTTTTTCCATGTCGAGCAGCATTTCCATGGCGATCGGAGTCAGCCGCGCCTCGGTGTAACGCATCGCCGCGGCGCCATCGCCGTCGATGGACCCGAAATTCCCCTGCCCGTCGATCAAAGGATAGCGCATGTTGAAAGGTTGTGCCATGCGGACCAGGGTCGGGTAAACCACCTGTTCACCATGAGGATGGTAATTACCCGAAGTATCCCCGGCGATCTTGGCGCATTTACGGTGCGGTTTTCCGGGAGCCAGACGAAGGTCGTTCATTGCTACTAAAATTCGTCGGTTGGAGGGTTTCAGGCCGTCCCGGACATCCGGCAGCGCCCGATTCGTGATAACCGACATGGAATAATCGAGGTAGGAGTTTTTCATCTCCTCTTCGAGCATTATACTGACTATTTTCTCCCGTTCCATTGGCATAGTCTATTCAGTCCTTATTTTCTATATTTCGTTTCCGTAACCTCTAAAAATAGGAATTTTTATGCCCTTTTGCAATCAAACAATACCCTGAAAACATGCGGAAATTCAGCGCGATCCGGTTAAGCCAGGGCCAGTTTTTTGACACCGGCAACCAGCGGAGGAATAATGACAATTTGCAGCGCCATCCCCGGTAATCCGGCAGCAAAAGCGCCTCCGGCAGCGAATAGTTCGGCCGCTCCGTAAGGAAGCTGCATAAACAGGCCCAATAACAATAATGCCGCAGCAAAGGCCATCCTTCCGGCGATCATGGCAATTACCAGCGAGATATATATGTTCAGATGGTAATGGCGATAGGTAACCGCCGCCGCGACGGCATACATGGGAAGCTCCAGCGTCATCAACGGCACGGCATAAGCCGGAGGCATCGCGGTCAACAGGTGCGAAATAAAGGGAGCCAGCAACCCGACAATCAAGCCCGGAATCCACCCGGCGATGAATCCGGCCAGCAGGGCCGGGATGTGCATCGGGAGAAACAACCGTCCGGCTATTCCGAACTGGTGAAAGCCGATTGGTAAAACGATTGCCAGTGCCAGGAACAGGGCGGTATAGGTGATTTTACGCGGAGTTAATTGCATGAATCAGGCTTTGGTGCCGATCGCAAGATACAAACCGGGATGATCGGTAACTTTGACATCCTTAAAATTACAACACTTAAATAATTCCCGCATCTTCTTGAGGGTCGGGACATTGTCGTGCGTAACCGGACCCCCGGACTTGTGATGATAGTCCTCAAGTTCCCTGCGGCTCATCAGGTGAATAATATTGAATGTCCCGCCCGATTTCAGGATACGGGAGGCTTCCTTAATAACTATTTCCTGGTGCGGAAAATGAGCAAAAGCGGCAAATGAAATGGCCAAGTCGAAATGGTCGCTGCGCAAAGGGAGCGTTTCGACATCTCCGTCAATCGCGATAATATTTGAAAATGGGAAATTCAATTTGGCCTTGTGCAGCATATTCGTGGAAAAATCGACCCCGACTACCAATCCGTCATCGCCGACTTTCCGGCGAAGCAAATCGAACATCACACCCGTTCCGCAACCCAGATCGGCTACTTTGAAACCCTTTTTGATATTAAAAGACTCAATCAGGAATGCGAGGACTTCAAGATCCTCGGCAGTGAACATTTTATCCCATTCATCGGCGAAAGAGTCGAAATATTCCTTGCGTTTATCCATAGTTCAGACAAGTTAAAAGCTTCTAACGATTTGTCAAGTACTTACTGCCTTTTTAGGCTTTCGTGACGCCTCGCAGGAGGTTCCAAAATAATACGTATCCACCTCGAAACCTACGAACCCGCATTTCAGCTTCCGGCAGGCAGCTGCCGAATTGCCGATTCCCATAAAGGGATCGAGGACGAGCAGGTTTTCTTTCAGGCCATGAAGGCGAATGCACATCTCGGCCAGTTCCGGAGGAAACGAGGCCGGATGAGGACGATCGGTCTCGCGGTTTTGAATGGTTTTATAGGGAATGAACCAGCAATTACCCCGGCAGCGGAGGTTTCTTCCTCCGGATTTCCAACGTTCAATATTGGTTTTGTCTTTATAAGGAACCCCTATGGCCAGCCGATCCAGCTTGACATCCCCCCGTTTAGTTAAATGGAATATGTATTCATGGGTGTCGTTCAGGAATCGGTCGCTGTTGACCGGCTTAAAATGCCCGACATTGATATCGGTTTTCTCGCCATAGCTGGAACTTTCTATGTAAATCGACTTGATCCAATGGATTACATTCTGCAATACGAAATGCTTTTTCATTTCCGCCAGGACCTGGAAGGGGATTTCAGGGTCGCTCGGTTTTGAACCGATATTCAGAAAGAGCGAGCCATCTTCATTCATGGTGCGCTTGACTATCAAACCCCATTTCCCAATCCAGGCGAGGTAATCCTTCCGGGGAATTTTATCGTCGAAACTGCCGTATTTCACTCCAATATTGTAAGGAGGCGATGTTACGACGACATCTACCGACCCGGCTTTGAGATGCTTCTCCATCCCGGCCAGGCAGTCCTCGTTGAACAGAAGCATCTTTCCAGTCTTGCTTGTCCGGGAACTCTTTTTGCGGTTTTGCATTATGTCATATTAATAGCCAAAGGAAGAAAGTGCAACAGGCTTATGCCGCGATAATTTCCGAAATCTGATCTCAAAAACCCAAAAAAGTGATGTCGGCATTTAGCAAAGAGCTTATATTGGGGGTTACCCCTGCGATGAGGATGAGGAGATGACCGAAGCCAAATTCATACATGTCAAAGGAGCACGGGAACACAACCTGAAGGATATTGAAATCCAGCTCCCGCGCAATAAGTTGATTGTATTCACCGGATTATCCGGCTCCGGGAAATCTTCCCTGGCTTTCGATACCATTTACGCCGAAGGACAACGGCGTTACGTGGAGTCTCTTTCTGCCTACGCCCGCCAGTTCCTGGGATTGATGGAAAAGCCGGATGTCGATTTCATCGACGGGCTCTCTCCGGCCATCTCCATCGAACAAAAGGGGGCCGCCAAAAACCCCCGCTCGACGGTTGGAACGGTTACTGAAATTTATGATTACCTCCGGTTATTATTTGCACGAGTGGGTGTCCAGCACTGTGTCAGCTGCGGAAGGCCGATTACGCGGCAGACGGTTGAGCAGATTGTCGATTCGGTGCTGTCGTTCG
>JBFZFV010000032.1:0-69261 GCA_041306185.1 Candidatus Zixiibacteriota bacterium
GTCGACATCGGCGACCAGTCCATATCGGAGGTGTAATCGGAATTTTCGACAATCTGGTGATTCCAGGAACCGGTTCCGTTATTGAAATTTTTCCAGACATGATGCAGCACGTTGCCGACCGCGAAGACCAAATGAAAAGTGGTATCGCGGATTACATTATGGGTAAATGCCCGGGAATTGCGCACATTGCCGGGATATATGGAATGGTCCGGTTTGGCTTCGAATGACGTTCCGTTCCAGAGATAATATTCGAATCCCCGGGGATCGTTGAGGTACAGAACGATCAAAGCCGGGCTGCCGTTTACGTACGGCATGGACCCGAACCGCACCGAATTGTGATTCGTGGCGTACGCCGTGCCGTGAACCCAGTCGGCTCCGTCGTTGTCGGAGTAATTGAACAGGACGTTTTCGGATGGGTCGTCATAGCTGAGCCGGGTGAACAGCCAGATTCGTTCGTTGTCCTGCACCGTGATATTCGAACGATAGTAGCCGTCGGTTCCCGCGATAGGAACCAGGGGCCCGGCATCGTCATTGCCTTCGGCGGGGAAAGAGAACTTGCGGAACGTAACGGTCTGTCGTCCCGGCCAGGTCGCGTAAAGGTTTCCGTCACGGCCGAATACCGAGCAGTGCATATCAAGGTAGCCGTCGGGATCGATCTGGATAGGTTCGGTACTCCAGGTGCCGCCGCCGTCGGTGGTGTACGATATCTGACTTCTGGTTCTCCCGCCGTTGGTATAGGTGGCCCAGAACCGATTGGGATCCGCTTCGTGCATGTAGCCTTTCCAGCGGGGAATCCCCAGGGTCGGGCGGTCGACCGCGGTCGAAGTGGCGATCGTGACCGGTTCGGTCACCGAATCGGCGAATCCGTCCGGGGCCATAATTATCGAACCGAGAACCAGCAGGATCGGGACCGCCGATTTCAGGATAAGTAATTTATGGATATAGCCTTTCCCGACAATCTTAAGGCGTTTCCAACCGGATGGTTTGATATCGCCGTCGTCGGTCGAAACAGTTAAAGCTTTATGTAAGCGACCCGCTCTCTCAATGGTAAACATATTTCATTCTCCATTCATCATGGGTACGTTACAATACCGCGTTCATTCATAACCCCGTTTATTTCGGGATTATTCCAATAGTCGATTCGGGTGCAATCGAGGTTTGAACCGTGATGGTGCGCGAGGATATCATGCCTGACCGGCAAAACGCCTGCAAAAAACGGCTTCCACATTTATAGAGCCGATCTACACTGCCGGGCTGTCAACTGCCGAATTAAAGATCCGCTGCGGGTAAGAATTTCGCGGATATTTGGGGTAAAATTCAGATCCTCACACGGTTTTCATTGCGGGGACTTTCGCAGGGTGCAAGTCATTCGAAAGGTATCGGTTCCTCTTTATAAGTCGACTCTCTGCGCGGCCCCTTTTCCACTAACGCTAATACCACCTTTCGTTTCGATTTTCTCGCCTGTTTTTATTATACGAACAAGGAGCCTCGATAATTGCTTCAAAACTCCTTTTTATGCCTTCCAATTCCCATTTTTACACATAACTAACATATTTTACACGGAGTTAGAAAAATGGCGAGCCCTGGCATTTAATACTATAGATTCCTGCGTGGTTGCTCTTTAAACCTGCCCATTACGTCCTTTTTGCCCCATCCTTCCCTCCTCATACGCGTCAGGAACCCTTTCCTGACGCCAATCCCTGTTTCTAATTCTTCCGCATTTTCACTACAACTTCAGTGTTGATTTCCACCGCTCCCCTTATATGAAAACCGCCGGTTGCGCCTGCGGTAGGTCGAAACCTTTATGGTTTCGACATACTTTTTCTCGAAGAGGAAAATATGGAGGAACCCCCTTATGCCCCCTCACCAAAAACACCACCAAAGTGCTCCCGTATTTGCTTTTTCGCGCAGCACAATCCCCAATTATTCCCATCTCTGTCTGCCACGACATTCCGGCCGGAAAGATAACACACAATGTGTGTCAATTATGAAAAACAAACCCATTTTCTCGCACTATCATTCGCCGCAACGGCTTACGGAGAAGAATCACCCAAACCGAACGCCCCATTACCTCGCAATTGCCCTATCTCAACCTGCCAAACAGACCATTCTCAATTCCGGTTTGACTTTGCATGGGATTATCCGTAGATTCAGACCGGCAATACGTAAACGAAGGAGGAACTAGCCATTCGCAAAGCAATGGTGGCCGGGAGCTTTTATCCCAAAAACCCCGGCGAACTGACCAAAGCCCTGGCCGAGCTGTTCAGCCAGGCCGAGAAAATCCCGATGGCCGGGAGGCCGATCATGCTGGTCGCTCCCCATGCCGGGTACATGTATTCCGGCCTGACCGCCGCATCCGCCTATAAGCAGTTGTCAGGCTACGATTTCGATACCGTGGTGGTCATCGCTCCTTCACATACCGTTTTCTTTCAGGGGGCCTCGGTTTACGACGGTGAAGCTTACGAAACTCCCCTCGGCCCGGTTCCGATCGATATTGAATTATCCCGGAAAATCGGGAATCTTAACCCTTCGATCTATCTCTCCAACAAAGGTCACACCGGCGGAGGCATTCGTGGAGAACATTCGCTGGAAGTGCATCTGCCGTTTCTCCAGCATATCCTCGGCAAATTCAACCTGGTAGCGATTGTCATGGGAGAGCAGGAGGAATCGCTTATCCGCGTCCTCGGCGAGGTTCTGGCCTCGGCCCTCGCCGGAACCAGCAGCCTGATCGTGGCCTCGACCGACCTGTCTCACTTTTACAGCTCCAAAGAAGCGGGGCGGCTCGACAATTCCATCAAGGAGGCGGTCGCCGATTACAATCCCGATAAGCTTCTGCGGGTGCTGTCAACCGGTAAGGGAGAAGCCTGTGGGGGAGGGCCGGTAGCCGCAGCCATGTTTGCCGCGAAACGACTCGGAGGGGACAGTATTAAGATCACCCGCTATTCCACGTCGGGAGATGTCACCGGAGATTTCAACGAAGTAGTGGGGTATCTTGCGGCGGTAGTGACGACCACGAAAGAGGCTCCGAAACGAAACGATTTGATGGGTGCGCGCCCGGCCAGGGACCCCAACATCCTGACTGATGAGGACAAGCAGTATTTACTGAGACTGGCCCGCGATACCATCGAAGCCAAACTGCACGAGCGGGAAATCACGGTCACTCCTCCTGATTACAGGATACTGAAAGAGCCGCGAGGTGCATTCGTGACCCTCAAGATCGACGGTGAACTGCGTGGGTGTATCGGGATGGTCCGCGCGGCCAAACCGTTATATGAAACGGTCATGGAGATGGCGATTTCGGCGGCCTTCGAGGATCCCCGGTTCGTTCCGCTGACCGAAAAGGAACTCGACAAGATCGATATAGAGATTTCGGTCCTGACCCCTTTAATCCGGATGCGCGATCCGGAAGAGCTCGAAATCGGCAAGGACGGACTGATGATCCGGCTCGATATGCACTCCGGTTTATTGCTGCCGCAGGTAGCGGCCGAACACGGCTGGAACCGAACTACATTTCTGGAGCAGACCTGCCTGAAAGCGGGACTTCCCAAAAGCAGCTACAAGGAGAAGCACGCCGAAATCTATAAATTTTCCGCAGAGGTGTTTTAGGGAGCGAGTAAAGTCTGATGTAAGGAGGGAGTGAGGTGGCACGATCTGTATACTTCATCACCACAATAATGCTGTTCTTGTTTGTATCTCCGGCGTTTTCGGCCGTGAGCGATACCGTAT
Source organism: Candidatus Zixiibacteriota bacterium (assembly GCA_041306185.1). Classification (GTDB taxonomy): domain Bacteria; phylum Zixibacteria; class MSB-5A5; order GN15; family PGXB01; genus JBFZFV01. The sequence continues at coordinate 3,727 of JBFZFV010000032.1, forward strand.
TTGTCGAGAAATTCAAGGTCGAAACAATGAGCGGCGCGCACTATTATGGCCATAAGGGCGAGTTGAGTATTGACGGTTTGCGAGGCACGTTAAGTAGCGGCGAACACGCCTTCATTTCCCGTGAAGAAATCAAAACATTGTACAGGCATAACGACAGCTGGAAAGGAAACGGTCAAATAATCGCAGCTACAATAGGCTTGATTTTGGGTGGCGTTTATTACTTGTCTCATATAAAGGAACGCGATTTGACCGGAAGAGAAAAGGCCACAGTCTTGCTGAGGAGCGCCGGCATTGCCGTAACATCCACGGTTATGGTCGGATTGCTGGCGGCCGGAGGAAAGAAATGGGAAAAAATCCCAATGGAAATTACTTTTCGGCATAATCCGAAATTGGACGAAAACCGGCTCTATCTGACTTTCTCATTTTGATCGCAGGCACCGGCTGTCTTCGAGTTTGTCGCCTGCAGCCAAATAACTCTTGAATTAGGCTGTTTGTCTCCGTAATTTCTCCCGATGCCGGAAAATAACAAACAATCGGTTTTGATTACCGGAGCCAACGGTTTTGTCGGGAGCCGCCTCTGCCGCAGGTTCCTCGATGCCGGATTCCATGTCATAGCCGGAATCCGCGAAAACTGCGACCGTTCCCTGATTAACGACCTTGCTCTGGAATATCGCTACGGCGATATCACCTATCCGCAGTCTTTGCCCAAGATGATCGCAGAAGTCGATTTCATCATTCACAATGCCGGGCTGACCAAAGCCAAAAAGAAAGAGGATTTCTACAAGGTCAACCATTTCGGAGCGCAGAATCTCGTCGAAGCGGCCCTTGCCGATGATAAACTGAAAAAACTGATTCTCGTATCCACTCTGGCAGCCGGAGGTCCCTCGAAACCGGGAAAGCCGATCACCGAAGCGGACGAGCCAAACCCCATTACAGAGTACGGACGATCCAAACTGGCCGGCGAGGAGGCGGTGCTGTCGTTCAAAGACCGGCTGCATGTTCTGGTGCTCCGTGCTCCGGCGGTGTACGGACCGGGGGACAAGGAGATGTTCGAATTTTTCAAAACAGTGAACATGCGGATTCGACCCCTGCTGGGGAATATCAATCGCAGGATTCAACTGGTGCATGTCGACGACTTCACCCTTGGAGCGCTCAAGGCCGTGACCTCGGAAACGAAATCGGGCGAGGTTTATTATATTGCCGAATCGCGAAGTTATCCCTATCGTGAATTGGTCGATTTGCTTGGTAAGGCGGTCGGGAAAGGGGGGTTCCCCATGCGGCTTCCGGGAGGAGTAGTGCGGGGAATCGCCGCGGTTTTCGAAACCTTCGTGAAAGCTTTCGGCGGGGCGCCGATGTTCACCCGCGAGAAGGCGAACGAGATACTGGAAGATTGGGAAGTGACGATAGATAAAGCCAAAAACGACCTGGGTTTTGTATCGCAGTACGGATTTGCCGAGGGTTCCAAAGAGACGGTCCAATGGTATCGTGAAAGGGGCTGGCTGTGATTCTCGATTTCCGTCTGATAATATATTGCCTCGTTTGCGGCGCGGTCTACCTGGCGATAATCGACATCGTTTGGAGCTATATCGAGCGCTTCATCCCGACTTTCGCGCATTTCCCGAAAGAACTGGTGGAGCACAAAACCCTTTCCTGGTATTTTTCCAGCTTCATTGTCGAATTTATTTTTTTCGTTCTGATGCCGGCGGTGGTTTACGGATGGTTCTATTCGGTGATTCCCTTTTCCGGACTCCGGGGCGGAATGGCGGTGGGGCTGTACCTTTTCTTTTTCGGAATGATTCCGCTGGCGATGCTGATTTTATTCAGAATCAGAATTCCTGCCGTATATGTCCTGTATCAGCTGGTCGGCCTCTTTATAAAAGTTGTCGGCGCGGCGACGATAACAGGATACCTGTACAACCTTTAACGAGAAGCCTGAATTATGGATAAAAGATTAGCCGAGGCTTTCGGCAATGTTCGAAAACTATTTCCCGCGACTTCGGGGGAACGCCCGATAACTTATTTCAATTATGCCGGGACCGGCCCGATTAATATTAATTCTCGCAAAAAGATGGACTGGTACTACGACGAATGCTATTTCCACAATCGCGATACCGACAATCCGGCTTTCAAGGAACTGGAATTTATTCGTAAGACCGGAGCGAAATTCGTGGGAGCGAACGAAGATGAAATCGGATTCGGATTCAACACCGGGTTCGGGCTGAATCTCGCGGCGTTCGGGCTCCGGCTCAAAGAGGGCGACGAAGTGCTGCTTTCGGACGTGGAGTTCCCTTCGAATGTCTATCCCTGGACGGAACTCCAAAACCGGGGAATCAAAATAAAATTTATCGAAAGCACGAACCGCTTTTTCGATATTGAGAAATTCAAAAAGAGCATTACCGCCAATACCAGGGTGCTTTCTCTTTCGTTCGTGCAGTTTTTTAACGGATATAAAAATGATCTGAAACAAATCGGAGAAATCTGCCGCGAAAGCGATATCTATTTCGTGGTCGATGCCATCCAGGGGTGCGGGGCGGAACCGATCGATGTCAGGGAATGTCAAATCGATATCCTGGCGGCCGGTGCTCAGAAATGGCTGTTATCTCCCCTGGGATGCGGTTTCTTTTTTGTCAGGAAAGAGATCCAGAACGAACTGCTGCGGCCGTTCGCATCATGGCTGGCGGTGGACTGGCAGATGAATTTCACCGATATGTTCAATTACCACAAACCTCCGTTCGATTCGGCCCGGAAATACGAACTCGGAACCTATCCGTACGGCCATGTGTTCGCCATGGCGGAATCGTTCCGGATAATCGATTCGCTCGGCATCGAGAACATTCAGGCGCATAACCACGAATTGATCGACATCCTGATCGATTACCTGCAATCCGATTCCCGTTACCGTATCACCTCGAATCTGGCTCAGGAACACCGGTCATCCATCCTGACCTTCACGTGCGATAACGCTCCGGAACTGCACCGGTCACTTTTGAAACAGGGGATAATCTGCACTATTCGCGAAGGGTCCATAAGGATTGCGGTGCATTTGCCGAATAATAGCGATGATATTAAGACGTTGATTACGGCCCTGAAAAAAGGATAGAGCTATCCCGAAAGCGCTGAAACCGGGCCAGCCAAAGTGTGTAGAAAGTTATGTTTTTAAATTGCATTCGGAAGCGGAATATTTTATAGGGATAATAAGAACCATCAGGGAAGGGGAAGATAAAATGATTAGAAGAATAGGGATATTGACCCTGCTGTTTACGCTTTTAATTCCGGCCTTTCTGCTGGCGCAGGAAGGACAGGCGACGACTTCCGCAGATACCAACAAGGCCGATATGGAACCGGCTTTGGAACCGGTGTCCGATATAACTGTCGAGACCGCGGTTTGCACTTCGGTGGTGGACCGCGATCCGGTCGGGACCGCCGATGTATTTCCGGCCGAAGTCGGCCAGGTTTATTTCTGGAACAAGATCGAAGGGGTCCGGGACACCACCATGATCAAGCACGTGTGGTATTTCAAGGGGGACGAAATCGCCACGGTGCAGCTTCCGGTCCGCAGTTCGATGTGGAGGACTTACAGCTACAAGACCATTCCGCCCGAATGGAGCGGCGACTGGGTGGTGAAAGTGGTCGATGCTTCCGGGAATGTCTTGAAAGCCGTTCCCTTTAAAGTAGGGGAAGAAAAAGCAACCGGAACGGAGTAGGTTGACTCCGGATTTGAGCCCGTCAACGAGCGACAGCTGATGCGATCATGGACGGATTGGCGGACTCGGTCGGTGAAAGTGCTTCAAGGATGAAGCAGAGCTGACTCGAACCCGATAACATACGCTCGTTCAATTCGGGTCGAAATTCCTGCATTTCGCGAAATAAGACCGAGTCCGATTTCAGAGGCGGCCGACGATTTGACGACGAGGGGATCGCCAACGGCCGTCCCTTTTTATTTGTACATAAACTGCGTCAGAAGGTAGGGATTTTCTTTCAGGTAATTGTAAATTGCTTCGGCGGCGACCCGGTGACCGGCGGCATTGAAGTGAATGGGGTCTTTGGGAGCATTGTCGAACAGGTTGTCATATTTATCGAATTCATTCGCCAGATCGATCAAAATCGCGGTGTTGTTCTTGGCGGCCATGCGTCCCTGAAGATTGTACTGATAGTGGAAACGGTGCATGTTGGATTTGCTGCCTTCGGGATAGTATTTGTCGAGCGCCGGTATCGGCGAAGTGAGGATTATCGGGATGATTCCTTCCCCGGTGGCGAACCTGATGATGGTTTCGATATTATGGTAAAATTCTTCGGAACTGACCCGGTAAACGGGGTGGATTTTATCGAGCTTTTCGTCGAGCGATTCCTCGGTCGACGATAATATCAGCCGCCGCATAACCCCGTACAATTTCAATCGCGAAAAGAAATTCTGGATATCCAGTATCGTTTGCGAGGGCATTTGCTGCTGTTCGTCGGACCTATTGTCGGCCGCTGCCCATTGATCGTTCCAGCCGAACATGACCAGAATTATATCCGGTTTCAGCGCTACGACATCCGATACCAGGAAACGCCTTCCCTGAAACGAGCTGTAGCCGGGAATGCCGCAGTTGATGACTTCGACCTGCGGCAAGGCGGTATCGGCATTTATAAGGTGCGCCAGTTGAGCCAGGTAGGTCGAATCGTACAGCACACTCCAGCCGAAGGTGCAGGAATTACCGAGCGCGACGATGCGGATATTGTCGCCTTTTGAAGCGATTTCCGGTCCGCGCAATCCGTACGAATTTATACTGTAAGATTTTCCTTCGAAAAATTTCGAAGCGATATCCTGGTCCGGGCGGAGTCTCCAGAAGAGGTCATGGTCCCGCTCAAACACCTCTGGATAATCGAGCGCCCGATTCAAAAGAAAGAAGCGATTTTCATAAAAGGTGCTGACCGGAACGATGGCAAAAAATACTTCGGATAAAAGGATAAAAACCGGAATAACCAGGATCGCTCCGAGCAGTTTATATTTTAATGATATTTTCTTTTTTTCATTCATATGTCAGAAGAGGGAATAGATGAACGGGGCTAAAGCCGACGATTCGGTGAAGATGATTAATAGGGCCAGAAAGAGCAGGAACAGCAAAATCGGAGTCAACAGCCAGCGCTTGGAGGTTCTCAGGAAATACCAGAACTCTCCGAAAATGGAAAACCTCTCTTTTGCAGATTTAATTCCGCTCATACGACTAATTTATTAATTTAGCCTCGTCAGGTCAATTTTATTCGCGAAAGGCTAATCGGTTCCCGATTCGATTCGGAATTGCGAATATTTTTCAATATTAACCCGGTTTTTATCTATCAGGCAATTCTCTATGACCAAAAGGTCGATTCCTGATGAGATAAAGGTCGCGAAAGCTTCGGCGGGAGTCCGGACTATCGGATGTCCCCGGAGGTTAAATGAAGTATTCAGCAAAACCGGAATTCCAGTCAGTTGCTCGAAGCTCTTCAATACTTCATATGCAAAACGATTCTGTTCCGGATTGACTGTTTGAATCCGAGCGGTACCGTCGATATGAGTCACCGCCGGGACTTTTTCCCGCTTGTCCGGCCGGACCTCGAAGTTGAACAGCATATAAGGAGAGGGGCGATCGCAGGCGAAATATTCGGAAGTTTTTTCTTCGAGGACAATCGGGGCGAAGGGACGGAACGGTTCGCGGAATTTGACCGCCTTGTTAATGCGGGCTTTCATTTCCGGGTCGCGGGGATCGGCGAAGATAGAGCGAAAGCCCAGCGCCCTCGGGCCGAATTCCATCGGACCATGAAAAATTGCGGCAATTTTCCCCGAGGCTATTTCCATTGCAGTTTTTTGAGCGATTTCCGTTTGCGATAATTCCTCGTGCGGAATCTTGTTTGATTCCAGGAATGCGGAGATTTCATCGGAGGAATATTCCGGGCCGAGGCTCAAGTAATTTTGCTGAGTGCGGGGGGTATCGGGATTCAATCCATAATAGACGTACAGCCCGGCGCCGATGGCTCCGCCGCTGTCGCTTGACGCGGGCTGAATGTATACATCTCTGAACAGGCTGCTTTCCAGCAGTTTCCCGGCGGCGGCGCAGTTAAGCGCGACTCCTCCGGAGAGACAAAGATATTCGGCTCCGGTTATATTTTTGGCGTACTCCGCCATTTTCAGTAAGATCTTTTCAGTCACCGCCTGAATTGATGCCGCCAGGTTACGGTGGTTGTCAGTCAGTTCTTCGCCGGGCGATCGGCGGGGAAAGCCCAGTATTTTTTCCAGTCGGCTGTCACTCATGGTTAGCCCGCGATGGAAATTGAAATATTTCATGTTCAAGGTAATCGAGCCGTCGTCATGTATGGTCACCAGTTCTTTTTCGATTAATTCCCGGTATTCCGGCCGGCCGTAGGAAGCCAATCCCATCACCTTGTATTCCGAGGAATTGACCTGAAAACCCAGCAGATAAGTGAATGTGGAATAAAGCAGTCCCAGCGAGTGCGGGAAATTCATGGTTTTAAGAATTTCTACTTTATTATTTTTGCCGATTCCAATCGAGGCTGTCGCCCATTCGCCGACACCGTCTACGGTCAGAATGGCGGCATGGTTGAAAGGGGACGACAAATAGGTCCCGGCGGCGTGCGAAAAGTGATGTTCGGTAAAGAGGATTTTTCCTTCGTATCCCAGTTTTTTCTTAATCAGCTGCGGAATCCATAGTTTTTCGCGGAGCCAGAGCGGGACGGCCCGGCGAAAGGCCGCGTATGACCGGGGAGCGGTTTGCATGTATGACGACAATATCCGGTCGAATTTAACCAGGGGTTTGTCATAGAAAACGATATAGTCCAAATCGTTGACGGCAATACCGGTTTTCTCAATGCAAAATCGAATAGCATTTATGGGAAAGTCGGGATCATGTTTTTTTCCGGTGAAGCGCTCCTCGGCGGCTCCGGCCACGACTCCACCGTCTTTTATAAGCGCGGCGGCGGCATCGTGATAGAAACATGAAATTCCCAGGATGTGCATGGTCAACTCTGTCGCTTTAGTTTTTCCGGATTGAATTCCGTCATTTTATAATCCCGCCAGGTCGAGGTATTTTTCTTTCGGATATTTAAAGGATCATGGCCGAATAATTTCAGAATCAGGCTGTAAGGGGCAAAGATTAAAAAATAGAATAAAAAAAGGATTATTTCCGCCTGAACGCGGGCGAAGGCTCGGGCGAATTTTTTCCATCCTCCCCATATTTTTTGAAAAATCCCCATACCCCTTAATTAATAGAGATATCGCGACAAGTTCAAGCGGTGATTGTCAATACTGAGAACGAAAAACATCATTGCCAAGGAGGTTTGCATTCGTTATTTAGACTTGTCACGCAATCTCTAACTTAAAATAAGGAAATTAGATATGAAAAAAGGGATGCTTCTGGTCGAATCATTTCTGATTCTGGTAATTTTATCCTCCGCGGCATTGGCGCTTCCCCCAATTGAAGGCCGAGTTTTCGGCATTTACCCGGTGTCCAACGAAATTTCTTTTTATAAAAATGTCGACGATTCCGGCAATGACCGGGGAGAAACTTTGCAGGTTGTTGCCATTAATGGCTTTAAGATATATACCGAATTTACCTTCGAGTTTACGGGGGATTTCAACTACGGCCTGGCGGGGGAGCAGGACGATCACTATATCGAATTATCCCTGGTGAAACGTGTAATCGGGCCTCTGTCAATAAATTATCAGAGAATCTACAGCACTTTCGAGCTGGAACCTGTTAATCAAATTGGACTTAGATTGTCCTTATAAGGATTTTGATATTTTTTTGCAAAAAATGATTGTTTTTGACTTGACAGGGCCATAAAAAGATTTATATTCGTATTGACCTTAGACATAATCCCTCCCACCTCTTGGCTCGGTTCTCGAGTCAAGGGGTCTTTTTTTGTACCCTGTTTTTAATTCAACTTCGAGAGAAAGTTTCGACAATTCCGGGGGTTTATCAGTATATTATAAGGAAGGAAAATTATGCGTGAAATCTGCCTCCGGGCCTTCTTACTCGCCCTGATACTAACAGCTTCCACCGCCGCTCAGGATACCCGCGGAGTTATCGCCCCTCTGGGGCAGGTACGCCCGCAGTACCAGGCGAATCAGCGCCAGACCGATCCCTCGGCGGTAACCGTGGCCCGCTTGCACTACGGCGGCGGAGGCGATTGGTACTGGGGGAGTTCGGCGTTACCGAATTTGCTCGATTATATCCGGGATCACAGTAATTTCCCGGTCGATACCATGGAGCAAACGGTACAAATTATGGATGACAATTTGTTTCGGTTTCCGTTCCTGTTTGCGACCGGGCACGGGATATTGAAATTCAGCGATGAAGAAAAAGAACGGCTCCGAACCTATTTGAAAGGGGGCGGATTCCTGTTTATAAACGATTCCTACGGGATGGACAAAAATGTTCGCAAGGAAATTGCGTCGTTATTCCCGGAGCGGGAGTTGGTGGAATTGCCGTTCGACCACCCGCTATACCATAGTTACTACGATTTCCCCAACGGCCCGCCGAAAATCCACGAGCACGACAACAAGCCGGCGCAGGGGTTCGGAGTTTTAATCGACGGTCGGGTGGTATTGTATTATTTGTATGAGTCCGATATAGGGGATGGGTGGGAGGACCCTCAGGTCCACAACGATCCCCCGGAAAAGCGGGAGGCGGCTTTGAAAATGGGCATGAATTTACTGGCGTATGCTTTAACCAACTAACAGCCCTCTCGAGGTGATTTATATGACACGGCACGAAAAGATTTTCGACCTTACCGAAAGGATAAAGGGAACCCTTTTTCGCGAAAGGCTGACCCTGTTTGCGGGAGGACTTCTGGGGACTCTGGCCGGTTTGATCGGCATAACTATATTGCTGACAGCTCTGGCCGGGATTTTCATCCTGCCGGTCTGGGCCAAGGCCGCGCTTCTGGGAATTTCGGGCGGCGGGGTGGTTTACCTGTTCTGGCGGCTGGCTTTTTCGAGACTTTTAAAAGGAACCCCGGAAAGCACCGCCATTAAACTGGAGAAAAGATATCCCGATCTCAAGGGGCGTTTGATTGCAGCGCTGCAGTTTGCCAGAGGAGAAATCGAACCCGGCTTTTCCGAGGCGCTGGTCGCGGCGACTTTGGCGCAAGCATCCGATAAATCCCGCAGTCTCAATTTTAACGAAATCGTGTCGGCCTATCCGGTAATTCGACATTTGAAATCATTCGGCGTTTCCGCCGTGACAGCGGTGCTGATGCTCCTTATTTTTCCCGGGCTGTTTTCATACTCGTACCAGGTTTATTCCAGCCCGACCGAAGTCATCGCTCCCCCTTTGGGTTATAAATTATTCAATTATCCCGGAAATGAAATCGCCGTGAAATACCGCGATGTCGATCTCGGAGCGGTCCTGATGGGAGGCAAATTCCCGGATAATGCCAGCGTGTACTATCGCTTCGCGGACGGAAACTGGCAGAAAGTAGATATCGATCTGAAGGGGCGCAAGGGAGTTCCTTCGAGTTATGGAGATTCCCTGGCTTTCTATACGACCCTGAAGCAGGTCCGCCGTTCCATTGATTATTATGTGAAAGCAGGACGGATCACAACCGAAACGGGGCATATCGAAGTGGTTGATCGCCCGAGGGTTACCGGTATTAAGCTTTCCCTCTTTTATCCGGAATATACAGGTTTGGAACCGACCATTATTGATGAAAACGACGGCAACATTTCGGCGGTGTTCGGGACGCGGGTAAATATGCGGATCGAAACCAACCTCGCGGTGCAAAAGGCCGAAATGGTATTCGCCGATTCTTCCCGTTCGCCGTTTGAAATCAACGGCAACAGCGCCGAACAATCGTTCCGGATCGAAAAGGATAAATCGTACTATATTCATCTTCTCGACGGCCAGAACGAAGTAAATCCCAATCCCATCGATTACTACATTACTTCTGTCCCGGATGAATACCCGGTTATAGATGTGGTTCGTCCCGGAGTGGATGTAAATTTGAACGAAGAGATGATCGTGCCGCTGCTTTTGAGGATATCCGACGACTACGGCTTTTCATCGTTGTTGATGAAATACAGTCTTGTGCATCATGGGACCAAAGGGGACGACCAAATCGCGGTCCTGCATTTTTCGGACAAGATCAAGACTGAAGGAGAAATCAATTTCAAATGGGATGTCGAGCCGCTTAATCTGATGCCTTCGGATTATATTCTCTATTCTTTCGAGCTGGCCGACAACGACCGCATCAGCGGGCCGAAAGTGACCAGGTCCCGCGAATACATCGCGCGGCTGCCATCCCTCGAAGAAATCATCGCCCAGACGGACCGCGAGCAATCGGAGAATATCGACAAGGCGGAATCGTACCTGAAACAGCATAAGGAAATGTCGGAACGGCTGAAAAATATCGCCCGCAAGATGGAACAGGAACAGGCGAAAAATAACAGCAAACTGGCCTGGCAGCACCAGAAGGAACTTGAAGAGATTGCCAAAGCGGATGAGAAAATCTCCGAGCAGCTCAAACAGACCGCCGAAGATATCGACAAGATGATCGACAAGATGCAGGAGAACCAGCTTAGTTCGCGGGAAGTCCTGGAAAAACTGCAGCAGATTCAAAAGCTTTTCGAAGAGGTCGCTACTCCGGAAATGAAAGAAGCACGCCTGAAGCTGATGGAAGCGCTTAAAAATATGAACCAGGAAGAGCTTCAGAAAGCGATGAAAGATTTCGAGATGTCGCAGAAAGACCTGATGGAACGCCTCGACCGCACCATCGCGCTTCTTAAGAAAATGCAGGTTGAACAGAAGGTCACCGAAATAGCCGAACTGGCCCGGCGCCTGTCTGAACAGCAGAACCAGGTCAATAAGAATACCGAAGAATCCGAACCCAAAGGCCTGCCGCAGTTGGCTTCCGAAGAGGAAAAGGTCAAGAAGGGGGTAGATTCTATCAAGGACGAAGTCAAGAAGCTGCGCGAATTACTCGATCAGATTCCGTTCAGCAAGAGCCAGGAAGCGGAATCGTTCTGCCAAGCAGTCGAACAGACCGATGTCAATAAAGATGTCGAAAGCATGACGCAGAATCTTCAGAATCAGGCCAAGGACCCCGCGGTGAAGGACGGCCAGCAGGCCTATTCCAAGTTACTTGACTTGGCCGACAGGCTTCAAAAGGGCCAACAGAGCATGTGCAATGGCGGGGGTGAGAAAATGGCCCAGGAAATGCGGAATGCCATCAATGATTTAAATTACCTGTCCGGCAACCAGGAAGGATTGATGCAGAAGACCGGCGAAATCACCGGCGGTTCGGAAGTCCTCCGCGACATGGCCGCGCAGCAACAGGTCCTGCAGGAATCGATCTCAGCCATGTTCGGCCGGGTGGTCGAGATGGGGAAAGAATCTCCGTTTATTGCGGCCGAGCTTAACAATTTGCTTCGTCAGGCACTTAGCAATTCCGGGATGGCCATTGACCAGTTTTCGGCCCGTCGCGGACGCGAGGGACAAAGCTATCAGGGCGAGGCGATATATAACCTGAATCGCGCCGCGGTGCGCATGATGGATGCCATGGAGCAGCAGAGCAACTGCAACAGCGGCGGTTCGTGCGACAAGCCGAGCCAGAAAATGCAGGCTTTGACCCAGCGCCAGCAGGAACTGAATCAGCAGACGCAGTCGCAATGCAATAATCCCGGAAGCAGTATGGGTATGAACCCCGATGCCATGCGCAGGCTGGCGGCGGAACAGAACGCTATCGGCAAGTCGCTGGGGCAGTTACAGCAGGAATTCGGAGACAGCCGGGAAGTCCTGGGACGGCTCGATGCTATCCGGGACGACATGAAGAAGATCGAGGAATCTCTGGCCAACGGCGAAGTCGGCGAAGAGACGATGCAGCGGCAGCTCCAGGTATATTCGAGGATGCTCGATGCCACCCGCACCATGCAGCGGAAAGATTTCACCGATCAGCGCAAAGCCGATGTCGGCAAGGACATCCTGCGGAATTCTCCGGCCGCCCTGAGCGGAAATCAGCTTAACAGCGGATTGGACGTGGAAGACAAACTGCGGCGGTTCCTCGATGAAAGCTACCCAGAAGAATATGAACAGCAGATTAAGGCCTATTTCAAAGCCCTGATCGAAAATGCCGACAGCCCGATATATGACGAAGATTAAAATCATTCTGATTTTGGCAATTATCGCGGTCGGATCGGTCAGTGTCCGGGGCCAGACGATTACGCCGGTTGAAGAGCTTCCCAAGGAACCGCCCCGGAGAGTGGATCCGTTCGATTCCCTGTACCAATCACGTCACGGCGGTATCCAGATAAACCAAATCGAGGTTATCCGCAAGCTGGTTTCGCAGGGAGCTTTTATCAGCGCCGTGGGGATGCTTGAAGACTTATACTCGAAGGAACCCGACAACCGCGAAGTCGTCGATCTCCTGTTCATCTGCTACATGGAATTGAAGGCCTATTCCAAGGCCGAAATGCTGGTCAAACGGGTCCTGGAGAAGACTCCCCATGACCCCGGATATAATTCGAGGTTGTTGCAGTTGTACATGCAGGCGGGAAACGATTCTCTGGTCACCGAACAGGCTCACGCCTTCATCGATCGATTTTCGGATAACCTGTCAAGCTACGATCAGGTTATCGCAATTTTGAAAGCCAACGGCTACGACGACCTGGGGATGGAATTTATCGAAACGGCTCGGACGAAATTCAACGATCCCAATTTGTTTCTGGTTATGGCCGGCTCATTTTATGAAGTCCGGCGGAATTATGGGCTGGCGGTCAAAGAATACTTTAAGGCGGCCTATCTCGATTCCGCCACGGCCCAGGAAGCGGACGCCAAAATGGCGGCGTTGATTCGATATCCCGATTCTCCGGATGAGATTATCGATACCCTGGAAAGCCTATGTACGGTCAATCCCGGCGATACTTTCGCTTTGAAATTCCTATCGGAAGCGTACATTAAGAATGAACGATATGCCGAAGCATTCGAAAGCACGATCCGGCTCGATTCCCTAACCGGTGGAGACGGCAGGGAGGTATTCAACTATCTGCGCCGCTGCCGCGATCGGGGGCTGTACGATGAAGTTGTCAAGGTGGCGGAATACCTCGATCGCAACAAGCAGAATAAAACCGTCCCGTACAATTACAAATTATTCTATGCCGAAGCCTTACGGGGATTGAACCGTCCCCAGGACGCTCTGGCCGTCTATAGAGCCATCGAGCAGGAAGTCCCCCGTCCGAGAGAAAAGGCTGAGGCCCTGATGTACATGGGGAATGTCTATCGCTATGACCTCAAAAACTACGATACGGCACGGATGTATTATGACAGTACCATCAAGGTGTACGACCAACCGGGGGTACGTCTGGGGGTCAGTATGGAAATGGCGGCTCTTTACTTGATGGAGGGAAACCTCGACCTGGCCAGGGAGGAATATACCAGGCTTCAGAGGGAAAAACTCCTTCAGGACAGTCAGGAAAGAATCGCCTACAACCTGGCCATGATTGAATTATTCAAGAAAAATTATGTCGAAGCGGATATGCTGTTCCGCAAGCTGATCGCGGAATATCCGCGGGGGATGTATTTAAACGACGCTCTGATAACCAGTTTGAATATAAGGGAATCGGCGGAATCCTATCCGGCCGTCCTGGGCAATTTCGCCGATGCTCTATATTATGATTGGCGGGAGTTACCGGATTCATCCGAGATAAGACTGCTGGAGGTTATAAGCCAGGGTGGGACTCCACTCCTGGGGAATTCCATTTATCGCCTGGCCGTCAATTATGCTTCGGTCGGCAAAACCGAATCGGCTTTGGAGTTGATAAATCGGGTCGAAGCGGAGTATTCGGAAGATTATTTCTATCCCTACTGCCTGAAATTGAAAGGGGATATTTTTACTTCTGACGAAAATCGGCGAAAAGAAGGGGTCGAAATATATAAGACCATACTCGAAAGGTATGGCAATTATCCCTTTGTCGGTGAAGTCCGCGAAAAGCTTCAGGAATATTCCGGTTATCTTACGGCCGGCTGATCAATAATCGGCCGATGAATGCATTTTTTCCTTGTCGTTCTTCAGGGCTTTCAGATTCATTTCCAGATTTTCGATATGCTCTTTGTATTTCTCCTGGGTCCGTTCCTTCATTTTGGAAGTAGTGCGGATCAGCAAAGCCAGAGAAATAAGCATAAACAACACCGAATTTACCTGCCGGAAAATATTCCCGTAGTTGAAGATGGTATCGAGGAAAGCCAGGATACCGAGAAAGAACAAAAAGGCGCACCAGTAAAACATATTTCCTCCATTGCGAAGGCCTCTTCGCAAAAATTCCTGCACAAGATTTATGTTGTGAAATGAGCGGTTCTAATTATATTTGGGCCTGTTATTTGAAATTTTAATCTATATAGAATATCGGATGTAGAATAGTAGGCCTTTAGGAGGAGTTATTGAATATCCAGGCGGATTTGAAGAAACAGGGGTTCGATAAAGTCAACGCCGCCATTGCGTTCGGCGTCCTGGTGCTGACTTTTTTTATTTACCGGCTGACCGTTCAGCCGACCCTTTCTTTCTGGGATTGCGGCGAATTCATCGCCTGCGCCCATACTCTCGGCGTTCCACATCCTCCCGGATCTCCGCTCTTTATCGTCATCGGCAGGTTCTTTTCGATTATTCTGGGAATAGGGGATTTTGTCAGCGATGTTTCATTACGAATAAATCTCATGACAATATTCTCGGCCGCCATGACCGCCATGTTCGGATATCTGCTCACGGTCAGGATTATCCGGACCTGGTTCGATGACGATCAGGCCGACGATTTCTGGACGCGGATCATCGCCTATATCGGCGGAATCACCGGGGCCCTCTTCATGGCCTTTTCTTTGACAAACTGGGGTAATTCCGTGGAGGCCGAAGTTTACGGTCTTTCCATGATGATCCTTACCTGCATTTTCTGGCTGGCCCTGATGTACTACGAGTACCAGGGAACCAAAATGGCGTCACGGATTATCGTCCTGATGTTATACCTGGGAATGCTGGGGGTGGCGGTCCACTTGACGACCTTTATTGTGGTTCCGATCGCCGCCATTTACTTGATTTTGAAAAAGGGGACACCCGATAAAATCTGGATTTATATCTGCCTTTTCTTCGTGGCCGAATTATTCATCATTTTCGTTTATTCCAACATAATCGATGATAATATCGCGGCTTATAAGGCCTTTATTTTCACGACGGTGCTGCTTCTGACCGGGCTGGCTTTCGGGCTGAAAGTATATCAATATGTCCGCTGGGGTATTTTGATCGCGGTGGGTGCGGTATCGATGATCATGATCGGATTCAATGCTTTCCTCTACGGTATTATGATAATCATTGTTTTGCTGGTTGTTCTCGGACGATTCCTTTCGGCGGAATTCGAATGGAAAAAGGGCCTGGCCATCCTGCTGGTGGCGGTGGTTGCTTTTTCTTTCCATATGTTCATACCGATTCGGTCGGCACAGAATCCCCGGATCGATGAAAACAACGTCGCCAAGGAAAAATTCACCATGGGATTTTTCCTCGAACCGTTCAAGGAGCTCCTGGGAGTCGAGGATGTCTTCAGCGAATCGTCGCGGACTTACCGAACCTTTGTCAGCTACCTGGATCGGAAGCAGTACGGCAGCGAATCGATGGTGGAAAGGATGTTCCGCCGCCGCGGGACGATTGAAAACCAGTTCGGGCATCATGCCAATATGGGCTACTGGAGTTATTTCGAGGAGCAATACGGCATGAAAAAGGCCTTTTTGATTCTTTTCGTTCTGGGGGCGTTCGGCATATACACCGCTGTAAGAAGAAAAGTGCCGGTGGGTTTGCCGTTCCTGGTCTTTCTCATCCTCAGTTCAGTTGGGTTGATTTTGTACATGAATTTCGCCGACGGGACCATGTACGATCCCCGGACTTCCGATGCCTATCTTGAGGTCCGCAACCGGGATTATTTCTTTACCCCGGCTTTCACCTTTTTCGGCCTGGCCCTGGGACTGGGGATTGCCGCGGTCATGGATACCGCGCGGAGGAAATTTTCCGAAGCGAGTCTGGCATCATTTAAGAAACCGGTTATGGCGATACTGTTGCTGCTGCTGTTTCTGCCGGCCGTGACCATCGCGCAGAATTATTATTACTGCGATCGTTCTTTGAACCATTATCCAAAAATTTATGCTCAGAATATTCTCGATACCTGTGAAAAAGATTCCATTCTCTTCACGGCCGGTGACAACGATACCTTCCCGCTCTGGTGTCTGCAGGAGGTTTACAACTACCGCCGCGATATCACTATCATAAATCTATCGCTTTTGAATACCGACTGGTACACCTACCAGATGAAAGTCCACTATAACGCGCCTATTTCATTAACCGAAGACCAGATCCTCTGGTACCCCTACGAAGTTCAGGGGCAGGAAATTCAGCGGCCGAAAGAACCGTTCCGCGACCGTCCCCGGAAACGACTGACCTACCTGGTACCGCTGCCGCACGAAGGACGAGTGGTCAAACTTCAGGATATGATGACGGATGAAATCGTCATAGAGAATAAATGGAATCGCCCGATTTACGGGACATCGGAACCGTACGCCGAATCACCCTTGAAATTGAGGGATTTGACCTATTCCGAGGGGCTGTTGTATCGTACCAACAAGGAGCAGCCGTCCAATAAGATCGATATCGAACGGGGTCTCGAGCTGTTCCGGAATGTGTATCAATATGATGGACTCGACAATCCGAACATTTATCGCGATGAAAACGCCACCGGAGTCTTTTTATCAATGGGCTTTAATGCCATTCGTATTGCCAACGAACTGCGGATCCAGGGGCGAACCGATGAGGCGGTGGATTTCCTGAAATTCATTTCAGAAAAGTACCCCGAGTTCTATCAAACTCGTGAATATCTGGCGGAGATATACCGGGAAACAGGAGATTCCCTGTCGGCTGATTCGCTGATGAGGGCCACCGAAAGTATCCTTGCGGAACTGCACGAAAAGAATCCCGGAAACCAGGTTTATATAATGGATTTGGCTTCTGCGGAAAACTGGCTCGGCAAGTACGACCAGGCCCTCGAACACATGTGGACAGGCTTCGAAATCAACGCCAACAGCGGCTATGCCTATCGCCGACTGATCCAGTTCCTGTTCGATCGGCAGCGGATGCGGGATATCCTGAAAGCCACCCAGATGTACGCTGACTATAAAATCAACCGCACCGATCCCCTGGTCCAGCAGATCATATCGGGGGCTCAGCAGGGGGCTTCCGAGAGCCCTTCGGAGCCTTAAGGCTGAATTCTCCGCGATTGATATAGCTGCTGTTCCGCTGGTACTTTCCTTCCTTGCGGGTCATCATTTTTTCCATGATGAATTCCCGCCTGATGGTGCAGAAATCCTCGTGATAGTCCCTGATGACGGAATTGACCTCTTTTTCCGAGTATACTTTTCCCAGTTCGAATCGGTCGAGGATATATTCCAGAACAATGCGGCGTTTCTTGCGCTGGGTCGGTATCGAGCGGAGTTTTCCTCCGCGGAAAAAGCTGTCGATTACCCTGCTTTTGGGGTCGTTCAGGCGCTGGTTGGAATGCCTGGCTATCCATTCGGTTAAGTCCTTTTCGCTGATGCGCCAGTCCTTGCCGATTTTATAGCCGATCAGGTCCCCCTTCTGAATTTTGCGCGATATGACCTGGACATTCATCTTCAGGATTTCCGCGACTTCCTGAGTGGTATAGAATTTCAAATGATCCGGCAGATTATCGTTATTCATATTCACCTCTATTTTAATATACAAAATAATACAGTAAAATACAATAATATGTTTCATAGTTTTTAAGGTTTTTTTCGCTATCGGGAAATTATAAGGTATACTAGCGGTAATGGTCTATTTGGTATATGCCCTTCTCTGCCTGATCTGGGGATCGACCTGGCTGGCCATAAAGATCGGCCTTGATGACGCTCCTCCCTTTTGGCTCGCCTCCCTTCGTTTCCTGATTGCCTCGGTTATTCTGCTGGTCATCAACGCCTTTCGCCGGGTGAAATTTCCGGATAACCTTCGGGAATGGATTAAAATCGGTATTCCCGGGTTATTCATGTATGCCGGGAGTTACCTGATGGTGTACTGGTCGGAGGTATATATCGATTCCGCTTTGACCGCGGTGGTATATGCCAGTATGCCGTTTTTCGTGGCGTCCTATTCGGTGGTCATGATTCCCGAAGAACGGCTGAAACCTATCGGATGGCTGGGGTTGATTGTCGGATTTGCGGGGATCATTCTGATTTTCAATGACGTTTTGCGCCAGGCGGATTTCATGTTCTGGGGAGCGTTTCTCTCCCTACTTGGGTCATCGGCGTCGGCCTTCGGCTCGGTCTATATCAGGGCCCGCTTAAAAGAATACGATATCCCGCTGATGGCGTCGATACAAATGTCAATCGGCACGGTGATAATCATCTGTGCCGCCCTGCTGTTCGAATCGCTGAGCGATTTCGTGATTTCTCAGAAAACGGTTTTCTCGGTGGGTTACCTGACCCTGTTCGGCACGATCGGCGCTTTTCTGGGATATTACTGGCTTTTAAAACGAATCAAGACCATTCATGTCTCGTTGATTGCGTTCGTGACCCCCTTGATTGCACTGGTAATAGGTAACCTGGTCAGAGGAGAGACCTTTTCCACCCTTACCGTAATCGGGACAGTGATGATTCTTGGAGGAATCCTTCTGGTCGTTCGCAAGTAATTTATCGAATAAAAATATATTTTTTAATCTTGAAAGTTTTCCTTCGCCGTTGCATTTTTGAACCGTGTCGATATATTAGTACTTACTTGCATCTCTGGCGGAGCACGGAATGAATCGGTTTTTTGAATTTTCATCGCATCAGCTTAAGCTGGTGGTCATCCTGGCCGGGCTTTTGATGATTTTCTCGACGTACCGTCTGATTCGTTCTTTTTCCTCGGCCGAACAGGATTCTTTGAAACTGGTCTTCAAGACCGGCGACCATGACTTCCGGTACGAACCGGTTCTCAAAGTAGATATTAATCATACTCCGGCCGATTCCCTGGAGTTGGTACCCGGAATCGGGCCGGTTTTCGCCTCGAGGATTGTCTCGTTCAGGGACAGCGCCGGAGGGTTCAGGAAGATTGAAGATATCAAGCTGGTTGAAGGTATCGGTGCCAAAACGTACGAAAGAATAAAGGATTATCTCGAGGTCAATCCGTGGTAGATTTTAAAGGGAGGAAATACGGCGCGGACCTGACTTCGCGCAGGGCCCGGATTGTCCGCAAAAGCGGAGGTTCGGGGCACCCCGTGGTCGACCTTATCGGCGACACCCGGCTGGACCAGCTTGAAAATTATATCCGCGACAGCGAAGCGGCGCTTTATTTCAGCGTTCCCGAAAAGGACGCGCTGTTGAAAAAAGTCACGATCCCCAAAGAAAACGGAATTGCCGGAGACCGTCTGGCTTTGTTCGAATTTACTTCGAGCCTGATAAACGACCCCGACCGTTATTATTTCGAAACGCATCCTTTAAATGGTGATTCCCGCCATCTGGTGGTAGGATATAACCGGGAATTTATCAATGGCCGTATGGCCATGCTGGAAAAATCATCCTTAAAACCGGCCGGTTTTAAACTGCGGGGATGGGCGTTGGCATCAGGCTATAAGAACTATTGCTGGAAAGAGGGGGGCGAGCTGGTTTGCTTGCTTGATATTTCCGATGATTGTACCTCCTTTTGCCTGATGCACAAAGATTCTCCTCTGACAACCGGGTATGTCGAAGGAACCCTGTACGATTCCGAAAACGGCAAGTGTATTTCCGGCGGTTTTCTGACCGATTTGTCAGCAACCATCAAATATCATTTGAGTTTGCTGCACAAATCGGGAGAGACCTGCCCGATATCCTTGATTATCATTTCGGGGTCCTCGGCCTCGAACGGCGTCGCCCTGGTGATAGAAGAGAAAACGGGCATCCGGACGGTTCAGCCGGCGGTGAAAAAGGCCCTTTTCTCGCATGAAACGGTCCCATTAGCCCCCAAATACCTGGTCAGCCTGGGATTAACCGGTGATTGAATTATGCGGGTCACCGGCGGAGAGTTTAAAGGGCGTCCGCTGAAAACCACGCCCGGTCTGGCCGCTCGCCCGACCACCGACAAGGTCCGTCAATCGATTTTCAATATCCTCATGAATGACATTGAAGGCACCACGGTCCTCGACCTGTTTGCCGGCTCTGGCGCGTTGGGTATCGAGGCGCTGTCGCGCGGAGCCAAAGAGGCGGTCTTTATCGAACAGGGGCACGCCCAGGCCGAAGCCATCAAACAGAATCTCGTTTCGTTGGATCTTCCGAAAAATATCATCAAGGCGGACTATAAAGGGGGATGCCGGAAACTGGCCGAAGAGGGGAAGCAGTTCGATATCGTATTCGCCGACCCTCCGTATGAAAAGGTCCCTCCCGACGATGTCGCTAAAGCTGTGATGCAATATAACTTGCTTCGGATTGGAGGATTCCTTATACTGGAGCATAAAACCGGAGGGGAGGTAAAAAGCGACTGCTTTATCCTTCTTAAACGGAAAAAATACGGCCAGACCGAGGTGACTTTTTATGTCAGAGAACGCTGAATTCAAAACCGGGATATATCCGGGATCGTTCGATCCAATAACGAACGGGCATAAATCCCTTATAAATCGCGCCACCAGTCTTTTCGACAAGTTGATCGTGGCCGTGGCGCGGAATGTCACCAAGTCGCCGCTGTTTACGATCGATGAAAGATTCGAACTGACCAGGGAATCTCTGAAAGATAATCCCCGGGTGGAAGTGATAAAATTCGACGGTCTCCTGGCCGACCTGGCTAAAATGAGCAAAGCACGCGCCATCGTACGCGGTTTACGGGCGGTATCCGATTTCGAATACGAATTCCAGATGGCCCTGATGAACCGCAAGCTGGCCCGTGAAGTGGAAACGGTCTTCTTGATGCCGTCGCTGCCGTGGGTTTATCTCTCTTCAACCATTGTCAAGGATGTCGCGTATAATCACGGTGAATTCCGGGACCTGGTCCCGGACCCGGTTTATAAAGCCTTGCGGCAGAAATTCAACGATAAAAAAGACTGAGATAAATATGGACGATAGTGCAGAACGGAATAAATCCGAACAGGAACAGCCGCAATTACCGGTGAACGAACTCATCCGCGTTCGCCTTGAAAAAGTAAATAATCTGCGGGAAAGCGGCATTGAACCTTACGCTTACCGGTACGACCGGACTCACATGACTTCCGATGCCGTCGCGAATTTCGATAAATATGCCGAAGCCGGAACGGTTTTGAGCATCGCCGGACGCATCATGCTGAAGCGGAAAATGGGAAAGTCGATCTTTGCGGATTTGCACGATGTTACCGGAAGACTGCAGATATACGTGAAATTCGACAGGGTCGGACCGGAATCATTCAAAATATTCGAAAAACTCGACCTTGGAGATATTATCGGGGTGAAAGGAACCCTATTCACTACCAAGACCGGCGAAAAGACACTGGCAGTGCAGGAGTTTACGATCCTGGCTAAAGCCATCCAGCCGTTGCCGGATAAGTATTCCGGACTGGTCAATAAGGACCTGCGGTATCGGCACCGTTATGCCGACCTAATCATGAATCCCGATGTCCGCGGAACTTTCGTAATGCGAAGCCGCATTATCAAATCGATCCGGGAATTTCTCGACGGGCAGGGGTTTCTTGAAGTGGAAACACCGATACTCCAGCCTTTGTACGGCGGAGCCGCGGCGCGGCCGTTCATGACCCATCATAATACCCTCGATTACGACCTTTACCTTCGTATCGCCGACGAACTGTACCTTAAGCGGTTGATAGTCGGAGGATTCGATAAGGTCTGGGAATACTGCAAAGATTTCCGCAATGAGGGAATGGACCGCCTGCACAACCCTGAATTTTCCATGGTGGAGCTGTACTGGGCCTACGCTGATTACCGCGATATCATGAATCTCTATCAGGAGATGATGAAAAAGGTCGTCTTCGATCTGCATGGAAAGTACAAGATTCGTTTCACCGGCCACAATTGCGAGACGGTCGAGGAATTCCGGGAGATGCAGGAGCAGAGCCTCATCAGCCGCAATTTGACTTTCGAAGGATTCGAAATTGATTTCGAACCGGGATTCCGGGAGATTTCCATGGTCGACAGCATCAGGGAGGCGACCGGTATCGATCTATTGGCTATGGATTATGCCGAAGCAAAAGAAGCGGCGAAGAAAGCCGGGATCGATGTCGTCGATTTGAAAAACTGGGGAAAAGTGGTCGAAGCTTTCTTCGAAGAGAAAGTGGAAGCATCATTGATACAGCCGACTTTCATCAAGGACTTTCCGCGCGAGATTTCTCCGCTGGCCAAAGTTCACCGCAATAATTCTCGTTTGGCGGAAAGATTCGAGGTCTTCATCGGCGGACAGGAAGTAGCCAACGCCTTTTCGGAGCTGAACGATCCAGTCGATCAGCTCGACAGGTTCAAAGCGCAAGTGGAAGCGGGGCGAGGCGGTGACGAAGAGGCGCACCAACTCGATGAAGATTATATCCTGGCCCTGATGTACGGAATGCCTCCGACCGGAGGACTGGGATTCGGGATCGACCGGATGGTGATGCTCCTGACCAACAATTACCAGATTCAGGATGTGATTTTATTCCCGCAGATGCGACCCGAAGGAGATGTTCACAAGATAAATTCGGTGGATATTCTGGATAAATTGATCAGCCAGAAGCCGGATAAATAAGTATAGGTTGCGCAAAAATATGTACTACGAGCGATTTATAGCCGGCCGGTATTTGCATTCCGGCCGTTTTTTTACTTCGGTATCGACCTGGATCACCATCGCCGGAGTGATGCTCGGAGTGGCCGTGGTCTGTTTCGTGATGTCGATGCACAACGGCTTCGAAAGGGAAATCCGCAACCGGCTGCTCGGGACGACTTCGCATATCTCCGTCTTTCCGCGAAACGGTACTACGATTCCCGATTATATGGGCCTGGTAAAACGGGTCGAAGAGGTCGATGGGGTGGTCGCGGCATCTCCGTTTATTTATTACAAAGCGGCGGTATCATCGGCTTCGGCCGGCGACGGCATCGTGGTTCGCGGAATCGACCTCGACATGGAAAAGCGGACATCGGAGATTTCCGATGATATCATTCGCGGCAATTACAGTTTTGCACTCGATTTTATTGATAATCCCGAGGAAAAAGCTCACGGGATGATGATCGGTTCCGGGCTGGCGGACCGCCTTGGAGTCGGGTTGGACGACCCGATTGCAATGTATTCCTTGCGGGGGGAGGACCTTCGAAGTAATACCCGTCCGAGAGTAGCGAAATTCTATGCTACCGGGATTTTCGAAACCGGGATGTACGAATTCGACCAGGAACTGGCCTATATACCGCTTGATGCTGCTCAGGATTTATTCGGGATGGATAACGAAGTCACCGCGGTCCATATGAAGCTGACCGATATTTATCAGGCGGAACAGACAGCTGGAATTCTCGAAGGCATCCTCGGGTACGGCTATGACGTTGTTCCCTGGTATGTACTTCATAAAAATCTTTTCCAGTGGATTGCATTCGAAAAGAAAATATTGTTTATCGGGTTTATTTTGATAGTACTGGTGGCCGCGTTTTCGATTATTTCAACGCTGGTGATGCTGGCCATGGAAAAGCGGTCGGAAATCGGAATTTTGAAAGCGATTGGTTCTACCGGCGGCTCGATTGCGAAGATATTCGTATATAATGGGCTGATTATCGGGCTTATCGGAATTTTATCCGGCTGGGGGCTTGCTTTATTGGCGGCCTGGGTTCAAAACCGATATGAGATTGTCTCGATGCCCCCGGATTTGTATTTTATCAGTTATCTGCCGATAGATGTTCACCTTATCGATTTCGCGGCGGCAGGCTTGGTGACAATTATCATATGTTTTGCGGCGGCTCTTTATCCGGCGCAGAAAGCTGCCGGACAGTCGGTTATCGAAGTTTTGCGGCAATAGGCTTGACATTTGGCCGGCCGAAGTAAATTATTTAATAAATTTGGCGAAAATAGTTATTAGACAACCAAATAACCGCCAAGATCAGGGAGATAGCGGGAATTGGACTCGGATGTTCAGCACAGTTTTTTGACCGCCAACGGGATAAAACGGAAGTTTGAGACGTCGGAGGGGGTTCTGGAAGTCCTCAAGGGGGTTGAACTCTCCATAAACAAAGGGGATATGATTGCCGTGGTCGGAGAATCCGGGGTCGGTAAATCGACTCTTTTACATATCCTGGGAGGGCTTGATCAGCCGACCGAAGGGGATGTTCGGATAAACGGACGCTCATTTACGTCAATGAATGAGACCAGTCGCGCAGTTTTCCGGAACGATCATGTCGGCTTCGTTTTTCAGCATCACTACCTTCTGGAAGACTTCACGGCTTTGGAGAATGTTATGATTCCGTCATTGATTGCGGGTAAGAGCAAGCGGGATGCTTCCGAGCGAGCGGAACAACTTCTTGAGAATGTCGGTTTGAGAGGTAGGATGACGCATCGACCGAGACAGCTTTCGGGAGGAGAGCAGCAGCGGGTTGCGGTGGCGCGGGCGCTGGCCAACAAACCGGGGATCGTGCTTGCCGATGAACCGACCGGCAACCTTGATCTCGCAACGGGACAAAAACTCCATAAATTGCTGGCCGAGTTGAATGAAAAGGAAGGGACAACGTTTCTCATTGCCACGCATAATACCGATTTGGCCCAGACCTGCCACAAGATTGTAGAACTAAAAGAGGGCCGGCTGCAATCGGCCTGATAAATGGGATAGATGATTATGTTATGCCATGAATGCAATAAGAGGGAAGCCACCGTTCATTTGACTCAGATCGTCAATAACGAGAAAATGGTCATTTCTCTCTGTAAGGAATGTGCGGCGCAGAAAGGCTTTCATTCGCCGCTGGATAATGTGCCGTTTCCGCTTTCGGAGATATTATCGGGCCTGATAAGCCAGCAGCTTCCCGCGTCCAAAGAACCGCTTCCGGATTTACGTTGTCCTAATTGTGAATTAACCTTCGAGAATTTTATTCACCAGGGGAGGTTCGGCTGCGGAAGCTGTTATAACGCTTTTCGGCCCCGCCTCGAAGGTATTATGCGTAAAATACACGGGTCTTCTTTGCACAAGGGGAAATTGCCGGCTTCCGGTTCGGATGAATTAATGCCGGTTCGCGAAGAAGAACGGCTGGAAAGAGAGCTGAGAAAAGCAATTGAGAGTGAAGAATTCGAACGGGCGGCCGATTTACGAGACAAGCTGTCCGCCATCCGAAAAAATTAGGTTAGTTTGTCATGGCAGTTAAAAATATGTTCGAAGATATGGCAAAAACAACCAGCTCCTGGCTTTCCGGAAAAGGGGAAGAAAGCCTGGTGGTTCTGGCCTCGCGGGTCCGCCTGGCACGGAATGTCAAGGGATGCTTGTTTCCCTCGGCGGCCGACGATGAAGAAAACAAGAAGGTCGTTAAATATTTCGAGGGAGCTTATTCTCGTTCAGAAAACCTGAAAGAGGGGCAGTTCGTTACCGCGTCCGAACTGGAACAGCTCGACCGTGATTTTCTGGTCGAACGGCATTTGATGTCACCGGCGTTCATGCGGGACGATGCCGCCCGGGGTTTGTATATCAGCGATGATGAGCAGGTTTCGATAATGGTCAACGAAGAAGATCACATTCGCTTCCAGGCCCTGCTCCCCGGATTGAGTCTTAAAGAGGCTTTCAAGAAAGTCAGCGGCTACGACAATGAAATCGAAAAATTTATCGAATACGAATACGACCCCGATTTCGGGTTCTTAACTTCGTGTCCCACCAATGTCGGGACCGGGATGAGGGCTTCGGCGCTGATTCATCTTCCGGGCCTGGTCATCACCAAGGAAATTGACCGGGTCATCGCCAAAATCACCAAGATGAATATTGCGGTGCGCGGATTTTACGGCGAGGGAACCGATGTCCTCGGAAATCTGTTTCAAGTATCGAACCAGCGGACCCTGGGGATCGAAGAAGAAGAAATTCTCGAATCGATCACCAATGTCTGCCGCCTGATTATAAAAGAGGAAGCGGCGGCGAGGCAAATACTGCTGGATGAAGCATCGGAGCAGATAAGGGATAAGATATGGCGGTCTTATGGAATATTGAAATACGCGCAGGTTTTGAGTTCTGAAGAAGTGATGAATCTTCTTTCGGCCCTAAGATTGGGTGCCGCCATGGAGATTATCAATAATGTTGGAATTCCTTTAATAAACGAAATATTATTATTATCGCAGCCGGCTCACCTGCAGAAATATTACGGCGAAGAAATGGATCAGGATCGCCGCGATATTGTCAGGGCGGAAATGGTTCGCGAAAAACTGAGCGGTGTTTGAAACTTTTAGTACGGAAAAAAGTTCTCTATGAATAGAAGGGTGAGTTAAAATGAACGAAATGTTTACGGAATTAGCCCGAAAAGCGATTGAATACGCTCGTGATGAAGCCTCGCGGTTGCGTCATGATTACATCGGCACCGAGCACCTGCTGCTTGGTCTGATAAAGCTGGGCGATGGCCGTGCCATTGAAGTAATCACCAACCTGGGCATCGATATGATGGAACTGAAAGGCTCGATCGAAGAGGTCGTGCAGCCCTCGGGCGGCACCATGACCATGGGGCAGCTTCCGCTGACCGCGCGAGCCAAGAAGACTCTGGAAGTATCCGGGCAGGAAGCCCGCGCCCTGAAATCGAAAGATATCGATACCGAGCACATTCTTCTGGCTCTGCTCAAGGACGAAGAGGGAGTGGCGGCTCAGGTTCTTTCGATGTACGAAATCGATTATAAAGAAGTTTACGAAGAGATGAAAAATATCCAGACCGGAAAACCCTCTTCTTTCAAGAAGAAGCGCAAAAAATCCAAGACTCCGGCGCTGGATCATTTCGGACGGGATTTGACCGAACTGGCCCGTCGCGGCAAGCTGGACCCCATTATCGGGCGCCAGAATGAAATCGAACGGGTAAGCCAGATTCTTTCCCGCCGCAAGAAAAACAATCCGGTCCTGATCGGCGAACCGGGCGTCGGCAAGACGGCAATCGTCGAAGGGCTGGCCCAGAGAATTGTCGACGGCAAAATCCCGCAGACCCTGGAAAACCGCCGCGTGGTTACGCTCGATATGGCTTCGCTGGTGGCCGGAACCAAGTACCGCGGGCAGTTCGAAGAACGACTCAAGGCGGTCATGACCGAAATCGTCAATTCCAAAGACGTTATCATCTTCATCGACGAATTGCACACCATCGTCGGGGCGGGCGGAGCGGAAGGTTCGCTCGACGCTTCCAATATTTTCAAGCCGGCGCTTTCGCGCGGTGAATTGCAGTGTATCGGCGCCACCACCCTGAATGAGTACCGTAAGTACATCGAGAAGGACGGCGCGCTGGATCGCCGATTCCAGACCATCATGGTCGAGGCTCCGACGTTCGAAAACACCGTGCATATTCTCAGGGGACTCCGTCCCCGTTACGAGGAGCACCACAAACTCAAAATTTCCGATGAAGCCATCGAAGCGGCCGTGAAGCTTTCCGACCGCTACATTTCCGGCAAATTCCAGCCGGATAAATCGATCGATGTCATCGATGAAGCCGGCTCGCGGGCCCACCTGGCCACGTATGTCAAACCGGAAGAATTCAATAAGGTCGAAGCGGAAATCGCACGGCTCCAGGAAGAAAAAGAAAAGTCGGTCAAGAACCAGGCTTTCGAAACCGCCGCGCAGCTTCGCGATGAATTGAAGTTCAAAAAAGAACAGCTTCAGCAGATGCAGGAAGACTGGGAAAAGAAGCGCGAAAAAGAAAAGATTATTCTCAATGCCGAAGATATCGCGCAGGTCGTTTCCAAGATTACCGGGATCCCGCTGTTCCGTCTCGAAGAAAAAGAATCCAGGCGCCTGCTGCGGATGGAAGAAGAACTGAAACAGGTTATCATTGGCCAGGACGAGGCCATCGAAAAGCTGGCCAAATCGATTCGCCGTGCCCGTGCCGGGCTCGGGGATCCGCGCCGGCCGATCGGTTCCTTTATCTTCCTTGGTCCTACCGGGGTTGGGAAAACGGAACTGGCCCGCCAACTGGCGGAATTCTTGTTCGAGGATGCCAATTCGCTCATCCGCATCGATATGTCGGAATACATGGAGAAGTTTGCGGTCTCACGTCTCATCGGCGCTCCTCCGGGATATGTCGGATACGAAGAAGGAGGCCAGCTGACCGAGAAAGTCCGCCGCCATCCTTATTCGGTGGTGCTGCTGGACGAAATCGAGAAAGCTCACCCGGATGTTTTCAATATTCTTCTGCAGTTGATGGACGACGGTTCCCTCACCGATTCCTTCGGCCGTAAGGTGGATTTCCGGAATACCGTGGTTATTATGACTTCCAATGTTGGAACCCGGATGATCAAAGACGGCCGAACGGTTGGATTTGGGGCCGAACAGATCGATGCTTCCTACGATGTCATGAAAAGGAAGATAACGGAGGAACTGCGAAAGCTCTTCAATCCGGAACTGCTTAACCGTATTGACGAGACCATTATTTTCCGGTCGCTGTCGATAGACGATATCAAGCAGATTGTCGATATTCTCGTTAACGATGTTGCCAAGCGGTTGGCGGAGAAGGGGATAAGCTTCACCCTGACCGATGTGGCCCGCGAATTTATAGCCAGCAAGGGATTCGAACCGATGCTGGGAGCCCGGCCGCTTAAGCGTGCAATCCAGAAATACCTGGAAGACCCGTTGGCCGAGGAGCTCTTGCGCGGTCAGTATGCCGGAGACTGCAACTTGATCATCAGCGCCGACGAAGAAAAGCTGGTTTTCAAGTTCAACGATCAGCCGCAGGGGAAAGAAATCACCGAAAGAGTGACCAATTAATTCGCTTGCTTTTTCGACAGGATTTTATATAATAGAAGGCCCGGTTTGAGCCGGGCCTTAATTTTGAAAATAAGTTCGCTTGACTGGAGATAGTTGTTATGGCTCACAAAAAGGGTGTCGGTTCTTCGCGCAACGGCCGCGACAGCCAAGGGCAGAGACTGGGCGTCAAGGTTTACGGCGGCGAAGCGGTTTCCGCCGGAACGATCATTGTCCGGCAAAAGGGAACGAAAATCATCCCCGGCAGCAATGTCGGCATGGGGAGAGATAAAACTCTCTTTGCCAAGATTACCGGCGTGGTGAAATACGAGCGTAAGGGACGCGACAAGAAAATGGTTTCGATCATGGAATAGCATTTCCCTGAAACGAAAATTGAAACCCCCGAATTTATCGGGGGTTTTTTTATTGGCATTACCACGGGCCTACATAATCAGCACGAATTTCCCGACTTCGTTGCCGTATTCCGATTCCACCGAATAATAATATATTCCCGAAACCGGAGCCTGAGTGTTCCGGGTAATCAAATCCCAGGAATCGTGCGCGGCATTGGGATCGTCAATGGGGTAGTCGTGTTCGATGGTTCTGACAAGGTCACCATCAATAGTAAAAATCCTGATTGTGCAGCGATGCGGTAGATTTATAAAGTGCAAGGCACGAACCCTGAAATCGGGTAAGTCCGGCCTTCCTCGCCCCTCAAAACCATCGGCGCGATAATTCCCGTCGATGCGATAAGGATTGGGATAGACGATAATTCTATCCAGATTCGACTCCACCTCACGCGCAGTGGATTGGGCGTAAGCATTAACCATGTTCACGGTTGGGTCGGTTTCCAGGGCCTGAAGTCCCAGCCCCGGAGCCCCGTAATCGAACGCGGTCACCGAGACATAGTACATCTGGGATCGAAGCAGATTTCTCAAGGTATATTCGTATTCGAAATATTTCAAATTGCCTTCCTCGGTCAATTCTTCGGGGTAGTAAAGCCGGGCCGTGTCGAGATTCAGGGCCGAAGGGTACGGCTGGGTCGGATATACTTTATGTATGGCGTTGGTATCGAGAAGATTTGATTCATTCCAATCCTGCGGCTGAAAATAGAATGAACTTATATTGCCGTCATCCGCCGGAAAATTCAAGGGAGATTCGCGGGTGAAATCGAAAGGATCAAATTCCCCACCGTACAGTATTCTTAACGAATCAATCGATAGGGGAGAGGCATCATTCACCCAATCGCCATAATCATTGTCCCATTCCCAGCGGATGTAATCCTCCTTGTCGAATGAGGTGGTTACTACGAATTCGTCTTCACTTGGCGAAAGAGAATAATACACCCGGTATCCCTCGAAATCGTATTCCGAACTAAAGGGGTCAAGCGTGGTTTCGCTGTAAAGACCGTTCCAGCGGATCTTGAAATATCCCGCCATATAATTATCGGCACCTCCGGCAAGTCTGATTTCCGGTGCCGGCGGAGGAGCGGCTCCTCTGATATCGGTAACTCCGTCGCCGCAGTAATAAATCTCTCTATTCTTGGTGCATTCATATGTGCCGTTTTCGAGAAGAATCGAATCGAGACAACAAACCCGGGATTTCCCTAAATACCCGTCGCCGTCGGTATCGTAGCCGGGATTATCGTACACCCATGACGCCCAGACGGCATTACGGGTTAATTCCGAAAAATCGAGTTTATGATAGAATTCATAAGGATCTCTCGGTCGGCAGTACTTATTGAAGTCGTTTTCTTCTTTATGAACGTTGTTTCCGCATACAACGGCGAAAGCCAGGGGAAGTGATGATCCCGGAATCAAATCGTAGGGGCCGAGAGAAATAAGAAAATCTACGTAGTCTCCCCTGGCGACCTCGAAGGCGAGCGATGGCGGCGGGAGATAACCCTCGGCGCTGTGATCGACATAAGCGGTAATCTGATCATAATCGAATTCGCCGTTACTCATAGTATAGTATAAATTCCGGTCACCGAGCGGAGTTCCAAAATAACCGTTCATATCGCGAAAGGGATTGCCGTGAGTCCCTCTTTTCCGCGGCCCCCAGTCGCGGGACAAGTCAGCCCAGTTCGATACCCACCAGTTGAAATTGGGCTTGATGGAATCGCCTGGAGCCCGTAAAATGATGATGCCGCATGCGCCACGGGGCGATTGAATGGAATAATTCCCTGATTCATTGGGATAAGCGTCGTTGTCGACGGTATATAATAAATCAAGTGTATCGAGAAAGCCCGTACACGGATAGGCCGAAGGAGCGGTATTGAGCATACCGACGAACTCATCGCCTCCTCCGTCGTACGGTAAATACGGGGATGAACGAATATTGCTGATGTAAGGACTTCCCCTCAACCCGATATAAGCATTCCTGAGATAGTCCTGGGAGATATTTTTAATGTTATATTCGACAATGATAAAATCATCGCAATAATCATAACTCCATGAATAGCTTTTTTGGGTAATTTGCAGCCCGATCGGCTTGTGAGGCCGTTGTTCGATATAGTCGGGTTCGGACAACCAATATTCATCGCCCGTGATTTCAACGGCATCGGTGAACACCGCTTCATATTCCTGTTCCGCGTGAGCCTCTTTGGAATAATATCGGCTCATTTTCTCTATGGACCTCTTTCTAAAGCCCCCTTGGGGGCAAGGCAATGGAGTAAATTCCGCATTGTAATATGTCCCATAGGAAGTAGAAACCAGGGTATCCCTGCCCGCAATGGCGCCGATCCATAGTTCGCCATACATGGTATATGAATGGTTGGACTGCGACGGATATCTTGTCCCGAGAAAGTATTTGCCGGTCATTTCGTCATGATAGTTTGGCGTATACATGGCGTCGGTGAATTGCCCGTAATTATTTAGGGAGTTATGCAGTTTACCGGTGGTGTGCGGGACCACCTCCCAGCAGTAATCTATTAATTGGTTTCGCTTCAGGATTTCCCTGGTTTCGATAGGACCATCGGCCCGAAATGGCTCCCGCGCGTAACCAAAAGGGGAAGCCAATACTATAATTACAGGATATAAAGGGATTGCCGACTTCAAAATTGACAGCATATAACGGACCATAATTCCTCTCTTCGAAATAATATAATAGAATTTCCCCGCGAACCCAGTGTGAAATCGACGGGCGAAACAGCGTTTTGTTTTAGACTTTTGATGAAAAGTCGGAATTATTCCAGGAATAAAATCGCCACTCCGGCGGCGGCGATGGCAGCGCCGATTATAGCGCGGTAGGAGACCTTTTCCTTATAGAAGAATATCACCAGAGGTATGACCATAACCGGGACAGTCGCCATAATCGCCGCGGCAATACCGGCTTCGGTATAGTGGACCGCCACCAGGGACATCCAAACTCCCAGAAACGGGCCGCAGACCGCTCCCCCCGTAGCCAGCAATAGGGCTTTGCCGTCTTTATAGCGCTTGAGCGCCTGTTTGTAGTCTCCTATTACGAAGCTGTATAGCCAAATGGATATCCCTGCGGCGAGCATCCGGATAAAAGTGGCCGGAAGGGGATCGAGGCCGTCCTGCATGCCGGCCTTAGCAAGCACCAGCCCGACCGACTGACAGGCGGAACCGCCGAGAGCCAGCATCACCCCAGACGTTTTTGAGCCCTTGTCGGCGTAATTATTCGGCGTGGTATCAGTATTGAATCGGCGCTCGGCTGTCACCCAGGCGATACCGGAGAGAGTAATGGCAATTCCCGTCACGGCCAGGATCCCGAGGGTTTCATCAATTAGAAACCAGGCCGAGATTGCCGTGATAATGGGAGAGGTGGTAAAAATCAGCAGGGTAAGTCGGGGTCCGAGTATGACAAAGGCACGGAAGAGAAAAGTGTCGCCTATGGTAAGTCCGATTATTCCACTGATAATAAGATAATAATAGGCGCTGGAAGTGACCCCGAGCGGAATCAGCCGCCCGGTGGTTATGAGAAGGGTTGTTCCGAGTAAAATAATTGCTACCGGAATACGGAACTTGTTGACCCAGTAAGAGCCGATCCGTCTTCCCGCGGAGGTGAAAAACAATGACGTAAACGACCAGAGGAAGGCGGTTGCAAGAGCTGCCAATTCTCCATGGTATTGCATGGACGAATATACGGAGTTGTTACAAAAAAGGGCCAAAAAGTTATTGCATTAAGTACAGGAGGAATAGAATATTTCAATGGTACGTTTAAAAATCGGCGGCGGAATAAAATACGATTTAGATTAACTGCGATTTGTCGACATATAAGTAATATATAGGAGGAAATCCGTCCTATTAACACGATTGTACTCTTAGCGAGTTTTATCAACCGGTAGGAATTAAGCTAATTGTAAACCCCGCAAAAGGTGAGATAACCGTTTTAAACTAAAAGAGCACAGATTCCCCCCCGGAATCGGTATTGACAATTTAACAACGAGGCACAGTATGGGCGTTCCCCGAAATCGGCGCTTCGGGAAACAAAGCGAACAGCAGTCTCAAAGTGGCATTTCATATTTCGATCATCCGGCCATAGCCTTCTTCAGGCTGACTCCGGATTTGAAACTACTTCTGGATTTCAACAGGTCATTCCCTGAACTTCTGGGATACGGCATCGCGGAATTCACCGAGAAGTACTCTTCCGATATCTGGATCAATCCTCGAATATTCAAGCAGAAATTAAAGATTTCATCGGCAGAGGAATCGCAATCGAATTTCGAAACCGAAGTTATGGCCAATAGCGGTGAGAAAAAGCAGTTGCAGATTTCCGCACGATTGACTAATGCCGATGGGCGAGGACTGCATATCGAAGCGACAGCCATCGATGTGACCGTAATTAGGTCGCTTGAGACGGAATTGGTGAATAACATTGGGCTGTCCAGGGAAATAGTCAGTCTTGCCATGCATATTCACAATCTGCAGGATATTCAAAAATGCGACGTGGTTAATAATTCGCTTGCTGAAATCGCCAGGCTCACCGGTCTGGATATTGTTTACGTTTATCTGGACGATATGGAAAAATCGAAGGTGATGAAGAAATTCGAATGGGTGAATCCGGCATCAAACGGAATACCAAAACCTCCCGATTCCATGGCTGTTCGAGACGCTCAATCGATAGCCGATTCGCTTCAAGACCTTGGACTGCCGCATGTAAAAGTCCTGGAATTTCCGCCGGATAAACAAATCAAGGGATTTCTGGGAATTGCCTCTCAAGAAGAGATAATATTACCGCACTTCGATCTCGATATCTTACTTGGGGCACTCGTCATTGTTTTTTCGAATAACTTCCGCCGGCTGAAGTTCCTTGCCGATATTTCAGGCGCCAATATGGAAATTACCCAAAAGGCATCGGAATTGAGGAATAAGGAAATTGCCTTAAATGAACTGCTATCCAATCTGGCGATGCGGAAGAATAACTTCGAATCGAATATACAGGCAAACATCGATCGTCTTGTAATTCCTCGTCTGGCCTCGCTGCGAAGGGAATTGGGGCCGGAATTCGATCTGAAACTCCGCGCGGTGGAGGAAATCCTGAATGAAATAACCTCCGCCTTCGTCGGCAAAATGGAAACACTTTTCAAAATACTGACACCGCGCGAGATCGAAATTTGCGAGCATCTAAAAAAAGGTATGTCGTCTAAAATGGTCGCCAACTATATGAGGATTTCAGCGGCGACCGTAAATAAGCACCGGGAGCGAATCAGAAAAAAACTCGAAATCGATAATAAAGACATAAACTTGACCGTTTTCCTGCAATCCCTATAATTATACTCCTAAGGCCGCCCCGTTGCCCCTTTAGTATAAGACCCAAAAAGTCCATGATTGCGTATGTATTGTACATATAATATGCGGACTAATACGGTATTAATTTAATAATCAGTCTATCGACAATAAAATAGCGGCCGACCATGGAAAATTCTTTCATAATCAAGAGAGGTATTAAGATCGACCGGGTAAGCGCATACATTTATTTGTGACAATACATGCAGCGAAATGACGAACGTTGAGGGGAGATTATGAAAAAAGGGAACATGACCGTGGGCAAAAGGATTGCCGGAGCATTCGCAGTCCTTATGATTCTACTGGCGGTTGTATCCGTTTGGTCGGTGATGGGTGTGGGGAATATCACCGGAAGTTCGGAGAAGGCCATTGAGGGGGACGCCATCGCCTCGGAAATCTTAAAAAGAGAAATTGACCACCTCAATTGGGCCAAAAACGTCAGTGCCCTTTTGACCGATGATAATGTCACCAAGCTGGAAGTGCAAACCGACCCTCACAAATGCGCTTTCGGTCAATGGTATTACGGCGACGAACGTAAACATGCCGAAGAGTTCATTCCCGAACTTGCCGGGTATCTCCGCGAAATCGAAGAGCCGCACCGGCGTCTTCACGAATCGGCCATCGAAATTGATAAGTATTTCGTGCAGGCCGACATGCAACTGAGCAGCTTCCTTAGGGACAAAAAGGGAGATCACCTTTCCTGGATGAACATGGTCAAGGATGCTTTAATCGATGAAACGACGAATCAGGTTAATGTGGAAGTAGATCCCCATAAGTGCGGTTTGGGCAAATGGATGTATTCTCAGGAAGCGGAACAGGAAAAACAGAAGTATCCTGAAATGGCAGCCATGCTGAGTGCGCTTGAAGAACCTCACAAAAAACTTCATGAAAGCGCCGTCGAAATCCAGAATCTCATGCAGCGCGGTCAGCGCAAACAGGCAGAGGGGTATTATCAGGATCATACTGCCGCGTTCGCCCATCAATGCCTTGAGGAAATCGACAAATTGGTGGCTTGGAACGATAATAATCTCCAGGGAATGCAGGAAGCCAGTCGGATTTACTCCGAACAAACGAGACCGCACCTGGAAGAAGTCCAGGGGTTGCTCGGAAAGATTACCGAAACAGCTATGGAAAAAAGCCATCATTACCAAACGCAATTGAACGAAACAGCTTCAAGCACCAAATCGCTGGTTACGATTATTAGTCTTATAGCCCTTGCCGTAGGTATATTCCTGGCCACGATTATTTCTCGAAGCATTATCAAGGCCCTCAAGAAGATTATCAACGACCTCTCTGCCGGTTCCGAACAGGTCGGAGCAGCCTCGGAACAGGTTGCAGGTGCAAGCCAGTCTTTGGCCGAAGGGGCTTCGGAACAGGCCTCGGCAATCGAAGAAACCTCATCTTCCCTTGAAGAGCTGTCCAGCATGACTAAACAAAACGCCGAAAATGCAGTGCAGGCCAATTCGCTGGCGAACGATTCCAACAATTCTGCCGGTAAAGGAATGCGGGCGATGGAGGGAATGTCGGAGGCTATGCAGGAAATCAAGAAATCCTCCGATGAAACGGCCAAAATCATAAAAGTAATCGATGAAATCGCCTTCCAGACGAACCTCCTGGCCCTTAACGCGGCGGTCGAAGCGGCCCGAGCCGGCGACGCCGGTAAAGGCTTCGCGGTCGTGGCCGAGGAGGTCCGCAACCTGGCCCAGCGTTCCGCCGAGGCCGCCAAGGATACCAGCGCTCTAATCGATAAGTCGCAGAAGAGTGCCGACGAAGGGGTCCATGCAACCGGAGAGTTGGTCGAAATCCTCAAGGAAATAACCGATTCGAGCAAGAAGGTCAGTGATCTGCTTGGCGAAGTTTCCGCGGCCAGCAAAGAACAGGCTACCGGAATCGAGCAGGTGAATGGTGCAGTTTCCCAAATGGATCAGGTAATTCAACAGAATGCTTCGAATGCCGAAGAATCGTCATCGGCGTCGGAAGAGCTTGCCGCTCAGGCTACCAGCCTTCGTTCGACCGTGGCAGAACTGGGACGGTTGGTCGGGATATACGAGTCTGCGGAAGCAAAAGGCATTACTACTTACAATAGTGGTATGGGTTCTAAAAAGAAACTTAAGGCAAATCAACTGCTGAAAGATCACAATATGAAAATGACCAAATCCGTTTCCGCGAAGCCATCCGCAAGCGGAGCGGAGGACGTCATACCCCTGGAAGAGAGCGAAATAGCCGGATTCTAATCGGCACTGATACCCGGCATTGTGCGAGAGCCATTTTCCTGTTGTGTCAATAAAAAGCTCGCATAATTGGTCCGAGTGTTAGGAGAAGCAACGGGAGTCCCAAGGACTCCCGTTTTTTCGGCCCGAAGTTTCCCCCTCTATCCCGGCTTGTTGACAATTTCCCACTTTTTGCCTATTATCGCTGGTAACATAAGAATCAGTCTGTCTATGGAGTTATTACATGCGTGAAGTCAAAACGGATGTCATCGCCGAGGCGGTAAGGAAAATCGTTATCGAAGCCTCGTACGATCTCGGTGAGGACGTAGTCAAAGCGCTGGAGGATGCCAAGAAATACGAGGAATCGGCGGTCGGCAAAGCCATCCTCAATCAAATCACGGAAAATGCCAATATTGCCCGCAATGAAAAGGCCCCGATGTGCCAGGATACCGGCTTTGCGGTTCTGTTCGTGGAATTGGGGCAGGAAGTTCACATCGTTGGCGGGAACATCATGGATGCCCTCAATGAGGGGGTCCGGCGGGGTTACGATCAGGGGTTCCTGCGCAAGTCGGTTCTGGGAGATCCCATCGAAAGAAAGAACACCGGCGATAACACTCCGGCGGTGGTTCATTACGATATCGTCCCCGGCGACAAAGTAAAAATCACGATGGCGCCCAAGGGGGGCGGTTCCGAAAACATGTCGGAAGTACGCATGATGAAACCCTCGGACGGACTTCAGGGGGTCAAGGATTTCGTGATTGAGCGCGTCAAGAAATCGGGTGGAAATCCCTGCCCGCCGGTGATAATCGGTGTCGGTATCGGAGGGACTTTCGAAAAGTGCGCCATGCTGGCCAAGAAAGCGCTTTTGCGCGATGTCGGCGACCGGCACCCCAATAAGTTCTACGCTGACCTCGAGCTGGAACTTTTGCAGATGATAAACAAGACCGGGGTCGGCCCGCAGGGGCTGGGAGGAACCACCACGGCGCTCGATGTTCATATCGAAGTTTTCCCCTGTCATATCGCCAGTCTGCCGGTGGCGGTCAACACTCAGTGCCACGCCGCAAGGCATAAATCGGTGATACTTTAAGGATTGGAGATCAAGTAATGGCTGATGCAATAAAGATAGAGACTCCGCTGACCGACGAGAAAGTCGCGAAGCTGAAAGCCGGCGACAATGTGCTGATTACCGGGACGGTTTATACCGCCCGGGATGCCGCGCATAAACGGCTGGTGGAACTTCTGGATAAAGGCGAAAAGCTGCCGTTCGATATCAAAGGGCAGATTATTTATTTCGTGGGACCGACTCCGGCCAAGCCGGGGAAAGTCATCGGCTCTGCGGGGCCGACCACCTCATACCGCATGAACGCCTACACCCCGAGACTGATTGAAGTGGGACAAAAAGGGATGATCGGCAAGGGAGAAATGAGCCCCGAAGTGGCCGACCGGATGAAAAAACATAAAGCGGTCTATTTCGCGGCGGTCGGAGGAGCCGGAGCGCTGATCGCGAAATCGATTACCGGAGCCGAAATCGTGGCCTATGAAGACCTTGGAGCCGAAGCGATCCGGAAGCTGACTGTGAAAGATTTCCCGGTGGTGGTGGCGATGGACTGCCACGGCGGAAACCTCTACCAGGAAGGCACCAAGAAGTACGCGAAGAAATAAGGCGAGTTATTTTGAAAATATGTGGGGTTAGGATTCATTCTTGACCCCGCTTTTATGTACATCTGACTTGGGAACAGCTTCGCTTTGACATAAGTTATTGAATTCAATATTATAATCGAATGCAAACCGCCCTTCACATTTACGCCCTGGTCCGGGAGATGAAAGATTTCCTGGAAGAGGCCGAATTCGTCAATACCGAATTTTTCAAAAAGGAACGAGAGGCCTACCTCCTGTTCAAGACCCCCAAGGGGGTCCAGGCATTGGGACTGGCTTATCATCCCTCCGGCTACGGAGCCTTCCTGGCGCCCCGCAGTAAAATCACGGTCCGCACCACCGAAAAGCCGTGGCCCTTCTTTCAGTACGCCTACGGTTGTAAAATCACCGGAATCCGGCAGTACTACCTCGATAGGATTTTCCGAATTGACCTGGAAGGTGAGAATAAGTTTGCCATTATCTGCGAAGCGATCGGCCCGAACGGGAATTTCTGGCTTTTGAATGAGGAAGATCAAATTGTCGCGACCCTGCGGAATCGCCAGTACGAACCCGAGAAGTCGTACACTCCTCCCCCGGCCATTGACAAGCTGAATCCGTACGTTTGCAGTTTCGAGGAATTCAAAGAAAAGACCACCGCGGAAAATCAAACCATTTTTCAGGCCATCAAGAAAAACATAATCGGTTTCGACGATATTTTCACGGCGGAAGTCCTGAAACGAGGGAATCTCGAACCCAAGATGGATATCACCGAACTGGGCGAAAACCCGCTGCGGGAATTGTACGAAGCGGTCTACGAGTTGGCCCGCCTGTTCGACTACTACGACAAAGGATACCTGTACTCACATCCCACCGCGGTGGCTCCGTTTCGGTTGAAATCGCACCCCGGTGAAGAAGAAAGTTACAAGGGATTATCCCTGGCGGTTTATTTCGGCATCCGCGACCGGAAACTGGTCAAGCAGGAGGTATCGGATCAGCAAAAAATCACCGATGCCCTGGGACGGCACATCGACCGCCTGAAAAGACGGCTGGAAAAAATCGAGGCGGACCTTAAGGTCGCCGACAAGGCCGACCTCTTCCGCCGCGTCGCCGATATCCTCAAAGCCTACCTCCCGCAAATCAAAAAAGGGATGAAAGAAGTTGAACTGGACAACGTGCACGGGACCGGCAAAATCAAGATCAAGCTCGATCCGGCTTTAAGCCCTGCCGATAACGCCGAACGTTATTACAAGCAGTACCGCAAAGCCCGTGAGGGTTATGATACCCTGGTGCGGAGGCTGGAACACACCAAAGCCGAACTCGGTACCGCCGAAAATATGGCGGCGGAATTCGAACAGAATTTCGACGATTCCCTCAAAAAATTCGAATCCGAGATCCAGCAGATTCTTCCTTCCACCATGAGCAAGCGGGCGGAGGCTCCCCGGCTGCCGTACCGTGAATTCACCTTATCGACCGGAGTTAAAATATTCGTCGGCAAGGATGGCACCGACAACGACGATACCACCTTCCACCATGCCAAACCTTATGAACTCTGGTTCCATGCCTCACAGTGTCCCGGGTCGCACACGGTGCTGAAATTCCCGGATAAGAATTTCGTTCCCTCGAAACAGGAAATCGCCGAAACCGCGGCAGTGGCAGCGTTCTATTCAAAAGCCCGCAATTCGGCGTCGGTTCCGGTGATTTACACCGAGCGAAAATATGTCCGCAAACCTCGAGGAGCCAAAGCGGGGCTGGTGACGGTCGAGCGGGAGAAGATGCTGATGGTGGAACCCAAAAAACCGGCGGAGTGAGGGGGGAGTCATGCCGACCGAATCAGACAATGAAAACGATTTATTATCTCAAAAAGCTCGTCCAATTATAAATGAATTCAACAAACAGAAACTAGTAGCTTTTATAGATATTTTGGGATATAAAGGCGAAATTAAGAATAAAAATTTCAAAGCAGCCTTTATATTAGACAAAACACTCAGATCCGATACTAGAAGCCATAAAATTGTATATCCTGAAATTTCAATAAAACCATTCTCAGATTGCCTCTGTCTTTCTTGTGAAATAGAAGACCACTTATTCGGCGAGCGTATGGCGGGGATGTTTTCCGTATTGTCTACTTTTCAAGAAGTCCTCGCATGTAATGGAATTTTCTTAAGGGGTGGATTAGTCAAAGGCAATCATTTTGAATCCGCCAATATTATCTTCAGTACCTCCTTATTGAATGCAATTGAAATTGAGAAGAAGGCATCTTCCCCAAGGATTTTAATTGACGATAATCTAATTCTTGAATTTAAGGAAAGATCATATAAAACGAATAACGCAGGTTCCGCATTGGGTAGGTTTTTAATAGATAAGAGGGATAATAGTCGTTTCATAGATTACTTGCCGGAATCGCCTATCGAATCATTAAGGCAGACTTATGGCAGAATTAAATCTGCTATTGAAATGCAAATCATGAAGAACAGAAATAATGATCATGTACTAGAAAAATATAGATGGTTGACCGCCTATTATAATTTCAAAATAAAGGAGTTATTCCAGTCTCTTGATATGAGTGATTTAAGAATAGAATCTGAATTCTTAGAATTTGATTTTAAAAAGGACCTTTTCTGGTTTGCCCCAGATTTATAGAATAAATGGCTGTCAGCAGTTCCCGATCTATACAACCCCCATAAATCTTGTTTGTTGATTTCCTCTTAGCGGCGCTGTAGATTGCCGCCGTATATATCCCTTTGAGGTAATAACGTGGCGCAGGATGTTGACATAGACCGGCACTATAATCCGGGCGAATACCAGGAAAAACTGGCCGAAATTCGAACCAAGCAGGCCAACGAACGGACCCTTCTGGCCTATATCCGCACGGCGTTGACTCTCTTCGTGGCCGGGCTGACTTTTATCAAATTCTTCGATAATACCTATATCATTATCATCGGGTGGGTGTTCGTGCCGTTCGGTATTATAAACCTCCTGCTGGGTATTATCCGCTACCGCTCCACCCGCGAACATATCGAACACCACCACATATAAAATTCCCATAAAAATAAAGGGGCGTGGTGAGCGCCCCCCCATGTTTGGCAGGACCGATGCTGAAATAAGAATCGGATTGCACTACAATAGCGTGAGTTTATCGAGCAAAGCGTATTCGCGGATTAAATCATAATCCCAATATATTAGACGATTGTGAGCGGAAATTGTCGATTCGATTAAGTTTTTCGTAATGGAAAACGGGGCGGTTCCAACGCATGTCCCCGCCCCGCTTCTTTCAATTGGGCGGCAGGATTATAAGTCCCGAATATTTCCGTGATATTAATGAACGGTTTTAATTCTCTATTTCCCCAAAATTAAAAGGCCGGGTAAAATTACCCGGCCTCGCTTGTGACATAAACAGGGCAGTTTACTCACAATAGATACGGACATGCTCGTCTTCGTCGTCGACGTCGATCGAAGTCTCCATCAGGGCGCCGAAAATGCCGTCGATATTCCCCGATGTAATGTCTTTCAGATTGATGTCAATCCCCTTTTCCTTCAGCTTATCGCCGATTTTATCCTGGGCCTCCTGCGGTAATACCGATGATATTTTCATCCCGGCTTTTACCAGCATCATCGGGACCTTGATATTGACATGGTCCCCGCCTTCCTTCTTCGGAGTAACCTTTACCACAATAAATTTGGGATTCCCCTTGGGCTTCGTTTCCTGCCCCTCGGTTTCTTTCGCCTTGCTGCCTGTAGAAAGGGCATCCAGAAGTTCCTCGGCCTCATCGGCGGAAATCTTTCCCTCCGCCAGCATCTTCAGGATTCTTTTTCTTTCTTCCGACATATTAACTCCTTTCGTTTATTGTCAAATCACATCTTGTTTTTCCGGCCTTTGATCATCTCGAGCGCGGCCTTGACATCGATTTCCCCCTTTTCGAGCAATTCCAGCGGATCGGGTGCAGGTTCGAATTTCTCTTCTTCCGGTTCGGAATCGAACCCGATATTGAAATCGATCCGCATGAATTCCATGGCCTCGGAAATCTTATTCAAACGCCCTTTTATGGTGGGATAACTAACCCCGAACAGCCGTTCCATTTCTTTTATCGACCCGTGAGCCTTGACAAAGGCTGCGACAAAAACCTGGTCCTCCCAGGTCAGGCGGGCCAGCGGAGGAAGTTCGAACGATCCCTCGATCGCGATCCGGCCGTCCTCCAGCCGCACCTTCTCGACCGTAAGAGACTGCCCGCCGGTGAGTTTAGTTAATTCCTGCCAATTTTGCGCCATTTTAATTCCCTCATTAATTTCTTTAATCGATTATACGGCCAAGCATCAATAAAGTTTACACAAATATTAATAATCTTAATATCTATTTGAAAAATAATCGAGATTATTGATTTGTCAAGGCGAATTTATGAATATATTTAAAGGCGGCGATAACGAAGTAGAAAAGCGGCGATGGTCCCGAAAATTGTTAATAAGTAAATCGGAAGAAAAGCGGTGCCGAGTCCCTCGGCATTTCCTCTGGCGACTTCAATAATCTTCCAGCCGATAACATTGAATAGCAGAATGAGTTCAGCTTTCAAAGTCGACAGCATGGCCCGCATGTTTTGCCAGCGAGCCAGGGTCGACTGCGGGGTCAGCTTGGAGGCGTTTTTGGGCTTGAGAGGAATGAAGCTCAAGCCGGTCAAGAGGATATAAAGCCCGGTACCAACTATCACAAGGATTAAAATACTCGTTCTGTCTCCCCAGCTGTCCGGTTCGCCGGCGGCATTGAAATGAGCCGGGATCCGTTCCGGAATATTGTTCCAGGAGACCGTCAGAGCGACTAATCCGCATAGCAGGAAAACAAGGGCGATGATTTCAATGGTTCTTTCGTAGGCGGTTCTTTCAGGTGTTAGCAGATTCATATTTAGTTTACCGGCAAATTCAAATAATATTCGGTTAAATTCCCCCCGTCATCGTTTCAATTTCGTCTAAAAGGACTTTCTCAAAACCCTCTTCGGCGATTTTGGCGACGATCTCCCCCTTTTTGAAGAGGAATCCAAAGCCCTTTCCTCCGGCGATACCGATATCGGCGGCCCGAGCTTCCCCCGGCCCATTTACCGAACAACCCATTATGGCCACTTTAAGATGAGTCCTATAATGAGCGGTTTTCGTTTCTATGGCCTCGGCGAGTCTTAT
Organism: Candidatus Zixiibacteriota bacterium; assembly: GCA_041306185.1. Lineage (GTDB taxonomy): Bacteria > Zixibacteria > MSB-5A5 > GN15 > PGXB01 > JBFZFV01. The sequence goes on from JBFZFV010000032.1 coordinate 47,325, forward strand.
AATATCTATTTCGCATCTCCCGCAGGTCGGGCAGGAAATAACCTCAATTCCTTCTTTTTTCAGTTCGACCGCTTTCAGGATGGCTTTGGCAGTCTTGATCTCTTCGATCGGGTCTGCGGTTAGAGAAACTCTAATGGTATCACCGATACCGTTGATTAACAGCGCGCCGAGCCCAATGGCCGATTTCATGGATCCTGTTGTTATTGTCCCCGCCTCGGTAATCCCGAGATGGAAGGGATAATCAACTTTGTCGGCAAGGAGCATATACGCCCAGTAAGTCGTGATGACACTCGAAGATTTCATGGCGATGACGATATCGCTGAAATTGTTTTCTTCCAAGAGCGCGATCTCCCGAAGAGCGGCCTCGACATACCCTTCGGGGTCTTCAAAGCCGTACTTCGAAGAAATATCTTTCGGAAGCGACCCGGAATTTACTCCGATGCGAATCGGAATCGCGGCATCTTTAGCGGCTCTGGTGATTTCGGCAACTTTCCAGCTTTCACCGATATTGCCGGGATTGATGCGGATTTTATCGACCCCCTGTTTGATCGCTACCAGGGCCAGCTTGTAGCGGAAATGGATATCGGCGACCAGAGGGATTTTTGTCTTTGCTTTAATCTTTCCAAGCGCGGCAGCGGCTTCTTCATCCGGGACCGCCACCCTTATTATTTCACAGCCGGCTTCGGTGAGCCGTTCGATCTGTGCCACGGTGGCAGCAACATCGCGAGTATCGGTATTGGTCATGGATTGAATCGCGATGGGGAAATTCCCGCCGATGATGCAATCTCCGATTTTGATCGATCGGGATTTTCGCCTCCGGGGAGGATATGTAAGTTCCATATTAACCTTGACCGTCTTCAATGCTTGAGGTAATTTACGCTTTTTAGAAGATGGAGCAATCGAAAGTTAGGGATGAATTTCACGCGGTTGATTATAGTTCTGGCGGCCATCGCTCTTTTGATCTGGGGGTATTCCCATTTCAGGAAATGGCGGTTGAATGAGGAACGGGAAGAATACCTGAAATATGCCGGAGTGATTGCCGAAACACAGGTCGCGGCAGAATTGCACCGACATGAGCCGGATTCTTTTTTTATCGCAAGAGATTCAATTCTTCAGAAGTACGCCGTCACTCTCGATGAAATGAATGCCCTCGAAAGCCTTTACCAGGGGCAGGAACGGCGCTGGGGAGAATTGTGGTTTTATGTCGACAGCCTGACCGACTCGCTGGTCGACCATTACGATTCGCTTTTTAGAGATGCTGCCGACGATACGACCAAAGCCGTGGATCCCGAATAACCATCTTTGATTTTCAGCATTTTTCCGTCTTTTTCGTATATCCTTTCAATTCGCTGAAACTAATGATATATCGAGATACTGAAAATACCGGCCATTTTCCGGAAACGCAGATTTCGGCCGTCCTGGCGATTAAAAGCGAACGGGCCGAAGAACGCCAACGGGGAATGGGGCGGATAATAGAAGCGTACTGGAAACCGGCCTATAAGTACATCAGGATAAGATTCCGCCAGCCGGTCGAGGATGCCCGAGATTTGACCCAGGGCTTTTTTGCTCGGGCTTTGGAAAAGGACTACCTCGCCGGATACGACGCCGGCAAGGCGAAATTCCGGACCTTTCTACGTATCTGTATCGACCGTTTCGTTTCCAACGAGTTTTCGAAAGCCGGACGGCAAAAGCGCGGAGGGAACGAGGAAATTCTTTCGCTGGATTTCGAAGGGGCGGAAGAAGAACTTCAGCGATTGTCGTCGAACGATGTCCCGGATATCGAGCGTTTTTTCGAGGCCGAATGGGTGCGGGCGGTTCTTGAGAATTCCGTCATGAGGCTTGAATCCGCGTTGCGCGAACAGGGGAAGGAAGTCCATTTCAGTCTTTTCCGCGCCTATGATCTTACCGGCGAAGAAGAACGGAAAGACCTTACTTACGAAAAGCTTGGAGAGGTATTCGGTTTGAAAGTATCCGATGTTACCAATTACCTTTCTTCCGCCCGGAAAGAATTCCGGGCGATCGTAATAGATACCGTGCGGGATCTGACCTGCAGCGAGGCGGAATTTCGCGAAGAGCTAAACCGTATCCTGGGAATCAAGTTATAGACTTATGCCGCCCGAAAACTTCAAACATCTGCAATCGCTGATAGATTTGCCTGATCTTTCGCAAACAAAGTACGAATTCATCGACAAAATAGCCCGGGGAGGCATGGGATCGGTATTTCTGGTCCGCGACAAAGAGCTTAAACGCGAAGTCGCGCTGAAAGTCACTTCGATTCCCGACACCTCGGGCCACCTGATACAACGTCTTAGAAACGAAGCGGAAATTATCGCGCAACTGGAACACCCGGCCATCGTTCCTATTCATGATATCGGAACCCTTCCCGACGGTCGCATCTTCTATACCATGAAATATATCCGGGGAGAAACCCTGACCGCCTGGCTGGAATCCAACCCCTCGCTCAGCGACCGCCTGCTGAATTTCAGACAGGCCTGCTTCGCGGTGGCTTTCGCACATTCAAATGGCGTAATCCACCGGGATATCAAGCCGGATAATATAATGGTGGGTTCGTTTGGCGAAGTGCTGGTGATGGACTGGGGGATCGCCAAACTGCTCAAGGCGGAATCAAAAAGCGATATCCTCGAGGCATCAAAGGACCGGAGTGATACTGGCAGGGACGGAAGACTGCTTACCGTCGAAGGGGCGATCATAGGAACCAAAGGTTTCATGTCGCCGGAACAGGCTGCGGGGAATCTCGATGCTATCGATCAAAGGTCGGATATTTATATGCTTGGTGCGACCCTGTATTTTGCTCTGATTCGAAAAAATCCACCCGCTTTGTATGACGAAGAAAAAGAAGCCGATTTTTCGGAATCACCTGAAGAGGAGTTCAGAAAAGCGGAACTCCCGAAACCGCTGATTGCCATTTGTCGAAAAGCGATGTCGATAAATCCGGATGATCGATATCAGAATACCATGCAGCTCGCCGACGATATCGCCATGTTTCTTCGCCGCGAACCGGTTTCGGCGTACCGGGAATCGGTATTCGAACGGCTTGGGAGATTCCTGTCGAAAAATAAATTCTGGGTATATATTCTTGTAACGTACATAGTTATCCGCATACTTATATTTTTTACGCTGAATCGTTAAAGACATCACTGAAAATCTGTAATAGATAGTCGGAACACTTAATTCATAAGCGAAAGGAGAGAAGTACATGAACAAAATCTGGATAGGTATAATCCTGGGAGCGGTGCTCGGAGCGCTCGATGGACTTTCGTCGCTGATTTCGGCGCCCGAAGTCGCTCCGCAACTGGCGGGAATCGTGGTCGGATCTACCATCAAGGGGATTATTGCAGGTTTGGTTATCGGGATTGTCGCGCGGAAATACCACAGCATGACCATCGGAATAATCGCAGGACTTCTGGTCGGGGCCGTGCTGGCCTTCCTGGTCGCCATGATGCCGGACGAAAACGGGGTCCATTATTATGTCGAAATCATGATTCCGGGCTCGCTGGTCGGGTTAATCCTCGGTGTCGCCACGCAAAAATACGGAAAACGCCAGACAGTAATTGCGGGACAATAAGGTAATTCATAAGACAAAACTGCTTAAAGGAGGTACAATCATGGGAATGCCGGTAGTGCACTGGGAAATCAATTCGCGGGACTATAAAAAGGCACAGAAGTTCTATCGCGAAGTTTTCAACTGGACGGTCACCGAACATGAGGGAATGCCGTACGCTATGGTCAACGATGAAGGAAAAGGCTCGATCGGAGGAGGCATCGGGAATGTCCAGCCGGGCCAGAATCCTTCGTTGACCTTTTATGTCAGCGTGGACGATCTCCAGGCATACCTGAATAAAGCCGAACGGGCCGGAGGCAAAACGGTTCTTCCCCCGACCCCGATTCCCGGAGTCGGATCCTGCGCCATGTTCGCCGACCTGGACGGCAATGTAGTTGGTTTATTTAAAGGGGGCGTATAAGCCCGCTTAGGCCAAAGATTTTCAAGCCCCGCAACCCCGCGGGGCTTTTTTCGTATAACTCATTAATTCACTGTCGCTTACACTTATCTCCCGAAATTTCCTGAATCCGTTAATAATTTTCGCTTTCCTCCGAAACAAAAATATAATATCGTCGTAATATCATAGTGATATCATTCTATGGAGGTAGACATGTATAAAGAACGTGAAGTTAAAGTGGCGTCGGGATGGGTAATGTCTATCCTGTTTCTGGCTCTATTATTCGTCGCAATCCTGTTTTTGATAATCGGCCCGCCGATTGTTAAAATCGCCTCGGGTATCTGGATTCCGATTGATTTCTTTTTGATGGTTGGGCTCTTCTTCGTTAACCCCAATGAAGCTCGGGTTTTGCTGCTGTTCGGCAAGTACAAAGGAACCACTCGTCAGGAAGGATTGCGCTGGGCAAATCCGCTGTTGAACAAGAAACACCTTTCTTTGCGGGTGCGGAATTTCGAAACCGGCAAAATGAAAGTGAACGATGTCGACGGCAACCCGATCGAAATCGCCTCGATCGTTGTCTGGAGGGTGGTCGATACCGCCGAAGCCAGTTTTCAGGTAGACAATTACGAGGAGTTCGTTAAGATTCAGTCGGAATCGGCGGTCCGTAATCTCGCGACGCAATACCCGTACGATACTCATGATAATGAAATTGTTTCACTCCGCGGAAGCACCGCCGATATTTCGGACAAACTCAGGGTGGAAATCCAGGAACGGCTGGACCAGGCCGGAGTGGAAGTTCTGGAAGCTCGCATCAGCCACCTGGCCTATTCTCCGGAAATCGCGGAAGCAATGCTCCGCCGTCAGCAGGCTGGAGCGATCGTGGCGGCTCGTCAGTTGATTGTCGAAGGGGCGGTCGGCATGGTGGAAATGGCTCTGGATCAGCTTTCTCGGAAAAACATCATCGAACTGGATCACGAACGCAAAGCCGCGATGGTCTCGAACCTGCTGGTGGTCCTGTGCGGAGAAACCTCAACCCAGCCGGTTATTAATACCGGAACCCTGTACTGATAATCGTGGCGGATAAGAAATCATTCCTCATAAGGGTTGATCCGGAAATCCTGAAACGACTGCAAAAATGGGCCGACGACGAACTGCGAAGCCTCAACGGGCAGATAGAATACCTGCTTCGCACGGCCCTGACGCAGTCGGGGAGATTGAAGGATAAAGAAGATAAGTAGAATCTGACATCGAAGTCGTACCTAATTCCCAGTAATCTCCGGACGCTCTCCGTATGTCCTTGTAATGATTATCGACCCCGAAAAATCAAAAGGGTTGCGCTTGATGGCGATCCTGGCGCATCCCGATGACGAATCGCTCGGGATGGGAGGGACTCTCGCCAAATACAGCCGCGAAGGAGTCGAAGCCTTTCTGGTTACCGCCACGCGCGGTGAGCGGGGAAGATACGGCGACCTGCCGGAACGCCCGAGTCTTGAAACCGTGGGGCATATGCGGGAGGCAGAACTCCGGGCGGCATCCGATATTCTGGGAATAAAAGGACTCAATTTCCTTGATTATATCGACGGAGATCTTGATAGGGCCGACCCTGCGGAAGCCATTGCACGAATCGTGCACCATATCAGGACCTGCCGTCCCCATGTTGTGATTACTTTCGGTCCCGAAGGAGGTTACGGCCATCCAGACCATATCGCCATCAGCCAGTTCGCGGGAGCGGCTATAGTCAGTGCCGCCGATCCCGACTACAGCGGTGACGGCGGATTCGTAATCTCGCCTGAGCACCACCGTGTATCCAAGTTGTACTACCTGGCATGGGCGAAACCGAAATGGGCCGCCTATCAGGCTGCGTTCAAGGTGCTAATATCCAATGTAGATGGCGTCGAACGGCAGGCTTCCCCCTTTCCTGACTGGCAGATTACCACCCGTATCGATACTTCCGATGTCTGGGAAACGGTCTGGAAAGCGGTGCAGTGTCATAAGACCCAACTTGCCATTTATGGCAAGTTGAAAGACCTTCCGAAGGAACATCACAAGGCGATCTGGGGAACCCAGGAATTTATCAGAGTCTTTAGTACGGTCAACGGCGGCCGCGAAGTTGAAAGGGATTTATTCGAAGGGCTGCGGTAATATCGTCAGGTATCGACCTGAAAGGCATCCGGGAAATGCTCCAGTTTCCCATTATGGAAAGTAATTACATCGAACCGGAAACCGGTATCGCCGAGTTTATTCGTTTCAATGTACTGTAAGGCGGCTTTAATCAGATTCTCCCGTTTCTTGCGGTCGACCCGTTCGACCGGGTGACCGAAGTTGTCGGTCAATGACGCTTTCACTTCGACAAAGATAATCGTCCCGTTTTTTTTCGCGACTATATCGATTTCCTGACGCCCGCCTCTCCAGTTGGTCTGGACAATTTCATACCCTTTGCCGATGAGATAATTCGCGGCGTGCTGCTCGAAATCGCGCCCCTTGTCTGTTTTGTTTCGATTTGCCAAAATCAATCGAACAGGGTTTTGGTGAGCAGTTCCTCGACCGGACGATAGCTCTTGCGGTGGATTTCCGTGGGACCGAATTTCTTCAATTCTTCGAGATGCCTGGGGGTGGGGTATCCGCGGTGTTCGCTGAAGCTGTATTGCGGATACATCTCCTGGAATTTATCCATAATGCGGTCCCGGGTAACTTTGGCGATTATCGAAGCGGCCGAGACCGATTTGCAGATGGCATCACCTGAAACGACCGCAATCTGGGGAATATCGAGGTTGGGGATGTTCTGGTTGCCGTCGACCAAAACGAATTCCGGTTTTCTTTCAAGGCCCAAAATCGCTTTCCGCATCGCCATCAAGGAGGCCTTGAGGATGTTATAGCGGTCGATTTCATCATGATTGATGATGCCGACCGCGGTAAAGGCTTTGGAATTGACAATATCGGCAAAAAGCTCTTCGCGGCGGCGGTGGGTGAGCTTTTTGGAATCGCAGACACCGTCGATTACCAGGCCTTTCGGGATAATCACGGCGGCTGCGACCACCGGTCCGGCCAGCGGTCCCCGTCCGGCTTCATCTACTCCGGCCAGCAGTTCGATCCCCCGTTCGAAGATGGATTCCTCAAGACGAATAAGATCGGGAACGATTTCCCCGGAACGCATGATTTTCAGTTTTGTCGGCATTGATAATTCCCGCCTAAATTATGCTGGTTGACTCTCATAAAAGCAAGCCGAAACCTGTTATTTTTATCGTCAAAAATTAATGGGATATAAGGCCCAATATATCGTGAATCATTTGCTATTTTGGGCGAATTTATTACATTTCCGCCGACAGAATATAAACTTAAAGGGGAGAGAGCTGACTATGCCGGCGCTCGAAAAACTAAAAACACTCATCACCAAAAACAAAATCGAATATCTTGACATGAAATTCTGCGATCTGCTGGGGATATTGCACCATATTACCCTCCCGGCCGATGCACTGAATTCCGAGCTGTTCAAGTACGGCGTGGGGGTCGATGGATCCTCGATGGCCGGGTTCACGAAAATCGAACGAGGGGATATGATTGCACTGCCTGATGCAGAGACGGTATTCGTCGATCCCTTCTTCGATAAACCGACTTTATCGTTTATCTGCGATTTGATGTCGGTTGATAAAGACGTCGAGGAATTTTCCCGCAATCCCAGGCGCATAACGAGAGATTGTCATAAATACCTTCAGAATATTCTCCCGGGAACAAAAGTCGTTCTGGGACCGGAATTCGAATTTTATCTCTTTGACGACGTTAAATTCCACCAGTCTCCCGAGGAAGGCTACTATTTCATAGATTCCGAAGAAGCCGAATGGAATACCGGGCGCGAAGGCGAAAAGAACCTGGGATACAAAGTCCCCTACAAAGGGGGCTATCATGCCGCTCCGCCGATCGACCGCACTTTCAACCTCCGTTCCGAAATGGCTACGCTTCTGGCCGATGTCGGCATCGGTTTGAAATATCACCATCATGAAGTCGGAGGTTCCGGGCAGCATGAAATCGAAGTGGCCTTCGATGAAATGTGCCGCATGGCTGATAAAACCGCCCTGGTGAAATATTTCATCAGGAACCATTCTTTCCGGAGCGGCAAATCGGCGACTTTTATGCCGAAACCGCTCTTCAACGAACCGGGTTCTGGGATGCATGTGCATCAATTTATTTCCGATGATAAAGGATCGATTTTCCACGATAAAAACGGTCCGGCCAATTTTTCCCAAACCGGTTTGTACTATATCGGCGGGCTCCTGAAGCATGCCGCGGCGCTCTTTGCTTTCACCAACCCCTCGACCAATTCCTACAAGCGATTGGTTCCCGGTTTTGAAGCTCCCGTCTGGGGGACTTATTCAGTCGGCAATAGAACCGCCTGTATCAGGATTCCCGGGTATCAAAGACAATGGAAAACCCAGCGGCTGGAGTTCCGTCCTCCCGACGGCACCTGCAATCCTTATCTGTGCTATGCCGCGATGGTTATGGCCGGTTTGGATGGTGTGAAAAACAAGATTGATCCCGGATCGGCGGTCGACCAAAACATGGAATTGCTTACGGAAAAAGAGCTTAGCAAAATCCCGCTTCTGCCGACCTCCCTGACCAAGGCCCTGGATGCTCTCGAAAGGGATTATGACTTCCTTCTTGAAGGGGGCGTTTTCACCCAGGATTTAATTGATGCCTGGATTCACTTGAAGCGCCGCGATGTCGAACAAATCAGGGTTCGCCCCCATCCCTGGGAGTTTTACCTGTATTACGATAAATAGAATTATTTCCAATCTTAATACCGGCGGCCCCCCTTTGGAGGGCCGCCTTTTTTGATTTAATTAGTTTATTGAAGGTTCCTAAAGAAGAGGCAAAATACCCCGATAATTGCAATGGGCTTTTTATACTACTTAAACAATTCCGGAGGAATTATGTCTATTAAAAACCTGTTGGCATGCCTTATGGGGATGGCTCTTCTGGCCACATTCACCTTCATGGGATGCTCCGACGCGACCACCAATTCCAACAATGGCTGGGCCGATGCGGAATTTCCCGATTATGAACAAATCGTCGAAGAAGTTGCACCACCCCCGTACGAACCGCCGCAGGCTTCCGTTGGTGCGGTCGATCCCATGTGGACCAACACCTATTTGGGCAAAGTATTCAGCGAATACGAACCGATGTCGCTTTACTCCAATCTCGCGACCTTCCAGTCTATGGTCGATCAGGTCGAAATGCTGCTGCTGTATAACGACAGTCTTCAGGCGTTCGCGCTGGATTCGGCCATGGAAGGAATCGAGGATTATGTCCAGCTGACCGAACTGAGCGCGGCCACGGCTTTCCCGGCCGATATACAGGCGATTATGGGAACCGATATTGACCTCGATTATTTCGTCAGTATGGAAGATCCCGGAAGTGCCGAAGGTTACACCGCATACATGGGCTTTACCTATAATGAAACCGAACAAACCATTTGCATTTATAACAGCCAGGACGAAACCTCAGAAATCTCCATCAGTCAATGCTATTGGGCTAAATATAATCCGGTCGATTCCACCATTGAAATGCGTGGCGTGACTTTCAAGGATTACGGCGATGGCACCAGTGCCCGCTGGGGTTATGTGATAACCTCTGATGAGGACGGTGAATTCGCTTACCGCATGAGCTGGTATTCCGATCCTGAAGGAGGATTGACCACCACCCTGCTCGGTTGTATTATCGGCGGGGGCGAACGCAACGGCGAATTTGCGCTCAGCTATCGCGGTTATCAGCCGGCCGATTCCGTCGATTATATCGAGGACCAGGCCACCGCGCAGGTGTTCCAGTTGAACGGAACCGATTTTGCCGAGGGGACCAGCCTGGTAACCGACGCGGCCTTTGAATCCTACCTCGATGAAGATAATTATTTCCATCTGGAAGATATGCCGACCGCTCTGTTCGACAGCCCGTTTGTCACTGAATAATAAAAATATCTCGATATTTAAAAAAGCCCTCTGTTATGGAGGGCTTTTTTATTTGCGGGAATCGCCTGATCGTTACTTGCGGTTGATTACGCTGGCGCTGGCCTGGATGGTCGGCATTATTCGCAGTTGGTGAATATTGACGTGCTGGGGACGGTTGGCGCACCAGACGACCGCTTCGGCTACATCTTTAGCGGTAAGAGGCTTCAGCCCCTTATAGACATTCTTTGCCCGTTCCTTGTCTCCGCGAAATCGAACGATGCTGAATTCAGTCTCCACCAAACCGGGATCGACCGTACTGACCCGGACCGGGGTTTCCACCAGGTCGAGCTGCATCCCTTTGGTCAGGGCGTCGACAGCGAATTTGGTGGCGCAATATACATTTCCTCCCGGATAAACTTCATGACCGGCAATGGAACCGATATTGATTATATGCCCCCGTTTCCGACCGACCATACCCGGAATCACTTCCCGGCTGACATAAAGAAGCCCTTTGATATTGGTGTCGATCATTTCTTCCCAGTCGGGAATTAATCCTTCATGGAGTTTAGCCAGGTTGCGGCTGAGCCCGGCGTTATTGACGAGGATCTCAATTTTTTGCCATTTGGCGGGCAGTGCCGCAATCTTAGCTTTTACCTCTTCGTGTTTCTGGACATCCAGTTCAAAGCAGTAAGAATCGGTCCCGGATTTCCTTGTTAGGATTTCAGCCAGTTTCTCCAGCCTCTTTATTCTTCGGGCGCAAAGAAGGAGCTTTGCCCCGGCCGCCGCGAATTCCTCAGCGCAGGCATAGCCGATTCCCGCCGAAGCGCCGGTTATAAAGACAATTTTGTTTTTTAATGAAATCATAGAAAATTCCCTTTAAGTTAAAGACGGCTCAATTTAGCTAACCTTCGGTCCATTGTCAAGTTACTGCATCATAAAAGGTTAATTGCAGTCTTGAAATGGGCGGAACGGAATATAATATGGCGGTAAATCCATATATTTCGCCGCTCATACCTCCATTTTGAATCTGCGCAGAGTTTGTCCAATAGTCTATCTCATTGTTATTGCGTAAGTTGGGGACAACAGCGTAGAAAAAGTACAATGTTTTTTAAGGGCATAGGATATGCATATAAGTTGGGCGGTTCAAGATTGAAAGAAATTAACAAATAGCAGATTTGAGCCGATAAAAGGAAGGGATGCCATCCGGCCTGCCGGCTCAAGTCCAAGAACCGGGAGGCGTTATGGCCGAAAAGAAAAAAAAGATAGTGATTCTGCCAAAGAAGATTTACTGGCATTTATATAGCCTGCAGAATCTTAACGGGGAGAAATTCGTAAAGGTGGTTAACAAGATCCTGAGAAGCGAGTATCAGTTGATTAAGTAAACAAAATAGGACCGGCCGGACAAATTGAATTTTTAGTTGACATTTTTTTGCATATCAGATATGTTCGGCAAATATTTGGGAATTGGAGGAACGCTAAAGAGGGATCTTTAAACGGTATCGCGTCATGAAAAAACTTCGGGAACTATTAACCAAAAAAGTTTCGCTAATGATCGTCGGCGGCAGCCGCGATAAATTACGCCAGCTTAAGTTTTCTTACGGTTTGATTCTCGGGATAATCTTTGTCCTTGCCTTCCTGGTTACTTCGAATATTATCCTGACAACCACATACGTCAATAACCAGGTGGCCATTCACGAGGCCGATCGCCTGGCCATGGAAAACAAACACCTGACCAAAAAGTTTAACGAGATCAAGGGCGAAATCGTCGAAATATCCGCCCGTTACGACGACCTGGTCGAAAAAGAAATCGTAATCAGGAATATCTTTAATCTTCCGGAAATATCCACCGACGAAAGACAGCTCGGTATCGGCGGTCCGGATAATTTAGATGGGCAGAAACTTTCGACGGCGCTCAGGATCGCCAATTCCACCGAGGCCGAGGTCGATGCCCTCCTGCGCCTGTCCGATTTCGAAATCGAGAAATATGAAGAGGTCTTTACCAACCTTCAGGACAAAAAAGACCTGCTTGACCATACCCCTTCGATTCAGCCGGCCCGCGGATATAATACTCGGGGATTCGGAATGAAGCACGACCCCTTTACCGGTTATAAACGTTTCCATGGCGGGCTCGATATCGCGAACAAAATCGGAACGCCGGTTTATTCTTCAGCCGATGGCTTGGTCGAGGCAACGGGGAGAATGAGCGATCTGGGGAAATATGTCATCATCAATCACGGATACGGATATAAAACCAAATATGGTCATTTGAGCGAAATCAAGGTTCAGGAAGGACAGGCCGTCCGCAGAGGTGATCTTATTGCGGAAATAGGGAATACCGGATATTCCACCGGACCGCATCTTCATTATGAAGTTATAAAGAACGGTCAGAGGATTAACCCAACGCAGTATATTTTAAATTAGACTATTCACCATATAAGACTTAAAAACTCGGAATTTTCTCAAAACCGGGCTTTTTTTATTGACAAATCCGATTTTAATTGTACATTTTCCGAGCGGAAAATGATATAAGTTAAAATCGGTCTATTTTATTGAGTTTATCCCTGGTTTTACACCGACCGAATTTTTCAATACGAAGAAATAGCCTGATTTCTTGGAACAAAAATGGAAATCAGGCGTTAGACAAGTGAAATAATACTAATTATCTCTGGATTTGCTGAGATATAGAAATGAATAAATGAGGATCCGGGAGGATAAATGGCATCCACATATTCACCGCCGAAAAGCGGAAATGGTAAGGCTACCGACGACCGTATTGAGATTGAAACCCGCGAAATAATCCAACAAATAAAGAACGGTAATGATAAGGCCTTTTCCGAACTGGTAAGGCTTTATTATAATCAGGTAGCGGCTCTGGCTTACAAGATGGTAGGAGATTATGATGAGGCGGCCGATATTGCTCAGAATGTATTTGTCAAAACCAGCCGGAATATCTGGCGATATGATGAGAATAAGAAGTTTTATACTTGGCTTTATCGTATAACGGTAAACGCCTCAATAGATTACATGCGCAAGCATAACCGCCACCACCACGAATCGATCGACAATGTCCGGGAAAAGGCGGATGATAAATTCGATACCCCCGAAATTTCCTATCAGCGCGGCCAGCTCAGACAGTATATCGACGAAGCGGCCAGTTCCTTAAACGATAAGCAGCGGTCGGCCTTTATGTTACGGGATGTCGACGGCTGCCATATTAACGACGTGGCGAATATTATGAATATGCCGGAAGCGACCGTCCGCTGGTATTTGCACCGGGCTCGGGCCAAGATAAAGAAAGAACTGGTCAAGAAATGCCCGCAATTGCTTCTGGCCATGGGGTTTAAATAGGATTAGACAAATTTCTGACTTCCTCCCATGCCCCCTGAATGCTATTTCAGGGGGCTTTACTTTTGGTCGATAAACAGGCATATTCCTATCGAACCTAAAAGGTTGTAAGCGAAAATGATGAGCGGAAAAAAGAGCATGACATTGAAGGTATCCGGGATGCACTGCGCCGCCTGTGCCGCCGGGATTGAAAAAGGACTCTCGCGCCTTGATGGGGTGGAACAGGCCAGCGTAAATTTCGCAACCGCTACCGCCCGGGTGGATTTTTCCGACGGCGAACTCGACACGAAGGTAATCCTTGAAAAAGTAGAAAAACTGGGTTACAAGGCGGAGCTGAAATCCCATAGCCTCGATCGACTGGAAAAAGAGAGCCCCCTGGCCGTTCGGAAATTCTGGACCGCCCTCGCCCTGACCATTCCGGTGATGATATTCAGCATGGCGGAAATGATCTTCGGGTTTTCCCTGTTTTCGTTCGGAATCCAGGGAGTGATTTTGGCGGTTCTCAGCCTTCCGGTTTTGATATATTCCGGCAGGGAGATTTTCCGCGATGCCATATTGCAGTTGCGGAGCTTTTCCGCCAACATGAATAGCCTGATTGCCCTGGGAACATCGGTGGCGTTTCTTTATTCGACCTATGCCGTCATCGACTACTATTTTCTTCATTATATCACCGCTCCCCATACCTATTTCGAATCGGCGGCGATGATTATCACGCTGATTTTGCTGGGAAGATACCTGGAAAGCCGGGCCAAAGACCGCGCCCGGGATGCCATCGGGGCGCTGATTCGTCTCCGCCCGGAACAGGCCACCGCGATAATAGACGGTGAAGAGGTTTCAATCAAAACTTCTGAAGTCGCCAAAGGAATGGTTCTGCTGGTTCGGCCCGGGGAGAAAATACCTGCCGATGGAAAAATTATCGAAGGGGCTTCCTCCATCAATGAGGCGATGATGACCGGAGAGTCCGTCCCGGTCGAGAAGAAGACAGGAGATCAGGTTATCGGAGGCTCCGTGAACGGCAACAGCGCCTTTCGTTTTGAAGTTACCGGGACCGGCGAAGATACATTTCTGGCCAATATTATAAGGCTGGTTTCCGAAGCCCAGGGGAAAAAGGCTCCGGTTCAGAAGCTGGCCGATAAAATTGCCGGGATCTTCGTCCCAATCGTCATTGGACTGGCGATTTTGACCTTTATCGCCTGGTACCTGTTCGATCCCTCCAGCCCCATGGTCGTGATGGCCCCGGTGGCGGTTTTGATTATTGCCTGCCCTTGTGCTCTGGGATTGGCGACCCCGACTGCAATTCTGGCCGGAACAGGAAGGGGAGCCCGTATGGGTATCTATATCCGGGGAGGAGACATCCTCGAATTGGTCAATAAAGTCACTCATATTCTTTTCGATAAAACCGGAACCCTGACCGAGGGTCGTTTCGAGGTGGTTGGGTCAGTTTTAATAAATGAAGCGGATGAGACCAAAATGCTCAAGCTGGCGGCTTCGGCGGAAACCGGTTCGAATCATCCTCTGGCTCAGGCTATTGTGGAAAAGGCCAGAAGCAAGGATGTTAAGCTTTACCGCCAGAAGGATCTCGAGGAATCTCCCGGCCTGGGAATCAAGGCTGATATTGATGGGATGACCGTTTTGGTCGGTAATATGGCAACCATGGAAAAAGGGGGCATTGACATTAGTTCCCTCGGTAATTCTGCAAAGGAAGAAATGTCACGGGGGCGAACGGTAGTATTTGTCGCGTCCAACGGCAAAGCGTTGGGATTTTATGCCCTTGCCGACAAAATCAGGGACGAGGCCCCCAAGGTATTGAACCGCCTTTCTTCGTCCGGACGAGAAGTGGTCATTTTAACCGGGGATAATTTCCAGACTGCCCGAGGAGTCGCAAAGGCGTTGGGGGTCGGAAGATTCGAAGCTGAAGTCAAACCGGATAAAAAATCTGTAGTGGTTGAAACTTTTCGACGGGCCGGCAATGTCACCATGATGGTCGGTGACGGCATCAACGATGCTCCGGCACTGGCCGCCGCCGATATCGGAGTAGCTATGGGAAGCGGCACCGATGTCGCCATTGAATCGGCTGATATTATTCTGATTCGAAGCGACCTCGATTCGCTTTTGCAGGCCTTCGATATTTCACGGATGACTTATCTTACCATCAAGCAGAACCTCTTCTGGGCCTTTATTTATAATGTGATTATGATTCCTCTGGCCGCGGGAATCTTTTATCCCCTGCTGGGCCTTACCCTTTCGCCTGCGGTCGCGGCCGGTGTAATGGCCCTGTCGTCGCTGTTCGTGGTGACCAACTCTCTTCGCCTGCTGAGGGTCAAGAATTAGCATGATTGAAGCGGTCGTGGGGCTGGGGAATATCGGGCGCAAATATTCAGACACTCGGCACAATCTCGGATTCGAACTTCTCAATACAATCGCTAATGAATGGAATATTCGGCCCAGGCCGGGTCAGGGAGAATATTATAGCGCCGAACATAATTATGCCGGACGGATGATTTCGCTGCTCTGGCCGACCACGTACATGAATAACAGCGGAATGGCGGTGAGCCAATTTCTCGAGAAAACCGGTCTGGAACCGGAACAGCTTTTAATCGTTTATGACGATATTGCACTTCCCCTGGGAAAATTGAGAATCCGTCTGAGGGGATCGGCCGGGGGCCATAACGGGATAGCCTCGTTAATCGAACATCTGGGAATCGATAGCATCCCCCGCCTTCGGTTAGGGATAGGACCATTACCCGAAAACGCCGACCAGGTCTCTTTTGTGCTGGGGCGGTTTTCTGCCGAAGAGCGGGAAATTGCCGATAAAATGATTGGACAAGCTGCCGATGCCGTATTATATTCGCTGAAACATAGCCTCGTTGAGGCGATGAATAAATATAACAGTAACCCTGCTCCGGAGGAATAATTCCGGGGCCGTTTGAACTAAAGGTTTAACGTCCGAAGGGAGGCTTAATGCAAGTCTACGAGACAACCTTTATTTTAAGTCCACAAGCTGACGACGCCGCGTTCGATCGTCAGATTAATGCCATCACCAATCTCATCAATAAGTTCAACGGCAAGCTTCTCCATGAAGACCGCTGGGGAATTCGTCGTCTGGCTTATCCCATCAAGAAATTCAACCAGGGTTTCTATACCCGGATGATTTTCGAGGGGAACGGCGCCCTGCTCGAGGAGATTGAACGTCATTTCAAAATCGAGGAACCCTATCTCCGTTACCTGACTGTCATCTTCGAAGGAGACCTGGAACGAATCAAGGGGGGACGTCAGGATGAAATCAGCGACGACCGGAGGGATTTTCGTCGCGGCGGCCGTGACGACGACGATTCCGATCGCGGACCGCGTCGGCGCTTCAACCGAGACGACGACGATAGCAGTTCCGATCGGAAACCTTATCGGCGTTTCAACAGGGTAGACGAAAACCGCGGTTCCGGTTCTTCGAATGACAAAAGCGATTCCGACAGCGGCAATGCATAGCCGGTAAAAAAGGAAAAATTGGAGGCTATTATGATGGCAGAATTCCATAAAAAGAGAAAACGGGTTTGCCGTTTCTGCGAAGACAAAGTCAGGACTATCGATTTTCACAACGATCGACTCTTGAAGCGGTTTATCAACGAACGGGGCAAGATCGTACCGCGCCGGATATCCGGCAACTGTGCTTTTCATCAGCGTCGTCTGACCACGGCGGTGAAGCGGGCGCGGCATCTGGCCATTATTCCGTTCACCAGCGAAATATTCAGATAAGACGAATTCCGGGCGGTGAATCCGATGCCGGACCTGAAAGGTTATGATCGCGCAATAATATTGTTCGGTCTGCCACTGTCGGTGGTTTTTCCGATCGCTTCTGGGCTGCCGCTGATCGGCTACCTGGTGGAAATTGCAGTCTTCTTCTACATAATTCTTTATGGGGTCCGGCGAATGTGGCTTTATGCGGCGATTGCTTCGGCAGGATCGCTGGCCTTTTCATTCGGCATATATGGAACACATTTATTCGTATTCGCCTCCTGGGCGAGAGTGGTGATTCCGGCAATGTTATTCGGCATTCTGATAAGTGAAGGAGTTAACTCCGGCAGGGCGTTTATGCTGGCGACCTTGACCGTTGCGGCGGTCGCCCTTGCTCTATTTCTTGCGGAACGGCAGCTGATTTTTGCCGGATTCGATCAGGCCGAAAAGTGGATACAGAGCGGATTGGGCACCACCGCCCAGAATAACCAGAAAATAGATGAGATGTTTCTTTCGGGATTGAGCATTTTGAAAAGGCTGTTGCCTGCAGTCCTGGCCCTTTCGTTCATTTTCCAGTTATTCCTGGGGTGGTTGGCGGTCCTGATTTATATGCGTGAAATAGAAGAATTCATGCCGCCGTTGCAGCAGTTTTACTTCTGGAAAATGCCGGAATATGTCATTTTTGGAACCGGGGTTTTCTTTATGGCAAGGCTGCTGGGGCCGGAACTGGTGAAAATAACCGCCGACAACCTGATTTTTTTCATTGGATTCTTTTATGCCGTTTGCGGTTTTTCGTTGTTCGAATTTTATCTGAAAAAGCTCCGGCTCTCTTTATTTCTCAGAATATTGTTTTATATTGGTATTTTGCTTTTGCATATACCGGGTTTAATCCTGGCGGCGCTGGTGGGGCTTTTCGACAGCTATTTCGATTTTCGGAAAGTCCGCGCAAAAATCATTGGTTAGCGTAGTATAATATTGTATATGAAAGGATAGAGCGATGAAAGTAATCTTGCGACAGGATATCGATCATCTCGGCAAGGTGGGGCAGACGGTCGAAGTCAAGACCGGCTATGGCCGGAATTTCCTGATTCCGCGCAACCTGGCGGTTGCGGCCACCAGGGGTAATCTAAAGGCGATCGATGAAATCAAATCGCAGAACGAAATTCGTCTGCGGAAACAGCGGGCCGAGGCCGAGAAGGTCAAAGATAAACTGGAAAAACTCTCTTTGACCATCGAAGTCCTGGTCGGCGAAGAGGACAAGATTTTCGGATCGGTGACTTCTCAGAATATCGCGGACTTGATCGAAGGCGAAGGTTTCCGTCTGCCTAAGAAAAACGTGCAGCTGGAAGACCCGATTAAGTCCCTGGGCGTATACACTGTCCCGGTCAAAGTGGACGCCGACATCGTGGCCAATGTCAAGTTGTGGGTAATCAGAAAGGCCTGATTTTTAATGCCGATGGTAGAAGTCAAAGTGGACGGCTTGGCTCTCGATATGACGACCAATTCGCCGGTAGTGATTTTATCGCCGGTAAACAGCGAAAAGGTCCTGCCGATCTGGATCGGTCATGCCGAAGCCTGGGCGATTGCCATGGAGCTTTCCAAGGTCGATTCCAAACGCCCTATGACGCATGACCTTCTCCGGACAGTGATAACGGCCCTTTCGGCGAAACTCGAAAAGGTCGAAATCACCGAACTGAGGGAACAAACCTTTTACGCCCGACTGCTCATCAAGGCGAACGGTGAAACTCATACGGTCGATTCGCGGCCGTCCGATTCCATCGCCCTTGCCTTGAAAGCGGGAGCACCGATCTACGCGAACGAAGACTTATTCAACCTGCAAGAGCACAGGGAACAGGAACCTCCGTCGAATATCAGTAATGATCCTGAAACGCTTAAAGAACGACTGAAAAAGATAAACCCGGAAGATTTCGGCAAGTACTCTCTATAGTGGTGAAAAGGAATTTCAGATATCTGCGGTGGGCCGTTTTATCGGTCTGCCTTATTTGTACGACGGCCGCTGCGCAAAGTGAGCGGGAACAATTCGCACAGGCTATGAGTCTGATGGGTAACGCCCGTTACCTTGAAGCCTACCGGATCTTTACGGATTTGGCCGATTTCGGGTCCGATTTGCAGATGGCCGATATCTACCAGTATTTCAGCGCAAAAGCGGCCTACCACGCGGAGCTGTTCGACGATAGCTACCGGGAATTCGACCTGCTCATTACCCGTTTCCCCAAATCCGATTACACTCCATACGGTTATCTTTTTCAGGGGAATATCGATTATCGTGATGGCCGTATCGATCATGCAGTGATATCCTATATAAACGCCTTCAGGTTGTCGCGAGATACCAAGCTTGACCGGCTGCTGGTAGAAGCGCTGGAAAAAATAGCTTCCGACAGCCCCGACGCCGTGCTCGAAAATATGTCCTCGGGGACGATTTCCGATTCCCGCCGGTGCGAACTGCTGGTGCGCCTGGCCCGGGGTTTGATTGCCGGAGGGAGTTTCCAGACAGTCCGTTCGCTGCTCGAAGAATGCAATACCCCCGAAGCCGACCGCATCATACAGGATGCCGATGCCCTGGCGAAACAGCATATTGAAATCGGGGTGGTTCTTCCTCTGTCCGGGGATATGCAGAAGTTCGGCGAATCGATTCTGGACGGCATCAACCTCCGTATCGACCAGTATATCCGTGAAACCGGGATAAAAATCAACCCTGTGGTGTACGATACCAAAGGGGATCAGCTCGAAGCCGGGCGTATTGTCCGCCGGCTGTCCGCCAGCGGGACAACCGCGGCCATCGGGCCTTTGACCTCGGAAGAAGCTTCGATATCTTCGGCGGTCTTGGCCTGCAATGATATGCCGCTGATTATTCCGGCTGCCAGCCAGGCCGGCCTGACCGAATTATCATCCACCAGTTTCCAGCTCCGGCCGAATCTCGAATGGCAGGGTATCAAAATGGCCGATTTCGCCGTGCATAAACTCGGCGCCGATACCGCCGTTATCATGTCCCCCACCGCTCCGGAGAATTTATTAATGGCCCGGGCTTTCGAGCGGCGATTCAAATATCTCGGAGGAACGGTGCTGGCCGTGGAATATTTCCGGACCACCGAAACCGATTTCGGGCCGTACGTCAAGGATATAAAGTCGCAGATAATCCCGATGTTAAAGGACACTTCGCGGGCTTTTCTCGATGAAGACGGTGACACTATCGAAGCCGAAGAGGTCCCGACGCAGATCGATTGTATTTATATACCTGCCGAAGGGTCGCAGCTCCGGATGATCCTTCCACAAATCGATTTCTATAACCTTTCGACTATTTATCTCGGCGGCGACGGGTGGGGAAACGAAACCGTTTACAACCTCGGCGATCGCATTTCCAAAACGAATTATTTTACGTCCGGGCGGTTCGAGGTGAATACCAATCCGGCGGCTCAAAAACTGATAGCCGATTTCGATACTAAGTACGGCCGACGACCGGGATTTCTGGAACGGCTGGGCTATGATGCTATGGGGTTAATCTGCAAGGCTCTCAACGACGGGCAGTATTCGCGGGCGGAGATTACCCATTATCTTTCCACCATTCACGGTTACCAGGGCGCTTCCGGTGACGTATCATTTGGTGAGAACCGTGAAAATATAGAATTGCCCGTTTATACCATTGTGGACGGGTTTCCGAAAGAGGTGAAACCTTCCGATGTCCCCGGACAATAAAGAAAAAGCTCTTCTCGATTTCATCCGAAAATACCGAAGTGTCATGGTGGCCTTTTCAGGCGGGCTGGATTCATCCACCGTCCTTTGGGCGTCCGTGAAAGCTCTGGGGCCCGACAAGGTCTGGGCCGCGACCTCGTATTCCGATTCCCTGCCGAAAGACGAACAGGGAGAAACCGAACGAATCGTAAAGGAAATCGGGTTGAAACGGGATCATCATTTGATTGTCAAAACCGCGGAAATGGAAAATCCCAACTATTATGAAAATTCCATTCAGCGCTGCTATTTCTGCAAACATGAATTGTACACCATGCTGGGGACCATCAAGCAGGCGAAGAATATCGAAGTGATTTTCGACGGCGCCAATGTGTCCGATAAGGGGGATTATCGTCCCGGTTACCGGGCGGCCATGGAACTGGGGGTGGTGTCGCCTCTTCTGGAAGCGGAGTACACCAAGGACGATATCAGGGAACTGGCCCGGAAGTACAATCTCTCGTTTTCGGACAAACCGGCCGCGGCTTGTCTGGCCTCGCGGATACCATATGGTACAAGGATAACTCCGGAAATGCTGAGCCAGGTCGATGCCGCCGAGAAGGCGGTTAAGGAGCTGGGGTTCGAGGGATTCCGGGTCAGGTTTCACGGCCCGGTGGCCCGGCTGGAGGTCCGCGAGAAAGATATAGATTTGATACTAAGCGACGGCATCAGGGAAAAGCTGGTGACGGGAATAAAAAAGGCCGGATTTAAATTTGTCGCTCTCGATCTGGAAGGTTATCGGACCGGAAGTTTGAACGCTGCAATCCCGGCGGAAAGGAAATCTGATGGCTGACGAAAAGAAATTCGCCCTGAAGATGATTGTCAACGGGCAGGAGCGGGATATCACTTTCGAGGAACTGGCCCTTTCTAACAACCTGGCCCAGGAGGCACTTGTACGGCTCCTGATTGAAAAGAAAGTATTCGAGGCCAAAGAAATGATGGACATGATGAACAAGGTCAAACAGGAGCGGTACCGCGACCCCAAGGATTTGAAAAAATAATAATTGTATGAGCCGTGATGACGATAAACAAATACCGCTGGACCTGAACGGGACCTCGGTCCGCAAAAGACCGGATCAACCGGTCGAGGAATCGACCGGAGACAGCCTGGAATGGACCAGCCACCCCGCGAAGAAAAATTCCAAAGTCACGGTTGCCGTCAGTTTCTTCATAATCGTTCTTATTGTCACCGTGTACTATGCCACATACTCCATCTGGTTTGCC
>JBFZFV010000033.1:0-15395 GCA_041306185.1 Candidatus Zixiibacteriota bacterium
CAATCACCGGGCAGGGGAAGTTTTCGATCGATTTCATCAGATACAGGCCGCGCATCGAGGTATCGGTGGCGCCGCGGACATCCAGTTCCGAAAGCTCCTTAATATCGGCCCCGGCCACGAAAGCCTTTGGTCCCGCTCCGGTAATGACCACGCAGTGCAATTCTCTATCGGTCCAGTGGCTTCGGAAAAACTGCTGCAATTCGGCAATGGTTTCGGCATTGAGCGCATTAAGGGCCTTTTCGCGGTCGATCGTGACGACAGCGACAGCGCCTTCCCGTTTCACGTGGATATTCTTGAATTCCATTTTTCGTCTCCTTAAGATTTATTTTCTGTAATCGTAGAAACCACGACCGCTCTTTTTCCCGAGATATCCTGCGGCCACCATCCGGCGCAGAAGCGGCGGAGCGGCGTAATGATGATCCTTGAATTCATCGAAGAAAATATCGGCGATGAAGAGAGTGGTGTCGAGCCCGATGAAATCGGTCAGGGTTAGGGGTCCCATGGGATGCCCGCAACCGAGCATCATGGCATTGTCGATATCCTCACGCGTAGCAAGTCCATTTTCGTACTGGCGGATAGCATCGAGAAGATAAGGAATAAGTAGGACATTGACGATAAACCCCGGAGTATCCTTGGCCGAAACCGGTGCTTTTCCAACCCTGCCGGCGAATTCGAAAGCGGCCTTAAAGCATTCTTCAGAAGTATCCAGGGTCCTGACGACTTCGACCAGCTTCATAACCGGAACCGGATTAAAGAAATGCAGTCCCACAAAGCGGTCGCGGCGTCCGGTTACGGCGGCGAGATCGCCGATAGGAATGGACGAGGTATTCGAAGCGAAAATTGTCTCTTTTTTGCAGATTTTGTCGAGGTCTTTGAAGACCTCTTTCTTGGCGACGATATCTTCGGTAATGGCCTCGATGATCAAATCGCAGTCTTTCATCTCCTCCAGCTCCACTGTCCGGGAAATGTTCGCCAGGAGTTTAGCTTTGGCGGCGGCATCCATCTTTCCTTTTTCAATCGCCTTGTCCAGTCTTTTTTCGATTGCGGATATTCCCTTATCGAGAAGCTCATCGGTGGCTTCGTTAGCCACCACGGAAAACCCGGCGGCGGCGGTAACCTGGACTATTCCGGATCCCATCTGACCGCATCCAACTATTCCGACTTTGTTAATCATTAGTTTCTCCCTGTTTATTTAAATCTGAATCGACTTTATTTTCATTCCGTCGAAAGGAAGTTTAATATAAAAAAAAGGGCCCGAAAGGACAACCTTTCGGGCCGGAATATTTACGGATATTTTAATTTAGTCCGGCAGGAAACGATCTACCCGCATCGTAGCGCTGGCGGCCTTGGTGAATTCATCGCCGTCCCACTCGTAAAGATTGAGGATTATGTCCCCTCCGATACCAAAGGTATCGGTATAAAAATCGGCAATCGGCTCCAGATCGTAAGTCAATGGCCGGGTAATCAGGGCTTCGCAATTATCCCCATAATCGAAATGCTGAATATACAAATCGGCCTGAGCCGGCAAGGACTTTTCAAACGCCACGGGGGACATATACAGGTATAAGTCGTGATCGGTGCAGCCTCCGCCGTAGCTGACATTTATATCGGCAATATAATTCGTAATGGCAAAATCGTTAACGGTATAAGGGGCTTCCGCGATCGCCATGGGGTTACCCACGAACATAACGGGATAAGGATATCTATCCCCATCCTCGATCACTTCGAGCCAGGCTTTATACGAAGCCGGAGTAACGGCGGAATCTATATTGGGATACGGCAGCAATTGCTTTAAACCTATTTTATAGCCGTCGATTATTCCATACGGATAGGGGTTTTCGCCATCGAGGTCGACAAACCCGGCAATGGTAAGATTACCCTGAGCTTTGCTTTCGCCCGGTCTTTCGACCGATACCTGAATGGTCGCCAAGCCTTCCCAGATACATAATATCAAAGCATCGATAGGACATCTGGATTCGACCAGAATGGAATCGAATGTAATTTTTGTACCGGAATCCGGGAGAGTCACCGACTGCCCATAGTCGAGAATCACCATTTCCGATGGGGGCGATTCGACGGGCTGGCTGTTACATCCTCCCAAGATCAAAAGCCCGAACATTATAAGGGCAGAGACAAATGTTTTCATCCGCATAAGAACCTCCCCAAAGTCGCCATTTAATATTATCGGTAGTTAAACGGTCTTAATCACCTTAATAAAGACGCTCCGGATTGGTTTTCATCCAAGAAAATTATTCGCGGTCGTCGGGGTTGACGGTCAAGCGATGCAGGTCGAGGATTTTATCAAGCGTCTTTTTGTCCGCTACTTCCGTCTCTTCGGCAAGTTCCCTGATAAAGCGGCGTTCTTTATAGGCGCGATAGGCCAGTTCCGCGGCCTTGTTATACCCGATGATAGGATTCAAAGCCGTAGCCAGGGATGTACTCCGCTCGGCATTACTACCGCATATTTTTTCGTCGGCCTTCAGGCCATTAATGCAGCGGTCGGTGAAGCAGTCCATGCCCCCTGCCAGGGATTGAATCATGAGCAGCAGGTTGTATCCCACGACCGGCATCATGACATTCAATTGCAACTGACTTCCCTGCGCGGCATGGACGATGCAGGCATCGCAACCGATCGCCTGGGAGCAGACCATATTGAGCATTTCCGCCATGACCGGGTTGACCTTCCCCGGCATAATGGACGAACCGGGCTGGACCGGAGGTAATTGCAATTCCATGATACCGGTCAGGGGGCCGGAACCCAACAGCCGGATATCATCCGCGATTTTTTTCAGGCTGACCGTCAAAGTCCGCAAAGCGCCGCCGAATTCCACCACGCCGTCGAGGGCGCTCATGGCTTCGAACATATTATCGGCGATGCGGAAATCATGGCCGGTCGCTTCGGAAATGTATTCGGCCATTTTTTTGCGGTAACCCGGAGGAGTGTTCAGCCCGGTTCCAACGGCGCTACCCCCGATTGGCAGAGCTTTTACCGCTTCAAGGGAATGACTGATTCGCTCTTTGGCCAGGCGCATCATATCGGCAAAGGCGCTGAATTCCTGACCGAGGCGGATCGGGACGGCATCCTGAAGATGGGTTCGTCCGCATTTGACGATATTATCGAATTCTTTTTCCTTCTCCTGCAGGGCATGATGCAGGCGGTCGATTGCCGGAAGGAGCCTCGCATATGTATCGACAACAGTGGAAATATGTATGGCGGTGTGGATGGTGTCGTTGGTCGATTGCCCCATGTTGACATGATCGTTGGGATGGATATGTTCGTATTTTCCCTTTGTTCCGCCCAGAATTTCGTTGGCGCGGTTGGCGATGACTTCATTGATGTTCATATTCTGCGAAGTCCCCGCTCCGGCCTGAAGATAATCGAGGACGAACTGATCGTCGAAATCCCCGTTCAGCACTTCGTCGGCGGCCTTGATGATAGCTTCCGCTTTTTTGGAATCGAGGTTTCCGCTTTCGCTGTTTACCTGTGTGGCTGATCGCTTAATGATGGCCTGAGCTTTGATAAATTCCGGCTGGAATTTTACTCCGTTAACCCTGAAATTCTCGTATGCCCGCTGAGTCTGCGCACCGTAGTAAGCATTGGATGGGACTTTGACTTCTCCGAGGGTATCTTTTTCTATTCTATATTCGGTCACTTTTCACCGCCTTTCGCAAGCAATAGTACCTAAATACGCTGTTAATAAGCTATTAAACAAGCGCAAATGAAAATTGTGCCCTTAACGACGGCATCGGCATATAGATAAAAAAAAGGCGGCCATTTGGCCGCTTTCGTAATTTTTTGGCTGCATCTCACAAATGCGAGATAATTTCATCGGTGATTTTGGTGAGGGATTCGACCTTGTCAACGCCTCCCAGTTTTATGGCTTCTTTCGGCATCCCGAACACCACGCACGATTCTTCATCCTGGGCGATATTGTAGGCTCCGGCTTCTTTCATTTCGAGCATCCCGTGAGAACCGTCCCCTCCCATGCCTGTTAGCATCACTCCCACGGCGTTGCTTCCGGCAAATTTAGCCACTGATTTGAACAGGACTTCTACCGAGGGACGGTGGCGGCTCACCAGCGGACCCGGTTTGACGTTGACGTAATAGTTGGCCCCGGAACGATTCAGCATCATGTGGTAATTTCCCGGAGCTATCAGGGCTCTTCCGGGTACGACGCTGTCGCCGTCGGCGGCTTCTTTGACCTCGATTTCGCAAACCTGATTCAGCCGGTCGGCGAAGGATTTGGTGAATTTTTCCGGCATATGCTGGACGATTACCGTTCCGGCAATATTGCGGGGAAAGGAACTGAGCAGGACCTGAAGGGCCTGAGTCCCGCCGGTCGAGGCTCCAATGGCAATGACTTTATTGGTCGTTTTGGTCAGAGCGGTTTTTATTTTGGGAATTCCCTCCTGGGGTCCCAGGGGCATTTTAATTCTTTTCTGTAAATTGACATGGCTGGCCGCTTTGATTTTCTCTTTTAATTCCACGGCCATATCGCCTACGGAATAGGATGCTCCCGGCTTGCACATAACATCTACCGCTCCGGCATCGAGCGCTTCCATAGCCAATTCGCCCCCCTCGGGAGTCAGTGAGGAGACGACGATGGTGGGGATAGGATAGTGCTGCATCAATTTGCGCAGGAAGGTCAACCCGTCCATACGGGGCATTTCGATATCGAGGGTAATGACATCCGGTTTGAGCTGCAGGATTTTATCCCGTGCAATAAAGGGATCGGGAGCCGTCCCGATTATTTCGATATCAGGATCGCTGGATAATTCGGCGCTGAAAATTTTTCTGACGACTGCGGAATCGTCAACGACCAACACTTTGATGCTCATTGGACAGCTTTTCCTCAGGAGTGAATATGGTTATAACGGGGTATTCATCGACCATGCACAGGGCATAATCCTTGGAATCGATGATCTCGAACAGCTTTTCATTCTGAAGCTGTTGCACTTCCGGTGCGGAAAGGCTGAACAAAGCGGTATCTCCGTAAACGCGGGTGAGCAGTTGTCCCGATATGATATTCAGCATCTCTTTTGCGGAATCGAAGTTATTGTCGTCCGGTGAGGTTTCGTCGACCTCCTCGCCGAGCAGGTTCGCGGCGATTTCGGCGCAGAATTCGGTAGCCATAATCATCATAACCTGACCCAGCTTATCGCCGGTATAATTCAGACTGACCATTATGAATTCCATATTGTCCAGCGAAACACCTTCGAGCATATCACCCGGTTCGGGAAAGACAAAGGCGGTCTGTTCCAGAACTTCCATCACCGTGGAAAGGGTAATTTCCTTGAAATCCTGATTACTCATTTCGTTACTCCCAACACCTTATCGATTGCATCTCCGATTGACTCCGGCGTAAACGGCTTCCGGATATAATGTTTTACCCCTTTTCGTTTCAATTCCTCGATTCGCGTCGCGGATCCATCGGTCGATACCACGATCACCGGAATATCGTTGAGGATTCCGTCCTTTTCCATCGCGGCGACCATTTCCAGGCCCGACATAACGGGCATGTTGAGATCGGAGAGAATCACATGGACACGGTTCTTTTCGATACACTCGAGACCTTCCTTCCCGTTGGAAGCCTCGAAGATTTCTCCGATATCGAGCTTGGTCAGCCTCAGCGTCTTGATAATTATGGAACGAATCGTTTTGGAATCGTCTACTATCAATACGTTATACGGCATTTATGTCTACCTCCCTACCGCCTGCGGCGCAGGTGACGATTTTAGCGCGTTATCGACTTCTTCGAGAGAAGTAACCAGCTGGCTGGTAGCCTGTTCTATGATGGCCGTGGTCAATCCCAGCCGTTCCACGGCCGATTCGCACGGCTTGTAATTGATACCATCGCGGCCGACCCCGTACCCCTGCATCAGGCAGAGGGCATCGGCGATATGAACGATATCGATGGTCTGATCCGCTTCCGGAGAAAGATCGGGGTCATGATGGTATCGTATGCATGAAATCAGGCTGACCGGGAATTTCCAGTTTTCTGCGATAATGCCGCCTATTTCGGCATGATCGATGCCGAGGATTTCCCGTTCGGCTTCTTCGAATGAAATATGCTTTTCATCCACCAGTTTCAGAATATCATCGAATTTGTCGGACACGAATTCGCCCATGATTATCTTTCCCATATCGTGCAGAAGTCCTCCGGTGAATACCAAGCCGACGTCTTTTATCTTCAGCTGACGGCTCATGATATCCGACATCGTGGCGACAGCAATGCAATGGCGCCAGAGTTCTTCGCCGGACAGGTCATAACCGCGGACCGGCTTGTGCAGATTGGAATAGATCAACGACGATACCGCCACCTGGAATATCCACTTGGAACCGAGCCTGAAAATGGCTTCGTTAATGGATTGAACTTGCGCGGCAACGCCGAGGTAGACGGAATTGGCCGCTTTCATCAAATTGGCCGCTAGGGCCGGGTCGTATTGCACCACTCTGGCGATTTCTGAGCCGGAAATTTCAGGGTTATTCAGCAGATTCAGAAGTTTCCCGGCCATTGCCGGCAGAGTCGGAAATGACGACACCTTGGATACGATTTGGTCTTTCACGTTCATAACTCCCGTACCCCCTGTGAAGATTTGACCGTAGTCAAACCGGTTTCCAGCTCAAGGCGCAGCGTCCGCGACAGGTTGCCGCCGACATCTTCGCTCTTTATAAGCAGGTTATTTTTCCAAAGTATTTTTCTTAATACCAGATAATTCCGTTCGCCGATATTGAAGACCTTATTCTGATCCATCAGCTGCGATCCCCCGGCGACCTTGATAACAAGGCGATCTTTGGATGCTCCCCGTGCAAATAATTCCTTTAAAAGCATCGGTACCCCGGTATCCGCAAACATCGCGGGCTTGTTGGCCGCCTTGTCCGGAGAAATTTTCGAAAGGGGCAGCATATAATGGATCATGCCGCCGACTTTCGCCTCCGGATCGTACGCGGCGATTCCGATACACGAACCCAGTGAGTACGTAATAATCACGTCCTGCAGGCTTTTCGACACGTAGACCTCGGATATACCTACCACAACCAGCGACATCAGCCTACTCCTTTAGATACACCGACGGTTTCAGACATTTGAATCCGTCGGAAAGCCCGGTGATACTTTCCGCGTGCCCCACGAAAAGATAACCTCCGGGTTTCAATAAGCGGCGGAATTCATTCACCAGTCTTTTGCGGACCTCACGGTCGAAGTAAATCATGACGTTCCGGCAAAAAATAATATCGAGAGGATTTTTCATCGGATAGGGTACCACCGAAAGGTTGAATTGCCGGAATAATATCATGTCCTTCAATTCCTGCTTGACCCTGTATACTGATCCTTTTTTTTCTTTCACTTTTATGAAGTACTTGGAAAGCAGATTATGCGGAACCGGTTCTAACTTATCTTCGGAGTATTCCCCCAGTATGGCGGCTTTAAGCACCGACGGTGCCAGATCGGTGGCCAGGATCTTGACATCCACCCGTGCCGAACCGATGCTTTCGGCAAGTTCTATGGCCAGGGTATACGGCTCTTCACCCGAAGAACTCGCCGCCGACCATACCCTCAGTTTCCGGACTTTCTGGGATACCCAATTTCGGACGATATTTCTCAACATATCGAAATGCGCCGCTTCGCGGTAAAAATTCGTAGTATTGGTCGAGATAACATCAAGCATATACTCGACTTCCGCTCCATCGACGTCGTTGGATACATAATCGAGGTATGCCTCATAAGTATCCAGGTTGAGCATGCGCATTCTTTTTGCGATTCGGGCGCGAACCAAAGCTTGTTTATTCGCGCCCAGAGAAATTCCGCTCCTTTCGTAAACGAGGGAACGGATGCCTTGAAAAGTGGATTCTTTCATAAATATTTATCTATTCGGTCGGTTCGAATACCCCCTTGGCCCGACAGAAGTCCGTCAGACTTTTGCCAGGAACTTTTCCAGCTTCGACTGTATGTCTTTGGGATTAAAGGGCTTGACGAGGTAATCATTGGCCCCGGCTTTAAGAGCTTCGAGGACCTTTTCCTTTTCACCCTCCGTCGTACACATGATAATAGGGACCTTGTTTCCGGCGGCTCTGATTTTCTTCACCGCGTCAAGACCGGTCATGGTCGGCATGTTCCAGTCCATCATAATCAAACCGACGTTTGAATTCTTCGAAGCCGAATCGACCGCTTCCTGACCGTTCACCGCTTCCAGGATTTCATTAACGTTCAGTTTTTTCAAGACCCCGGTTATTATCTTGCGCATTATCTGGGAATCATCAACTATTAGCACCTGCATGAGCAGCCTCCTTTTTGTCGACGGGCTTTTCGACGGTCTTGAAACTGACCAGAAGCTCGAAATCTCCAACTTCACTGGAAAAAGGCAAGGTTACAAATACTGCGCCGGTGAGATTGTTCAACTTGTACATATTGCCTCTTACCACGGTCGGGAGCGATAGCGATATCCTTTGCCCCTGAAATTTGACCTTGGCATTCCCTGCTATAATGTTTATCAATTCTCCCACGCCGTCGATAATCGAGGGATCGATATTCTTGAACTCCATCCCCACCATTTTGCCCACCGATTTCAAGGCGGTCGGGACCGGGAACTTGACGGCGACGATACCTTTCGAGGTCCCGGTCATCCCGATGACCCCGATGATGTCGTCGGAACCGTCATCATCCCTGGTGACAATGGGCTTCCCGACTTTTACCTGGCAGGCCAGCATGTTCTCAAAAGTCTCGATCACCGAAGCAATGAATGGATTGATGTGTTCGACCTTCATGATAGACTACTCCATATCTTTAAGTTCTGACGTCAGAAATATTTCCGCGGTAACGGGATCAAGCCCGGCCACAATCGGACCTTTCAAAGCGTTTTCGATGATATACTGCGAATCGAACACCCGCAAAATGGTCCCGGGATAGGCCATTTCATAAATCACTATCCTGGCTTCCTTGTTGGAATAGTATTCCTTGCGCAATTCCTTGTTCTGTTTGTCGAGTTCGACTATTTCGGTTTCGCTATCGTTTAATTGGAATTCCAGTTCGGTCATGGCCTCAGCTTGTTCCGGTTTAAGGAATTGCCGCATCCCCTTCAGTTTGACGTATATCGGCTTGAGTTTTTTTATCTGCAATTTTAAGTCTTCGATTTTCTTGGTATTGGTTTCCAGCGCCACCTTTACGCTATAATCGATACCGGCAATAAGCAGCGTTTTGGCGTCTCCTTTCGACCCGACTTCGCCCACGAAAATGCCCTTGGTCGCCATTATTTCACCGCCGACCATTCGCCCTTTCTCGCAATGGACTTCTCCGCGGCATTTGACATCTGATTGAAAAACTTCCTTGTTCGCAATAACCTGGCCTTCGCACTTGATATTCGCGTTCATGATGTATTTCGCCAGGATGTCCCCCTTGACATCCACGGTTTTGGAGGGATTTTCGTTAATGCCTTCCTTGGCGATGAGATTTCCTCCGCAAATTATATCGCTGGCATAAATCAGGCCGCGGACTTCGATATTTCCGCTGGCTTCGATCGCGAATTCCGAATCGATATCGCCGTTGACGACCACGGAGCCGAGATGCTTGACGTTTCCGGTGTTGGTGTTGATTCCCTCACGCGCGACATAAGTATCGTCGACGTGCAGAGTGACCCCTTTAAACCTGACCCGTCCCGATTTCTTGGCACGGTATCCCTGTGCTTCTTCATCCCAGACGACATTGTTTCCGGGGTTAACGGTAACGGTTTTCGGAATCGGTACTTTCATCGCGCGACCGTATACATCGATACCGTCGGTTCCCCGTTTGGACTTGAAAACTTTAACGATTAACTGCCCCTCTTCAATGGTAGGGTCCCCCACTTTGCGATGGAAATCGATTCTTTTCGTTTCGGGATCGATATAATATCCTTCTTTAAAATAATCCCCCTGCCATTCCAGTTTGCCGTCGATCGACGGCATCGAGGGAATACCTTTGGCGAGCACGAAGTCGTTCAGGTCTTCGCCTTTTTCCTTGCTTTGTTTCAGGAAATTCGCCAGGGCTTCTTCGTTGAATTTGGCCCTGATATTAAGCCGCGTCATCTCCTGTTTGATTTCTTCGACGACCGCAGCCGCATCGATATCATTCGTACGGCAGGTCAGCAAAACTCTCATACAATCCGAGCTTACGCTGATGTTAAATACCCGCGACGCGGAGTCCGATGATTTCGATGCCTGATCCTGCATAACTCAATCCCGTATTACTTCTTCATAATTCTCTTCTATATATTTTATCGGCAAAATGAAGCATAATCTCACCATATAATTCGATGCGGGCCTTATGAATGGACTGAATCGAAGATGCCAAAGCCCCATAATCGAATCGAATTTACCTGCCCCCGGATTGTCCGCCGATTCCCGGTTCGATCGAGGCTTAGACGACGGCCGCTTCGCTCTCGACTTCGGCATCAGCGGTATCTCCCATCCCTTCAATCACGGCCATATCCGTATTTGACAGGACGGCATCGATATCCAGAAGGATCTTAACGGCATTATTTACCTTGCCCATACCGAGAATAAAGTGAGTATCCACGCCGGTACCAAAGGCGGGGGCATCTTCGATCTGGCTTTCCTGGATATCGAGGACTTCGGATACGGCGTCCACCAGGATTCCCATCTGGGTCGACCCCCTATCCACGCCGGCGGCTTCTACAACCACCACGCAGGTTTCATCGGTGTCTTCGGTATCCCCCATATCGAACTTGCATTTCAGATCGACTACCGGAATTACCTTGCCCCTGAGGTTGATAACGCCCCTGATATGATGGGGTGTCCGGGGAACGGAGGTAATTTCCATCAATCCGATTATTTCTCTGACTTTGAGGATTTCCAGGCCGTATTCTTCGGCCGAAAGGCGAAAAGTGAGGTACTTTCCCGCAAGATTTCTTTTCAATTGTTCTGCGGTCGCACCGCCTGCAGGGTTTTGCTTACTCATTCTAATCCCCCTCCATTTCATAAACGACGGATCCCGCCGTTAAGCGGGATCCGCAAGTATCAAATTACCAAATAAGTCGATTCATCGTTCCCTTAGAAGTTCAGCATGAACGACGATTGTACGCGTAAGTTCTTGGCCGCGTCAGCCGCTTTAAATTCGGTTTCCCACTGAGCGACTTCAAGTCCCACCGAAGCCTGGGGCACGATGGTATAAACGATGTTGCCATAGTAACAGGTATTCTTAGCGCGGGTATTGTCGGCAATATCGTTGTCTTCAGGATCGTCGAAACCGTAACCGGCACTGACTTTGAACTTCGGCGATACCGGAGCCCATGCGGAAACCCAGCCGCCCTTGGCTTCGACACCGTCTACGGTGCTGGCCAGGCCGATTCCACCGTTGAAACCGCCGGTGTTCTGCCCGGTATAATATTCACCGGAAAAGCCGAATCCCTGCGGGAAGGCCAGTTGGAAGTGTCCGGCATAGGCCCAGCTTTCGTAATCGGCGCTGTTACCGGCATCGGTTTCAGCTTTCAGCTGTCCCCAGAGCCCGCTGACTCCGAACTGGAAATAGCCCTTTTCGGCCCAGCTGTATTTGCAGTCGAAAATACCCTGAGCATTCGGGATTCCGCTGTCGGTTCCGTCATCGGCGCCATCGGCGCTTTCGCCGCCGGCGGCCAGAGAAAGGGAAATCAAGTCATCGCCGATATTGCGGAAGGCACCGGCTCCGATGGTGACATCGAACTGGTTCCCGGCCGGGAAGTTGTACCACAGCGACACCTGCGGACGACGATAACCGAGGTTACCGCAGCCCCAGAGAACCGCGTAGTTGAGGGTCGAGGGATTCAGCGGTGAGACCATATCCCAGTTTTGACCCGCCAGGAGTTTGAACCCGTTCGATTCGACCCAGAAATAGGCATGGCGCAGGAGAAGCTCGGCTTTGTTTTCGCCGCCGCCGGCGCCGTAAAGATCGACCTCAGCCTTAGCTCCGACATTAACGTTGCCGTAGCCTTCGCCCTTGAGGTTGAATCCGAAACGGGACTGCTTATGGGTCATGTTGAACTGCTCGTCATCCTGAGCGTTTTCGCGCTGCTGTACCCACATGACGAAATTACCGTGGCTGGTCAGGTTCTGATCGTAAGAACCGTCCAGCTTGATATAACCGTACAGGCTGGGCTTAAACGAGGGACCCGCCACCGCAGCCATACCAAGCGCCACAACAAAGATAGCCGTCAAAACGGCCAGAAGTGTGACCTTCTTCATAATCCATCTCCTTCTAATAGTATGGACCGTGTTAAGTGTTTTCTCTTTCATTCCGCCATGCCCTCCAACATGGCGAACTCCCCTGTCGTCAGAACTTCATCTATATCGAGCAGGATTTTTACTTCATTATTTACCTTTCCCATACCCAGGATAAACTTGGTGTCGACGGAGGTCCCGAACGCGGGAGCATCCTCGATTTGCGAATCCTGAATATCGAGCACCTCGGAAACGGCATCCACCAGGATTCCCATCTGGATGGTTTCTCCGGTTGAGCTGACATCGACAACCACGATACAGGTTTCGTCGGTATTTTCCGTCTTCTCCATATTGAATTTGGTCCGCAGGTCGAGGACCGGAATCACCTTGCCTCTGAGGTTGATGACACCGCGAATATATTCCGGAGTCCGGGGAACATGAGTGATCTCCATGACACCGATAATCTCGCGGACTTTCAGGATTTCAAGTCCGTATTCTTCGGAAGCCAGACGGAAGGTCAGATATTTTCCCGCTTTGGCCCTGACGGTTTCTGCGACCGTCGCGGCGGTGGTTTGAAAATCATTCATAAATCTTTATCCCTTCCAATCGATCAGTGACTACTACTAACCGGCTCAGCTGCGGTTTCGGTTTCTTCACCGATTAAGGCGGCATTTAAATCTTTCAGACGATTGTCCTCTGCGGAGGTCATTTCGGATGCTTCATGATCCGCCCTGCTGATTTCCGGAATATTTTCTGTTATGGTTTCAGGTTCATTATTATTGAGGTATTTTTTCAGACGATTTTTCGAACGATCGGCATAGAGTTCACGCTTTAGTTCGTCCGCAAGCGATATCACTCCGCCGATGTCGATAATCAATCCGATGTTTCCGTTCGACAGAATCGCACCGCCGGAAATCCATTTTTGCCGGGAAAAAGTTTTACCGAGGCTTTTAATAACCGTTTGGCGTTGCCCCAGGAGTTTGTTGACCACCAGTCCGATTTTGCGGGCGTTATCCTCGACAACAACCACCGTATGTTCGGCGTTTTCGCCATCGGATTTTTCCGGTAAACCGAACAGCCGATTTACTCTTATCAACGGGAGTAATTCCCCCCGGAGATTGATCAATTCGCCGCGACTGGTCACCGTGGAAATCATATCCTGAGTCAGCGATAGCGATTCCACGACCGAAAGAGTCGGAATAATGTACTTTTCATCTTCGATATCGACCAGCATTCCGTCGATAATGGCCAGAGTCAGCGGGAGTTTCATTACGAATTTCGTGCCGCGGCCGAGTTCGGAATCGATTTCAAGATTTCCCCGCATGGCATCGATATTCTTTTTGACGACATCCATGCCGACTCCCCGTCCGGAAATGTCGGTGACCTTCTGGGCGGTCGAGAAACCGGGCATTAAAATTATGCTGTACGTTTCGGTATCGGTCAGTTCCTTTCCCGGTTCCAGCAAGCCTTTTTCCACGGCCTTCTTGTATATTTTTTCTTTATCTAAACCGTGCCCGTCGTCTTCTATTTCGAAGTAGATACTTCCGCCTTTATGATAAGCTTTCAGGGTGACGGTTCCGACCACCGGTTTGCCGTAGCCGACGCGATCATCCGGAGATTCTATGCCGTGATCGACGGCATTGCGAATCATATGCATGAGGGGATCGCCGATTAAATCCGTGATACTCCGGTCGACTTCGGTATCTTCACCGAAAAGATTCAGCTCAACCTGCTTGCCGGATTTGCGGGTTAAATCTCGCACGGCCCTGGCCAGTTTTTGGAAGGTCCCTCTGACCGGGACCAGGCGCATGGCCATTCCCATTTCCTGGAGTTCTCTCGTAATTTTATTCAAATGTGAAATATTGCGGGTGATTTCATGAGAGGCTTTCGACAGCAGTTCCTCGTTTTGTCCCACCATGGATTCGGCTATCACCAGTTCCCCGATGGTATCGACCATACGATCCAGGCGCTCGGTATCGATTTTGACCATCTCTTTAACCGCCGACGTTGCGGCCTGTTTTTCCTTGCGGACCTGCTGCTGTTCCCGCAGAGCTTTGGCGACGGCCTTGGCCGGGACGACCTGCTGCTTTACCAGGGTCTGGCCGATTTTTTCATCCGGGCTGGATTTTTTGCGGAGAGCTTCATCGATCTTCTTTTGACTGGTCACCCCCATATCGATCAGCTTGTCGCCGATGCGATCGGAAGGTTCGGAAATATCGGAAGCTTCCGGATTGGCGATGAGCTGTCTCAGCCTGCCGAGTATCGGAGAAATTTGCTCGGTGGCATCGTACTCTGCGCCCGATGACAAGGTATCTTCCACCGCTTCCAGCAATTGACGCAAAATATCGATGGAATCGAAAATGACATCCGCAATCCGGCCTTCGATTTTTACCGTCCCTTTTCTGCCCATATCGAGGAGCGTTTCGGATTCGTGGGAAACCACGTTTATCGGCTGCAAATCAAGAAATCCCGCCGCTCCCTTTATGGTATGGAAACTGCGGAAAATGGCATTGATTGAACCTTCTTTATCTTCGCCGGTTTCGAGATTCATCAGCATCTGTTCGGCGTTGGAGCAGTGCTCGCGGGCCTCCGTGATAAATTCTCCGATCAGGCTGCTGTCGGCATCGGTTAAATGCATGGTATAACGGATGTCTTCTTCAACCGACTCCGCCGCCGTTTTGGAACTCCCGGAATCACCTTTGTCTTTTGTTGCCGAACCGTTCCCAATTTCCAGAATCTCGGGGACTTTAAAATCTTTCAGGGATTTCCCGTCTCTGATAACTTGCTGCATGACGGTGACGGCCTCATTGAGGGCTTTCATGGCCGCTTTTTTATCCTGGATTTCACTCAGGATAATTTTCTTGAGCAGTTCCGCGCATCCTTTGGCGACCGAAATGATTTCACCGGCGCCTTCGACATCCGATTTTGCGAGCGATTCGAATTTTTCATGAATTTGTGATAATGCCGGCAGGTCTTCCAGGTCGACCATAACCAAATCGGCAGTGATTTCTTCGATAATTTTTTCCAAATCCGCCATAGTATTCATACTCTATTGTTAAAGACGTGCAAAAATTTCGGCCTGTAAAAACAGCCGACAGCTATAAATCCATTAATTCCTATATCGGCTATCCCCCATTTTTTTTGAACTTGCGCCGCTGATTATGATTACAGCATTATGCCGTAATTCGTCCATTAATCTTCGTCCTTTATA
>JBFZFV010000034.1:0-12629 GCA_041306185.1 Candidatus Zixiibacteriota bacterium
TCAATACTCCGCTCAATCGGCCGCGGATTAAAACCCAATTCCCGTTTGGCTTTTGAAGCATCGTAGAAGAAGCGGTATTTCGCCAGCCGTGCGAAATTGTACCCCAGCTTGGGGGCTCTGACGTCCTTTTTGAATATTCTCCTGAATCTCGTTACCGTATCCAGAATCAATCCGGTGAAAACAAAAAATGGATAGGGGATCCTCAGCCAGGGCTTTTTCATCCCCAGGTAATATTCTGTTAGTCGGAACGCCTTGTCTTGATCGATATTGTCTCCGGTCAATAAATACCGTTCTCCGGGGCGGCCCCTTTCCAGCGCCGAGATGATTCCGTCGATGACATCTTCGGCATTGACCAGATTTAAACCGATATTGATATAAAAAGGGAGGCGTTTCGGAATTTTCGCCAGATCTGCCGCCGTGACTATTCTATCCGGTGTCGAAATCATAATCGAGGGGTTCACCGCCACCACTTCGAGTTCCGCACCGTTCCGGGCAAACGCCTCTTCTTCGGACATCTTCTTGGTGATAAAATAGGGGATACGATATCGCCACAAATTAAATTCCGTATTTTCATCGAGCGGCTTGCCGTCTGCGGAACCTCCCACCGCGGCGACCGATGATACCTGTAACAGCCTTTTTACCGTCGGTGATTTCCGGCAGGCCTCGGCGACTTTAATGGTCCCTTCGACATTCACCCGCCGCATCAAGTCCATATCGACATTGCGCATGGTCACCCAGGCCGCGCCGTGTATTACGGCGTCGCAGCCTGCGACGGCGCGATCGTACCAACCCTCCTCGAGCACGTCCCCGATGACGATTTCAACTCCATCGGGATTCCATCTCGCGGCCTGTTCGTTGGAACGGTACTGCCCACGAACCCGATAGCCCAGCGCCAGCAGTTTCCTGATTAATCTCCGGCCCAGCTGCCCGGATGCTCCGGTCACCAATATATTTTGATATTGACTCATCACGGACTATACGGCATTATAATTTCAATTCAAAGAAACAAATATGTTCGAATTATCGTTTGATTATTTTCTCTGGGGCTTTTTCGGAGCGACCGCGATTTCGCTGGCCGCATGGAGGTTAAAAGCCCTGTCCTTTTCCGGGGCAATCGGTGCAATTATAATTGGAACCATCGTATTCGGATGCGATACCATATCGCGCGGAATCCCACTAATATATTTCTTTATCAGTTCCAGCGCTTTGTCGTTTATCAAATCGAAACGGAAGGACCAAGCGATGCAATTCGCCGACAAAACCGGCCCCCGCGATTTCTGGCAAGTCATGGCAAATGGAGGAATAGCGGCAATTATGGCTGTCTCTATTCATTTATTTCAAAAATCTTATAGTCTCGATACTGCGATATGGCTGTATATTACCTATATCATTTCATTAGCGATAGCCAACGCCGACACTTGGGCAACCGAAATCGGTACACTATCTCGGGAAAAACCCCGACGATTGTTCAACTTCGCTGTGGTCCAGCCCGGCGTCTCGGGCGGCATAACGCTTCTGGGACTTTTAGCCTCTTTTTTCGGAGCGGTTACAGTCCCGATTGTATCGTGGTATATGGTCTATTTATCATCCTCTTTCCCCCTGGGTTCTTTTTTTGGAGGATGGCATAGCATTTTCCTGCCTGTCGGATCAATTGGATTTTGCGGGGGATTAATTGATTCCTTGCTTGGCACTTATCTTCAAGGCCAATATAAATGTACAATATGTGGGAAGCAAACGGAGCGGAGGCTACATTGCGAGCAACAGGCTGTTCTAATAAGGGATTTTGAATTCATTAACAACGATGTCATTAACTTCTTAAGTCAGGCTATCGTTATTTTGATAATTTTGTTCTGGGTTTATTTTTAGTCTCCTCTTTACTCCAGCCCCACTTCCTTGAATCTCTTGCGCATTTCGGTCACCGCCGCGGTGAATTGATCGTTCAGCGGGAAAATATCCTGAGGCATATATTCCGCCGCTTTGTCGACCACATCCTTGGCTCCTTGATATTCCTTCCTTGACATATCCAGAAGCGCCAGCCCGTAAAGCGAGGCGCGGTAATTATTCAGTAAATTCGACAGCATCGGTATAGGGTGCACCGCAAAATCTTTGAAACTCTCATACGATTTCGAATCAAGAAGGATTTCCTGGATTTTGGCGACATTCAGACCCATAGGGTTGTTATTGACCTGTATCGGCATCAACTGAGCCGCCAAACCCTGCCGCTGCATGTAAGGCTCCAGTCCCTGAATATATAACCGCGGACAGCCGTTCGAAAAATAGAGCGGCCGTTTCCAGTTGTTGGTCTTTATTAAATCAAGCAGGAAGGATTTCTGCCTTGAAATAAAACGCATGGTGTAAGTCGACAGGTCCGGCTCGATTCCCCAATACATAACCCCCTTCTTATCTTCGCCGGTGTACTTCTTCCAAACACTGCTCGGGACCTCGATTTCCAGCGTATCCGGCCCGAACGGATAAAAATTCCTTCGGGATAACTCCTTTTTATCAAGGCGGACCGGAGCCGCAAAGCCGCTGATATTGGTCCCATCGAGCAACCTGGCCACGAACCAGTCGAGATTCAATAGCGGCATCGGAAGCACCATGACATCGGTGCGGTATCCTTTCACGAACTGCAGGTAAAATAGCGGCAGAAATTCCGGTTGTTCTCCCACGAACAGCACCCCGCCCGAATCGCAGGTCCGAAGGGTATTCTGAGCATATTCCAACAGCCAGTCCGGGTACCCTCCGGCCTCGTATCCTGCCTGCAACATGCTCCGGGCTTTTTCCATGTCTCCCGCCTCGTACGCACGCATCATGCGGAAACCGTATTCCTTGCCTATCAGGAAATATATGTCCTTCTGCGCCGGATCCCCGGCCAGCCCTTTTTGCAGGAAATTCAAAATCGAATCCGAAGTCGCTTCGGTGTATCCCGTATAGGGGAGATATTCATGGCAAAACGACTGCATCGCCTGCCCCATCAGGTTATTCAGCAAAGCGTTATCCGGCTCCTTGGCCAGCTCACGCGCAATCAAATCAAATCCCTTTTGATAATTATACTGCAGCGAATACCAGATAGCGCTGTCGATGGGATTATCCGGCGGAGGGGGTTCCTGAGGCTGCTGCGCCTGAACCGAACCGATTACTGCCATCAATAAAACGAATATTAACGCTCTGCTTTTCATTATTTCCTCACTTTGCGGTTTTGGGACAGGATTATAATGGTCAATTCACCCTATTTCAACCCTTTTCGGAATTTATACAAAACTATTCAATTTTGGCCGCGATTTTAGTATAATCTTCAAAAGCTGAAAAACGGAGTATAAAAATATGGATTTCAACCTGACCGATGATCATAAATCCGTGGCCGAACTCTGCCGCGATTTCGCCGCCAAGAATATCACCCCGACCATCCGCGAACACGACCGCGCCCATAAATTCGACCCCGGTCTGCTGAAAAAAATGGCAGCCGCCGATATCCTCGGCCTCTGCATTCCGGAAAAATACGGCGGAGCCGGGATGGACTACATCTCGCTCGGCCTCGCCTGCGAAGAACTGGAATACGCCGATGCCTCGGCCCGCGTGGTCCTTTCGGTCCACATCGGGCTCAATTCGCTGACCCTTCTTTCGGTCGGCAACGATTTCCATAAAGAGAAATATCTCATCCCGCAGGCGAAAGGGGAGAAGATCGCCACTTTCGGTCTGACCGAACCGAACGCCGGGTCCGATGCCGTTGGTATCCAGACCACCGCGGTCAAGAAGGGGAACAAGTACATCCTGAACGGCGAAAAAATGTGGATCTCGCTGGCTGATGTCGCCGATAACTTTCTCATCTTCGCCTGGACCGATCTCGACAAGAAGCAAAAGCGGGACCATACCGGCATCTCGGCATTCATTGTGGAACGTACTTTCCCCGGAGTCTCCACTGCCTCCATCGAAGGCAAACTGGGAGTCCGCGCCGGCAACACCGGGTCCATCAGCATGATGGATTGTGAAGTCCCCGCCGAAAACCTTATCGGAAAAGAGGGCTGGGGATTCGGGATCGCCATGTTCTGCCTGGAGCAGGGGAGATACACCGTTGCAGGAGGATCCTGCGGGCTGATCAAAGCCTGCCGCGACGCCTGTGTTTCGTACACTCACACCCGCAAGACTTTCGAACACCCCATCGCCGACCACCAGCTGGTCAAGCAGATGATTGCCAACATGCAGGCCGGGTACGAATACAGCCGCCTTTTGTACTTCAATGCTGGCTGGGAACGGAACCAGGGGATTCGTGCCACCCGAGCCACATCACTGGCTAAATGGATTGCCTGCCGCGAAGCGGAAAAGGCCGGAGCGGATGCGGTCCAGGTACACGGAGCGTACGGCTTTTCGGATGAATACCCGGTCGAGCGTTTCTATCGCAACGCCAAGGGGGCTTCGATATACGAAGGGACCCGCGAGATTCATACCCTGATGCAGGCCGACTACGCGCTGGGGCTTCGTGAAGACAAACCCCGCCCGTACAATTTGCCAGGCTGGCCGTTTGGGGGGTGAAAATTAAACATCGATCTTTCGGTTTTTGAAATTGAAAGATCGTCCCCCAATGGCATACCTGTCCATCGCCTCCCTCTAAACTTTTCAATCCCGCATCCGATAATTTCTCCATAACACCTTAAACCAAATGGAGGGGTTTGTATGCTGAAATGGGATAGAAATTATACCGTCAACATCGACAAATTCGACCGCGCACACGAAGAATTCTTCGCCCTGGTGAACGATCTTTCCGACACCATGAGCGGCAACGATTCCGCCAAAATGCTGTCCGATGCGCAAAACCTGATGCGATTCATGCAGATTCACTTCATGCGCGAAGAATCCCTGATGCAGGATTTCAAGCTGGCGACCATGACTGATCATAAGACCGAACACGCTCAAATGCTCGACCTGATGGAAAAAGCGACTAAAAAGCTGCGCGAAGGGAAAACCGGTCCCATGATCGAATTTATTTCCGTTCTTTCGGAATGGCTTCCGGAACATATCCAGAAGAAAGATATGGAGTACGGCCGGGAAGTCTATAAGCGGACCGCCAAAGCGCCCGAAAAACACCGGGTGCAGCTGCAATAATGTAAGGCGCCGAAAGGCGCCTTTTCTTATAGATCCGTTTGTCAGTCTTTAAAATCAGAATATCCCACTAACCCTGTTTATATCTCAATTTATGCCGATATTCCATATGCAACCGCTACTTAAGAGGGAACCATGAGTGAATTAGCCTGGAAGCCGTTTTACTGTATTAATGTTCCGGAGATCGATGAGCAGCATCAGAAACTGGTCGAAATGATCAACCAACTGGCTCGTTCGATTGACAAAGGGATCGTAAACGACGAAATGGGGAAAGTCCTGATCCAATTGGTCGATTATACTCAATATCATTTTAAGACCGAAGAAAAAGTTATGGAGCAAATCGGCTATGCCGGCCTGGGAGAACAAAAGAATCTCCATCGGGAATTTATTCGTCAACTGGCTGTTATTATTAAAAAAGTAAGAGACGGCCAAAACTTGAATGTATTCGATTTAATGGGTTTCCTGCAAAACTGGCTGATTAACCATATTGTGAATAAGGATATGAATATCGGAAAAGCCTACCAGGCCAAGAAAGTTCAGCCGGCCATAAAATAGAGAACCGTTTCGGTTCGCAGATTGCTATTTCAGTCTCAAATTATAAATTTTCTATTTATATAAACGTGGCGCTAAAAATCCCCCTTTTTACTGCCGATAATGAGAAAAACAGGTCTTTTGGGAGTGACCATGAACGAATCCGATTCCAACAACTTCTGCCACTTCGGAATCCCCGAAATTGACGGGCACCATCATGAATTGATCAAAATGATCAACCGCCTGGCCAAGTCCGCTAATTCCGGAACCGTCGATAAGGAAATGGGGCGGGTCCTCATTCGGCTGGTCGATTATACCAAGAATCACTTCATTGCCGAAGAAAAACTGATGCAAAGCATCGAATACCCGGATCTGGATATCCACAAGAAAATGCACCGGGAATTCAACAATGAAATTGTCGCTATCCTCAAAAGAATCCGCAACGATGAAGAACTGGATGTTTTCGATCTGATGAATTTCCTCCGCGACTGGCTCTTAAACCATGTCCATAACGAAGATGCCAAAATCGCGGAAGTCTTTGCCGCCCGGAAAAAAGCCCTCACCATAGAAACGAAATAAAATAGCGGCCGTTCCACTCGAGGCCGTCCCGGAAATTCTCCGCAGATACTTTAAGAGTTGCGGCAGGTCTTGCCCCGATACAGCCGGGCCTTGCCCGAATTCAGTCGGGGTGTAACCTGCCGTATATCCGGGCATAAAAAAAGCGGCCGTTCCATTCCGGCCGCCTTTGGATTTCTTAAATCGAAATTTTCTAATGCTCTATCGTCTGGAAATCGGTTGAAATAAGTCCGCCGTCGGTCTTGGCATTGTCGCCGTTGGCGTTGGTGGCCACGATATCGATGTTATAGGCCGATATATAATGCCCGTCGATGCTGTCGGCGAAAATGAATACCAGGGAATCGCCGTTTGCTCCGGCCGGATAAGTGAACCCGTCGCCGTACTGCTCATCGTCCACGATCGGCCACCCGGAAACTTCATAACTCATATTGGGCAGACCGGGGATCGTGTTCCAACTGATGACCACCGTATCGGGAAGACCGAACAGGCCGGATGACGTCCATTTGTCGTCGTTGATATAAACTTCTTCCGGCGTATCGGTGAAAATAAAATTTATCATCCGGGCCGCCAGTTCGGTGTACTCCGTCCCGCCGTCCGTATAGGTTATCTGATATATCCAGACATCTCCGGGATGCACCGCCT
This sequence comes from Candidatus Zixiibacteriota bacterium, assembly GCA_041306185.1. GTDB lineage: Bacteria > Zixibacteria > MSB-5A5 > GN15 > PGXB01 > JBFZFV01. The sequence continues at coordinate 6,847 of JBFZFV010000034.1, forward strand.
CCCAGATATGGGCCGCGGCCGAACCCTGAATTAACGCTCCCCAGCGTTCCTGCGAAACCCCGGCAAGATAATCCTCGGTGAGATTTTTGTTATTGTAAAATTCCCAGTTTGTACTTAACTGCTCGGCGCTGTAATTAACCAGGTCAAGATATGCCGGACCCTCGACCGCCACCGAACTGATCTTGTCTTCCTGTCCTCCCTGAACGATCGCTTCGATGGTTATGATGTACTGGTTGTCTCCTGTTGTGGCCGGAGGATCTCCGTTGCCGTCCAGAATATTGTGGAAGTTGGTGAACAGGCCGAGCCCGGCAATCACCGCCGAACTGAATTCCGGCTGCCAGTCGGGATCGAATTCGTCGATGACTCCATCGCCGTCGTCGTCGGAATCGACCAGGTTGATGACGCCGTCGCCGTCGAGATCGATTGCCGATCCTCCCAGGTCCCCGGTGAACATCCCGTGCGTGGTGGCTCCCGCCGGTATCCCCGCGACCGCTCCGGAAATCATGGCTTCATCGATAGTAATCAGCGAATCCTCCTCCAGGACGGCGACATATTCGTTTTCGCTGAGAATGATATTGCCCAGCGAAACGGTATCCTCCGCAACCTCCAGCCCGGTAGGGACCCAGTTTGCCTCGGGGTCGTACTCCGAAAGGACCAGCGGTCCAACATAATGATAGGTGTCGTCGAGAATATGGAAGGTATAGGAGTCGTTTTTGGGAACCGTGAATTCGAATTCGCCGGAGCCGCCGACCGCAATGGCATAAACCCGTCTGGTCGTCAAGGCCTGTGCGATAATTTTATAATCATCGACCGCCGCAGTCCCGGAAGCCTTCCGGATCGGGCTCAAAGGGGCCGCAGCCTCGGTTAAAGTCCCCGATATTATCGAAACGACGCTGGGATCGATATTTCCCCCTCCGCCGCCGCCGGAACTGACTGTTCCCGAACCGCAGCTGAGGATAAGAATTCCGCCGAATATAATAGCCGCAAGGCCAAAACGGTCTTTATTCATTCTTTCTATCCTCCCTCTGGTATTTCTTAAGCAAATCGGCGAAATTTAAGGATTATTTAGGGTTAGAGACTTTTTAAGGGGGCGCCGAAGAAAGCTGTTGATTTTTTTGACGAAACCTTTATTTTCCGCTAACCAAATCCTGATTTGGGGCGTAAAACAGACCGCCTGCATGAATTTATGGGAATGAAGATCGCGAGCCGTCAATATGAGAATGTTAAAATGAAACCTGATTTGGAAAATGTTTCAGAACGGTTAAAGAGCCGTTTCATTAAAGAAAACAGGAGTTGTGCCGACAATCAAGGGGGCTCGCTTATCATATTATCTGACAGGGACTTGGAAAGCAGCTGGGAGCGGGCGTAAAGAAAATTAAGAAAAGTGTTAAAAATCCCCTTGACAAGGGGTATTGGCTTCTTTATTATAGGAACCTGCGCCGGAATTACGGTGCAATAAAAATTCGCTCTTTGAAAACAGAATAGCAAGCACCAGGCAGAAATGTGAATTTCTGCCAGTAGTGTCGGGTTTCTTATTGTGTCGAAAGGCATAATTTGAAATCCCCAAAATTCAATCAACACGAACGACGAAGTGTTCTATTTAGGATCCTTTCGTCTTATCCAAAACGAATATATTGTTTTGAATATCACGGAGAGTTTGATCCTGGCTCAGAACGAACGCTGGCGGCGTGCTTAATACATGCAAGTCGAGCGAGAAAGTCCGGCTTCGGCTGGGCGAGTAAAGCGGCGAACGGGTGAGTAACACGTGGGCAATTTGCCCTTGAGTTCGGGATAAGCCCCCGAAAGGGGGTCTAATACCGGGTAATGTTTTGAGAAGGCATCTTTTCTTGACCAAAGACGGGGCAACCTGTCGCTTAAGGATGAGCCCGCGCTCCATTAGCTTGTTGGCGAGGTAACGGCTCACCAAGGCTCTGATGGATAGCCGGCCTGAGAGGGTGATCGGCCACACTGGGACTGAGATACGGCCCAGACTCCTACGGGAGGCAGCAGTAGGGAATATTGCGCAATGGACGAAAGTCTGACGCAGCAACGCCGCGTGGATGATGAAGCTCTTCGGAGTGTAAAATCCTGTCAGTGGGGACGAACAAGTTCGGGAGTAACTGCCCGGGCCCTGACGGTACCCGCAGAGGAAGTTCCGGCTAACTCCGTGCCAGCAGCCGCGGTAATACGGGGGGAACAAGCGTTGTTCGGATTTACTGGGCGTAAAGGGCGCGTAGGTGGATTGGTAAGTCAAATGTGAAAATCGTGGGCTTAACCCACGACCGGCATTTGAAACTGCCGATCTTGAGTACGGGAGAGGAAAGTGGAATTCCAGGTGTAGCGGTGACATGCGTAGATATCTGGAAGAACATCGGTGGCGAAGGCGGCTTTCTGGACCGATACTGACGCTGAGGCGCGAAAGCCAGGGGAGCAAACAGGATTAGATACCCTGGTAGTCCTGGCCGTAAACGATGGGTACTAGGTGTTGGGGGTGTCGACCCCCCCAGTGCCGCAGCTAACGCATTAAGTACCCCGCCTGGGGAGTACGATCGCAAGGTTGAAACTCAAAAGAATTGACGGGGGCCCGCACAAGCGGTGGAGTATGTGGTTCAATTCGAGGCAACGCGAAGAACCTTACCTAGGCTTGACATGTACCGGACTGTCTCTGAGAGGAGGCTTCCCCTTCGGGGGTCGGTACACAGGTGCTGCATGGCTGTCGTCAGCTCGTGCCGTGAGGTGTTGGGTTAAGTCCCGCAACGAGCGCAACCCCTGTCCTTAGTTGCCATCAGGTTATGCTGGGAACTCTAAGGAGACTGCCGGTGATAAGCCGGAGGAAGGTGGGGACGACGTCAAGTCCTCATGGCCCTTACGCCTAGGGCTACACACGTACTACAATGGCCGGAGCAGAGGGCCGCAATATCGTGAGATGGAGCTAATCCTTAAATCCGGTCTCAGTTCGGATTGGAGTCTGCAACTCGACTCCATGAAGGCGGAATCGCTAGTAATCGCGGATCAGCACGCCGCGGTGAATACGTTCCCGGGCCTTGTACACACCGCCCGTCAAGCCACGGAAGTTGGGAGCGCCCGAAGTCGTTTGCCTAACCGCAAGGAGGGCGGCGCCTAAGGCGAAACCGATGACTGGGGCTAAGTCGTAACAAGGTAGCCGTAGCGGAAGCTGCGGCTGGATCACCTCCTTTCTAAGGAGACAGGTGCGGCGACGATCCCTAAAATTTCCTAAATTCCAAGGATCGATTCGTCGTGCTCAGGTCGACCCTACGGCAAAAATTCCGTTCTGCCGGTGCTCGCTATCGTGATAAAGTTTGGGTCAAAGTGAAGTTGTAATGGGCCTATAGCTCAGTTGGTTAGAGCGCGCGCCTGATAAGCGCGAGGTCAGTGGTTCAACTCCACTTAGGCCCATTAATTTCGGGGATATAGCTCAGATGGGAGAGCGGTGGCTTTGCAAGTCACAGGTCGCCGGTTCGATCCCGGCTATCTCCAGAGTTTGGCCAAATTTGCGTTTGGCGTCACGTTCTTTGAAAACTGAATATTGCTCGAACGAGTATCGGAAAGAAAATAAGAACCATCTGTGAACAGATTGTTCGGATATCCTCAAGCAGATTGCATGAAAGATATCGGAATAATCAGGTGAAGGTTTTCGATCAAGTGAATAAGGGCATACGGGGGATGCCTTGGCACGGGTAGGCGATGAAGGACGTGGTAAGCTGCGATAAGCTCCGTCTAGGTGCAAACAACCTTTAAGACGGAGATCTCCGAATGGGGCAACCCGACTGTCTTCATCGACAGTCACCGGCCGCTGAATACATAGGCGGTCCGGAGCGAACGCAGATAACTGAAACATCTCAGTAACTGCAGGAAGAGAAAACAACCGTGATTCCCTGAGTAGCGGTGAGCGAAAAGGGAAAAGCCTAAACCGATTGGCACGTTAAAGCCCGCAAGCGTTGTGTTGTCGGTGTCGTGGGAATTGAACGTGGTCTTTTTGCGGAAAGACCGGGAAGTTACAAACCATCTGTCTAGCTGAACAGCTCTGGAACGGCTGGCGATAAAGGGTGAAAGCCCCGTAAGCGAAAGGCATGGTGGCTTCCCAGCTCAGTCTCCCAAGTACCACCGGTTAAGTGGAGTCCGGTGCGAATCTACCTGGACCACCAGGTAAGGCTAAATACTAACCCGTGACCGATAGTGAACAAGTACCGTGAGGGAAAGGTGAAAAGTACCCCGGGAGGGGAGTTAAAAGTACCTGAAACCGTATGCCTACAAGCGGTCGGAGGAATGATCGTCCTTCGGGATGATCGGACTGACGGCGTGCCTATTGAATAATGATGCGGCGAGTTACTCTTCTGTCGCAAGGATAAGCCAAATACTGGCGCATCCGCAGCGAAAGCGAGTCTGAATAGGGCGATTTAGTGGCAGGAGGTAGACCCGAAACCAGGTGATCTATGCATGGCCAGGTTGAAATCCGGGTAAAACCGGACGGAGGACCGAACACACCAACGTTGAAAAGTTGGGTGATGAGCTGTGCATAGGGGTGAAAGGCTAATCAAACTTGGAAATAGCTGGTTCTCCTCGAAATAGCTTTAGGGCTAGCCTCGAGTGATAGTGTGATGGAGGTAGAGCACTGATTGGGCTAGGGGCCCCACAAGGTTACCGACCCCAGACAAACTCCGAATGCCATTACATCTTTCTCGGGAGTCAGGCAGTGGGGGATAAGCTTCATTGCCGAAAGGGAAACAACCCAGACCGCCAGCTAAGGTCCCCAAGTCGTGCTAAGTGCGAAAGGAAGTGAGATTACTTAAACAGCTAGGATGTTGGCTTAGAAGCAGCCATCATTTAAAGAGTGCGTAACTGCTCACTAGTCTAGTGATCTTGCGCCGAAAATTTACGGGACTATGCACGACACCGAAGCTGCGGACTCTACTTCGGTAGAGTGGTAGAGGAGCATTGTGTACCGATAGAAGGTTGTTCGTGAGAACGATTGGACGGTACAGAAGAGATTATGTCGCAACGAGTAGCGATAAGGCGGGTGAGAATCCCGCCCACCGAAAACCTAAGGTTTCCTGGGGAAGGTTCGTCCGCCCAGGGTTAGTCGGTCGCTAAGCCGAGGTCGAAAGGCGTAGGTGATGCGAAACAGGTTAAATATTCCTGTACCGGTAGAGTCGCGTTTTAAGCTATGGGGTGACGCAGAAGTGACGGTCAGTCCGGTGACGGACGTCCGGATCTAAGCCCGTAGATGGGGTGTGCAGGTAAATCCGCACGCCTAACATCGAGAGGTGATAGGGAAGACTTCGGTCTATAAACTGACCTTAATCATGCTGCCAAGAAAAGCCTCTACGCTAGTTGCTCTGCCGACCGTACCGTAAACCGCCACAGGTAGGTGAGGAGAAGATCCTAAGGTGCGCGAGATAACCCATGTTAAGGAACTCGGCAAAATGACCTCGTAACTTCGGGAGAAGGGGTGCCGTGAGTAGGTGAATTTATTCTCTAAAGGAGCCCAAAGCGGTCACAGAAAAGAGGCCCTGATGACTGTTTACTAAAAACACATGTCTCTGCTAAGTCTCATAAGACGATGTATAGGGACTGATACCTGCCCGGTGCTGGAAGGTTAAGAGGAGGGGTCATCCCTTCGGGGAGAAGCTCTGAATCGAAGCCCCAGTAAACGGCGGCCGTAACTATAACGGTCCTAAGGTAGCGAAATTCCTTGTCGGGTAAGTTCCGACCTGCACGAATGGTATAACAATTGGGGCACTGTCTCAACATGGGACTCGGCG
>JBFZFV010000035.1:0-14402 GCA_041306185.1 Candidatus Zixiibacteriota bacterium
CGAAAGCTTAAAATCACGGTCATATTGACGTCGTTTCTCCCCCATCCGGACACCTCCTTCTGTAATTCCAGTATAACTCATGCTTATTTTAGTGTCCACTTTTTCGGGGGAACCTCAAACCTTTATGGTTTCGACGCTCTTTTTCTCGAAGAGAAAAATGCGGATCCGTAGGGCGGGAGCCCTGTGCTCCCGCCGGAATTTTCTCACAGAGAAAATTTCCCTGGTCTGCATTTCCGAAGGAATTCCGCCTGGTGGAGCGAGCGAGAAACCCGACACTCCTAATAGCTTGTAGGTCAAAACCCCCGTGGTTTTGACTTAATTTTCTCGCCGAGAAAATATTTCTGCTCTGCATTTCCGAACGAGTTCCGTCTTGCGGAACGAGCGAGAAACCCCAATATCCATGGACGACGCTTCCACGATACTTGATCGTAATCCACCCCAAATTACAGCCCGGGACCTCGTCCCTTTCTTTCCTCCAGACTAAACTGCACCGGATAAGTCACCCAGATCGCGACCGGCTTGCCGTCTTTCATCGCCGGCTTGAACTTATTCTTCAATGCCGCTTCCATCGCCGACCTGTCAAGCATATCATTCCCGGAACTTTTAAGAAGCATGGTGCCGCCAACCGTACCATCCCTTTTTACCAGGGCTTTGACATATACCACACCCTCGATTTTGCTATCTTTCGCTTCCGGAGGATAAACCGGATTTTCCAGCCAGACCATTTCCGGCATTTCATCGGCTTTGATAAATTCATTCGAACCGGGTAATAATTCTTCGGACAAATTCGCCGTCGGCGAGGCCTCATCCTTCTGGTGTTTCCAGCAGGCTAACGGAAGCAGCAGCATGACCGTCAGTATCGCCGTTAGAATTAAAGTTGATCTGGGAATAATTACTTGTCTCGATTGGTTTTTTAGAATCGCCATGATTCTCCCCTCCATTGAATTCGAATTCGTTCGTGCCATATACGCCACCTCCGGAACTCCCCATGTCGGGCGACGCAGGTTCCTTAACATATCTATCAGGTACCGGGCATAGACTCCGGGTTTCGCCCCTCCGGCCAGGACCGCGTCATCGCAGGACTTTTCCATTTCATCCACCAGCCTCCGGTGCATCATCCAGGCAAAAGGATTGAACCAGAAAATTGCCCGCACTACCCCGGCCGCCGCCAGCCAGACCGAATCGTGCCGTTCAATATGAATGAATTCATGCCGCAGGACAATCCGCATTAATCCTTCCGGCCAGCTTGCCGCCTGTTCCGGCAAGACCACCGCCGGACGGTGTCCTCCCCATGCAAACGGAGCATGTGTCCGATGCGAAATCAGCACGGCAATATTATTGTCATCGTGTCGTAAATCGAAATGAGCGGTCAAGGGCTGAGCCCCCTTGACCATCCGCGCCGTGTAGATTAATCCAGTAATAAGTCGAAGTAGAAACCAGACCGTCCCGGCGCACCATACCAGCATAAACCCGAATACCAGAATCCCTGTTATATCCTGCATGCTGGTCTCAGGTGACACCTCAGCCATCAGAATCGGGAAAATTTTCGTTCCCGATACCGTCAGCGAAGCCGATCCCGGAAAAAACTCACCCCAGCCCGGAAGGATCAATCCCATCGCCGGTAGAAGTAATACCGCTGTGGCCGTAATTCGGAGGACAGTGTAACGAAACAACGAAGAACGCCCGGCTAGTATTCTTACAAGTAAAAGCGCCAGACCGATAATTATCGTCGCTTTGACCGCATACAGAATCAGGCTCCAGGTCAGCGGAAAAGTTTCCATACCGCTCATTTTCCCTCCTTGGACTGACGAGACTTTTTCACCAGCTCCTCCAGGCGATCCAGCTCCTCATCGGTCATTGTCGCCGCCGACTGGTCCACCAGCGAGGCCACCACTTCGGTCACCCGCCCGTCGAAAAAAGTCTGCACTACGTGCTTCAGCGCCGATTCCCGAGCGGTTTCGGGACTTACGGCCGGACGATACACGTATGCCCGCCCCTCTTTCCGGAACGTGACCATTTTTTTATCCCCCAGTATCCCCAGCATCGCCCTGACCGCGGAATACCCCGGAGGATCCGCCATTTCCGCTTTGACTCCCGATACCGTGGCCTCTCCGACCCGGTACAGAATATCCATGATTTGCCGTTCCCGGCGGCTGAGCTTATCGAATATCTTTTTCTTCATATTTTTCCTATATATTGATTCCGCTAATCCCATTATCGTCACCTGCTATAAATTTAGCACTTAAATCTAATCCTGTCAAGAAAAATATGCTATATTTTTAGCATTTCTTGAACTCCCGCAATTTCACGACAACTTCGGTGGTGATTTCCCATGCCCCCTTATATGGAGGCTGTTGATTGGATTTTACCGATGAATTTCTTTGCCTGTCCGAAACCTCACGGGTTTCGCCATTCCCCCTCCTTACCAAGGAGGGGGTTAGGGGGAGGTATAAACCGGGCACTTGGGTTACGAATTGTTTGTAAAATCGCTCTGCGGTAGGTCGAAACCTTTATGGTTTCGACATGCTTTTTCTCGAAGAGAAAAATATGGAGGAACCGCCCGGTATAAACCGGTCACATGGGTTACACTTTAACCGTAGGTCGGCGTTCCGAACGAGTTCCGACTCGCGGAACGAGTGAGAAACCCGACACCACCATCAGCTTTTTCTCATAGATAAAAAACGGAGGATTCTCCTATGCACCCGCGCTCAAATCACCGTCAATCCGCTGCGACTTTTTCTTTTACCGTTGCGTCGGGTCTTGCTTCCGCGTGCCTAACCTCAGCGTTTCGCGGAAGTGTGACCCGACGCTCCCGCAGGTCACCTTGGAACCGGGCAGAAAACACGTGTCAATTATACAAAACAAACCCATTTCATCGCACTATACAGGGAGACAACGATTTACAGCGACAAATCACGGAAACCCCGTCGCCAAAACTGTCACGCTTTTGCCCATCTACCCAATTTTCCCCTTGCCCTGTCTCTGGTACAATCCCTTATTGGAATTTTGCGTAATATGGATATGGATAAAACCAAACGAACCGAACTCCGCCGCAAAGATCGCGCCGTCCTCGATGACTCCTGGATCGCCGCCTTCCTCCGCCGCGCCCCCTTCATGACCGTCGCTTTCAGTGACGACAATTCCCCCTACGTCTACCCCATTACTTTCGTCTACAGCGAACCGGACCGCGCCATCTACTTCCACGGCACTCCGCACGGGACCCTGCGCCGGCTGGCCGAAAGGAATACCGAAGTCGCCCTGACCGTGGCCGAAATGGGACGGCTCCTCCCCTCGCCGATCGCCATGGGCTTCTCGGTCGAATTTTCTTCGGTGGTGGTTTATGGTACCTGTACTATAATCACCTCGTTCGATGAGGGAAGCCGCGCGCTGGAACTAATGATCGCCAAGTATTTTCCGCACCTGACACCGTCCGAACACTACCGCCCCACCACTCCGGCCGAATTCAAGGCCACCTCGGTTTACAAGGTCGCCATCGAAGACTGGGTCGGTAAACGGAAACGGGAATCCGACGATTTTCCCGGAGCCATTACGTATCCGTATAACGATAATGAAACATCATAAAGGAGTATCCCATGTCCCCCGATGAACGCCAGAGCATGATCGATACCATCAGGAAATTCCCTGATATTCTCGAAAAGACCATTACCGGTCTCCACGACGAACAGCTCGACACCCCGTACGGGCCCGGCAAATGGACCATCCGCCAGGTGGTGCATCACCTCGCCGACGCCCACCTCAACGCTTTCGTCCGCCACAAACTGATTATGACCGAAGACAACCCCACCCTTAAAACGTACGATCAGGACAAATGGGCCGTTCTTCCCGATGTCGTCGAACGACCGGTATCCGATTCGCTCGCCATGCTGAAAGGGCTCCACGCCCGCTGGTGCGTATTATTCGAAAGCATGACCGACAAGGATTACAATCGAACTGCCTTTCACCCCGAGGCCGGCAGCGTAAATGCCGAATGGATTTTAAAAATATACTCTAATCACTGCAACAAGCACCTCGGCCACATCAACGGTCTTTTGAAAGCCAAAGGATGGTGAGAATATCTGAAACGGATATAGAGGAAAAGGCTATATCCAGAAAGTCCGCCTGATATCAATCGGCCCGGTCCTGCTCAAGCCACGCTCCAGCATAATGATGGTGACATTATCGAACATGCAGTCGAACACTTGCTCCCGTTCTTTCAAAAACGCCCACACCTCATCGAATTGCTCGGCGCAATCGGTGGCCAGCGTTGCATGAAATACCAGGTTGGGATGATCGTACGGATCCCATTCCATCCAGTCGTACTTCCCGAGCATTCCCATCAGCTCTTCGAACAGCACCATGGCCGGCCCGGATAGTGTCACTTTCAGATAGATGACATCATTGCCGAACGAAGCCAGCCCTCCTACCCGTACCGGAGCCGGCTCCCGCCGTTCACAAAACTCCTCGATATCCCTCTCGAGAAGTTGAATATCCTCGGTCTTAAACCAGTATTTCAGGGTGAAATGCGAAGGTGCTCCCAGATCCCGTATTGCCGTCAGATTGAAACGAGCGGCTAATTCATCGATCAATCCGTTTTGATATTCGACTACGGCCCCGCTGAGGACATTCAGCAATATATAATCCACAATAGCTACAAATCCGTAATGCGTTTGATTAACTTCGGATTGTCCGGCAGTAAGCCGGAAGGCACCAATCTTGGCACAAGTTCCCGCCAGGCTTCGTCCTGTTGGAATACTTCTTTGAAAATCGGCAGCGATTTTTCAACTTCATTCTCCGTCACCAGAGTCACCGCGTACCAGAAGAGGATTTCCGGATTTCCCGGATTCAATTCCGCTGCGAATTTGTATTCCCCTTCGGCGGCGGCGAAATTCTCTTCGGCAATATACTCATCCCCCTTGTCCATATGTTTGTAGGCGCGGGAAATATTCAGCAACCGCCGCAGTTCCTTGAGCGGTTCAGGGCTGTCATCCACCCTGATATCGACGATTCTATCCAGCCAGCTTTTCCCGGTCGGTTTACCAGACACTACCACCATTGCGGCCGACTGCATTCCCCGTATGTCCCCTCCTTCGACCTGGGCAGCATCCAGAGCCGCCATCATTTTGTCGGCCAGATCTCCCTCGGTCTCGGTGAACGCTTTTGCCATCGCTCCCCAGACCGTGGAGTTGCGCATCAGGTTGGCCTGAACGGAGAAATTATTACCGATCAGATGTCCCGCTTCGGGGATACACTTCGACCCGGTATGCGCCGCGATATTTCCTCTGGAGTCGATCATCGCCACCTGACGGACTTCCCGATTGGAATCGCTGGCGAGCGCTCCTGCCAGAGCTTCTTTGGCGGTTCTTCTATTCCGCATCATTTCCAACCCGATTGGGCCATAGGCGAAATCGACCAGCGACTGAGTCGCCACTGCGCCGACTCCCGGTTCAAGCCAGATAACGTCGGCCACTTTAAAATAATGAGACTGAACCGCCGCTCCAAATTGCCCCGTGGCCGAATCGTAGCAAACAATGGAATAGGTATTAACCGGCCTGATTGGTGTGAATTCCTTTTCCGCAAAAAGCGAAGCAGACAGTAAAGTTACACATATGAATAACGCGAAAGTGAATCTTCGCCGCATTTGACACCTCCATGGTTCGATTACTTCCTGAAATATATTCCCTGAAGAAAGATTGGGAAATTATAAAATTAAATTCGAAAATTCTCCCTGAATTGGCTCCGGATATCCAAGTTACGCGAAAGTATAGTATATCTTTAACCGCAATAGGCCGGAAATCAGGACAAATACGGTGGTGATTAGTGAAAAAATTCACTTGACTTATAAAACATATCATTTTACTATAGTTTTAGACGATATATGACTTTAGGCGGATAAATATGAAATTTTCTACCAGGGCCAGATATGGGTTGCGGATGATGATCGAATTCGCCCGCGAACTCAAAAAGGACAACATCGTCCACCTCGGACGGATTGCCAAGATTACCGGTTTATCCGAAAATTACCTGGCCCAACTGACCTCGCCCCTTAAGGGAGCAGGGCTGCTTATTGGAGTGTCCGGCAAAAAGGGAGGCTACTTGCTGGCCAAACCGGCCGATCAGATTAAAATCGGCGACATCATCCAGGCCCTGGTCGGTCCAATTAATGCCACCGACTGTGTTCACAATCCTGATATTTGCCTGAATTCCGCTTTTTGCGAGGCTCGTGTCGTCTGGACCCTGGCCAGTGTCGAGATGCAGAATGTCTTCGATCGCTATACCCTCGCCGATCTGGTCGACCGTAATTACGTGAAAAGGGTACTCAAAAGCAATGAGCACATTCCTTTGCTGAACCCTGATCACCCCATCGAGCATCAGAGGATCGCGGAACATAAGAAATGAGGAGTTGCATAATATATCGAAAGGGGAGTTTGACTTAAATGGCGCTTCAGATTTTTTCTTACTTCGCTTTTGCTGTCGCCCTGATAGCGATAATCATCAGGGTCATTAAGTACGCCACCGCCCCGCTTCATATGCGCTGGGAATTGTACCCGGTCCCGCATGAAAAGGGAAAAGCGGAATACGGCGGTTCGTATCTTGAAGAATTGAACTGGTGGACCAAACCGCGCGAAACCGATATGTTCAACGAACTGAAAGAAATGATGTCGGAAATATTCTTTTTAAAGGGAGTATTCCATCACAACAAGCGGGTCTGGACCTGGTCTTTTCCGTTTCACCTCGGCATGTATTTCTCCATCGGTTGGCTGGTATTGCTGCTGCTGGGAGCAATCCTGACTGCAACCGGAACCGAAGTCAGCGCCACGGCCGGAATAATCGGAAAGCTGGATTATTACCTGACCATACCGTTCGGATACGCGGCCTTAGTACTATCGGCCATCGGGGCTTTGGGGCTCTACTCCTGGCGGTTGACCGATTCCGAGCAACGAGCTTTCAATTCCTTTTCGGATTATTTCAATTTGATCCTGGTATTCGGAGTTACCGGGCTGGCGCTGGTTGCACACCTGACCGGTGACGGCGATTTCGGATTGGTCCGTGCCTATATGGCATCGCTGGTGACCTTTTCCTCTGTCCCCGCTGTCCCTTTCCTGACCACCCTGGAAATTGCGCTGGTATCGTTCGTAGTAATGTATATCCCGCTGACCCGGATGTCGCATTTCGTGGCGAAATATTTCCTGTATCATTCGGTTCGCTGGAACGACGAATCCAACCAGCGGGGTTCCGCGATCGAAAAACGCATCATCGAATTGCTGCAGCTTAAAGTCGGCTGGAAGGCACCGCACATACAAACCGGCGAAACCTGGATGAACATCGTGACGCGGGAGACCAAGCATGACTAAACATCTCAAGGTAAAAGATTTCGGCAAAAAGACCGAGCAATTGCATAAACTCGACCCGAAAGACTTTACAAAGCTGCCCTACCCGTACGAAAACTGGGTCGACCCTGAAATACCGGAAATCCCCGAAGCCAGAAAGGCGGACCGGGATGTTTCCCTCGATGGAATCCTCAATGTCAATTTCCCGAAGCCGAAAACAAAGGAAGAAGAAGAAGAATTGGTAGCGAAATTCCTGGTCGGTTTGAGAAGACTGCTCACCAAGGAAAACAACTGGCCGTTTCTCAAGCCGTTCATGCTATCGCTGGACAACTGCGTTAAATGCAACACCTGTTCCAATGCCTGTCCCATCTTCGAAAGTTCCGGACGGGCCGATATTTATCGACCCCTCTTCCGTTCGGATATCCTCCGCCGTATCATCAAGAAGTACGTAATTCCCGGCGGTTCCCTGACCGCCCGCTTTTCCAATAATATCAATCTCAACTGGGAGACAATTGCTCGGCTGGCACAGCTTTCGTATCGCTGTACCCTCTGTCGCCGCTGCGCTCAAACCTGTCCGATGGGAGTCGATAACGGCCTGATGACCCGCGAAATCCGCAAGCTTTTCAGCCAGGAACTGGGAATCGCTCCGCAGGAACTGCACGAAGACGGCACCGTCAAACAGCTTGAAACCGGTTCTTCCACCGGCATCAACCCGCCGGCTTTAATGGATTTGGTGGAATTTCTCGAAGAAGATATTACCGACCGCACCGGTCTGAATATCAAGATTCCCGTCGACAAACCCAATGCCGATGTTCTCATCATTCACAACGCCGGAGAGCTGCTTTCCTGGCCGGAAAATGTCGAGGCCTTCGCGATCCTCTTCGAACTGGCCGGAATCAACTGGACCATGGCTTCGGAAATGGTGGGGTATGATTCGGTTAATTACGGCCTTTTCTACGACGACATGCAGTACGCCCGGGTGACATTGAAGCATTCCGAAGTCGCCAGAAAACTCGGAGCCAAAAAAGTCGTCATGGGTGAATGCGGACATGCTCACAAAGCGGCCATGGCCATCGGCGACCGTATCTGGCTGGCTGAAAGCAATATCCCTCGCGAATCGAGCATGGTCACCATGGAAGACATCATTCTGAACGGCAAAGTCAAATTCGATCCGGAACGGAATAATTTCCCGGTTACCCTGCACGATCCCTGCAATATCACCCGCTCCATGGGTATTGTCGAACCGCAGCGGAGAGTAATCCGGAAAATCTGCCCGCAATTCCGCGAAATGACCCCGCACGGAGTCCACAACTACTGCTGCGGAGGGGGGTCCGGTTTTGCTATCATGCAGTCCAACAATTTCCCGAACTGGCGCATGAGCATATCGGGGAGAAAGAAATTCGCCCAGATGCTCGGCGCTTTCACCAGGGAAGAACTCGATTCCAAAAGCGGAGTCTATGTCTGCGCCCCCTGTTCCAACTGCAAGGGACAGATTCGGGATATGATAACCTACTACGACGCCTACGAACGGATGAAAATGCTCTACGGCGGGCTGGTGGAACTTATCATCAACTGCATGACCGATGTCAAAGAGGGCTACATCGAGTGGGAAGATTTCCACTAAAACGGAACATCAATCTTTACATAGAAAAACGGCGGTCAAAATTGACCGCCGTTTTTCCTATCGCGTCCTATTCGAATCGACTCCGTCTTACGGAGCAATCCGATTATATTAAAATTTCACGCTGTTCGAGTTTACGGTCTTGCCGGATTCTTTAAGCAGCAGCGACGCTGCCCCGCCACCCTGCGGCTGCGAGCCTTCGGGAGCCATAACGCGGTACGTGATCCCGGAAACACCGGTCTTAAGTGAATCGATCGTGAATATAATCTTTCCCTCTTCGGTCACGACCGGAATAATCGGCACGTCACCGTATTCGGCGCTTCCGTCGACATACATCGCCGTTGCCGGAAGAATATCGGTAATTTCAATTGCACCAGGATTCGCATTCCCGCCGGCATCGATATCGAGATAAACCTCCCAGGTATCGGCCAATCCGGTTTCAATCGGACGAGAGGGCATCTTGAAAGAAGTATCGATATCGATCGGTTCCAGTTCGAGGACCGTGAAGCTCGACCACTTATCCTGAGTTAGCTGGCTGAGGTCGACCTTCCCTTCCTTGAACGATTTCACGAACACTTCCACCCGGCGGTTGCGATCCATAGCCGGCATGGTCCATCCGGTGTCGACCGGCTCGGTCGCCGCGAAGCCCTTGTATGCGATTCTATTTTTTGCGACTCCCGCAGAATCGGCCAGCCAGTCGGCAACCGATTTCGCCCGTGATTCGGAAAGCTCCCAGTTCGTGGGGAATTCTTTTGTACCGATCGGCCGCCAATCGCAATGACCTTCGACCCTGATATCGGCATCTTCGTACTTCAGCATGGTATCTGCTACGGCCCGGAGCACCGGGAAAGCTTCCGGTAACAATCTCGCCTTGGCAGATTCGAAATACGCTCCAACGACATTAACCCGGATATCGCGCGGAGGAATCCGCTTGAACGGTCCCACGCTCACTTCGGTCGGATACGATTTGATCGGATAGCTGTGTTCGGCATCGAGGTACACATCCCCTTCGAGATAAATCTTGTTGGTCAGGAACCTCCGGATACCGGGAGAAAGATCTTCCAGCGAATAATACACACTCTGGCTGAACTGCCTGTCTTCGATACTGACTTCATAAGTCAGGACGTTATTCTGCTCGCTCGGTATGATCGGCTGCTGTTCGTGAACGATCAGGCGCGTTTCATCCGGGAAGGAATCGATCACCTTTAAAAGCGTTTTGCTGTACCATTCATTGGCCTGAATCTTGATTTCATAATCTACCAGGACTCCGGCGCTGTCCGAAGCGATATCTTTATACAACTGCGCGGTCTTGGTTACCTTTATTTTCGGCACCAATCCCGCCTCTTTCTTCAGTGACATCATGGTGCAGGCCCGGAACAGGACATAAGTTTCGCCTGCTTCGTTGACATGAACGAATACACTCGGTTCGATTCCATCGGCCAAACGGTATCCCAGCTTCTCGAGGTCGCGAGTATCTACTGCCACCACGTGTGTTCCGCCTTTAACCGTGCTGAAGTAGAACATCCCTTTCTCGTTGGTGCGGGACATCGACCCGTCATCGAGATAAATATCGACCCCCTCGATATTATTGGGAGCCTCGGTGATTTTATCGCCATCGCAATCGATTACCAGACGTCCGCGAATGGTCCCGGGGATGACATAATTGAGGATATTCACTGCCGCAATGGCATTGGCGGTTCGTACTGTCGCGGTGCCGAAACTTCCTTCCGCCCAGGCTACGTTTTCGACCACTCCCGGCCCGGCGGCCGTAGTGAGCTGAATGGTGTACTGCAGTTGGATAGTTTCACCGGCATCGATATCGCCGATATTCCAATAGTAAGGATTGGTACCGGTAGGATCGGCGGCGCGAACGCCGTTTATCAACGTGGAATTGGCAATCAATTTAAACGCATCCGGCATGGAATCGGTGATGGTAACATTCTGGACTGTCACTCCGGATATATTTACAACCGTTACCACGAACGGAATCAGGCTTCCCACCGTGCCGCTGGCGTTATTCGACGATTTGGTTATGCGGAGCATCGACTGCCCGACAAATACCGTAGCCGATACCGGTCCGAACTCGACATTGTTGCCGAAATCGTCCAGGCCGCTGGCCGTGGCGGAATTACTGAATTCCTGATTGAACGGAGCATCATCGCTGACAACGAGCCGGTAACGCAGGCGGAAGTTGTCATCCGGACCGATATCGCCGATATCAAATATAATCGGATCTCCCGCCGTAACCGACAGAGGCACGTCATTCAATGTAGCCGACCCTTCGACCAGCGAGAAATATTCCGGAATATCGTCGGTGACAATCCCGTTCGAGATGGTACCGGTTCCATTATTGCCGATCAGTATCTGATAAGCGATAGTATCACCTGGAGCCGCAACCGAAGGAGTGCAGGTCTTCGATAGCAGAATATTGGGATAGATTACCGTAAAGGTAACGACATTCGAAAGAACATCGCTGAACGAAGTACTGGTCGCCCGGGCCTGGTTGTCGACGGTCGTGCCGCTGGCGATACCATCCGAAATTGTAACTCGGAACTGCACGCTGTCGATCGTTCCCGCTGGAACATCGCCAAGGTTATATATAACTTCATTGGTACTCGGCTGGAACAATCCGCCGCTACCGATTGATGTCTCTACTATATTAATACCATAATTCAGGAAATCTCTTATCATAACGCTGTTCGCGGTCACTCCGGTGGTATTGTTATATATGATTGTATAAAGAACTGTGTCGTTCGGGCTGACCAGCGTCTGCGAAACTTTTTTCTGCAACAGGAATGCACCGGTTCTTACCGTGGTCGTCACTTCGTTTCCAAGAATCGGATTGGGAGCTACCAGGTTGGCACGGTTACGTACGATCTGGCCGTCGGTAGCTCCGGCATCGATAACGACTTCGAATGTCCGTCGGACAGTTTCATTTACCGCAATAGGCCCGAAGGTCCATTCGATATTGTCAGTCCCGCCGTTATAGACACCGCCGTCCGATGCCGAACCGGCTACGTAGCTCGTCAGGTTCGGAATATCATCGCTGACGATTGCCGTGGCGACCGGATCCGGTCCCGGATTGAAGACGTCAATAGTGTACCACAGGGTATTGCCCGGAGCGGCCTCGGAAAAGTTGACCGACTTGATAATGGTAAGATCTTCTTCGGGTCCGGTCGGAACGTTTACTATAGTCTGGACTATATTACTGGCGACAGTATCAATCAGCATGGTCTGGGCGGGCTTTGCCACGCCCGGCAGATCGATTTGAGCATACGCGCGGTTGAATACGAGATTCTCGTCCGGAGCATCCTCATCGATACGAACCTTGAATGACAGGTCGATGGTATGTCCCGGAGCAATCGAAGCCGCGCTCCAATCCCAGCGAACCATATTATCTTCGGCATCGAAGCGACCGGAACCGGTGACCGATCCGGCAACGTATTCGGTCAGATCGGGAATATTATCCCAGAAGATAATTCCGGATAACGGTTCCGTGCTTATATTCTTTATCAGGACATTATACTTAAGAACCGAACCCGGAGCCGCCACCGCCGAATCGACCTTTTTGGTAATCATGAATGGATATTCAATCGGAGGTAGAATTTCCGTATAAACGGTATCCGCCGCCGAAGTATCAGCAACCATCGTTTCCGCGATATTCATGACATCGATTCCGGATTCCACTTCATCGCGAATCACGCCTGAGAAGCTGAATTCCATGTTGTCTTCGGGGGTTAGCATATCGATAAACCAGCCGATTCTTCCGGTTTCAGAATCGTACTGGCCGTTCCCGCTGATGGAATTGTCAATTATCTGCAGTTCCTGAGGAACGATATCATACAGAGTAAACTCGACCGCATCCCCTTCGCCGGTATTGCCGAGGGTAATATTATAATCGAGTTGATCTCCCGCCCGAGCCGTTTCGCGGTTGACTTCTTTATCGACATGAAGAATGAAATTCGCGGGATTGCCATTAACATTCGTGATTACCGTATCGGCGATAGTGGAATCTCCCAGAATCACCCGCCCGATATTGGTCACCAGGCCGTCTTCGTAACTGTTATGCACTACCCTCGCCTGGAATGTCACCGTGGCGGTTTCATCCGGAGCGATATTGCTCAGGGTCCAGCTCAACCGATGCAGTTCGGCATCATAGGTGCCGTTTCCGGCGGAATTTTCGATATAGACGGCGTTATCCGGAAGATCGTCAACCAGGCTGACCGTTTCGGCCGCCACTCCGCCATGGTTGGTGACATCGATGGAATAATTTATAATTTCGCCATTGGAAACGGTTTCCTTGTCGGCCTTTTTATCGATTGTTAGAACAGGGTACTGGGGATTGTAGACGTACAGGTATGCCGTATCGGCAACCGGGAAACTGATCACACTGGCCACATTCATTACGGTATCGATATCATGATACGTTGAACTTCCGGTGTATGAATTATAGTGGAATGTTACAGAATTACCCGGTTCAAGGTTATTCACAAGCCAAAATATCTGGAATTGATACGGGTCATACTGCCCACCGCCGGTTATGGTTTCTTCTATTAGTCCGATATTTACCGGCAGGTAATCGACTACCTGTCCTGTGAATGGTACCTCACCCTGATTGCTGACGATTATGGAATAGGTTACAGTATCAAATACTCCCACGGAATCGGGAAATACGATTTTATCGAGATCGATTTCTACATTACCTCGCTCCAAAACCACGGTAGACACTGTGTCGCTTATAATGCCAACAGGGGAGTATAGCAGGTCGGCAATATTAGTCGCCAGAACTTCCGGCAAATTTATATCCAGCGTTATGGCGCTGAATTTCAGATCAATATACTCACCTGCCCTCAGACTGTCAATTCGCCAGTATATATTAGGAATGGGAGGATCCTCCAATCTTCCTCCTTCATTAATAGTCGATTCAATTGCCGCCAAAGCCGGATAAAAGTTATCAGACACGCCAATGTAACCCGAAGTGGCATTCCCGACGTTTTCGATTCTGATATTATAGTTCAGCGTGTCGCCGACATAAACCGTGTCTTTATCCACAGTTTTGTCGATGGTCAACTTCGCTTCGCCGATTTGTTCATCGACAATAGTAGTCGCGGTATCGGTAATCGTGCTGTCCGGAAGGTCGATAATGGCAGTGTTAATAATAGTGCTTCCGACCACGGCATCATCGGCCACGATGGCCGAAAAACGGAATGTCCGTGAATCATCGGGTTCCAATTCATAAAGAGTCCATCTGATTTCACGCGATTCGGAATCGTATGCACCATTATTGTCGATTGATTCTTCGATAATTTCCGTCTGTGCCGGAAGAGTATCCACGACCGGCACTTCAATAATTCCGTCATCGCCGGTATTAGATATTTCAATGGAATAATTCAGAGTATCTCCGACCATCGCAATCGGCTTGTCCACCGACTTTACGACATGTAATTCCGGCT
>JBFZFV010000036.1:0-12602 GCA_041306185.1 Candidatus Zixiibacteriota bacterium
CCAGGATTCCCAGAAACATCGTGGCATTTACCAGGGTGTAAAATAGACCGATTTTATCCGGAGGCTGCCCGAAGCGATCCTTGAAATAGATATTCAAAAAGGGAATTATCAAACCCGCCCCTGTCCCCACCATGAAATATGGAATGAATAGCTTGGAGTACAATCGAAACTGTCTTTTCAGTAGATTTAATGACAGGTCAGCTTCACGATCTTCTTTCGACGGATCCGCGGCCTTGATCATCATAAACGGAATCACCGCCGCAAACCCCAATAACACCGAAAATACGAACGTCCACCGATATGCCGCGATTTCGCTGTTCAGGGTCCCCGTCAGAAACGATACCATCCATCCGAAGACGATCGACCCGATCATGCTGGCAATCAGCATCGTTCCGAACGACATCGAAAAAACATAGGTCCGCTCTTTCGGTGTAGTATTCCTCATAAAAAATGGACTGGCCGCAATCCGATAAAAAGTGAGCGACAGTCCCGCCAAAAACGAACAGACCAGCAGCCAATTACTCATGGGAAGATGGGTCAGGACCAGTATCGCCGAAGGATATACTATCGCCGTAACCAGCAACACTTTTTTAAGCCTGATCTTCCTCAAGTAAAACGCCGCCGGGATCGCCGCCAGAGTCATCCCCAGTGCCCCCAGTGATAATATCCTCCCGATAAACGATTCCGACATTCCCTGATCCCGAAGATAAAGATTAAGCAGTAATTGATAGGCGGCAAATGTCAACCCGATTAAAAACGCCCCTGCCAGATATAACCTGATATTGTGGGAAAATAATTTCAGATTCTGCCAGTAATCCGAAAAGAAATACTTAACCCTGGCAGATATTGAACCCTGCGGGATGTTCTGGATTGCCTCGCGCGAGGCCTCGGGATGCGGCGATGTCATAACTAATCGAAATAATAGATGCCCTTGGAAATGTACTTCGCGGGACCGGTTAAATACAGAAGATCGCTCTCCTTCTCCCAGTCGATTTGTAGATTCCCGAGAGGAAAGCTGACATTGACCTTGCGATCGACCAAACCGTTGAGAACACCCGCGACCGCGGCAGCTCCTGCCCCCGTCCCCGATGATCCGGTGGCGCCGGCCCCTCTTTCCCAATCATTCAGAATAATTTTGCGGCGATTGACCACCTTCGCGAACTCGACATTGGTCCGGTTCGGAAACGGCTTGCTGTTCTCAACTATTTCACCCAGCATTTTCCAGTCGAAATCGAATTTGTCTACGAAAATTACGGCATGCGGGTTCCCGATCGAAATCGCGGTCAGAACAATATCGAAACCTTCGATCTTCAAGGGGCGATTGATATGGTACTTATACCGGGACTTCACCGGAACCTCTTTCGCCGCCAGTTTCGGCTGCCCCAGAGAAACCCTGACCATATATTCCCACCCCTTTTTCCCCATAATACGGGCGGTGCAATCTTCGATACTCGTTTCGATATCGATATTTTTCTTATTGGAACGATTGGCGTGATAATAAGATGCCGCGATTCGCAGGCCGTTCCCCGATTTCTCCGCCCAGCTTCCGTCGGAATTAAACAAATCCACCTTGAAATCGCACCTGCGGCTCTTGGTCAAAACCAGAATTCCATCGGCTCCGACTCCTGTACTCCGGCTGCAGATTTGTTTCGCAATCGCGCTGAATTTATATTTTCCCGCGGAACGACCCATCCGGTCGATAATTAAGAAATCGTTCCCCAGAGCATGATACTTGGCATACTCAATTCTTTTCATACTGACCAAAATAGATATTTCAATCCCGATGTAAAGCAAAAAGCCCCCGAGTCCTCCGGGGGCTTTTCCATTTTCATTTCCGGCTTTACGGAAGGTTTTCCTTGAATACCCCGCCCAGTCTCTTTATGCCTTCTGAAATCCCATCCAGCGTGGCATTCGAGAAATTCAACCGGAACGTATTATCGTTCTTTCCGTCCGGATAGAACGGCGACCCGTACACGAATGCAACCTTCTTCTCAATCGCCTTTTGCAGGATTTCCTTTCCGGACATTCCTTCCGGCATTACCCCCCACAGGAATAATCCTCCTTGCGGCCGGGTCGTGACAATTTCCTTGGGGAAGTGCCTGTCGATTTCTTCCAGCATTCTTTTTAACTTGGCACCGTAGTTTTCAATCAACCGGGGAATCTGTTTGTCCAATCCCCCCGACCGGATATAATGATTCAACATGTACTGCGTAAAAGTATTCGAATGTAAATCCGTCCCCTGTTTCACCTTTTCGAACACCGGCATCATCCGAAGCGGACCGTTAATCCACGCAATTCTGAGCCCCGGAGCGCAAATCTTGGAAAACGTCCCCAGTGAAATAACTCCGTCGCAATCCAGAGCCTTCAAATCCGGAAGTGGCTGCCCGGCAAAGCGAATCTCTCCATACGGATTATCATCGATAATGGGGATATTGTGCTTCGCGGCTATTTCAATCAGTTTTTTCCTTCTCTCAATCGACATCGTAATCCCGGTCGGATTCTGGAAAGTCGCCACAGTATATATGAACTTGGGATGATATTTCTTGATGGCATCTTCCAGCTGGTCGACCACCATCCCCTCGTCGTCCATCTGAACCGGAGCGTATTTCGTCTGATAGAAATTCATCGCCTGCATGGCTCCGACATACGTCGGATATTCGCAAATGACATAATCACCGGGATCTATAAAAGCCCGCGCAATAATATCGATCGCCTGCTGCGAACCGGAAGTTATCAGAATATTTTCAGCCGTGGTTTTAATGCCCTTTTTCGTTTCCCGGGCCGCAATGACCTCACGAAGCGGTGGAATTCCCATCGAAAGTGAATACTGCATCGCCGTGGATTGAAATTCATCGCTAACCGCAACCGCTGCGGCCTTTAATTCCTCGACCGGAAACATTTCGGGTGCCGGTAATCCCCCGGCGAAAGAAATCACGCCCGGCTGCGAGGATATTTTCAGAATTTCACGAATTATCGAAGTCGACAATGACCCGACATGATCGGCTAATTCCCATTTTTGAGGGTCGGCCTTTACGTTTTCCATAGTCGCCTTATTCATTGCATCCACACTCTGTTAAATATTCACCTCTATTGCTGATATGATAATAAACGCAGGGCCCATTATCAACCTGTTTACTGAATATTCACTTCCCAATTTCAAATTACCCCAACAAACAAGACAAATTATATCGTATTTCACTATTATAAACCAATTTACAGGATCCGGCTGTCCCGAATCGGGCTATAGTCCGGATTAATTACATTTACAGGAGGTAAAAATGAGGAAGAGCTGGAGTATTCTATTGGTATTTTCGATCGCGGCTTTGTCGCTTTTCGCAGGATGCGGTGGGGACGATGGGGGCGGGAGTAATACCCCGACTGAACCGAGTTTCGAACCGATTGAAATCCCCGCCGGATTACAGTCCGCGGCGAGTTCGAATTCTTATGCGCAGCTTGCCTTATCTTATCTGCAACTGGTCAATTCGTTTTCAAGCTATTCGGCATATTTCAATCCCCCCAGCAAGTCCTTGATTCCGACCAAAATGGCGGCCGCCGAAGATACCGTCACCTGGAATTATGAAGGCACTTCGGTCACCTATGCTTCATGGTCCGACGAAGAAGCTTTCTATTTTGAAATTTACATAACCAACGAAGTATACGAAAATTGCCGCTTTATCCTGTATATGGAAGCGATAGACGGCAGCGGCGGAACATACCAGTTGTTTTCCGATTGCGGCGAAACCCCCGTTTATACCTGGAACTGGGGTATCATCAGCGGAGAGGGCGATGATATTATTCAGGTCCAGCTTCTGAGCGATTCCTATGCCACACAGCTTCAGGTTTACTCTGACGGAAGCGGCAGCATGTCGGTTCATTACGGCGATCTGGAAACACAGACAGAATATATTTTCAGCTGGGAAACCGACGGCAGCGGATCCTATACTTATTTCGACGATGATGGCGACGTAATCAGCGCCGGCACCTGGGAAGCTTGATTTTTAAGATAAACTGCTCACGGGCCGCTTTCGAGCGGCCTTTTTTATGCCTTTTTCATATATGATTATTGACTTGAAATCATAATAGTATTATCTCTCCGGTATTCGCAATTACAATTCAAAGGAGAGACTATGCGTTATGTATTCAAGCTCGCAAGTCTGTGTTTCATTACATTGTCGTTTCTACTGGCCGGCTGCGGTGATTCCGGCACGGGCGATGATGTCGATGAAACCACGGTCGAAGAAACTATCGGCCCCGATGGGGGCACTATCATGCTCACCAACAAAATCAATTTACACATTCCGGCCGGAGCCCTGGATGATTCGGTGGAATTCTCGATCGAAGAAAATACTTCACCGGAACCCCTCGGCGGAACCCTCGCATTCGTAACTCCGGTTTATTCCGTCGAGCCGTCCGGCACGAATTTCAATACTATGACCATCCTGGGGATGTTTTACGATGAGGGCGAAATGTACGGCCTCGATTCGACCGACGTCGTCCTTTACACTCACGATGGAACCCAGTGGATCGCCCTGACCACGATACTGGATATAGATACTCCCTCGGCATATTCCTTCATTTCCCACCTCAGTGATTTCGCTCTGGTCGTCGATACCGGCGGATCCGAAGAAACCAACGGAGTATATGCCTTGATGGTTCTGGGGAGAACCATCAGTTCGGTTTCCAAATTTGCCGCCCGCGTTGATGTGATTACGGCGAGATTCGACAGCGTTTATAATGCTTGCGAAGCGGTAACTCCGCTTCAACCTGCCAGCGTCGCCTGCGATGAATACGAACTGACCTGGATTGGTAATGAAATCGGCTATTATTATCAGGATATTATGGATTTGGATTTTATCACTCTCGGCGAAAATTATAAATTCACAATAACTGGAAATGATTTCGTCCCGAGCTTCTCCGATTCCATTGACTTTCCGGACACCGAAGTCCTGCTGACTTCTCCCGCCCACGGCGCGGTCGTTGGTGCCGGCGGGTTTATGGTAACCTGGACAGGGACCGGCGATGGAACGGTCAGAATCGTCCTGGTGGACAATACCTCGGATTCGGTATTTACCAAGGACGTTCCCAATACCGGAGCCTACGCGGTAACTTCAGACGACCTGACCGGATTGAGTGCCGGAGAATACGGTCTGTTGCTTATATACGACCACTTTGACTATATTTTGGCCGAAGGTATTGATCCTCGAAGCAGGATCGCCGCAAGGATTTTCAATATAAGTCAAATTACTCTTGAATAACGATTGGAGCTTAACAACCCCCGCATCCTATGCGGGGGTTTATTTATTGGAAAAAATCAATTAATATATATTCGTCCCGGCCATCTTGATGACATCGTCACCGTACTTCCCCCGAAGAGCGTCGATCACCCGGCTGCTTTTGGATAATTTCTCTCCGCTCGAATCGGGAATCATACAAAGCTGAATTTCTTCGTCATCTTTTATCAGATTGGACGCCTTTACTCCCAGCAATCTAATCTTAAATCTTGGACCGTAATCCGGAGGCACCAGCTTCCTGGCATTTTCATATATAATTTTTTCCTGATCGGTCGGAACCGCTAGAGTCCGATCGCGGGTTATCGTCTTGAAATCCGAAGATCGCACTTTGACCGAAATCGTTTTCGCCTTGAACCCTCCCCTTCTCAATCTCTTTGCCACCTTCCCCGACAACCACAACAGCACCGAATATATGCGGTCGATCTCGAAAATATCTTTTCTAAGGGTCGTTTCGTGCGACATCGACTTTTCATCCGGCATCGACTCCCAGTTGTACACCTTTTCAGATCCATGCCCCTGAGAAATCTTCGACAGAAAAGTCCCATACACCCCGAAAGCCCCCTTCAACCTCCGCTCCTCCTTGCAAGCCAAATCCTCGACTGTAATTATTCCCATCTTGTTCAGGGCCGCTTTGGTCGATGGTCCAATCCCCCATAACGAATCCACCGGACGGCAATAAAACCGTTTCTTGAAATCCTCGCCGTCCATGATTGTCATTCCGTCCGGCTTGTTTTCTCCCGATGCCAGCTTCGCCAGGTATTTATTCGGTGAAATCCCGACCGAACAGGTCAATCCGACTTTATCATTCAGCTCTCTTTTCATGCTCTGCACCAGGTTCTCGACAGTCCCGAATATGCGGTGACACCCGGTGATATCCATCACCGCTTCATCGACCGAAAGAGGCTGCACCTGCGGCGTATAATTTTCGAAAACGGTCTGAATCTTGGCCGAAGTATAAGTGTAATTCCCTAAAGTCCCGGAAACGAACACCGCCTCGGGACACAACCGTTTCGCCTCGTTTGCAGGCATCCCCGACCTAACCCCGTACTGCCTCGCGATATAATTGCAGGTCGACACCACCGAACGGAACCGGGGATCCCCGCCCACGATAACCGGACGGTTTTTCAAAAGCGGCATATTCCGCATTTCGATGGCCGCGAAAAAAGCATCCATGTCGACATGCATGATCACCCGCGGCCAATCTTTGGTTCTGTCTATTCCACCCATATTTTGCTGATAATCCAGCTGGTCTGGCGTTCGTCGAACGTGAGCTGATAGAAATTCGACGAGGCATCGACCACGGCATAATGGTGCACCTTGTAGGCTCCCACGTCGGTCTTCCAGTCTCCGGTCACTTCGCTCACCCGGTACACCCGTCCGTTCCAGCGGAACCGGACCGGTTTCATTTTATGTCCTTCAAAGAGCGCGATCACTTCGATCGGCTCATCCATATCCTGGTACACTCTGTCGCACTCACCATCCTTTTGTAGAACTCAGGGGTTATTCATCCCCCGCTCATCCCCACCAGCGCCTCGAACCCCACCGGCATCAAAAGCAAAATTACTAACCAGAACAATACCCGCCGCATCAGATCCTCCGCATCAGCCCCACCACCCGGCCGGCGATGTAAAAATCTGGGGACTTCTGATCCACGATGATCGGCTCGTACGCCTCGTTCTCCGGCTGCAGACGAATTACCCCCTTCTCCGGATAATACCGCTTGACCGTCGCCTCCTCGCCGATTACCGCCACCACGATTTCCCCGGAATCGGCGGTCAGCTGCTTGTGCACCAGGACATAATCGCCGTCGAATATCCCGGCGTTCTTCATCGAATCCCCCTGCACCTTCAGCGTGAATGTCTCGCCGCCGGGAAGAAACGACGTATCCACCGCCAACTCCCCCTCGATATTCTCGATCGCGGTTATCGGGTTACCGGCCGGAACCGAACCCACCACCGGAACATTCCGCACCGGACCGGCCAGCTGCCGGACCAGCTCCAGCCCCCGAGAAATCAACTTCTGCTTCCGAACATACCCCTTCCGCATCAAAGCCTCCAGGTGCGAACGGACTCCGTTGGTCGACGATATCCCGAACTTCTCCCCGATCTCCCTGATAGTCGGAGACTTCCCGAACCGGGTAATCATCTCCTCGATATACTCCAGAATCTCCTTCTGGCGCTTGGTCAACGCTTCTTTGACCATAACTATCTCCCTATTTTACTTCATTTATCTTCCTAACAATAATTACTGCACAAATGTTCAGATGTCAAGAATTTTAATCGGACAAACCCTGCCACAACTTAAGATGTGATAATGAATATGTGATGCGGAATCCCTGAATCAAAACCAGAGACTCTCTCCCTTCTCCCAAAAAGTCCTTGAATCTCAAAAAAAATCTGTTATTATTTTAGATTATATTTTTTTGGGGATGATCTAATATATGAAGGTTCTAGTTGTTGGCTCCGGAGGGCGGGAACATACCCTGGTATGGAAACTGCGACAATCCAACAAAGTCAAAAAAATATTCGCCGCCCCGGGCAATGCCGGTATCGGACTGATTGCCCAGACTGTTAAAATACAAGCTGACGATATCGAGGGATTAATCAACTTCGTCAAGAAAAACCATATCGAACTGACCGTGGTCGGACCCGAAGCCCCGCTCGTGGCCGGGATCGTCGACGAATTTCAGAAACGGAAACTCCGCATCTTCGGCCCTACCAAAACCGCCGCGGAACTGGAAGGCTCCAAATCCTTTTCCAAAGAATTCATGCGGAAATATCATATTCCGACCGCGCCGTTTCAGGTCTTCACCTCGGCTTCCGAAGCGATTTCGTTTATCAAATCCGCCGCAATGCCGCTGGTTATCAAAGCCGACGGCCTCGCCGCCGGTAAAGGAGTCATGATCGCCCGCGATTTCGACGAAGCGGTCGAGATTATCGATTCCATCCTGGTCCACAAAAAATTCGGTGCCGCCGGAGATAAAATTATCGTCGAAACGTTCCTCGAAGGCCAGGAAGTTTCCGTGATGGCCTTCACCGACGGCCGAAATATCCGCATGATGCTCCCCTCGCAGGATCATAAACAAATCGGCGAAGGAGATACCGGCCCGAACACCGGAGGTATGGGCGCTTACTGCCCCGCCAGGTTTATCGATGAGATGACCATGGATTTCATTCGCGAACATATCCTCGAACCCACCGTTTCCGGAATGGAAAAAGAAGGAAGGCTTTATAAAGGAGTTCTTTACGCCGGGCTGATACTGACCGAAGCCGGTCCGAAAGCCCTGGAATTTAACTGCCGTTTCGGCGACCCCGAAACCCAGGCCGTCCTCCCCCTGCTTAAAACCGACCTGTTCAATCTCTGCAAACTCTGCGCCGAAGGAAACCTGAGCTCGATCGAATCCTTGGAATGGCACGCCGGAGCAGCCGCATGTGTCGTGCTCGCCTCCAAGGGATATCCTGAAAAACCGGAAATCGGCAAAAAGATTTTCGGACTTCGCAACTACAGCGACATGAAATGCCAGCTCTTCCACGCCGGTACCCGCAAGGACGGTCGTAATTGGATTTCCACCGGCGGCCGGGTGGTCAGTGTTACCGGAGTCGACCGCGATTTGCAGTCAGCTCTCAGCCGTGCCTACGAAGTCATCGGCAACATTAAATTCGACGGCATGGTTTTTCGAAGCGATATCGGCTTCAAAGCTAATATGCAGGTCAAACCGATTGGAATATGATATGTCAAAAGTCCTGATAATGATCGGTTCCCAATCCGATATGGAATACGCCGAGGCCTGCCAAGAGGTCCTGGCTCAATATGAAATAGAAGGAATTATCGAAATATCTTCCGCTCATCGCCAGCCGCAAAGAACCGACGAACTGGCGGTCAATGCACAGAAAAACGGCTTTGACGTCATAATAACCATGGCGGGAATGGCAGCGGCCCTCCCCGGGGTGGTCGCGGCCCGAACAAAACTGCCGGTTATCGGAGTCCCTCTCCCGGCATCGCTGATGGGGATTGATTCGCTTCTTTCCATCGCACAAATGCCATCCGGTATCCCGGTAGCAACCATGGGGATAGGCAAAGCCGGGGCCAAGAATGCCGCGGTCCTGGCCGCCAGAATTATGGGGTTGAAATACCCCGAAATCGCACTAAAACTCGGCGGACAATAACTCATTTTTTTTGCAAACAGATATCGCCGGAAAATGTAAAAGTAATTAGAAAGCCTTTTTATATGTTTAAAGGAAGGAAACTGTTTATGGCTAAAAGCAGGCTGACATCAACCTTGATGGGGTTGGCGGTGGTAATGCTGCTTTGCGGGTCCGCATTGGCGGTTGACCTCGAGAAAGCAAAGGAGCATTTCAATGAGGGGCTGAAGTTGGAACAGCAGGGGATGGATACTCTTGCTGTCATCGAATATGAAACGGCCATTCATTACAATCCCGAATACGCCGATGCCTATTTGAACCTTGGATCGATTCTGTTTAAACAGAATAAATTCACCGAAGCACAGGAGAATTTTAAGAAGGCCACGCAATATGGGGCGGAAAGTGCGGATGCCTGGGCAAACCTGGGAAGAACCGATTATAAATTAAAGAATTATATCGAGGCCGAAGAGGCTTATAAGAAAGCACTAGCTCTCAAGCCCGATTACACTGAAGTTTATAAGGATATGGGGATGTTATACTATAACCAGAATAACTGGCCCGCCCTCGTCTCCAACATGCAGAAGTTCACGGAAAAAGACCAGACCGACTATCTCGCCTACTATTTGTTGGGTAAAGGCTTTCAGAAGATGAACAAAGATAATGATGCCATTGCCAGCATCAAGAAAACCATCGAATTAAAGCCGGACTACTTCAATGCCTATAATACTCTGGGCCAGATATACCAGGATAAGGAACTTCACGACCAGGCCTTCGACGCTTACAAAAAGGCGGTCGATCTCGAACCGGACAACTACCGCGCGATTTATAATATGGCCATTTCTTATCAAACCATGAATATGAATGACAATGGCGATTATCAGAATATCGACGGTATTATCAGTTACTGGAACCAGTTCCTCAAAGTCGCCCGCAAAAACCCCAAAGCCAAAGACATGATCCCGCAGATCGAAGAAACCGTTCAGGGGCTGAAAGACTACAAGGCTTATCTCGACGAACAGGGACAGGGTTGATTTAGTATAACTTAGTGAATCATGGCGGAAATCCGGCCGGATTTCCGCCTTTTTTATTGGCGCTTCCAAACACCGTATATATATTGCCGCAAATGGGTAAGGGAATAAACTTAAATACTCCGCTGGCCTCTACCCGGCTCAGCCTCGTCGCCAATATCCTTTTATTCCTGCTAAAAATTACGGCCGGTATTTTCGGGAGATCCCAGGCCTTGGTAGCCGACTCCCTGAATTCTCTTCTTGATATCGTCGCCAATATCGCGGTCTGGTTCGGCATCAATATCGCCCGCAAGCCTCCCGATAAAGAACATCCCTACGGCCATGGCAACGCCGATACTCTTGCTGCCGTTTTTGTCGCCCTGATTCTATTGATTACCGGAGGATATATCGGCCGTGAAGCGGTCGGCAGTATCATTTCCGGTAACTTCACCGCCCCGACCCTTCTCGCCACCGGAGCCGCCCTGTTTACAATTATATTGAAAAGCCTGCTTTATAAGTATACCCTTTCGATCGGGAAAAAATACAAATCGGCTGCCGTTATCGCCAATGCCCAGGATCACCTGTCCGATGTTGTAGTTTCCGCAGGTACCCTGGTTGGAATTATCATGGCCCAGGTAAAATTCCCTATTCTCGATCCGATTGCGGGGCTTTGGGTGGCCTTCTTCATCCTTAAGCAGGCCATAAGGATTATTCAGGACAACGTCCATACCCTGATGGGTGCCTCTCCCGACTTCAGCATTCAAAATGAAATCCGTGACCATATCAAACAAATAGACGGAGTCATCACCACGAACTGGATTAAGGGCCGCAGGGTCGGAGCAGGTTACTATCTCGATGTCGCCCTGATTGTCAAAGCCGATATGACCGTCCGGGAGGGACACGATATCGCCCACCTCGTTAAAGAGTCGGTGATGAATTCCTTCCATGATGTCGCCGATGTCATGGTTCACATTGAACCGGATGATTCAAGTATGGGCCGACTTTGATAAAAAATCCGGCCGGTACTTGACAATCGGCCGGAATCGCGTATTTTTTATAGAGAGAGAGTTCTTCCCTGGAGTCTCCGGGCTTATCCTGGTCCCCTCTAAGCCCGGCCAAGGAAAACTCTCTTTTTAAATGGCTTGCCGAATATTATTCAAAGGTCGCACTTTCGAATTCATGCCAATCGACAATCACCTCATCTTCATCCTTGTCACCGGATATGATTACTATCCCCTTATTATCATCGTCGACATCGTTGGAATCCCTCAGCCTGAATTTACGGCCGTCCTTTAAAGTAACCTCGGCGCCGCTGCGTGAAGACCTGTTTATCGATGCTATGTTGCCGAACTCGATCGAGAAATCGATCTCGTCCAGTTTCCCGTCAAGAAATTCCCAGGTGTATTCTTCATCGGTATCCCATTTAATTTCGCCTTTATATTCTTTGCCGTCATCAGTTCTGACTGTTCCCCTTATCTTTTTGCCCCCGTCAAATTTATCGTAGGCAATTCCCTGAGGAGCTTCCTTGAATTCCAGATAATCGAAATCATCCCAGGCCACCACGATCCTGCCCAGCTTGTAGTCCGATATCACTACCCCGCGATTGCTGTCATCGACATCATTGGAATCGTCAAGGCGGATTTTCTTGCCATTCTGCAACGTTACCAACGCCGATTTCGAAGAACGCCGTTCGATCATTTTTATGTCTTTGAATTCTATCTTGCGGGAGCGCCGATCCTCTTCTCCATCGAGAATATCCGTATCGAAAGCCTCATCGACATCCCAGCCGATAAACCCGGAATATTCGTCGCCACGACGGGATACCAGCGTTCCATACAACCTTTTACCGAACTTCGAGGGCCGCGACGGGGACGACATAAACTCGATGCGGTCGATATCATCCCAGAGTAATTCGACTATTCCCTCATCGTCCGTGTCCACCAGAATTTCCCTGATATCCTCACCGATATCGCCGGAACCGTTTTCAAGTTCCACTTCTTCCCCGGATTTCAAAATCAAAAGGACTTCATCATCGCCGTCAGGAATAAGTTCCTTGATGTGCCCGAATACCAGACCGGAACTGGCCTGACTGGGCCATTCACTGCTGAAAATTTCCATCCCGAATATTTCCACCCGGTTCCGTCCGAATATCCGTTCATCAT
>JBFZFV010000037.1:0-20010 GCA_041306185.1 Candidatus Zixiibacteriota bacterium
ACAGCCTGATATCTTCGCAGACGGTCTATGAAAATCTAATCGACCCGATGGTATTCCGTCGGGAAACCCACACGCATAAACGAAACAAAATCGATAAGTATCTTTCGGAATTCGGGCTGGAAGCAAAAAGGGATGCTCCGGCGGGGAGCCTGTCTCAGGGTGAAAAAGTGCAGGTGATGCTGGCTCGGGCAATCATCGCGGACCAGCCGTTGCTGCTGATAGATGAACCTCTGGCGGGGCTGGACGGAAGTGTCAGGCGGAAAGTGGTCGAGACCTTAAGACGGCTGTCGATGGGTGGGCACAGCATGGTGATCTTCACGGCGCTGGAGGGGGATTTCGGAATACCGGACCCGAAGGTGTACCATCTCGATTCCGGGAGGCTGGCATGACCAAATTCAGTTATGTCATGCGGAAGTTTTTCGGCAACCTCTGGGGACGTCCGCTGGCGGCGCTGGGATCGGTGCTGTCGCTATTTCTATTATTCTTGTTGTTCGACCTGGCCTGGGTGGGATCGCTGAGCGCGATCAGGTTCTATGACGCGCGGATATCGGAGATCGATATCGAGATATTTTTATCCGACGAAGTCGCGGATTCGACCATAACGGTTTTGGCGGATGCGATTCAAAACATCGACGGGGTGGAAGAGATACAACTGGTAACCCGCGATAATGCCCGGGAGCGATTGAATGATATAATGGGAGTAGATTTACTGGAGGGGATGGAAGAGAATCCCTTGCCGCGGTCGCTGATAATATCGTTCCAGCCGAATTTTCTGAATATGGTGAACTTAAGCCGGTTGCGAAGCGATTTGAGCCGGCTTCACGGGGTAGATGAAATCATGTTCCCCAGTCAATGGCTGGAGAAGGCGGAATCGACCAAGCAACTGGCCGAGGACCTGCTGTTTCTTTTGGGGGTGTTGATACTAATTGCGGTGGTGCTGAATTCGATTCATTCGATAATTTTAACGGCACGGACCCGGATGGAGGAATTGCTGCAGATGCAGCTATTGGGGGCGGGGCCGGTGTTCTTGATGATTCCGTTTATTCTGGAGGGAATTTTCTATGGGCTGGCGGCTTCGGTTGCCGGTTGGGTCGTAATGCATTATGGAATGGAGCTTTTGTCATTCCGGGATCTGACAATTGTGATTCCGACTTTGCCGGAAATCATTTATTTCTGTTTTGTGGCGTCGGCGATCGGAATGATCAGCGGCTATATCGGGATTAGAAGAAGTATTTGATGAAAATTATATGGAAAATATCAGCGGTAATATCATTAGTTTTTTTTACGGCGTTAGTACCGCATATGAAAGCCGACGATATTCTCAATCAGAAAAAGGAATTGGAGCGGATAAAAAACGAGATCGAGCATTCTCAGAATGCGTTAGATTCGCTTCAAAGTATCGAAAAGAAGGTCCTCAAGGAGATCACTAATTACGAGCAGCAGGCATCGGCCAATCAAACGGTGCTGAATCGCCTGAATAAACAACTCAACGGTATCAGGCGGAGCCTCGATGATTCCAAAGATAAGCTGGGGGAATCTCAGAAGTTGTATGAACGTTCGCGAAGCCGCTATATCAGCAACATCAATTTTTACTATATGGGGACGCGGGACGAGGGGATGGAGTATATCAGCGAAATAGACCAGGAGAAGAGAATTTTCCGGAAGATGGTATATTTGAAGGCGCTGGCGGCGTACGATAAAGTAAACCTGACGGAAAATACGGACCTGTACAGCCAGGCGGCGACGGAGTACCGGGAACTGGTAGATCGGGAAAAAGAGGTCGGGCAGGCGCAGAAGAAGAAAAAATCGGAATATGTTATATTATCATCCAATAAAGAGAGCCGTGAGCGGGATTTGTCGAAACTTCGCCGGACGAAGGAACGGGAGACCGACCGTCTGCTGACTTTATCGGAGGCGGCACGTCAGATGGAAGAACTGGTGGCGCGTCTGGAACGGAACAGGAAGGAACGGGAGAGTGAAGGGGGAGTCCCGGCGGTCAATTTCGCGTACGAGACGGGTAATTTCGATTCTTACAAAGGGGGATTGGCGGCTCCGATGAAGGGGAAGATAACATCCGGTTACGGCTGGAAGCAGGACCGGGTGACGAACTTGAAATCGTTTTCTCCGGGAATTGAAATAACCGGCAAGAAGAAGGGGATGGTAAATTCCGTTTCGCGAGGTGTTATCGCGTATATCGGTTTTCTGCGCGGCTATGGGAGTTTTATGATCGTAGAACATGAGGACGGGTATTATTCGATGTATGCCGGGATCGACGAAATACAGGTTGAGCAGAATCAGATTATTAATAAGGGGGATAAGCTCGGATTCACATCGACCGGCATCATAAAATTCGAACTGCGCAAAGGACGGGATCCACTGGACCCGATGGAGTGGCTGAGGATTGACTCGTTTAACTGATATAATGGGGCAGGAAGTCCCTAAAAAGATTCTGCTGAATTCTCTTAATCGGGGGAGGATTGCCTCGACATATTTGTTTTCCGGCAAAGAGGGGATCGGAAAATGGAAGACGGCGTTGTGGCTGGGGGCATTGTTGAATTGCCTGAATCCTCCAAAAGACGAAGCGGACAAAGTCACCGGGCCGTGCGGGGAATGTCGAAATTGCCGCCAGGTGTTCGGGCTGACTTTTCCGGAATTGTACCTGGCGCTGCCGCTTCCGCCGTTCAAGAATGATACCGAATATATCGAGGCGACGCTGGAATATATCGAAGTCAAGAAGAAGGAACCGTATGGGTTGATTCAATCTTCAAGGCAGTTGTCGATTCCGATTATGACGGCGAGGGAGATAAAAAGGAAATGTTCGATTCGTCCCGATGCAGGAACAACGCGGATAGTGATTTTCCATGAGATGGAACGGATGCTGGCGGCATCGGCGGATTCGCTGTTGAAGCTGATAGAGGAACCTCCGCCTAATACGGTGATAATCCTGATTGCCCGGGATGACGAAAGTCTATTGCCGACGATACAATCGCGGTCGCAGAAGATTGCATTCAAGTCGTTGTCGGTGGAGCAGATCGCCGCGTATTTGGCGACGAATTATGAGGTTCCGCAGGTAAAGGGGGCACTGACGGCACGGCTGGCGGAGGGTTCGCTTGGGAGGGCGCTGGTGATGCTCGGCGAGGACGAAGAGAAATCACTGCGGCAGGAGGCGTTTCTGATGTTTAAGTCATTGTTCCATCGGGACACTCCGACCGCGATAGCCGCCATAAATGAGATGATGAAACCACGGAACAAGGGGGCGACCGAGCAGACGCTGAGTTACTGGCAGTCGTTCATTGGTGACCTGGTTTTAATAAAATATGCCGGAGAAAATGCCGAACCGGTCAATATTGATTTAGCCCGAGACCTGCAGGCGATTGCCGAGAAATGCGGTGATGTCGAGGGTTTTTATGAAATTATCGAACTTATAAGGGAATTTTCGTACGGGATGACCCGGAATGTCCATATTCGTCCGGCGTTACTGGCTTTATCTTTCCGAATGCGACGGCTGTTTCATCAATCCGCTTGACTCTCTCCATCATTATTTATAACATTAGAGGTTTAAAGGAGATAGTAAATGTCTGACTTATTTCTGGTCGGATTTAAAGGGAATCGGAAAGAATATTATTACAATAGTTTCCACCATTCCCTGAATAAAGGGGATTATGTGATTGTCCAGGTCGACCGCGGCGAGGATTGTGGGGAGGTGTTACAGCAGGTCGAGAAGGAAATAACGATTCCGGATGGTGAAAAACCGAGTTCGATTTTACGCCGGGCCAACGAGGATGATATGGCCAGGCTGGACGACAACCGGAAGGAAGAGGAGACGGCCTGGGAAACGGGGCTGCGGCTTATCAAAAAGCATAATCTGGGAATGAAGCTGGTCGATATCGAGTACCAGCTCGACCGGAATAAAATTACGTTTTTTTTCACGGCGGATCACCGGGTCGATTTCCGGGCGCTGGTCCGGGATCTGGCTTCGGAATATAAGACGCGAATCGAATTAAGGCAGATTGGAGTCCGTGACGAGGCTCGAAGAATCGGGGGATTCGGGGTTTGCGGGATCGAGCAGTGCTGTGTCAGTTTCTTAAGGAAGTTCGACCCGATCTCGACCCAGGATGCCCGGATACAGAATCTGTCGCTTAATCCTTCCAAGATTTCGGGCAACTGCGGGCGATTACTTTGCTGCCTGAAGTATGAAGTCGATTTTTACGATGAGGTATTGCGGAAGTATCCCGAAATCGGGGCAAAGTATTCGGCGGGGGGCATCAACGGAATAGTGGAAAACGTATCGGCATTCGAAGACTGCATGATAGTCAGGACGTCCGAGGGGGAGGAGATCAGGGTTTCGGGCAAGGATATCGTGCAGCAGGGGCCGATGCGGGCGAGAACCGCAGAACTTCCGGACCTGAGCGAAGTAGAGGAAGATTACGAAGGGGAAGGGGTTTCGGAAGATTACGATGGTTCGGAAAAAGGCAACGTGGGCGGCAAAGAAGACGGGAAGCGGGAAGAGTGAGGATAATATGGCGAAGCCGATTTATATAACGACGCCGATATATTACGTCAACGATGTACCGCATATCGGTCATTCTTACACGACGATTGCGGCGGATTTGCTGGCGCGGTTCCACCGCCTGGCAGGACGGGAGGCGTTTTTCCTGACCGGGACGGATGAGCATGGGAATAAGATCGCCGAAGCGGCGGAGGCGAAGGGGCTGGATCCGCAGACGTTTTGCGACCAGGTGGTAAAGCATTTCAAGGATGCCTGGAGAAACCTGAATATCGAGTATAACTATTTTATCAGGACGACGGAAAAGCGTCATGAAATTGCAATCCGGAAAGTGCTGGAAATCCTGAAAAATGCCAGGACCGAGGACGGCCAGGATGCGGTGTATACCGGGACGTATTCCGGGTTGTACTGCACCGGGTGCGAAAAGTTTTTGACCGAGAAGGACCTGGTCAACGGGCTGTGCCCGCATCACAAGAAGGCTCCGCAAAAGGTGGAGGAAAAGAATTACTTTTTCCGCCTGACGCATTATCTTCCGAAAATAAAAAAGCTGATAGAGACCAATGAGCTGGTGATCCTTCCGGATGAAAGGCGCAGGGAAGTGCTGGGATTGATCGACCAGGAGCTGGATGATTTTTCGCTGTCGCGGGAAAAAGTGAAATGGGGGATACCGCTGCCGTTCGACAAGAACCAGGTGGCGTATGTCTGGGTCGATGCCCTGTTCAATTATGTCAGCGGGATCGGTTTCGCCGACGATGAGGAAGAATTCAAAAAATGGTGGTACGACGCGGAGGTCGTGCACCTGATGGCCAAAGATATACTGAAATTCCACTGCCTGTACTGGCCGGCGATGCTGATGGCGTGCAAATTGCCGCTTCCGAAGACGATGTTCCTGCACGGGTTTTTCACGGTGGACGGCGAGAAGATGTCGAAATCGCTGGGGAATATGATCGACCCGAACGAGCTTATCGGGCAGTACGGGGCGGATGCCACGCGGTATCTTCTATTGACGCAGTATCCGTTCGGGGTGGATGGTGATATTCAGCGGTCCAGGCTGGTGACGAAGTACAACAGCGACCTGGCTAATGACCTGGGAAACCTGGTTTCGCGGGTGACCAAGATGATCAAGGCCAATTTCGACGGGAAGCTGCCGGAGCCGAACAAGAATTTGGCGGACCTGGATGCCTTGATTTCGCTGGCGGAGGATCTCCCCAATAAAGCCTATGAGCATATCAATCAGTTCCGGGTCGGTGCGGCGATCGATGAGGCCATAAACCTGGTTCGGGCGACCAACCGTTTCTTCGATACCAATGCTCCCTGGAAGATGGTCAAAGAGGGGAAGACGAAAGAAGCGGGCGGGGTGTTGTATGTTTGTTCCGAGGTGATTCGGATCGTATCGATCATACTGTATCCGGTGATGCCGGAGAAGGCCCTGGAAATACTCGGTATTTACGGCATGAAGAAACGGGATTTGTCGCTGAATAATGCCCGGACGTTTTATTCGCTGGAGCCGGGATCGGCGGTGAAAATTATCGATGCGGTGTTTCCGAGGATCGTGGAAGAGAAGGCCGACAAGGGACAAAAGGAAGCGGATAAGACTCAGGACGGATTGATAGATATTTCGGAATTCGGCAAGGTGCAGCTGGTAGTGGCGCAGGTATTGGAGGCTGAGAAGGTCGAAGGCGCGGATAAGCTGCTGCGGCTGCAGATCGATATCGGTTCGGAGAAACGCCAGATCGTGGCGGGGATCGCCGAGCATTACAGACCGGAAGAAATTATCAATAAGAAAATCGTAGTCGTTAAGAATTTGAAGCCGGCGAAAATCCGGGGGATAGAGTCGAACGGGATGCTCCTGGCGGCCAAGAAGGGGAAGCAGCTGACGCTGGTGACTCCGTCTGCGGATATCCCGCCCGGCGCGTCGATCGGTTAATGATAGATTCCCATTGTCATCTCGATTTCAAGGATTTCGATCGCAACCGCGATGAAGTCATCGAAGCGGCGCTGACCAACGGAGTGCATACGATAGTCAATATCGGGTGCGACCCGGTGTCGGCACGGCGGTCGGTGGAGCTGGCGGACAGGTACGACTGCATCTACGCCACGGTGGGGGTGCATCCGCACGACGCCCGGCAGTACAACGACGAAGTCGAGGGGATGCTTCGGGAATTGGCGCAACACGACAAGGTCAAGGCGATCGGAGAAATAGGACTGGATTTTTACCGGGATTTGTCGCCACGGGATATTCAGAAGAAGGTATTTCGGAAACAGCTGGAGCTGGCGATAGAATTGGAGCTCCCGATCGTGATACATACGCGGGAGTCGTTTCGGGAAACGCTGGATATCGTGAAGGATTATATGGCGGATTTGAAGGGGGGCGTTTTCCACTGTTTTCCGGGGACGGTCGATGACGCCCGGGAAGTGGTCGCCATGGGTTTTCTGATTTCAGTCGGAGGGGTAATAACTTTTCCTAAAGCCAAAATGGCGGTAGTGGCGACTGAAATACCTCTCGATAAAATCATGCTGGAAACGGATGCTCCGTATTTGACCCCGGTGCCGTTCCGGGGGAAGCAGAATCAGCCGGCGTACGTTAAGTACGTGGCGGAAAAGATCGCGGAATTGCGGGGGATGAAATTTTCCGAAGTGGAGAAGATTACCGACCGGGCAACGCAGAAATTTTTCAGACTGGTTGAGACGTTCGGCGGATAGTCGATATCAAAATGGGAACTAAGCCCAAAAAACGCTTTTCTCAGAATTTTCTGGCCGACAAAAAAATCGCGCGAAAAATAGTCGGTCTTTTGGATTTGACTACGGAAGATACCGTGTTCGAAATCGGATCGGGGCGGGGGACACTGACCTGGTTTATCTCCGACAGCGGGGCGAAGCTGTTCACCTTCGAAATCGATCGCGAACTGATGGGGGATCTGGAGGGGAAGTTCGGCGGGAAAGAGAATATCCGGGTAATTAATGAGGATTTCCTGAAGGTAGTACCCTCGGATTACTGCGAAGAACCATTCAAGCTGATCGGAAATATTCCTTACGATATAACTTCACCGCTTTTGGACTGGATAATCGGAAATCGGAAAAAGATCAAAAAAGCGGTTATCACCACGCAGAAGGAATTGGGGGAAAGGATTGCATCGAGTCCGGGGAGCAAGGACTGGGCTCCGATTGCCATTTTCTGCCAGTGTTTTTTCGAGGTAAAGAAGGAGTTCACGATTTCAGCGGCGGCTTTTTATCCACCGCCCAAGATTAAATCGGTGACTCTGTCGCTGGTTCCGGCGGAAAAGTACCAGATTAAGGATTGGGGAAATTTCAGCGCCGTGGTCCGGCAGGCGTTTTTGCACCGGAGGAAGCAACTGGTCAACAATCTGGGGCTTTTGCCGGGGATTTCCAAAGAATGGATTGGGGAAATCCTTTATGAATTGGGGCTGGACCGGAATATCCGGGCGGAAGCGCTTTCGATTCAAGAGTTTCTGAAACTGGCCGAAAAAGTAAGGGCGACAGAATCTTCTTGATTTTATGCCGGCGGGAGCCGTAGATTTTCAGAACGGAGAAAACCATGTCCCTTTTATCGATTAAAATAGACCGGGTGGCGGCGATTCGCCAGATCGGGAAATTCAAAGAACCCGATCCCGGGCATGCCGCGGTCCTGGCCGAAGTGGCCGGGGCGGACGGGGTGACCTGCCGCTTACGCGAAGACCGGTTATATATCCGCGACCGGGATATTTATATCCTCAAGGAAGTGGTCAAATCGAAGCTGACGGTGCAAATTGCTCCGGGGGAAGACCTCATCGACCGGGTATTGGAGGTCAAGCCGTACATGGTAACGCTGGTGCCGTTCATCACCGAAGATCCCGAGGAAAACAAGGGAGTGGACCTTTCGACCGGGATTAATCTTTACACCGACGCGGCGGAGATTATTAAGGCCAAAGGAATCAACGTGGCGCTTCAGGTCGAGCCCGATACCGAGGCCATCAAGGGGGCATCGAAAGTGAAGGTGGACGCGGTGGAATTGAATGCCTCGGATTATATCTACGCCGAAACGATCGAGGTGGCCGAAGCTGAACTGGAGCGGCTGGAGCAGATGGCGGAGCTGGCCTCGAAACTCGGAATGGGAGTGACCTGCGGCGGGGAATTGAATTATCATAATATTCGTCCCCTGGCCGAGGCGGGAGTATTCGACGAGTTCACGGTTGGGCACGCCGTTATTTCGCGGGCATTGATGGTTGGGATGGACCGCGCGGTGAAAGAACTGGTAGATATCGTTCATTATACCGCGGTCACCGCTTGAGAGATGTCCAGGGATTACTCCAATTCGGAAATCATCGACAGCATCGAATTAGTAATTCCCGATGATGCCAGAGGGACGCGGCTTGACAAGTATCTCGGCTTATTGGATTCATTAAAGCTATCACGCAGTAAAATCCAGAAATTAATCAAAGAGGGGCTGGTAACGGTTGACGGGTCGCCGGCGGAGCACAGTCATGTGCTTGAAGGGGGCGAGCGGATTGTTATTCAAGTAGCGGCGGCGCCGCCATCGGATGCCAAGCCCGAAGAGATTGCTCTCGATATTCGTTATGAAGATGAAACGGTTATCGTGGTCAATAAGCCGCCCGGGATGGTGACTCATCCGGCGGCGGGGAATTATACGGGAACGCTGGTCAATGCGCTTCTGCATTATACCTCGAAATTATCGAATCTTTACGGGACGGAGCGGCCGGGGATTGTGCATCGCCTGGATAAAGAGACCAGCGGACTGATAATCGTGGCGCGGACGGAAGCGGCGCATGTTTTTCTGCAGGAGGAACTCCAGAAGCGGAATATCAAGCGGACCTACCGGGCCCTGGTTTGCGGGCACGTGAAGGAAAAAGAAGGAGAGATTTCACTGCCGATCGGGAGGTCCTTGAAGGACCGCAAGAAGATGACGGTGACCCATGTAAAAT
Source organism: Candidatus Zixiibacteriota bacterium (assembly GCA_041306185.1). GTDB lineage: Bacteria > Zixibacteria > MSB-5A5 > GN15 > PGXB01 > JBFZFV01. The sequence continues at coordinate 9,448 of JBFZFV010000037.1, forward strand.
CACGTGAGTCAATAACCGAATATAAGTTAATCGACCGCTATCGCTTATACGATTTACTGGAAGTCAATCTTCAGACCGGCCGGACTCATCAAATCAGGGTTCATTTTTCTCATCTGGGGCATCCGGCATTCGGAGATCCCGATTACGGCGGGAGACAGAAATGGCATAAGGGAGTTTACGGCTACGACAAGCAGATTGCTCAAAAGGGACTGGAAATTATGAACCGGCAGGCACTTCACGCCATCAAACTGGTCTTTCCTCATCCGGTCACCAAAGAGAAAATCACCGTGGAAAGCGAGCTTCCGGAGGATTTCCGGAGGCTTCTGGAATTCCTCGATTCCGAGGGGCGGTAGCTTTCCCTTATTACCTTGACATTGATATAGCCCAATATTAGGTTGCGGGACAACTGCATAACAGGTGAAATATGACCAAGGAAAAACTGAATTATGCCGCATCGGGGGTCGATATTGCCGAGGCCGACCGGGCGGTGGAAAAGATAAAGAAACTGGCCAAGGCCACGTTCAACGAGTCGGTTTTATCTGAAATCGGGTCGTTCGGGGGCTTTTTCCGTCCGGATATTTCGGGGTATAAAGAGCCGGTGTTTATTTCATCGGCGGACGGGGTCGGGACCAAACTCAAGATTGCATTCATGACCAACCGGCATAACACGGTCGGCGAGGATTTGATCAATCATTGTGTCAACGATATCCTGGTTCACGGCGCGAAGCCGCTGTTTTTCCTCGATTATATCGGGGCGGGGAAGGTGAAGCACGAGACGATTGCGGAGATTATCGAAGGCTTTTCGCGAGGATGCAAGAACCACGGGATGGCGCTCTTGGGCGGGGAAACCGCCGAAATGCCGGGGATGTATGCTCCGGGGGAATATGACCTGGCGGGGTTCATTGTCGGCATGGTCGATAAAGATAAAATCATCAACGGCGTGGATATCGGTCCGGGAGATACGGTCATCGGGCTGTCCTCAAACGGGCTGCATACCAACGGGTATACTCTGGCCCGGAAAATCAGTTTCGAAATCGCGGGACTGAAACCGGAAGATAAGGTTGCTTCGCTGGGAAAGAGCATCGGGGAGGCGCTTTTAACGGTTCATAAATCGTACTATAATGTCATTCACGCTTTGATCGATAAATTCCATATAAAGGGGATGGCCCATATTACCGGCGGGGGGATTGAAGGGAATTTGAAGAGGATACTGCCGTCGGGAATCGATGCGGTGATAAATAAAGGGAGCTGGGAGGTTCCTCCGATTTTCAAGTTCCTGATGGAAAAGGGCCCGGTGGAAGAGAACGATATGTTCGAAGCCTTTAATATGGGAATTGGGTTTATCATGGTGGTGGACGCGAACATCGGCGATAAGATTATGGCCGAAATAAAAAAACATGGAGAAACCGCGTATATTATAGGTAAAACAGGAAAAGGAACCGGCAAAGTTATTCTGAAGGACCGATAATTATGTTTCTCCTATGCATTATGGACGGTTTCGGGCTTCGTCCGGACAGCTACTACAACGCGGTAATACAGGCCAAAAAGCCGAATTTGATCAGGCTGCAGAAGAAAAGCCCGAATATACCTATTCAGGGTTCGGGACGGGCAGTGGGTCTTCCCGAAGGGCAGATGGGGAATTCCGAAGTGGGGCATTTAAACCTGGGTGCGGGGAGGATTGTCTACCAGGATGTTACCCGTATTGATAAAGCGATCGAAGACGGCGAGTTTTTCGAGAATAAAGTTTTTCTGGATGGGATGAAGGCGGCCCGGGATAACGACCGGTCGGTACATTTGATCGGGCTGATTTCGGACGGCTGCGTACATTCTTCGCTGGTGCATCTGAAGGCGCTGGTGGAGATGGCCAGGAAGAACAATGTCAAGAAGCTGTATCTCCATTCCCTGATGGATGGGCGGGACACCTCGCCGACCGCCGGAGTGAAGTATCTTCAGGAGGTCATCTCGCACATGAACGAGGTCGGGCTGGGGAAAGTCGCGACGGTCGGGGGGCGGTACTACGGGATGGACAGGGACAAGCGCTGGCCCCGGACGGAGAAGCATTACCAGGCGATCGTGAACCGGGTCGGGGAAAAATACGATGATCCGATCAAGGCGATAAAGGATTCTTATGCCAAAGAGGTCACCGACGAATTCATTATTCCGGTGATAATCGAGACGGGAAGCGAAGATGGAGGGAAGATTATCGACGGCGACACGGTCATCTGTTTCAATTTTCGGGCGGACCGCATGCGGCAGTTCTGCCATATGCTGGAAGGGCATAAAACGGATCCGGAATATAAATTTCCGGCTAATCCGAGGGTGCATTTGGTTACAATGACGAATTATGCCAAAGATATTCCGGAAGCGAAGGTGGCATTTCCCAAGATGTCGATGAAGAATTTGTTCGGCGAGATTATTTCGAGAGCGGGGATGAAACAATTGCGGATTGCCGAGACGGAAAAGTACGCTCACGTGACTTACTTTTTCAACGGCGGCGGGGAAACTCCGTTCGAGGGAGAGGACCGCTGCATGATACCGTCGCCGAAGGTTGCCACTTACGATTTGAAACCGGAGATGTCTTCGGTGGAAGTGACCGATGAGGCGGTAAAGCGGATTTTGTCGAAAAAGTACGACCTGATTGTGTTGAATTTCGCCAATTGCGATATGGTCGGTCATTCGGGAGATCTCAAGGCCGCGACGAAGGCGGTGGAGGCGGTCGATGCCGGATTGGGGCGGGTAATCGAAGCGGTGGAGAAGGTCGGGGGGCAGGCGATAATCACGGCCGACCACGGCAACGCCGAGCAGATGTACGATCCGGAAACCAAGGGGCCGCATACGGCGCATACTACCAACCCGGTGCCGTTCATTTTTTACGATTCCACCGGAAGAGCGGGGAGCGTGAAGCTGCGCAGCGGCGGAAAACTGGCCGATATCGCTCCGACGATTCTGGAATATTTGGGGCTGGAACAGCCGGAAGAGATGACCGGTCAATCGATGTTTGTACCCGGTGAAATCCCTGTTAGCAAGCATTAAAAATTTCCTTTGGCCGCCTGACGCGGCCCTGCGCCTGAGGCGCGGAGAATTGATATTCTGGGCGTTTGTCCTGGCGCTGGGGTATCTTCCGATACACATCGGATTCGTGACCTGTTTCGCTCTGGCGCGTCCCTTGAAAATCGTGTCGGAGTTGAGCGGGAAGAAGGCCTTCGGAGCGGCTTATTTCTTCTCGTTTTTCGCCAATCTATTTCATCTGTACTGGGTTGCGGTCGTGACTCCTCCGGGGATGGTCGCGGCGATATTTATTCTTTCCCTTTATCCTGCCGCGGTCATGCTGGCGTTTTCGAAAGTTTACCGCTGGAAGAAATTGGCTGGTTTGATTCTGCTGCCGTTCTTGTGGGTGGGGATGGAATACGCCAGGAGCCTGAGCCAGCTTGCTTTTCCCTGGACGGACCTGTCGTACAGTCTGGGTTATTATCTGACTTTCATACAAATCGTGTCGGTAATCGGATGTTACGGGCTGTCGTTCGTCATTGTAATATATAATATACTGGTGTGGCAGGTATTCGATTCGCGCAACCGGCTGGAACGGCGGGTGAGTTCGGTGGTGGCTATGGTCGGGATAACGCTGGCGATTTATATGTACGGTTATGTGGTATTCGAGCCATACCCGGAGGAAGGTGATATCAGGGTGGCGATGATTCAGGGGAATGTCCCGCTGGATATCAAATGGAGTCCGGAAACGAGGATGTGGAATTTCGATTTGTACGATTCGATGGCGGTGGCGGCGGCGGCCGACGATTCCCTGGATTTGACAGTCTGGCCGGAGACGGCGGCTCCGACGTACCCACATCATGAGCGTCAATATCGGAAACGGCTGCTGGAAACGGCAATGAAGACCGGGACAGCGCAATTGGTCGGAGCCCTGGACGTGCATTATGATAAGGGGAAGGAAAAAACTTTCAACGCGGCGTTTCAAATTAATGGGGATGGAACGCTGGGACAGGGGTATCATAAGGTAAAGCTGGTGCCGTTTTCGGAGCATGTCCCGTATCAGGATCGTTTGAAATTTTTATCGCGGGATTTTCTGTCGCAGTATCTGACTTTTATCGAGACTTACGATGTCCAATGGTGGTCGGATTTTTATCCCGGGGATTCGGTGATGCTGTTTAAATGCGACGATTACTGGTACGCTCCACTGATATGTTTCGAGGCGGCCTTTCCGGACTATTGCCGCGAGGCGACCTTGAAAGGGGCGGAATTCCTGGTAAACATCACCAACGATACCTGGTTTGGGAGGTCTCCGGGGCCGTACCAGCATATGCGGATTTCGGTTTTCCGGGCGATCGAGAACCGGATCTGGGTGGCGCGTTGCGCCAACAGCGGGATTTCGGCGTTTATCGACCCGTTCGGTCGGGAATTCGGGCGGGGGGAATTGTATGTTCGCAAGATATTGAAGCACAGCATTTATCCGCAGCAGGAATATTCGGTATTCACCATGGAAGGGCCGGTAATCGGGAAAATCTCCGCTTTGATAATGGCGGCGATTTTCATTATATTGGTTGCAGTATGGCTGATAGAAAAAATATTGAGAAAATCCATATCCTGATTTGCTGCTTTTTCGTTTTGTTCGGCGCCGCGGCGGCTCAGGATGAAGGGTTCTGGGAAAGTTACACTTCCACCGCGCAAGTCAGGGAAATCGAGTATTTCAACGATTCGGTGCAGGTGGCCACGGTCGGAGGATGGCTTAGGATCGATCCGGTATCGCTTGGGATGCGGAAAATCACCAACGTGGACGGTCCGGGGACCAGCGACCTGTATGACATTGTCAGGGATCAAAGCGGGACGGTCTGGCTGGCGGGATATGGGAGATTGATTAAGTTCCGGAATGGAACGTACACGCCATACCTTTTTTTCGACAACGAGAATAAACTGCTGACCCTGTATAAAATCGCCGATGACGGCGACTACCTCTGGGTCGGGACTTCTTCGGGGCTGGCACTCTTTTCCAAAACGGAAGACGGGGGGCAGATCGAGGATTACTATTTCAGGTTCGGGACGTTGAATCCGAATCCGCACGTGTACGATATCATGCTCGACGGGGACATGATATACCTGGGGACGTCGGACGGGCTGGCGATTGCGGACCGGAGTAATCCCAGCCTGTTGAAATCGTATGTCAACTGGGTGACTTTCAATTCCAACGACGATCCGGCGCTGGCCGGGGATTCCGTGAATGTTATCCTGAACACCAACGGTCTGGTGTATCTCGGGACGACCCGGAGTGTCCTCGAAATGACGACCGGCAGCGATACGACGTTCACGCGTCTGGCGACGCGGATGCAGGACCGGGTAAGCGATTTATCAATGCATATGGACACGCTGTATATTTTTTCAGACAGCGGGCTTTATCGATACGACGGGGTCACAACCGAAACGCTTAATCCTTCGCAGTATCCATCCGGCTGGAAGTATCACGAGGGGGCATTTATCGACGATCAGCTCTGGATCGGAGCGGATAAAAGGGGATTGTATTATAATGACGGGGGATTGCAGAAATATCCGGACGGGGGGCTTCCCGGCGTGGAAATCACGGCGCTATCATCGAACCAGTCCGGTTTGATTGCGGGAAGTTTCGCCGACCAGGATATAGCGTATTTCGAAGATTCGGTGTGGGTCGGAGCGAATGTCAGTACATACGTGCAATTCGGGACAGGAGCCGGTTCCTCGGGAATCGCGGTAGATACATTCGGAACCATTTGGGCAGGAACCAAAGGGAACGGGATGATGTTGATAACTCCCGACACGGTGAAAAATATCGACGAACGGAATTCGGCGTTGAAAGGGGTGTCGGAGAATCCCCGCTATGTAGTGGTCAATTCGCTGGCTTCGGGGGACGGTTACCTGTTTTTGAGCAATTATCGGGCCAGTGACGGAAACCCCATTGTCGTCGGTGATTTGAACGACGTGGAGCGGTGGACATCTTTCGGCGATGAGGACGGAATCCTGGACGCTTTTGCCAGCAGCATCGACTATTTCGACGGGAAGATTGCGCTGGGAATGGAAAATACCGGAGTGTATTACTACTATTGCGGGCCGGATCCGTTCGATAAGTCCGACGATTCGGTGGCGCAGTACCGCGAGGATAACGCATTTCTCGGTTCCAATAATGTCAATACGGTACGGTTCGACAATAACGGTGAGCTTTGGGTCGGGACAAAGTTCGGATTGTCGCGGTACGATTACGGGATCGACCGGTTCGTGAACGTGGTGCTTCCGATTGATTTCGGACCGGCGGTGAATGCCATCGCGTTCGACCGGAGGAATAATATCTGGATCGGAACGAGGTCGGGGCTGGCCTTTTACAATCGCGTTACGGGAGAGTACATGGTTTATAATATTTTGAACGCAGGTCTTCCGGATAACCACGTAACTGCGATTACGATCGATAATTCCACGGGAGACATCTGGGTCGGAACGCTGAACGGTATGGCGCGGTTCGTTATGTTTCTGGGGACTCCGGCTGAAAATATCGAAGATGTCACGGCTTATCCCAATCCTTTCTATATTGTGAATGGTGACGAAACGTTATCGTTCAATTACGTTTCCAATGCGGTAGTAAGGATATATACTGCGGCCGGGGAACTGGTCAGTCAATTCAATATCAATATACCATGGAACGGGACGAATGAAAGCGGGAAAGAGCTGTCGTCGGGAGTATACCTGGCACTGCTGACGGCTCCGGACGGCTCAGTAGGGCGGACCAAAATATTCCTGATCAGGAAATAGCCTTTTCCTTAAAGCATGATTCATGATGCTTAAAGCGAATACAGAAAATATCCTGGTAGTCGGTGGAGCCGGGTATATCGGATCGGTCTTCGTACGCAAGCTGCTTGCAAAAGGGTACGGAGTGACGGTTCTGGATAATTTGATTTACGGTAACGGGGAAACGATGATCCCTCTGACCGAGAATGAAGCGTTCCGTTTTATCAAAGGGGACCTCTGTGACGGCAAGTTAGTATCAGTGGCATTGAATAAAGCGGATAAAGTCGTGGTGCTGGCGGCGCTGGTCGGGGATCCGATCTGCCGGAAATACCAGGAAGAAACAAAGCGGGTAAATGACCGGGGAACAATCGAGCTGATTGATCGTGTGAGAGATGCGGGGATTGGCAGGCTGGTATATATGTCGACCTGCAGCAATTACGGCCTGAGAGAAAATGACGAAGCGGCCGATGAAAAATCGGAACTGAACCCCAAATCGCTTTATGCGGAACTCAAGGTCAAAGTGGAAAGACGTTTGCTGGAAGAACCGCGCAAAGGAACATTCAAACCGGTTATCCTGAGGGCGGCAACGGCCATGGGGCAATCGTACCGGATGCGATTCGACCTGACGGTTTCGGAGTTCACGAGAGAATTATTCATGGGTAGAGAATTGGTGGTGTACGACGAAGAAACCTGGAGACCGTACTGCCATGTGCAGGATATTTCGGACGCGATTATAACGGTCCTGGACGCATCCAATACCAAGGTCGAAGGAGAGGTGTTCAATGTCGGGAGCGATTCTGAGAATTATACGAAGAGGATGATCGTCGATCGCCTGCTTGAGAAAATTCCGGGGGCGAGGGTGAAATACCAAAAAGGGGGGAGCGATCCGCGCAATTATCGGGTGTCGTTCCGAAAAATCCGGGAAAGCCTGGGATATCAAATCCATTTCAATCTGGACCGGACAATCGACGGCCTGATCGCGGCGCTTAAGGGGGGAATGTACGATAATGTCGAGGCCAGGAGAAATTATCACGGAAACTACCATCTTACGGTTTGATTGCCATGGCGGTAAGAACCTATTCTGCGGCTGATCTCCCGATTGAAAAGTGGAAGAGACTCAGCAACGATTCATGTCTGAATTCACCATGGTTCGTGAGAGTATGGGAGACTATTGGCGGGACGGGGCGATTTATCATCGATGAAATAAACGGCGAGTTTGCCGCCGGAATTGCGGGAGTTGTTTTCGGCAAACGATTCAAGAGGTACGAATCGATGCCCAGATCGCTGCCGGGTGGAATATTCGCCGACGATAGATATTCGCCTCATGAATTGCAGCAATCGTATCATCGAATTGCGGCAGAGCTCAAGAAGAAGAAATCGGTACGTACTGTCATAAACAGTCCGGAGAGTTACTGGCAAAAGGCGGGATTCGAATGCAAGGTTAGAACAACGCATTACCTCGATATTCCGGAAGAACTCGATTCACTGCCGGCGAAAGTTCGGGAGCATATAAAGTCGGGAATGAAACGAGGAGCGACGGTATCCGAGTTGGACGCGGAAAAGGATCTTGAGGCGTTTCTTAAACTGGCCGGAAGTAGTTATGTTAGATTAAAAGCGGAGAATCCTTATCCTGACAGGTTCTGGGAGGATTTATTCCGGCTGTCGCAGGATGATTCGCGGGTAATTCTGCTAAAGGCAACTTACGAAGAGGTGATGATCGGGGCGAGGATCAGTTTCATCGAGCAAGATATAATCATAAACTGGCAGATGTACAGTGATGAGGGATCGTGGGAATTCAAACCGGGTTATCTTATGACTGAAAAGATAATCGAGATCGCCCGGGAGCGGGGAACAAGGAAAATCGACCTGGGGGGAACTCCGGAAGGGAAAGAATCCCTGGCGAAATACAAGGAACAATGGGGGGGAACAAAATCAGAAATCCCCTATTATGTACGGTATAGTATTCCGGGAATCGTGCTGCTTAAGTGGAGAGGCAAATGAGAATCCTGATGCTGGCCGATGGACGGGCGGTGCATACGGTGCGGTTCCAGGCGGAAATGAAGCGGCAGGGGTGCGAGGTGGTGCTGGCGTCGCTGGAGCCGGGCGATACCGTTGACTATTATTTTAAGCGGAGAACCGGAATAAGCGGAATAGATTACACGCTGGCCGGTACGGAATTGAACGGGCTGGTTAGAAAATATCATCCGGATATCATCAATCCCCATTATGCCAGCGGGTACGGATATATCGTGGCGCTTGGAAATACCGAAGGTGTCCCGGTGGTAGTGCACTGCCTCGGTTCGGATATCCTGATTGATCCCCGTAAATCGTTCATACAGAAGTGGAGAATAAAATTCGTCCTGGGGCGGATTAATAAGGTATTGGTCGATTCGGATTACCTCGGGGAAAAGGCGCAAAAATATTCCAGCAAGACAGACTATAAGGTCGTCTACTGGGGGGCGGACGACACGGCGTTTGAGATTTATAAGACACGGCAAGACAAAAAGTGGCCGGATAAGCGGCCCTTAAAAGTCCTGGTTCCACGGTCCCATAAAAAAGTCTATAATAATTTGTTTATTTTGGATGGGCTGCAGTCTGTTCTGAATGAAAAGAAAATTGAGATAACTTTTCCAAATTGGGGGGAGGCTGCGGAGGAGTTTAGACAGGTTGTCAGCGAAAGAGGTTTTGACGGACAGATTACGCTTTACGGGTATAAGTCAAGGAACGAATATAACCGTATGCTGGGTGAATATGATGTGTACCTGTCGGCATCGAAATCGGATTCATCGCCGGCCTCGCTGATCGAGGCCATGGCGGCCGGGCTGTTTCCGGTTGCGGGGAATATACCCGGGGTGCGGGAGTGGCTGGATATTTCCAACGGCAGGCTGTTCGACTTGAATGATCCGGTGACACTAAAGAATATCTTCACGGAAATATCGAACGATGCCTTCGATCCTGTCGAAATATTAAAAAGTAATCATGAACGGGCATTGTTAAAGGGACGGTTCAGAGAAAATATCGCGGAGACGATAGCATATTTCGAAAAGATAATCGGCAATGAATGAATCAAACGACATATTGTTGTTATCTTACTATTTCCCGCCGCTGGGAATGGGGGGAGTGGGACGGCCGTACGCTCTGGCGAAGTACCTGCCGGATTACGGATATCGAGTACATGTGGTGTCGGTAAAGAAAGTATTGTATCCGGCGTACGATTACGGCGTGGCATTGCCGGAGGGTAAGGCGAGTATTCATCGGACAGGGTCGCTTGATCCGTCGCGATTGTTGTACCTGCTTGGGAAGAGGAAACTGAAAGCTTCGGGATATTCATCCATAACCGGCAAGTGGCCGGTGTATCTTCCGGATTTAAAACGGGGCTGGAACCGGTTTGCTTTTGGCAAAGCTGTCCGGTTAATTGAGAATAATAATATCAAGACCGTTATCACGACTTCGCCGCCTCCGTCGACACATATGATCGGATTGAAGTTGAAAGAGAAATTTGATATCAAATGGATTGCGGATTTTCGGGATTTCTGGTTTCCGCAGCCGATCGAGAAGATTTATCGTCATGAATTCACGAAAAGATTCGCGTTGCGCCTGAAAAATGAGATTCTCGAGAAGGCCGATGAAGTGGTTGCGGTCAACGAGGATATTCGGAATTACCTGGGACGGGGAGAGGTTATCTGCAATGGCGGGGACGAAGAGCTGATCGATATCTGGCAGAAGGGGAGTACGGACGCGAAGGAATTCCGCATCGGGATGTACGGGACGTTCAATGAGATAGTTCCGGCGGAGCCGTTATTC
>JBFZFV010000038.1:0-5258 GCA_041306185.1 Candidatus Zixiibacteriota bacterium
GGGAAGCCCTGGCCAAGGCCCCCAAGGCCAAGGGATCACGGGCTGATATTAAGGTTCTGCAGGCCGATCTCGAGGCTGCGGCGGCGTCCATGACCGAAATCACCGCCGATTATACTGCCGGAAAATATAAAGTCGCAGAAGCCAAATTAGAAGCTATAAAAAACCAGGTAAGCACCGTGAAATCCCAGATCGATGCATCCCTGGCCAAAGACGGTAAAAAGTAACCGGATCACAACGGGTGAAATTCTAATCATCGCGCGGAGCCGCTTAGCCGGCTCTGCGCGGTTCTTTTATCGACCGTAAATCAGTTTCAAGGGGCTTAATGAAGCATCGCAGGCGATTTCTGTTTATATGGGGAAGCGTTGCTTTCCTTGTCCTCGCCGGCCTATACATATGGGCTTTGCAGCTGCGCCGGCCGCCGCTGAAATCCCTGGAAAAGGCCTTGCATTCTATTACCACCGCAAGGCAGGAAAACTTGAAGGAATCCTCCCGAGAACTGCTGATTAATGCCGAACGATTGTTGAAGCGGGCGGAGGAATCCATTCTCCGCGAAAACAAGCGAATGACTCCGCTTGTAACTTACCGGGAGGCCGATTCTTTATTGAAAGAAGCCGCTCAAATGGCGGATAAGGCCATTAAAACCGCCAGGGAGACCCGTTCCAAGGCGCAGCTGACGCAGAAATCCGAGATTACGCAGTTATATGACAGTCTCGAAGTCTGGCGAGCAGAACTCGATGAAGATCTAATTCACAGCGATAGTGAAATTCTCTATCGTCATGCCAAATCGCTATTAAGTCTGGCCCTGGATTATAATTCCCGGGGGCTGGATGGCGATGCATCCTTATGCACCGATAGCACCTTAAAAGTATTCTCGCAGTTGACGGAAACACGGATTCGCCTGCGACGGGCCGTGGATTTGAGAGCCCGCAACGCCTCGCAATGGGCATCAAAGACAATCCAGCAGTCGAAAAACAGCGGCGGGATCGCCTTTCTGGTCGACAAGTCTTCTCATAACCTGTATGTGATAAAGAAGGGGAAGATTGTCGATACTATCAAGTGCGAACTTGGGTACAATTCGACGAATCAAAAAAAAATGTCCGGCGACGGGGCTACTCCGGAAGGTATGTACAAAGTCATTGAGGTGAAAAAGTACAGCAAATATTACAAGGCGTTGCTGCTTGATTATCCGAATGCTTCGGATCGAGAGCGATTCAGGAAAAACAAGGCGGCCGGTATTATTCCCGGAGATGCCAAAATCGGAAGCCTGATCGAAATTCACGGTCATGGCGGTGAAAACCGCGATTGGACCGACGGCTGCGTTGCGGTCACCGACCGGGATATGGATCGTATCATGAAATTGGCTGTTGTCGGGACGCCCGTGACGATCATTAGATTCTGGGATAAAGCGCAATGAAAAACGCCGTTTACATTGCCATCGCGGCGGTCCTGCTGCTTTTAATGATAACCCTGGGAACTTATCAATTTAAAGGTGATTATAGCAGCGGGCTGACTTTATCGTCTGAGCTGGTCCCGGAAGGAGGGACCTTGAGTTTAAATGAACCATCCGATTCGGTGGTCCCTCCCGATTTTCTGAAAATGAAGCCGATTCAACCGCGCCAGCCGTACATCGTAATCGATTGCTATTGCAATAAGCTGTATTTACGGACGGCCGATTCGGTTTTGCTCGAGGCCGACTGTTCCACCGGTTCCGGGGCCGGTTTGTACGATACCGTATCGGGAAGAAACTGGCAATTCCATACGCCCAAAGGGGTTTTTACCGTCCATACCAAGCTCCCCAATCCCTGGTGGCGCAAGCCGGACTGGGCATTCGTGGAGGAGGGAATCCCTATCCCCAGGGTGGAAAGCGAACGTCTGGATAATAACATGATGGGGGACTATGCCATCGGGTTCGGCGACGGATATTTCATTCACGGTACGATTTACGAACGCCTGCTGGGGATCGCCGTCACGCACGGGTGTGTCAGATTATCGGCCGATAAGCTTCGAGAGCTGTACCATCGAATCGGAATCGGAACGAGAATCTATGTATATTAGGCGACATATTCGAATCGGGAGAATCGTTTCCCGGGGATTGCGTCTTTTTTTACTGATATTTCTATGTTTGCTTTGTTTCGGATGTGGCGGCGGAAGCGAGCAGGCCGATCCGACGAATGACACCGCGACCTCCATAAAGGAGATTGAAAAAAGGCTGGCTCTTTCCGGTCATGTATACTTGATCTTTGATTTCAATCAAATGGAAGTATCCATAAAGCTGTTCGGAGCGGCGGTTCGCGACTGCAAATTCGAATGCGATAGTGCGGCCCTGGATGAATGGAAATCGTCACTTGTCTCGAAGCCCATTATCGAGGATTCCGTCATTTCCTTTCATCTTTCATCGGCGAAGGCGATGGTAGGCGAGAGAGAATTGGCGATCGTTGCGGAGGTGTCCCAGGTAAGCCGGGAAGAAATCCAGCGGTTCATGCCCGAAGAAATGGTCCTATATTTTGGTCAGGGACGTCGGATACTGATTAAGACCGATGCGGAAGGAACCCCTGTTTCGAGGCTTGCCAATTTGGGCAACTGGTTCAGGGAATCGGCCGATGCCGTTTTGGGACGAGCTGACATAGAATTGAGAATGAGCGGTCCCGATGCCATGGCGCTTTACGGGGTGGTTCGGGAAGTTCCGAAGATAATAATCAAACCGTAGAATTCCGCAGAAGCTTCCCGAAATTTCAAAGGCGGGGTTCTTGGAATCCCGCCTTCTTTATGCGTAATGAGTCAGACGGTTAATTTAACCGAGAGATTCGTTTGGAGAACCCTGCTTAATAGCCCCTTTGCGATAAGCCCGATACAGCATGTCGACTCCGGCCCAGATAATGAAAACCGGCCAGTAATCCCGAAACAGCCTCCAGACCGAAACATGCGCGTAGCCGAGATTATCCATCAGAAAAATCAGGCCGATAATGACCAGTATTATTCCGCCAATCAGACTTCCTCTATTCATCCATACTTCCCTTCTTCCTTAGTTGTTAAATACGGAGAATTCCGTCGCCGGTTTCCAAATCCGTTTAATCCTGTCTCTATTACATTAAAATTCTTGACAGAAAGGGGCCGGGACTATTTCTTGTTGCGGTTTTTGCCCGGAATTTCGAAATAGTCGGATAAGGAGGAATCATGCCGAGATCGTTTTGCGAAATAACGGATTGCACCCGCGAAGAGGTCCAGGAAATATTCAACCTCTGCGCCAAGATGAAAAGCGGAAAAATCGCCCCGAAACCCCTTGAGGGAAAGGCGGTTGCCTGTGTCTTTACGAAACCGTCGCTGCGGACGAGGGTCTCCTTTGAAGTGGGCATCAACGAACTGGGGGGAAAATCGCTTTATATTACGGATAACGAAATCTCCATCGGCAAGCGGGAATCGGTCCATGATGTCGCCAAGGTCCTTTCACGGTATGTCGGCATGATTATGATCAGGACCTTCTCTCACAGCGATGTCACCGGATTGGCCAAGTACGCCGATGTTCCGGTCGTCAACGGACTGACCGACCTGGTTCACCCCTGCCAGATCATGGGAGACTATTTCACTATTCTGGAACATAAGAAAAAAGAGAAATACTCCATCGCCTACTTGGGCGACGGCAATAATATCACAAATTCCTGGCTGAATCTGGCCTCCCTTATCCCCATGGATCTGCGGATCGGCACTGATCCCTCGACTCCTCCCGATAAAACCATCCTGGAACGCTGCAAGGCCGCCGGCAAGAGCCAGGTGACCATAACCGACGATCCGATTAAGGCGGTTAAAGGGGCGGATGTTATCTATACCGATGTCTGGGCGTCAATGGGACAGAAGGACAAGCTGAACGAAAAAATAGCGGTTCTCAAGAAATTCCAGGTAAACAACGAGCTGGTTTCGCATGCCGATAAAGACTGTCTGGTAATGCATTGTCTTCCGGCGGAACGGGGACGTGAGATCACCGACGAGGTGATGGATGGCCGGCATTCGGTGGTCTTCGATGAGGCCGAAAACCGGCTTCATATCCAGAAAGCCATTATGACCTTCTTGATGGAACACAATAAATAATCAGTGATACTTTTTGGGTGTTTGATAGGACTCCCGGACCGACCGGGAGTTTTTTTATTCGTTGACTTGGGGGCGGGTATCGGTAAATTTAATTGATGAAAGAAATCGCCAAATATTCCGGCTGTTTTGTCTGCGGCGACCGCAATGAATACGGCCTGAAAGCCAGATTTTTCTTCGAAAACGGAAAAGCTTACACGGAATGTGTCGCAGAACGTCACTATGAAGGATACAAGAATATCCATCATGGAGGAATCACGGCGACACTTCTGGATGAGGTTATGATCAAGGCCCTTCTGGCCAATGACATTTTCGCCATGACGGTCGAGATGACGGTCAAATTCCACAAACTGGTTGAAACCGGCCAAAAATTATTGTTTTCCGGCGAAATGTCCGAGAAAAAAAGCCGCCTCTATTTAACGACGGGGGAAGTCCGCCTCGAAAACGGAGAATTGGTGGCTTCGGCGACCGGCAAATACCTCGAAGTGAAGAGCGACGTAAAGGCGAAACTTCTGGATTCTCTGGAACGTTAGTACTACATAGTTCGATTCTTTCTTAGCTGAATATAAATATCTATTATGACGAAAACTCAATTCAAATGAGGTGGGGAGCATGCGAGCGATAATAGGACTTTGGGCCATATTATTGGTTTTCCCTCTGGTTTCGGCGACCGCGGGAGACCTGTACATTCTGAAAATTGATAATCCGAAACAACTGGAATATGTCAAAGAGAATATCGAATTCGCATACGGTAACATTAATGGCAAATTCCTGGCGGATTTGACTCCATTTCAGGCCGAATTACTTCGAGCCGGTGGGGTGACACCGGAATTGATTCTCAGCGATTTTAACCCATCTCGAACGGCCGTGGTCTGCAGAGTTAATTCTTCTGTAGCTCCGGTAGCGGAACTGGCTCAATCAGTATACCGGGACGGTGAGAATTTCATCGTTGCCGGGACTTCAGCTGAAATGGAATCGCTTCGGAAAAGCGGCTATTCGGTGGTATCGCTCGAAGGCAAGCGAACGCCATTTTTCTATCATTCCGAAATTACCGCGAAGGAATACCTCGACAGCTATCCCTCGGATACCCTGGCGAATTTGATTGTCGAAGATTCGCTGTATTCCTACGACACCCGGCTTGAAGCTTTCCGGACCCGTTATATCCATACCGATTCCAT
>JBFZFV010000039.1:0-5560 GCA_041306185.1 Candidatus Zixiibacteriota bacterium
GTGGTATTGTCGGATGCTGCGGAAGTCACATCTTCGAATGTCCCCGACCCGGAATGATACAGCAAGACCTTCGAAAAAAGACGTCGTGACGGATCGACCGGTTCCGATACAGAAAACGAAGTTCCCTCGCGGCGGGAATAGACGATATTGGTCGGTCCGGAACCATCCTGCCGCAGCCAGATTATGTATGGGACATTGGAGCTGTACTGTAATTGCGGGGAGGTTCCCTCCTGCGCGTCAACGGTGATTGCTCCGCTCCAGGCGGTTCCATCGAATTCAACAAGACGGAGTTGGCCGTCATCGAAGACCACGCCCAATTTCCCGTTTTGGGAGATGGCGGCATCGAAATGGCTGTCCAGCCCGGAAGTATTTATGATCGTCTCTTCGGTTTCGAAAATCGCGATATGGTGCAGCTTGCGGCTGAGGCGAATGGTGTTGCCATTCAGAGCGTAAAAAACATAGATGCAGCTGTCATCGGCGAGGACTTTGGGAAAAGCCGAAGTCGCCTCGCTTGAAATGGTGACGGTGCTGCTCCAGGTGGCGCCTCCATCGACGGAGCTTTTGCCGCAAATATAATAACTCCCTCCCGACAGCCTGCTCCATATTGCCCAGACTTTTCCACCCGGTATCTGCGCCAGAACCGGAAAATAATTCTGATCCTGATCATGAACGGTAACGGTTCCACCGGGAAGCCACGAACCGTTGAGAAAGGAGAGC
The DNA here is from genome assembly GCA_041306185.1 of Candidatus Zixiibacteriota bacterium. Classification (GTDB taxonomy): domain Bacteria; phylum Zixibacteria; class MSB-5A5; order GN15; family PGXB01; genus JBFZFV01. The sequence goes on from JBFZFV010000039.1 coordinate 718, forward strand.
TTGCGTGAGTACAGAATCCCGGTATCGGAATCGGTCCAGATCAGCATGATGGAATTGTCCTGCAGGAGCAGGCTGTCGAAAGGGAATCCCGAAGCATCATTAAGCACCGTGACAGGATTGGACCACGACCGGTACGGGTAGTCGGCCCAGGTGAGTTTAATATCGCCATCGGATGATTGGTACAGCGCCGCGATTCTTCCGGCCAGGGGACCATCGGTAAGCCGAAAGATTTTGTTTCCGGGGGGGATGCCGACCGGGTATGTCGCGGAAGTATCGGAGAGTGCTTTAAACATAGGTTTCCTTTCAAATGCGGCCCGGAAACTTACCGGGCCGCATTAATGGGCGGTTATGCGAAGACGGTATCGAGCACGACCGACGCTTCTTCGATGACTTTGGCGTAAGCGACCGATTCGGTCACCACGGCTTCTTCGAAGCGCTGTTCGATGATCTTGTCGTACTCCACGGTCAAAGGCTGGGTGACGACTTCTTCGACGGCAAAGCGGCTGTCGAGACCGATGACCAGATCGGCGGGGGTGTCATCACAACGGACCAGGGAAGCTCCGAGCGGGCTGAACAGTTCTCCCTTGCTCTGGAAGTTGTATCCGGCGAGGGGATCCTTGAATTCATCCAGAGTCAAAATGGTCTTGAGGTTGTTGATGTGGGTAACGATGGCGTTCATTTCGAACGGTGCGAATTCTGCCCAGAGGCTTATCAGGTCGTTATAATCGAGGGAACCAGAAGTGCCAGCATTGATGGTGCTTGCGGCGTTGTCGTTGCCGTCGCCGTTGATGATGGTGTCGACCACCATGGCGATTTTGTCGGTCTGCAGTTTGAAACCGACGTACCACAGGAGCACCCGGAATTGCGCCGTGGTCCGGTAGCGGAGAGCCTTGTAGCTGGCTTTCAGACCGAGGCCGTATTCCGGGACATTGATGGCATGATTCTGTTCGGTGACCAGGACCTGCGGAATATCGGAACCGTCGCCGATCGGACGGAGGGACAACTTCGCTCCGGAAGCGGTGTCGACATGGAACGGGGTGTAGCGGTTGTTCGCCACGGCGGTGCTGTTGGCGATGAGGCGGTTCAGTTCGGGGCGCATGGCCTGTCCCCGCTTGATTTCGCGGAGGACGAATTCCGGCATCAACGAGGATGCTTTCTGGTAGAACTGGTCGACGGTGGTAGGATTCTTGCCGCCGAGGCGGATTCCCGCCAGGGCAAGCTGGCGTTCAAAAGCATCGAGCGGGGATTCGGTACCGGAGGGATCGTACTCGGGAGTCTCCAGCAACTCCGATAACGACATGCCGCGCGTTTCGGCTTCGAGATAGAGGTCACGGCCGACTTTGATTTCTCCGGCGCGGGTGAGATCGACCGGACCGGTCAATTCCCGTTCCGATAGATCGAGTGCGGCGCGCTTGTACGCCCCGGTAAGCATAAAATCATGTATGTTCATGCAGTTTCCTCCTTAACTCAGGTTGATGGTGCATTCGGTGGTACCGTGGGCGGCCAGAACGTGGCCGCGCGCGACATTGCCTCCGGCGGGGTCGTTTCCGCCGAGTGCGGGAGCCTGTTTGACGGTGCCGTTGGCTCCGCCGACAACTCGGTTGTTGACTGACGGTACGGTGGCGGAAACCGGAAGACGGCAAATACCTCCGATTTGCACCGTGGCGACCCGTTCGCCGTCGTCGGCATCGGTGAGAGTAAGAGATACCAGTTTTCCGAGCAGGACGGAGCCATCGGTGCAGGGGCCGACGGTGTAGTTGTCGGTCAGGGTGACGGCGTGCCCGATATCGGAGTCTTTGAGGTTGTCCGTTCCGGCGGTTTGCGAAATCGCAAATGCGGCCAGGACCGGGGCGATGGTTTCGAGATCTTGCGGACGTATGGTCATTGGTATTCCTCCTTTGAAGTTCGCTGGACCGGGGCGGGCCCCGCTTTCAGGTCCGGGAATTTATCCCGCAATGGTTAGATTTTGAAATCGCTCCAGTCTTTCCGGACGGAGCGGTTGTCTCCTTTTGAAGAGATATATTTAAAGGTTGATGGAAAATTCTCGCGAAAGCGGGCGGCAGTCTTTCGGTACAATGAGATCAATTCTTCGGCGGTGATGTTGTTTTCATTCGAAGTCAAACGTACGGCCAGCAGGGATTCCTCTTCGTCGTCGCGGCAGGCAAGGTTGGCTTTGAGCATCCCGATAATGCGGGTACGGTAGTCGGCACGCAGGGTTTCCAGTTCATGGTGCAAATCGTTTGCGGATTTCAGGCGGTCACGACATTCGTGCAGGAGTTCGATCAGGCGGTCGAAATCGATCGATGCGACCGATTCATCCGCGAGGAGTTTCGCGGTTTCGGCCAGGCCGGCGGCGATATTCGATGATTCGTTCAATTTATTCTCCTTGGTTAAATTGCAGGTAGTACTCGATTCTTCCCAGGCGATAGTCGATGCCGGTTTTGAATTCGTAGAACTGGTCCTTGGTGACCATGCCTTCACGGATGAGGACTTCCAGTTCGGTCAGTTTGCGATCGATGGTTTCGACGAGGACCCCTTCGGCCTTGTCGGCCAGCTGGATTTTGATGCTTCCGATGGTGGTATAGTAAGCGGCAGTCAGCCCCAGAAGGGCCATGATAAAATTCAGCACCGGGCGATTCAGAAGGAATTTCCAGATTCCGTTGCGGGATAATTCAGGCATGGGTTTTCCTCGCACTGGTCTTGAAAATGAGAAAACGGTTTTTGCGGTTCAGCAGGACGGGGCGAATGACGAAGGTGTCGGTACCGGAGAAATTCGCTTTGATGCCGGAATCCTGTTCGATTAAATCCGAAATGTCGAATTTAAATATGGGCTTCAGTTCGGTATCGCAAGGAGGGTCGATTTGGTCGGCGAGGAAGCGGTGACCGGATTCGAACATTTCTCTATTAAAGTCTTCGATTCGACAGGCGAAACTTAGACCCGGTGAATTTACCAGGCAGATGGTATCGCCATTTATTTCGCCAATCGTCAGGGATGATGAAGGGCGACTTGCGTGACAGAAGGAATCGGTAAGAGCATAGTCTCCAAAAACGTCATGCAGTTTGGGAGATGCGACGATTCCGGATTGGGATATTGCCGAATATTCAATTTCGAGGCAGTCTCCGATATTGTGGGGTTTTGAGGTGTGGAGCTGCGCGGTGACGGTACCGGAATCATCGTGCTTATCGGTCCGCAAACGGCAAAGATGGCCGGTTCCGGATTTTTGGCAAGCGGTGACGATCATGGAAATGAGCTTGCTTGATGGTAGAAAATATCTGCGGCCATCGGTACAATCGGTGATTTCTGCGCCGTAGCGGGTGGCGTATTTTGAGACGGCTTGAGGTAATTCTGTGCCTGATACTTCCCTGGTCGGAACGCAGATTTCATTATTGGAAGGGAGAGATGAATCGGGGAGGAGACGGAGTTCCAGTCTTCGGACCGGGGAAGAATTGCCGTTCAGGAAGGCAATCAATTCCGATACCGGGCAACGTTCCTTGCCGCGCAGGCCGATCAGGCGGCCTTCGGCGGTATCGCCGTTGTCATTTAGAGGTACTGATTTCAATAACTTGTCAATGGCGGCGCCGGTCAGTTTCTTTCCGGAATCAGTGGTTATAATTGTACCGCTATCCGATTTCTCGATGAAAACGCGGAGGGATTCGTAGGCCGGACTGACCCGGTAGCGATGGGTAAGATCGAGAGGGTCGAGCGAATCGATGCGGATGATCGGTCGGCGGAAATTCTGGGGATACAGATTATTCTCAACCGAGATATTGGGGCAAAATAATTCGCCGGTGAGGGATGTATCGTGCACGGCTCCGCGATAGACCAGCGAGGTTTCGAGGACTTTCACGATATTGCGATAGAGGAAATGGGCTTCCTGCTCGGTACCGTCACGGAGATACTTTTTAAAGGGGCGATGTTCGCAGGTGCGGATGTCTTTGCCGCAAATGGTGCATTCGGGAGTGGTGAAGATGAAGCTGATGGAGCATTCTTTATAGATGCCGCCATCGATGTTACTTTTAAGGTCTTCGGCTCCCTTGGCGTTTTTCAGCCAATAAAAGTAAGCCTTGATCCAATGCTCCTCCCCTTTCTGCACGGTTTCGGCGTGGAAATTCCGGGCGATAGGGAGACTGTCCTTGCGATGCCCGATCAGGACCGGCGAATCGATCAGCATGCGGGTGAGGGAATCGAATTCATCGGGCGGGAAGATTCCTCCGGCGCTGTTAACCCGATCGGACACGATATACATGGCTCTGATGTAGATATCCGAAGCGCCGACCTTTTCCGGGGGATTGATGTTGCTATTGATGAGGGCGGCGAGTTCTTCGATACGATCCGGTCCTTTTTCGACCAGCGCCGCGGTTATTTTTCCGTAGAGTTCTTTCATTTAACCTCCATTCAAATATCCGGAGCGCTGAATTTTCACCACCGTTTTTGTAGCGTTTTTGCAGACTTGATACTGCAAAGCGGTTCAGAGGGGCGATTTGCAAAATGCGGATGGGCGGCTCTAACTTGTTGTCTTTCAGGGGATAGCTCAGATCGTTGCAGCTTTTTGGAAATCGGCACGGTGCTTGCGGAAGAACAAAGCGGAAATTGAAAGGAGTTGATGGAGATGGTCCTTTACAAAGCCAAAAAGAGCAGCCCGATCATTAAGTTCATCCTGGTAGTGATTGTCTTCGTGACAGTCCTCTGTTTGACCTACAGCGACGTTTCGGGCGCCATCAATCCCTTTTAGAGAACGCGCAAGTTTTTGGTGTGTGATTTCGAGATAGATTTTCGCGCAAAGTTTAAAGGTTTTTGGTTAGCCGGGTGCAGCCTCTCAGCACCCGGTTTTTTTGTGTACGG
>JBFZFV010000040.1:0-55751 GCA_041306185.1 Candidatus Zixiibacteriota bacterium
AAGGCGCATGATCATCCGGCGCTCCGGGCTCCGTACAATTACCTCTATGCCTGCCCCCACTGCGGGAAGGAATATCCCCGGCGGCGGAAGTACTACATGGCTTCGTGCGGAGTCTGTTCCACCGGGAGCAAATTCGACCCCCGCTACAAGCTGGTCCTGAAAAGCGCCAAGAAGAGATAGGGCCAGGATCCGTACGCAAAATCGGTCGTGGTTTGGGGGTACGGTTTTCCGGTTTATTCCCTGTAAGCCTATGCATCTCAGTATAGTGCAATGAAATGGGTTTGTTTTTCATAATTGACACGCGTCTTTTTGCCGGGTTGGCGATGGGGGGATATTGAATACCACCCCCTAACCCCCTCCTTATAAAGGAGGGGGAATAGCGAAACCCGGAGGGTTTCGGTTTAGGCGAAGAAAAGGAGCAGGGCAGGAGTCGGCGTCGCTGGCGCTCCTTGACTTCCGCCCTGCCAGAAATACCAAGGGCCATTGAAACCTTGCGGGTTTCAATGGCATGTCGAAACCATAAAGGTTTCGACCTACCAGAGGATAGAATTCGCATGCTATTCATCGCGGAAGATGATGAGCTGGTTTTTGGTCGTATCGATGAAGTTGGGGGGGAGGACGAAGTCGGGGCCGGGCGGGGGAAAATAATCGGATTCGGCGGAAGAATCCGGATCGGTGCAGGAATCCGACGCAGGGGTGGTGTCGGCATCCGAGACGGAGTCTCGGTCGGAGTCAGGGAGAGGGGGTTGGGAGTCCGGTGCGGGATTAGAGTCCGAAGCCGGATTGGAAGCGGAGCCCGGGGAAGGTACAGGCCGGGCGGTCCGCAAAGAGGGGGCGTGTTTCTTGAGATGTGCGAGCATGCGGTAGGCGCGGTTGAGCTGGAAGTCGAGGCGCATTTCGTAGCGCTGGATGTTGAAACCGTAGTCTTCGTCGGGGATGGTTTCGGAGTAGGCGTAGCGGTCAAGGAATTCCTGCTTTTCTTCTTCGGTGGCGGTTTCGTTGAACCACTTGTTTTTATAGAGTTTGCGGAGCTGATCTTTGGCTCGTCCGGTTTCGGCGGCGATGGCGCGGCGGTACCTCCAGAGAGAATTGGCGATTTTGACGACGAGGAACTGCTGGAGGGGGGTATCGGGGCGGAATTCGGCGGTGAGGTCGTCGAGGAGGGCCTGGTATTGGGCGGGATCCTCGTTGAGGTATTTGGAGCGGATGACGACGTCTTTGGCGAAGAAGCCGTACTTGGTGGCATTACGGGCGACCGTGGCTTTGCCTTCGGGGGTTTTGGGGCCGGTTGATTTTTGGGCGTTTTGGATGTTGGCGGAAAGTTGTTTTTTGGAAACGGGCATAATTATAGCCTCCTTTCATATAAGGAGAGCGCTGAATTTTCACCACCGAAGTTGTCGTGAAATTGTGAAGGAACGCGGAATATTGCCTTAGAATACTCTCAGGTAAAAGCCATATGGAATTGCCTTAGACAGCTTTCAGCAACCTAAAAGGGTGCGTTACCGGATTATCTGGAAATAATTGCCGTATAGCGGTTACCCGCTTGGGATGCCGGAAGAAAAAAGAGCAGGGTCGCGAATTCCCTGCTCTTTTCGATTTTCAAGGAACAGCTTAATGGGGTCAGGAGCTTTTCCTTTCAAATGCGAGTTCCGACAAACGCTTTTTGGCTTTCTCTATGTCCTTTTCTGCCTTTTCAGCATCTTTCGGTTTTCCGATTTTATTATAATACCCGGCCATGGCTTTGTAACAATCGATATTATTCTTATCTTTCCCTTTCGCTTCCTTGAGTGCTTTTTCGATATCTTTATCCTCTCCACCGGAATTGATTAATTTAATTGCCTGATCGAGCCACTTGGCGGATTCCATTTCGTCTTTTAATTCCTTAATATTCACCCACTCCGGTTCAAGAGTATAGCAGGTTAAGGCATCATGAATATTAAATGCTTCGGGTTTGCCGGGTTTACCGATAGAGATTTCGGCTTTGACATTAAGCCCGAGAATCGAAATTCCGGTATTAGGTTTCTTTTTCTTGAATGTATCAATGGCTTTGTCGGCAATCAAGATTGCTTCATCGAATTCACCGACGCAGGCATGATTCCTGGTCAGCTGTTTCTGAATCCAGAACATGTCGGCAGGGACTTTATCGGGGACATAGGATTTCAAGGCGGCGTGCTTTTCCGCTTTGACATCAGGAGAATCCGAAGCCAAGATAGTGTTAGCGCGAACAATCGAATCGGCAATACAGTATTCTATCAGGACATTCAGGTCGGTAACGACTTTAGGGGTAACTTCATTCGTTTTTGAAAGTTCCTGAGCCTTTCTGGCGATTTCCAATGCATCAGTTTGCGGCTGATCGTTTTTATAAGCGGTTTTGTAATGCAGGATTGCATCGAAAAAGTGGAGGTCAGGATTGTCGGGGTATTTTTCAAGTTGTTTGGAGATGTAATTGGTAGAGGCCAAATCGATTTCGGCCTTTTTCCAAAACTCCAGAAAGGGATAGAAAGAATGGACCATTTTCGACTGAACAGTAACCAGACCTACCTGTCCGCTCCCGTCAATTAGGCCGCACATTACCGGTTCGGCGGGAGAAAAAATTGTAGGAAATCCGACCTCCCACATTCCCGGTTTGATTTCTTCGAAAACGACCAGGGATGATCCAAAGGGATCTCCGTCGACGCTTGGGACTTCCCAGTCCTTGAACATCTTATTGTTTCCGCTAAGTGTTTTATTGCCGTTCGCGTCGACATTAATAAGCGGAAAAAAGGAGGTCCAGTATACATCCTGCAGTGTACCCTTAGGCCGATAGACTATGAATTTTTCCAATTCATCAGCGAAAATTTCAGGTATTTCCTCCTGAGCGAAAGTAGCATAGACGGTTGACAACTCGTAAGGGGCTCCTTTTTTAATATCACGTGTTGCCATTTCAGTAATTTTGCCACTACGCTCCACCCAATAGAACCCGGGGGTCTTAGGCAGGTCTGCAATCTTGGCCTCGTCCGAAATTTCAGAAAGTTTTTCGTCGGCCTGAAGAGCGACTTCACTTTCGGAATATTCATCCAGGATTTGTGTCAGCAGCCTTACGGCCTCCGACATATCTCCGTCTCTGATGGCCTTGCTTGCTTTTAGGTACAGCGATTTCGCAATTTTTTCGTCCTCCGGCGTCTGGCCGAATGATGGAGTTGCCACCGATATCGCAATGAGAATCACCATTAGAGTAATGATTTTTTTCAATTCCGGCTCCTTTCAATATTTTCCGGTTGATTTGGATACAAATTGCCTTGCGTTTAAAAGGTTACAATAGCTGAATGGAAGAAACGGAAAGGCGAGCCCCTTATTCTTTGAATATTGCGGCAATACGATGCAGTTGTAACCGTGAAAGCGATTTTGTTAAATAAGTCTTGTGTAAGCAGACAAAAGCGGACCATAATACCGAACACAAATATCCCCACAATAGCCCAACAATAGCCCAAAATGTCCCTTCTTTAACAGGAATGGACAACCAAAGTCTCGAATTGCCAGTGTGCTCTCGGAGATACTTTACCCGGCTTGGTACACCAAGTTGAATGCCCTACTATAGTCTCCAAGTTCAGGATAGTAATTTTGGCGATCAATTGCAAGCCATTTTTAATGAGTTAGCAGAAAAAGAACAGAATCAAAATCGGATTGTCAAGAGCATATGTTGCCAAGCTGTTCAACTGGCAATGCTAACCGGATGTTGGGTTTCTCACTCGTTCACAAAGCGAACTCGCTCGGAACACCGACCTACTTTTTGGATTGCCCGAAATCGTGCGCGTGCCCGGGCTCCGCCGGAGCGGAGCCGCGCACTCTTATAAAGTATATTTTGTGGATGAAAGTGTCAAGGATAATTGTGGACGGCGGGAGCGCAATGGCTCCCGCCTTACAATGTACTGCCGGGTTTCCGGCTCGTTCAGCAATAGAATTTCTTCTGCACCCGTCCTGCCCGACTAATCCTTGACACATCGTATGAAGAAACCGTCCCACTCGTTGGAGTCGTCATAGCGATGGACATAGGCATGATTGTAATGGATCCCGCGTGACCAAGCTGATCCGCCGACGGTACCGGTAGAGGTCCAAAATGCGGCCACATTGCCATGGCTGATGAAATCACCCCATTGGTCGCGGTGGCCGATTCCCAAAGCCGAGAATCCGCTTTCATTATCGGCATCGGTGTTGGGTTCGGCCCAGAAGGCCGAACCGACCTGCTTAAATTTGCCGCCTATATCTCCGCGGAATCCGCCTAAATCCGCTACAGCCGGGCTCATTCCAAGACAAATTTCCAACTGTTTCCACTCAGCATCGGACGGGACATGCCAACCATCCGGGGCGATGTTTCTGGCATCCGAAGTGGCGTAGAAGTTGTACATTCTGCCAAAAATGGGGGAAAAATCGGGATTATTATCCCAGTCGCAGCAGGCTTCAGTTCTTGCGGCACTCCATTCATTTCGGTCGGTAATGTTCGTAATGGGGTCGCCGTTGCGGTATCGCGTTACTCTTAGGTTTTCAGCCATCCACCACTGGTCGCAGATTTTAACGGTACGATAAACGTTGCCGTCAATATCGGTCACGGTACCTGTTTCGAGTTCGCAGTTCGGTTCCGGACCGCTTTTAAATTTAAAGTTAACAAGGTAGACGATATCCAGGATATTAACTAAGCCATCGTTGTTCACATCTCCGCAATCGGTGGCAATTGCGCTTGCACTACAAATAAAGGCTATCAAAATAATTAAAGCAGAATATGACGCTGACTTGGTATTCATAACTCCTCCAGCCAGACATTTTAAGGGTTTGGACATACCGGCCGCATTTAGACGACCGGATTATCAATTTTAAAAAACCCGCCAAATAAGGAAATTAACCGAACTCTCAAGGGCTGCGGTTCGTGAGGTCCGACATCGGGAGCGTCCGTTTAAGTGGCAACGGACGAGGAATCCCTGAAGCCCTGTGTGCATCGAATAGCGTGCTCGTACTATGGCTCCGACTGTAAGGAACCGCACACCGCTATAATGTACATTTTGTGGATGGGGGTGTCAAGGATAATTAGAGGGGTAGGCGGCGTTAAGGGGATTTGGCAACGATTAGTGGAGTACGGGCAGATGCAGATCCCGCGAGGCGCGGGACCGCGCACAAGTCTGAGAGGCCGGCAAAGCGGGACCGAGCATGTTCACCGGGCCGGGGACCAGGTTGGGGTTTGGTCCAAGGCGGTGTTATCCGTCAGCTTTAATTTGTTGGAGCCATCGGCGGTCATGACATATACATCGGGGTCGCCGTCACCGTTACCGATATACGCGATTTGGGAACCGTCGGGAGACCATTGGGGCATGTACAGGTAAGATGAAGTGTCGGTCAGGCAAGTGCTGCCGGTCCCGTCGGCATTAATTTTCATAATGAACGATGCCCCGCCGGAGACTGTTTCCAAATATATCAACTGCATTCCATCCGGCGACCAACAGGGAGACTGGCTGAGGGTGGGTGAAGAACTGACATTCACTTTATTGTTACCGTTGATGTCGCACAGGAAAATGTCACCTTTATAATCGCCGGTATCCGCGGAGACGTATGCAATTCTGGAACCGTCGGGAGAAACTACGGCATCGAAACTAATTAGACTATCTTCATCGGCTATGGGAAGAGTCGTGGAACCATCGGCACTGACCATATAAATGTGATAAACTAACGCTGTCATGGCCGTGTACAGGATATTCTGTCCGTCCGGGGTAAAACGAACGTAGTCGATTAGATCAGACACAACGGTCGTGACGTGAGCAATGCTATCGGCCTGCAAATACATAATATAGATATCATTCCGGGTTGCTCCGTGAGCTGAAAGCAGGAGCTTTGTGCCGTCGGCGGACAGGTCCTCCAGGTTGTACCAACTGCCGAATTCGGTCAATCTCACTTTGTCCGAGCCGTCGGTGTCCATACGGTAAATTGCCGTTTCGGCAGCGTTTGATATGCGATAGTAGATGAACTTTCCGTCGGCGGAACAGATCGGGTCGAGTTCTTGATCGTCGGAATCGGTCAGCCGGGTGAATTTAGTTCCGTCGGGGGCAATCGTGTAGATATCCCAACTGCCGGCGACGTCGCTGGTATAAGCGATTTTCAAATGCCCGGATCCGTCGGGTCCGGTGGAATTATCGAAACAGGATAAACAGAATTGCATAACGCTTAGAATGAAGAAAACCACTACAGGTGCCTTCGGTGATTGCATTGATTCTCCTCTTAAATATCCTAACCGCCAGATTCGTCAATGATTGAGAAATGAGTTCCTAAATGAAATATACGAGAATATCCGGGAAAAAGCAAAAGGATGGGGGAGTTTGAGAACCTGGAAGCAGAAGCCGTGAATTGAGGAGAGATGCCGGATTTCTTACTCCTTCATGAGGTGAACTCATTCGAAAACTCCATCTGCGAAGTTACAGTGCCGGGGAGCAGGTGGGGGTGGAGTCGTCGATGTAATTATCGGTAAGTTTCGTTTTCCCGCTGCCATCGGAGTTCATGATATAAACCTCCCAATCGCCGTCACGATTGTCGAGATAGCAGATTTTGGAACCATCGGGGGACCATTGTGCCTTATATAGATAGGAGGTGGAGTCGGTCAGGAGGGTGCGGCCGGTTCCGTCGGCGTTGATTATCATCAGTCCCGTTATCGACGGAGAGTATATTTCCATGTACAGCAGCTGCGTTCCATCGGGAGACCAGCGGGGAGACCGGCTGGCGGCGTCCGAAGAACTGAAATTCACGCGGTTGGATTCATCGATATCGCAGACGATTATTTCTCCGGGGCCATTCTCGGAATCCTGGAAAACGCAGGCGATTCGGGTACCGTCGGGAGAGACCGAGGCATCAAAGCAGTCATCAACATCGTCGGCGATGGGGACGGTTGTGGAACCGTCGATACTGACCATATATGTAAGATAGTTCGTTGACGACGCCATCATGTACATGATATTCTGACCATCCGGGGTAAAACGGACGCATTCGAGATAGGAAGTTGAAATGGTTTTTACATGCGTAGTCCCGGGGGGCCAAAGGCTCATGATGTAGATATCGTACTGGAAATTCGTGTCATGCCAGAACAGGAGCTTGGAGCCGTCGGCGGAGATATCCACCAAAGCCAAAGTACCGCCGAATTCGTTCAGTTTCGTTTTATTGGAGCCGTCGGCGTCCATGCGATAGATTTCGTTGACATCCTCGTTAAGCGATTGATAGTAGATATACTGGCCGTCGGGGGACCAGAAAGGGTAGTATTCGTGGGCGACAGAATCGGTCAACAGGGTCGGGTTGGAGCCGTCGGTGTTGACGGTATAGATATCGAGGTCGTCGTCGGTATAGCTCACGTAAGCGATTTTGTAATGCCCGGAGCCATCGGGGCCGGTTGATTTATCGCATGATGAAAGACAGAGCAGCATGATGATCAGAATCAAAATCGGCTTATTTCGTGAATTCATGGTTTCTTCTCTTAGAAGCGGTATCGGGTTTTTCACACATTCATGATGTGAATTCGTTCAGAACCTGACCTGCTTTTTTTGCCGCGGCAGACGAGGACGTCTGCCGCGCACATTATCGGAATCAGGCTACTCCTTTTCCCAGTATTCAATGAGGGTATGGGTTTCTCCCGGAGGGCCAACGACATGGGTTATGGTCAAAACGTCGCTCACGATCACATAAGATCCAAGGACCGTTACGGGATTGTCAAGGGGATTTCCACCGGACATGGTTTTGATCAGGGTAAGGCTGTCGGCCGTGGCGGAAAAAGTGCCGCTCTGGGTAAAAATGACGTTTTGGTCGGCATCGTATTCTTCGGAATTCCAGGTTCCGTTGGACGCGAAGATGACAGATGCGGCGACGCCGCCTTCAACATTCGCGACTTCGCTATAGGATGCGTAGGGGACGCCGTCCAACGATGCGGTTAAGTACCACCAGGTACCGACGAATTCGGGCGGGACGGGGTTGGTGCTGCTCTTATCGCTGCAGCCGAGGGGGGTCAAGATTAAGCAAAGGGTCAGCAGACAGACGAGTTGTTTGGAATATTTCATTTTGTGCCTCACAGGTAAGGAATATATGTTTCAAGGACTACCGCTTATATCTCTTCCTTTCCGAATATCTGAATGACGGTATGCTCATTTCCGATAACGAAAATGAGTGTGTTGCTGGTAACGGCATATAAAGCCGAACTGGTCAGTGGCGGATCAACGGGGCTTCCTCCGAACATAGTCGTGTTCAATGTTATGCTGTCGGCGGAAGCGGAATAGGTACCGCTTTCCAGGAATACCAGGACCATATCCTGGTCGAATTCTCGAACGGCCCAGGTTCCGTTGTTTACAAAAGTGAGCGACATGGTTACGGCATCATTATCATTGGCAAGTTCGCTGTAAACGGTGGTGACATCACCGTCCAATGAAAACGATGAGAACCACCAGGTTCCAATCAGAGCCGCCGCGTTGGAATTAACGGGGTTGTCGTCGCTGCAGCCGAATGCGAATAGAATCATAGACAGGGCCAGCAGGCCGGCGAGCGGTTTCGGTTTTATCATTGAAAGCCTCACACTAAATTTGTTTTGTGCCGGCATTATCGTCAGCAATTTTACATTCGGGTGCGCGGCGGGAACGCCATATCATCGACGCAAGGCTATTCCTTTTCATAGGTGACAAGTAAGTCGTGTGGTGTACCCATTATTTCCTCGGTGGATGTTATGGTGAAAAGGTCACCGGCGATAGCATAGGCGACCTTATCGGTGTCCGGGGGATTTTGCGGGATTCCTCCGAACATAGTCAAAATTAAGGTCAGACTATCGGCCGTGGCGAAAAAGGTGCCACTCTGGGTGAATACAACGGTCTGACTGCCATCATATTCATCGCCATGCCAGGTTCCGTTGGTTACGAAGGTTACCGAGCCGTCGACAGCATCCTGATCGTTGGCTACTTCGTTATAGGATGCCACCGGGGTACCATCGAATGAAGCAGTTAGAAACCACCATGTTCCGACCAGTTCGGCGGGGACAGGGTTAGTGCTGCTCTTATCGCTGCAGCCGAGAGTGAGTAGAATCATAGACAGGGCCAACAGGCCCGCAAGCCGTTTTCGGTTTTTCATGGAACGCCTCACACCCAAATGATTTATTGCGCAAGTAATAATATGGATTATACTATCTCTTCTGTCAAGAGCCTGGCAAGCGATTTTGGGCTATTCCAGTCAGGGCATTAACCCTGCTGAATATTGGAGATCATGGGATAGTATATGTTTAAAAAACGGAGGAGCTATGCTGGCGCTTCAGAAACGAGACGATGTAATCCCGGTTTGTCCATACTGTCAGGCTGACTTAGGGGTGGTTTGGTATCGGGAACTGACCGGGACTTTAGGGCGGAGGTATATTTATTTTTGCCCGTCCTGCCGGAAAGTCCTGGGGGTTTCACATCGGAAGGGCTTTTTCATGGGATGACGGATTTTGCCGAAATACTCCGAATTCCCGGTCTAAGAAGCAGGGCGGGAGCGTCAGCTCCCGCATACGGGGTGCGGCGGGTCGGGAGAACCGCCGAGCGGTAATCCCGGCAGACGAGGACGTCTGCCGGGCACGAATGGCTAAGGGGCTGGTAAAGGGCAGGATAATAAGGCTTTCAGGCGGCTAAACATATTGGCCTTTAGGTCGAAATTGATTTTAATAATTGGCTTTACAAAAGTCTTGACAGGGTTCGTATATTCGCTATATTGAAAGGCTTTGTAAGTGGAATTATGTAATTTACCGGGCTTTCCGGGGGAAATATGAAGACTTATATACCGAAAGCGGATGAAATCGTTAAGACCTGGTATGTGGTGGACCTGGACGGAGCAGTCCTTGGGCGGGCCGCGGGAAAAGTCGCGGAGGTTCTTCGGGGAAAGAATAAGACTCAGTTCACGCCTCATCTGGATACCGGCGATTTTGTCATTGCGGTCAACGCTTCCAAGCTGAAAGTCAGCGGGACAAAGGCCGACGACAAGTTTTATTATCACTACTCGGGTTATCCGGGTGGTTTGAGAGCGCGGAATTTCAAAGACATGATGGCGAAGGACGCCGCCGAAGTATTTCGGAAGGCGGTCAAGGGGATGCTCCCGAAAAATCGCCTGGGGCGGCAGCTGATAAAGAAACTGCACGTTTATGCCGACGCCGCACACATGCACCAGGCGCAGCAGCCGCAGGAAATGAAACTTTCTTAGAAAAGGTTTAGAGAAACTTGATGAGCGAAGCCAAATTTGGGGCGACGGGCAGAAGAAAAGAAGCCGTAGCGCACGCGGTGATAAAGGTCGGAGGGGGCAGCCTGATGATCAACGAACATACCGCGAAGGAGTATCTGAGAAGAGATACTTTGGTAGAGCTGGTGACTTCTCCGATGCGTGAAACCGAGACGATGGGGAAACTCGACGTCGATTGCAAGGTTTCGGGCGGGGGATTGTCCGGCCAGGCGGGCGCAGTGCTACTGGCGGTGAGCCGCGCGATTGCGAAGCTCGACCCGGATCTTCGGTCCACCCTGAAGCGGAGCGGATTTCTTACCCGCGATGCCAGGGAAGTCGAACGGAAGAAATACGGGCGTCCGAAAGCCCGCAAGCGCTTCCAGTATTCGAAGCGTTAAAAGAATCCGGATTTATCCGGAAATAAGCACATTCTGTTCAGAGCCGCGGAGGTCCCCGTTCGGGGTCTGCGGCTCGCAGACAGGGTGGAAGTATTAACCTTACAATTCACGAGGCACAGATGCAGGTTCCCGAATTGAGAGACCTTCTCGAAGCCGGGGTTCATTTCGGCCATCAGACGCGCCGCTGGAATCCCAAAATGAAGCCGTTTATTTTTACGGCTCGCAACGGCATTTACATCATCGACCTGAACAAGACGATCAATGCCATTGACAGAGCGTGCCAGAAGGTACGCGAGGTAATCGGCCGCGGCCAGCGGGTGTTGTTTGTCGGCACCAAGAAGCAGGCGCAGGATGTAATCCGCGAGGAGTCGAATCGCTGCGGGCAGTTTTACGTGACGGAGCGGTGGCTCGGCGGGATGCTGACCAATTTTTCGACGATACGTTCATCGGTGAAGCGGCTCAAGGATATGGAAAGAATGCGGGACGACGGTGAGATGGAGAAGTTCAAGAAGAAGGAACGGATTCAGTTTGACCGGAGTATCGAGAAGCTGGATAAGGTCCTCGGGGGTATCAAGGATATGAATTATCTTCCGGGGCTTTTGTTCGTGGTCGATGCCAAGAAGGAAAAGATTGCGGTAGCGGAAGCGGCCAAGCTGGGGATTCCGATCATCGGAGTAATCGATACCAATGCCGACCCGGACCCGATCGATTTTCCGATTGCGGCGAACGACGACGCGATTAAATCGATTCGGATAATTACCCGGACGATCGTCGATGCGGTGATCGACGCGGTCAGCAGCGTGACGGAAGAGGAGATTATGGAGTCGGTCGAGCGGGAGCGGAAGGGGCATGTCACGGCCTATATTTCCGCCGATGAAGGCACTGAAAAAGACAAGTAAAATCGAAAGGAACTGATCCATGGCCATTACAGCCCAAATGGTAAAGGAGCTTCGCGAAAAGACCGGGGTCGGCATGATGGACTGCAAGAAAGCCCTTGCCGAGACCGACGGTGATTTCGAAAAGGCGATAAATTACCTTCGCGAAAAAGGGATCTCCAAGGCCGCCAGCAAGGCCGGACGTTCCACCAAGGAAGGGGTTGTATTCTCTTATATTCATCCCGGCAACAAGCTGGGGGTCCTGGTTGAAATCAACTGCGAGACCGATTTCGTGGCCCGCAATAACGATTTTCTGGATTTCGCGAAAGATATCGCGATGCACATTGCGGCATCGGAACCGATCGCGGTAAGCCGGGAAGAAGTCGACCAGTCATTGATAGAGAATGAAAAGAGGGTGTACCGCCAACAGGCGATCAACGAAGGCAAACCGGAGAAGATTCTGGACAAGATCGTCGACGGAAAAGTGGAAAAGTATTTTTCCGAAACCTGCCTGATGGAACAACCGTTCGTCAAGGATCCCGACCAAACCGTAACCGACATAGTAAATGGAATGATCGCCAAGATCGGCGAGAATATAAGTATCAAGCGTTTTACCCGCTATCGGCTGGGTGAATAATGGATTCCGCGCCGCAAGCCAGATTTCGCCGGGTTCTCCTGAAACTATCGGGAGAGGCCCTGGTGGGGCCGAAGAATTTCGGCATCGATTATGGGACGATCGAATCGATCTGCCGCCAGGTGGCCGATATCAAGGCTCTTGGAATCGAACTGGCGATTGTGGTCGGCGGGGGAAACATATTCCGGGGACTGGAAGTTTCCAAGTACGGTCTTGACCGGGTCACGGCCGACAACATGGGAATGCTGGCCACGGTAATTAATGCCCTGGCGCTTCAGGACAATCTGGAGCGTCTTAGCGTTTATACGCGGGTGATGTCGGCGATCAGGATTGAGTCCTTTACCGAACCTTATATTCGCCGCCGGGCGATACGGCATATGGAAAAGGGGCGGGTGGTGATTTTCGCCGCGGGGACCGGGAATCCGTATTTTTCCACTGACACTGCGGCGGCATTGCGAGCCCAGGAGGTCCATGCCGATGTTCTGATTAAGGCAACGAACGTTGATGGCGTGTATACGGCGGATCCCAAGACCAATCCCGATGCTCAACTGATTCCGCGCGTTACCTATACCGATGTCCTTCACAAGGAACTTCGGGTAATGGATTTAACCGCGATTACCTTATGCAAGGACAACGGGACCCCGGTAATCGTTTTTAATTTAAATAAACCGGGGAACCTTAAAAAGGTTATAATAGGCGAAACGATCGGTTCGATTGTTGAAAAATAGGAACGAGAATATCTAACTGTCGAGGTGCTGACCATGACAGACAATGTCCTCAAAGATACCGAAGATAAGATGAAAAAGAGTCTGCAGTCGGTGCAGCGGGACTTCAATTCGCTGCGGACCGGCAAGGCTTCGGCGGCTCTTCTCGATTCGGTCCGGGTGGATTATCACGGGACGATGATGCCGCTCAATCAGATTGCCTCCATTTCGACGCCGGAGGCGCGTCTTTTAATAGTCCAGGCGTGGGATAAGAGCGTGGTAGGGGAGATTTCGAAAGCTATCCAACTGGCCGACTTGGGGTTGAATCCCATGGTGGAAGGGAATATCATCCGTCTGCCGATACCTCCGCTGAATGAAGAAAGACGCCGCGATTTGGTGAAGCACGCCAAGAAGATCGCGGAAGAAGGCAAAGTGGCCATCAGAAATATTCGCCGCGAGGCGAACGATGCTTTGAAAAAGCTGGAGAAGGACAAGAAAATCTCGGAAGACGAACAGAAACGGGCACTGGATAAAGTCCAGAAAATCACCGACGATTACAGCGTCAAAATAGACCAGGTGACCTCCGCCAAGGAAAAGGATATCATGGAGGTTTAAACTCGAAAGTCCGGCAGGAATTTTGAAGCCGTCCGTGGATTTCAATCCAAGCGGGCGGCTTTATTTTTTGCCAAGATTCCTCCAAATCCTTCAGGTCTTGAACCCCGCATTCAGGGGGTTGCGAACCATCGTATGAAAAGGGGAAAATCCCCCCAAGTTTCGGCTCTAAAAGGGTTTGACAATTCTAAAAATATAAATATATTGAGGGTCTTATGATGGAAACAAGATGTGAATTATTTCACAAAATGGGCGGGAAATTTATTAATTCTTCTGACTTAATTTCGGGAGCGTGTCATGGCTGATGCAAAAGTATTCAAGAACTATATCAACGGCGAATGGTTGGAATCCAAATCGGGGAAGACTTTCGAGAACCGCAATCCTGCCAACACCGATGAATTGATCGGTATATTTCAGAATTCAAACAAGGATGATGTAAACAATGCCGTGGCGGCAGCCAAGGCCGCATTCAAGAAGTGGCGGTTAGTACCTGCGCCGAAACGTGCTGAAATTATTCAGCGCATCGCCGATCGGCTGGTCAAGGAAAAGGAAAGACTGGCGCGTGACATGACTCGTGAGATGGGGAAAGTTCTCCAGGAAACCCGGGGAGACGTGCAGGAAGCGATCGACATGGGGTACTACATGGCGGGCGAAGGGCGGCGGCAGTTCGGCTTTACCACTCCGTCGGAACTTCCCAATAAATTCAACATGTGTGTCCGCCAGCCGCTGGGAGTGGCGGGAATGATAACGCCCTGGAATTTTCCGATGGCGATACCGTCGTGGAAGATGATGCCGGCGCTGGTCTGCGGTAATACCGTGGTAATAAAGCCGGCGACGGATACTCCGCTTTCGGTGTACAACTATGTCAAGATCATGGAAGAAGAGGGGCTCCCGGCGGGAGTCGTGAACCTGGTGACGGGTTCCGGAGGTGCGGTCGGGACGCCATTGATGACGCATAAAGATATCGGCGTAATAAGTTTCACCGGATCGACCGAGATCGGGCGGGTAATTTCCGAGGCGTGCGCCAAGGATTTTCGTCATTGTCATCTCGAAATGGGGGGCAAGAACTGCATCCTGGTGATGGATGACGCCAAGGTCGATCTGGCGGTGGAAGGGGCGCTCTGGGGCGCGTTCGGAACGACCGGGCAGCGCTGCACGGCGTCGTCGCGTTTGATCGTACATAAAGCGGTAATAAAAGAATTCACCGACAAGCTGGTAGCTCGGACCAAGGCGCTCAAGGTCGGCAGCGGTCTCGATGAATCGGTCGATATGGGTCCGGCGGTCAACGAGTCTCAGATGGAGTCGGTGCTGAAGTACATGGAAATCGGGAAGAACCAGGATGGGGCCAAGCTGCTATGCGGCGGGGGGCGGCTCACCGGCGGTGGGTATGACAAAGGATTCTTCACGATGCCGACCATTTTCGGCGAGGTTACTTCCGATATGAGAATATTCCAGGAAGAGATTTTCGGTTCGGTGACTTCGATCACGGTTTGCGATTCACTGGAGCAGGGGATCGAGCTGTGCAATAATACGGCGTACGGTCTGTCGGCCTCGATTTACACTCAGGATGTCAACAAGGCTTTCACGGCGATGCGGGACGTTTACACCGGCATATTCTACGTCAACGCCCCCACGATCGGGGCGGAAGTGCATCTTCCGTTCGGCGGCGTGAAAGAGACCGGAAACGGGCATCGCGAGGCCGGAGTCGCCGGGATAGATGTTTTCTCGGAATGGAAATCGGTATATATCGATTTTTCGGGGAAGATTCAGAAAGCTCAAATAGACAATAACTAAATCGCGCATAACGCCTGCGAGATAAAGGAATATATGTGGATTAACAGCTTCAGATTCATCTCGGGCATCAGCGTTCCATACTGGCTTGCCTTTCGTTAAGGACGTACCTGTCTGTTACGGAATTGTACTGAACATGAAACTGTAATCTGAAATCAGGAGATTTATATGGCTAAAAAGAAAATCATCATCATGGGAGCGGCAGGCAGGGATTTTCACAATTTCAACGTGCTTTATCGGGATAACAACGACGTCGAGGTGGTGGCTTTCACGGCGACGCAGATTCCGGAAATAGAAGGCCGGGTGTATCCCAGGGTTCTTGCGGGCAAGAATTACCCGAAGGGGATTCCGATTTTCCCGGAAGAGGAGCTTTTGAATCTGATTCACAAGTATGATGTCGACGAAGTGATTTTTTCGTATTCCGACGTATCGTACGAGTATGTCATGGATAAGGGTGCTTACGTGATGGCCAGCGGGGCCCGGTTCGCTCTCGAAGGGGGCTATCCGACTATGGTGAAATCGACCAAGCCGGTGGTGGCGGTATGTGCGGTGAGAACCGGCTGCGGAAAATCACAGACGACTCGTGCGGTCGCCAAAGCTCTTATGCAAATGGGCATGAAGGTGGTGGCGATTCGTCATCCCATGCCGTACGGCGATTTGGTCAAGCAGGCCTGTCAGCGGTTCGGGTCCATGAAGGATCTCGACAAGCATAAATGCACCATCGAGGAGAGAGAAGAATACGAGCCGCACATCCAGAGCGGTGTGGTGGTTTATGCCGGGATCGACTACGAGCAGATTCTCCGTGAAGCGGAGAAGGAAGCGGATGTCATCCTCTGGGACGGCGGCAATAACGACATGCCGTTTTATCAGCCGAACCTGATGATAACGGTGGTTGACCCTCATCGTCCGGGTCACGAAATAAATTACTATCCGGGGCAGAACAACCTGCTTCTGGCCGACGTGATCGTCATCAACAAGATCGACACGGCCTCGATGGAGGGTATCAACGAAGTCCGCCAGAATATCGCTTATTACAATCCGGATGCGATCGTGGTCGACGCGGCGTCGCCGCTGCGGGTGGAAGATCCCGAGCTCATTCGCGGGAAGCGGGTGCTGGTTATCGAGGATGGTCCGACCACTACCCACGGCGAGATGAAGTACGGCGCCGGCATGATGGCGGCTTCGAAGTACGGCGCTTCCGAGGCGGTGGATCCTCGGCCGTACCTGGTGGGGACGATGGCGGATACTTTCGAGAAGTATTCGGAAATCGGTCCGCTTCTTCCGGCGATGGGATATTTCGGCAAGCAATTGACCGACCTGGAGAAGACCATCAACAAGACCGAATGCGACGCGGTGGTAATCGCGACGCCGATCGATCTGCGGAAAATCGTGAACATCAAGAAGCCGGCCACGCGGGTGTACTATGACCTGCAGGAGATCGGCGATCCGACTCTGGCGGAAATCCTGCAAAAGGCTTTCAAACCGGCCGGAAAGCCGAAGAAAGCGGCTTCGAAAAAGAGCAAGAAGTAAATGGTCAAACTGAACGGTAAGACTGCGGTAGTTGCCCTGGGTGGAAACGCGATAACGCTTCCGGATGAAGAAGACACCATCACCAACCAGTTCCGCAACACCCGCAATTCGCTCAATGGCATCATCGAGCTGATTCGTTCAGGATATAAACTGGCTTTAACGCACGGCAACGGCCCGCAGGTTGGAAACGCCATCCTGCGGGTCGAGCTGGCGCGCGGCTCGGCGCCCATACTGCCGCTCGGCATCTGCGTGGCGGATACCGAAGGGGGGATGGGGTACATGATCGAGCAATCCCTCCAGAATCGACTCCTGAGAGAAAAGGTCGATCGGGCGGTAGTAACGCTCATTACGCAGGTGCTGGTCGACAAGGACGATCCCCAGATCGCCAATCCCACGAAATTCATCGGGCAGTTTTACAGCGAGCAGGATGCTCAAAATTATTCTCTGCAACGGGGCTGGCATGTGAAGCAGGATGGGAAACGGGGCTGGCGCAGAGTGGTGCCGTCGCCGATGCCGCTGGGGATTATCAATAAGGAAACCATCAAGATGCTGGTGGAGCGGGGGACGATCGTGATTGCGGCCGGAGGGGGCGGAGTTCCGGCGTACATCGACGAAGAAGGTAATTATGAAGGACTTGACGCCGTGGTGGACAAGGACCTGGCATCGGCGGTTTTGGCGAAAGATATCAATGCCGAGATACTGCTGATCTTGACTTCGGTCGACCAGGTCGCGAAGAATTTCGGGAAAGAGAACGAGGAGCTTATATCCGAGATAAAACTTACGGAAGCGCAAAGATTGTATGATGAGGGGCATTTCCCGGCGGGGTCGATGGGACCGAAGATAAAGGCGGCGATGAAATTCATCCAAGAAGGGGGCCGGCAGGTAATCATTACTTCGTTTGCCAATGCCGCGACCGCGCTTAAAGGGGAGGCGGGGACAAGGATAGTGCCGGATTGATTATGTGCAGAATTTCAGAATCGGCGGTGACCGATATTCTCCGGAAAGGGAAGATTTACGAAGTCGGCGGAGCGGTCCGCGACCGGCTGCTGAATCGGCAGGTGGAAGCGGAAGACCGGGATTATCTGGTTTGCGGGATACCGTACAACGAATTGTCCGGGATACTGCGTCTGCATGGCAAGGTCGACCTGGTGGGGAAATCGTTCGGGGTTATCAAGTTTACGCAATTTAAAAAGGACAAACGGTACATTTTCGATATATCGCTTCCGCGGAAGGAATTTTCCACGGGGGTTGGGCACCGGGATTTTTCGGTGTCGTTCGATCCGAACCTGAAGGTGGAAGAGGACCTGGTACGGCGGGATTTTACCATTAATGCCATGGCGATTCCACTGGACAGCGAGGAATTGATCGATCCCTTGAACGGGCGGATCGACCTGGAAAACCGGCTGATACGGATGGTATCGAAGCAGGCGTTCCTGGAAGATCCGCTGCGGATGCTGCGGGCGATACAATTCGCGGCGCGGCTGGAATTCGATATCGAGCCGGAAACGCTGGCGGCGATAAAGGAGAATGCTTCGCTGATCGGTTCGGTATCGGCCGAGCGGATCGCCGAGGAATTGAACAAGCTGCTGGTCAGGGCTGAAAAGCCGTCATCCGGTTTTCGCCTGATGCAGCAGACGGGGCTATTAAGGGAGATTCTTCCGGAACTGGAAAACACGGTCGGCGTGGAACAGCCGGGGGGGTATCATAAGTACAACGTTTTCGAGCATACTCTCCAAACCATAGATGCCGCTCCGAAGAGATTGCATTTGCGGCTGGCGGCGATGTTTCACGATATCGCCAAACCGCAGGCCAAGCGGGAGGTCGAGGGGGGCGCGACTTTTTACGGGCATGAAAAAACCGGGGCGCGACTGGCCTCGAAGGTGATGAAGCGGCTGCGATATTCGACGGAAATAATCAAGAACGTCGTGATGCTGGTGGACCGGCACATGTTCACGACGGGGGTTACCGACAAGGGAATGCGGCGGCTGATTCGGAGGGTCGGACAGGAACTGATTTTCGATCTTCTGGATTTACGGCGCGCGGATGTGATTGCCCAGGGAATGGGGGGGAAGACCGAGGATGTCGACGAGTTCGAGCAAAACATACGGGATGAATTGGAACGACGTCCGCCATTCGGGTTAAAAGATCTGGCGGTGGACGGCAATGATATTATGAAGGAATTCGGATTAACGGAGTCTCCGATGGTGGGAATGATATTGAATTACCTGATGGAGAAGGTGCTGGACAATCCGGCCGACAACGAACGGGAAATACTGACGGGGATGGCCCGTTCATTTATGACAGACGGGGAAAAGAAAGACTAAACATATTAAACTTCTGGAGTGGACTGATGAAAGTACACGAATACCAGGCTAAGACCATATTCGAAAAAGCGGGGATACCGGTTCCGCCGGGCGGAGTAGCCGAGACGGTAGCGGACGCCGTAGCGCTGGCCGAGCAATATGCCCGGCCGGTGATGGTGAAATCCCAGGTGCATGTCGGAGGAAGAGGCAAAGCCGGCGGCGTCAAGTACGCCGAGAACGTGGAAGCGGCGAGAGTATGGGCACAGAAAATCCTCGGCATGGACATCAAAGGATTGACGGTCAAGAAAGTACTGGTAACCGAGGCGGTGGATATCGTTTCGGAAAGCTATGTGGGGATCGTAATCGACCGTGCTTCCAAGAAGCCGGTGATTATGGTTTCTCCGGCTGGGGGGATCGATATCGAAGAGGTCGCGGCCAAGACGCCGGAAAAAATCATGAAGTACGCGGTTAACCCGACGCACGGTCTGCGGGGATTCGAGGCCTGGCAGCTGGCGGCGTTTTTGTATCGCGACCCGAAGCAGATTCGCCAGGCGGCTGACATTATACAGAAGCTGTACGGAATCTACTGGGCGGTGGATGCATCGCTGGTGGAAATCAATCCCCTGATTACCACTCCGGATGGAAAGGTGGTTGCGATCGACGCCAAATTGAACATCGATGACAACGGGCTGTATCGGCAGAGGGAAATCGCGGGGATGCGGGACCTTGATTCCGAAGATGCATCGGAAGTGGAAGCCAGAGAAGCCGACCTGTCGTTTGTTAATTTAACCGGGCATATCGGCTGTATCGTGAACGGCGCCGGGCTGGCCATGGCGACGATGGACCTGGTCAAGCACTACGGCGGCGACCCGGCGAATTTCCTCGATATCGGGGGCTCGTCGAATCCACAAAAGGTATTAACCGCGATGCGGATAATTCTGCGGGACAAGAACGTACGTTCGATTTTGATAAATATTTTCGGGGGCATTACGCGCTGCGACGACGTCGCCAACGGAATCGTCATGGCGTACGAAGAATTGAAACCGGAGATACCGATCGTGGTTCGTCTAACCGGGACCAATGAAGATAAAGCGAAACAGATTCTCAAGAAAGTAAACCTGGAATCGGCCGACACGCTCGACAACGTCGTCAAGAAGGCCATAAAACTGGCCGAAGTCGTGGTTTGACGGGAGGATGCAATGAGTATACTGATTAACAAGAGCACCAAGGTAGTAGTGCAGGGTATCACCGGCCGCGACGGTTCCTTTCATGCCGAACAGATGAAAAAGTACGGCACCAATGTGGTCGGCGGGGTAACTCCGGGCAAAGGAGGCACCACGGTCGCCGGAATTCCGGTTTTCAATTCGGTAAGCGAAGCGGTCAAGAAAACCAAGGCGAACACGTCGGTCATTTATGTTCCGCCGGCATTCGCGGTAGACGCTATTTACGAAGCGGTTGATGCCGGTGTCAAGCTGGTGATTTGTATCACCGAGGGGCTTCCGGCCAACGACATGATGAAAGTGTACGATTATATCAAGGGTAAGGATGTCCGCCTGGTGGGACCGAATTGTCCGGGGTTGATATCGGTCGATCAATGCAAGGTCGGCATCATGCCGGGATCGATCGTAAAGAAGGGATCGGTCGGAGTGGTTTCCCGTTCCGGCACCCTGACGTACGAGGCTATCTGGGCGCTTACCAGCGCCGGTATCGGTCAAACGACCTGTATCGGGATCGGGGGAGACCAGATTATCGGCACCAATTTCATCGATGTCCTGGGGATGTTCGAGGCTGATCCGGCCACCAAGGCGGTGGTGATGATCGGCGAAATCGGCGGAACCGATGAAGAAGAGGCCGCGAAATTCGTAAAAAAGAATATGACCAAGCCGGTTGTAGGATTTATTGCGGGCCGGACGGCTCCTCCGGGAAAGCGAATGGGGCATGCTGGCGCAATAATTTCCGGGGGGACCGGGACGGCCGAGGATAAAGTAGCGGCATTGGAAAAGGCGGGGATACCGGTAGCGGCATCGCCGACGATGATTCCCGCTATGATAAAGGAAAAGATGGCGGCAGCCAAAAAGGGGAAGAAGGCCGAGAAGAAATCGCCGGCAAAGGGGGCGAAGGCTAAAAAGGCGAAGAAACCGGCCAAGAAGGCTGCGGCCAAAAAGCCGTCGGCCAAGAAGACGAAGAAATCCGGTAAAGCCGGATCGAAGAAGAAATGACATTCGCATTTTCAGGATACTCTCCAGAGGAGAAACGACATGGCAGACAATGAACCGAAGCCTGAGGCGACCGAAGGGGAAAAGGTTTCGGAAGAAACGTCAAAAGTTAAGAGGGAGAAGTACGTATACGACGGGAAGACTCCCCCTCTCAACATCTTTCTGCACTGGTGCAAGGGCTGCAATATTTGCATAGCCTTTTGTCCGCAAAAGGTTCTCGAGCCCGATCGTGACGGTAAACCGGTTATAGCTCATCCGGAGAAATGCACTCAATGCGCCATATGCTGGCTGCATTGCCCGGATTTCGCGATAACCTCAACCTATAAGTAATGGAGCAGAAAGATGACCAGTAATACAACGTCAAAACCCAGGCTCCTGCAGGGTAACGAGGCCTGCGTGGCGGGGGCCCTGTATGCCGGGGTTGAATTCTTTGCCGGTTATCCCATTACTCCTTCGACGGAAATCGCCGAAGGGATGTCGCGGGAGCTTCCCAAGATCGGCGGGAAATTCATTCAGATGGAGGATGAAATCGGCTCCATTGCGGCAATCATAGGGGCATCGAATGCCGGTTTGAAATCGATGACGGCGACTTCGGGTCCGGGATATTCATTGATGCAGGAGAATATCGGATACGCTTACATGACCGAAACTCCCTGCGTGATAATAAACGTACAGCGGGGCGGGCCATCGACCGGTCTGCCGACCAAAATCGCTCAGGCCGACACCATGCAGGCACGCTGGGGGACGCACGGAGATTACACCTCGATCACGCTGGCTCCGTCGACCGTGAAGGGCTGTTTCGAGGAAGTGGTTCGGGCGATAAACCTATCGGAGCGATTCAGGACTCCGGTATCGGTCCTGTCCGACGAGGTTTTGGGGCATATGCGCGAAATGATGATTGCTCCTCTTCCGGGGGAAGTGGAGGTATTTAAGCGTCATAAGCCGGATGTTCCGAACGAATGGTATCGCCACTTTGAAATTACTCCGAGCCTGGTGGGGCCGATGGCTTCGTTCGGCGACGGGTATCGGTACAACATATCGGGTTTGACGCATGATGAAGACGGATTTCCGACGGCCAAGCCGAATGAAATCAAGGCCAAGCTGGATAAACTTCGGAATAAGATAATGCGCTATGTCGATGAAATCACCCGTATCCGGACGGAAATGATGGATGAAGCTCACGTGGCGGTCATTTCGTACGGAACGGTGGCACGGTCGGCATTGCAGGCGGTCAAGATGGCCCGCGAGCGGCGGATTAAAGTCGGGGCGATACAGCCTCTAACACTCTGGCCCTTCCCGGAACAACTGATTCATGACGCTTTAAAGCATGTACGCAAAGCGATTGTCGCAGAGCTGAACATGGGGCAGATGGTTTATGAAGTCGACCGCATTGCGCCGCGCGGCTGCGAAGTCATTCACCTGGGGCGTTACGACGGGGAAATCATGACGCCGCAGCAGATCCTCGATAAGATCAGAGAGGTGGTGAAATAATGCACGTTCAGAAGTTAGAATCGGAAGTTATCCACCAGTATCTTCGTCCCAAGAAGAAATTCCCGAATGTCTGGTGCGCCGGATGCGGGAACGGGATCGTGATGGGGGCGTTGATACGCGCCATCGACTCGCTCGATCTGGATAAGAACGAAGTGGTCGTGGTATCCGGGATCGGCTGTTCGAGCCGTATGCCTGTTTATCTCGATTTTTGCACGCTGCATACCACCCATGGCCGAGCCATTGCGTTCGCGACCGGTGTCAAGGTGGCCAAGCCGAGGTTAAAGGTTATCGTGATTACCGGCGACGGGGACTGCCTGGCGATCGGGGGGAATCACTTTATCCATGCCTGCCGCCGCAATATCGATATTACCACGATTTTGATAAACAATAAGATATACGGGATGACGGGCGGGCAGTTTTCGCCGACCACTCCCGGCGGGAAGATAGGTACGACCGCTCCGTACGGCAACTACGAGAAGCAGTTCGACCCGGTCAAGCTGGCGGCGGGTGCTGGGGCTTCGTATGTCGCACGGGGAACGGTTTACCACGCTCAGCAGTTGGAGAAACTGATTGCGGGGGGAATCTCCAAGAAAGGATTCGCGGTCATCGACTGCATTTCGAATTGCCATACGTACTACGGCCGTCTCAATAAAGAAGGGGATGCCGTGGCGATGATCGACTGGATCAAGAAGCATGCCCTGAATGTCAGGTCGGCCGAAGGGCTGCCTCCGGAGAAGCTGGAAGGCAAATTCCTGACGGGGCTGATTCACGAACATGACGGTTCGGAGTTCTGCGATGAATACCAGAAGCTGGTAGAATCCAAAGGAGGGACATTGAAATGACCGCTCCAAAGAAAAACGGTAAGAACGGCAAAATCAAATCGCCGACCGAGGCCGACCGCTTCGAGATCCGGTTATCCGGTTCCGGAGGGCAGGGATTGATCCTCGCGGGCGTTATCCTGGCCCAGGCGATCGGAGTTGGCGACAAGAAAAACGTCGTGCAGACGCAATCGTACGGTCCCGAAGCCAGAGGCGGGGCGAGCCGTGCCGATGTCGTGATATCATCCGGTGAAATATATTATCCCAAGACCATGAAGCTGGACATGCTGTTGTCGCTGACCCAGGAATCGTGCGATAAGTATTATCCCGATATGAAAGACGGGGGACTTTTGATCATCGATTCCAACCTGGTAACGCAGATACCGACCAAGAGCTATTACGGTTTTCCGTTCACTCGCCTGGCCAAAGAAGAGATCGGGCACGTGATGGTGGCGAACGTGATCGCGCTGGGTACAATCACGGAAATCACAAAGGTCGTGTCTCCTGATTCGATCAAGGAGGCGGTGCTGTCGCGCGCTCCCAAAGGGACGGAAGAGAAGAATACCAAGGCCCTGGAACTGGGAATGAAAATAGCTCGCGAGGCGATGAAAGGGCGATAGGAAATCGAGATGGACAGGACGCTGCTGATAATCAAACCGGATGCCACGGAACGGAATCTGATCGGCCATATTGTTAACCGTCTGGAACGGGCCGGCTTTAAGATCGTGGAAATGCGGATGCAGAAGCTGAAACCGGAGGAGGCCAGGAGGTTTTATGCCGTGCATGAAGGAAAGCCGTTCCTCGACGAACTGGTGGAATTCATGTGTTCGGAGCCGGTGGTGCCGATGGTGCTGGAGAAAGCCGGTGCCGTTGCGGATTTGCGGACATTGATCGGTGCAACGGATCCGGCCAAGGCGGCCTGCGGGACGCTGCGACAGGAGATTGCGCGGGATATTCAGTGTAATTCGGTGCATGCGTCCGATTCTCCGGAAAACGCGGTTAAGGAAATCGCCTTTTTCTTCGGGAAGAAATGAATGTCGCGCTCGGCTACGGGGACGATAAAATAGTCCTGGAACTGCCCGAGGGGGCGGTTTTGGATGAGATAAGTTGTAAGGTGAGTACTACGACGGTCGGCTACGATATATTCAAAGAGAAGCTGGCGGCGGCTGAAAAGGAGATTTTTCGGGCCGTCGAGGCGGATTTATTTATCGTGAATGACGCATATCGTCCGACTCCCACCGAAACAATTCTCGATTGGATTATAAAAAGCGGCGGTATTTGCGGTACCGCCGCTTTTCTGGTTTCGACGGGGACGCATCCGGTGCCATCCACCGGGCAGTTGCGTACGATATTCGGCCGGCATTACCATGATTTCAAGGGGCGGATATTCGGTCATGACTGCAAGGATCGGGCGGAGATGGTGCGGGTGGGGGAAGACCATAGCGGTAATGTCGTTTATTTGAACCGGAAGGTGGTCGAAGCGGAGAAGATTGTCGTGATCGGATCGGTCGAGCCGCATTATTTCGCCGGATTTACCGGAGGTAGGAAGAGTATTTTCCCAGGGTTGTGCGATTTCGATACCACGGCACGGAATCACAATCTGGCGGTCGGTTTCGAAGCTTCGCCGATGAAGCTGGAGGGGAATCCGGTTGAGGAGAGCTTGCAGGAACTGATGAAACTGGTGGAAGGAAAGGACATTCTTTCGATACAGGCGGTATTGGGTAAGCGCGGCGAGATGACTTCGATTCATTGCGGGGATATCGTCATTTCATTTGAAGAAGCCTGCGAGGAATCGCGGGAAATATATAGCGGCGCATATAACGAGCAGTATGATATGCTGCTGGCGGAGGTTCGTCCGCCGCTCGACGCCAACCTCTATCAATTGCAAAAATCGCTGGAAAACTGCCAGGGAGCGGTGAAAGACGGCGGGGCGATGATATTATTTTCGCCATGCCATGAAGGGATCGGGACGAGGAATTTCTATGACCTGGCGGAAAGATGGAAAAGGGGAGAGGTTCGGATAGGGGACGGGCCGGAGAGTTTCGGGATGCATAAGCTGGCCCGGGTGGAACAAATTTCGCAGAGGATCAATGTGTATTTGCACTCGGAACTGGATGAAGGGGTGCCGGACCGGGTGTACTATATGAGTCTGAAAAAGCCCCGGGAGCTGATTGACAAAATCAGTCAAAACGATTCGAATATTTCCATTGCCCTGGTGCACGACGCGGGGCATACGGTGTTGACGAAAAGGTTAAATTCATAGGAAGAACTTCTTAATCAATCGGAGGAAGCATGAACAAGAAGATCGCAGTAATCGGAGCTGGAAATGTCGGGGCCAGTTGCGCGCAGTATCTGGCAGAGGCCAATCTGGCCGATGTCGTAATGGTCGACATTATCGAAGGAATGCCGCAGGGGAAGGCGCTCGATTTATCGCAGGCGGGGCCGATCCGGGGTTACAATTGCATGGTGACCGGATCCAATAATTACGGTGATATCAAGGGATCCGACCTGGTGGTTATGACGGCCGGGCTGGCGCGGAAGCCGGGGATGTCGCGCGAAGATTTGTTGAATATGAACGCGGATATCGTCAAGACGGCGGCGGTGAATATCAAGAAGTACGCTCCCAAGGCGTTCGTGATCGTGGTATCGAATCCGCTGGATATCATGACCTATCACATGCGGTTTATTACCGGTTTCCCGGCGAATCGCGTCTGCGGCCAGGCGGGGGTGCTGGATTCCACCCGTTTCCGGACGTTCATAGCGATGGAACTGGGCGTGGCAATGGCCGACGTCCAGGCGATGGTGCTGGGCGGTCACGGCGACACCATGGTGCCGCTTCCGAGTTATACCACGGTCGGCGGGATTCCCATCAAGGAACTCATCGATGCCAAGCGAATCAAGGAAATCGCGGAAAGAACGCGGATGGGGGGCGGTGAAATCGTGAAGCTGCTCAAGAGCGGTTCGGCGTACTATGCTCCGGCGGCTGCTACGGTGCAGATGGCTCGTTCGATACTTTGCGACGAAAAGCGGGTGCTGCCGGCATCGGCGATGCTGACCGGCGAGTACGGTATCAAGGACATCTATATCGGAGTCCCGGTTATTCTCGGCGCGAACGGTGTCGAGAAGATTATCGAACTGAAGCTGTCGGCTTCGGATCTGAAGGCACTGCAGGCTTCGGCTGCCAATTATCGCGGAGTGCTGAAGGAAATCGGATATTAAGGTTGCATCATACAGAAAGGGAAATATAATGCCTCCGAAATTCAAACATATCGTTATTCCCAAGGGCGGCCAGAGGATCACGGTCAAAGGCAAGAAACTGGCGATTCCGAACTTCCCGATCATTCCGGTGATCGAGGGGGACGGGATCGGTCGGGATATCATGAAGGCGACCCGCCGGGTGGTCGATGCCGCGGTCCAGAAAGCGTACAAGGGCAAGAAGAAGATTGCCTGGATGGACGTGTATGCCGGGGAAAACGCTCAGAAGATATACAAGCAGTGGATTCCGCAGGAGACGTTCGACGCCATTAAGTACTATTACGTGGCGTTGAAGGGACCGTTGACCACTCCGATCGGCGGGGGATTCCGGTCGCTGAACGTGACGCTGCGGCAGGTGCTGAATCTTTACGCCTGTGTTCGTCCGGTTCGTTATTTCGAGGGGGTGCCGTCGCCGGTGAATCATCCGGAAAAAATGGATATCGTTATTTTCCGTGAGAATACCGAAGACGTGTACGCCGGGATCGAATGGCAAAAAGGAACGGCCGATGCGAAGAAAGTCATCAACTGGCTCAACAAGAACATGAAGCAGAATATCAAGATGGATTCCGGAATCGGAATCAAGCCGATGTCGGTGAAGGCTTCGCAGAGCCTGGTTCGCAAGGCTATCCGGTACGCCATCGACCGGAAGCGGAGTTCGGTGACCCTGATGCACAAAGGGAACATCATGAAGTACACCGAAGGGGCCTTCCGGGATTGGGGCTACAAACTGGCCAAGAAGGAATTCGGGCGGGTGACCATTACCGAGGACGAACTCTGGAGCAAGTACAAAGGCAAGCAGCCGAAAGGCAAGATTGTCATCAAGGACCGCATTGCCGACAGTATGTTTCAGCAGATTCTGACCAGAACCGACGAGTACGAAGTGGTGGCGACTCCGAACCTTAACGGCGACTACATTTCCGATGCCTCGGCGGCGCAGGTCGGCGGGCTGGGGATGGCTCCGGGCGCCAATATCGGAGATTATGTCGGGTTGTTCGAGGCGACTCACGGGACCGCTCCGAAGTACGCCGATAAGGACATGGTCAATCCGGGCTCGTTGATTCTTTCGGCAGTAATGATGCTGGAGTACATGGGCTGGGACAAGGCCGCCGATATGATCACCAAGGCGATCGAAACCACCATCAAGAAAAAGACGGTGACGTACGATCTGGAACGGCTGATGAAGGGAGCGAAGAAGCTTTCGACGTCGCAGTATGCCGAGGCGATCGTAAAGAACATGAAGTAAGCGCAGGCAATCGCTTCATAATAAAAGCGGGATGAATTCAGTATTCATCCCGCTATTTATTTGTCGTTCGATGGAATTAAATCAACATTCCGGGGCGGGGCCGCTCTTGAATTTAAAAGTGATCAGATAGATAATATCGAGGACGTTGACCACGCCGTTACCGTCGGCATCGCCGGACAGCAGAATCGCGGGCGGGGGGCCCCCTTTAAATTTGAAATTTACCATATATGTTATATCGAGAATATCCACGACGCCGTCGTTATTGACATCGCCGCAGATGTAGTCGGTGGTGACATCGATAGTCCAGGTTAGTACTTCATTCAAAAGACCGAACGGGTCGTTTCGGACAAAATCGGTGATATCGCGGACAAGAACCTTAACTTCATGAGTCCCCAATCCCACGGTCGCTCCGGTAGCATTGAAAGTCGAGCCGACCGCTCCTTCAATCGGGATATTATCCAGATACCATTGAAAGGCAATTTCATGGGTGGCCGGTGTCATGGCCACGACGTCGAGCATCCGGCTTTCCTCATAATCGAGGGAGATTGTCGGAGTAACCGGCGAGTATTCGTCGACGGGAGAGACCAGTTGATACTGCGTGAGGACAAACTGTTGTTTGCAGACTTCGCAATAAGCGGGGCCGAGCGAACGCATTTTGCAGTTGAGCATGGGGCGGTACCATCCGGTCGGCTCATAACAGGCACCTTCGAACAGCCCCACGCGGTTGGCCCAGGCGGCGATTTCGGGGGTAGGGACGGGCGTATCCTCTACAATCCAATCGGTCCATTTGACTAATTTGGGATCGGTCTGGGCGGTGGTATTGGGAGATTCGGAGCCGGAATAACCGGGAGTGATGTCTTCGTATTCGTCATTCAAATCGCCGAAAGAATGCCCGATTTCATGGGCGACGATTTCCGGTGCGGCGGAATTGATCGATGATATGGCAAGGAAGCCGCCAGAGCCGCCGTACTGGGTATCGTTGACTATCATTAATATGATATCGGTTTCAGGAAGGTAAGTGCTCATCAGGTCGACCACTTTGCCGTAACCATCGGCGTAGTTGGAGTTGAAATTGTTCGGAGGAATGGTGATCAAGCGAGTTATACCATAACTGTCGTAAGTGCTGTTGAAATAGGTGTCGCGGAAGATGCTGGACGAAGGGTGATCGGACCCGGGATGAGTTGAAGTAACATAAAGAGAAAAGGCGTTATAATAGTTTTCATATTCGGAAAAGGGGGGACTGCTTAACAGGTAATTAACCATATCGAGCGCGTCGCTCTCAAAAGTCGCCTGCTGGCCGATGGTATATCCCTCGGACAGGACCAGGATGTTGATGCGGTTCGAGGTCGGCCCGTTGTTGACCAATTGGGTGAGGATGGGCTGAGCGCTGGCCAAAGGGAGCAATGACAGGACGATAATTATCGAGCAGAGGAGGATTCCGGCATGATGCTTATTCATGGCTTTCCTCCTTTGGGGAGGTCAGCGATATCTTATCGAGGAAGGTGGCCGAGGCGTTGGCTTTGTTCGGCTGCATTTCCACGGTATAGAAATTGAGGTGGTCGAGATTGTCTTCGTAATTGATGCGGATGGTGAATTCGGCGCTTTCTTCGACAATGATTTTCGAAATGAGTTTGCCGGGGTTTTCGGGATTTTCGTATTCGAATTTCCGCACCAGGGGATTATTCATTATTTTATATGGCGTGATTTTATTATCGAGACTGACCGTTTCGAATTTCAAGCCCGATTTTTCGGTTATACCGCGCAGCTCTTTCAGTTTTCCGGGGACTATTTTGGTATCGAGCAGGGTGATTCGGTTCCCCTCGATTTTAAGATGCAGGAAGGCGATGCGGTCTTCGGCATATGCTCCGATAGCGAAAAATGTTAAAAGTAATGCGATGCAAGCTGACCTGATGAGTAACCTGGACCAAACCATTGAAGGCCTCTTGGAGAAAGATTTTTAACTAACGCTTTTATATATAACGGCAGAGGGGTGCTTTAGAATAACACAATTTTCCAAAATGTAAAGAAATAAAAGGGCCGCCGAAATCGCTGACGGCGGCCTTTTATGGAATCGAGAATAATCGTTTCTAAGCTTCGGCGGTTTCGGCTTTTTCGGCCTTTTCCGTTTCCGGGTCGATCAGCGGCATCCCCATGACATATCGATGGATGGCCCTCGCCGCCACCTTGCCGGCTCCGGCGGCCAGAATCACGGTGGCTCCACCGGTGACGATATCGCCTCCGGCGAATACTCCGGGGCGGGAAGTCAGCATGGTTTTCGGATCGACTTCGATATTCCCCCATTTATTGGTTTTGAGTCCGGGAGTCGTTTGGGGAATTAAGGGATTTGAGGAATTGCCGATGGCGACCACCACGGTATCGATGGGAAGGACAAAGTTGGAGCCCTCGATAACTACCGGGCGGCGCCGTCCGGAGCTGTCGGGTTCACCCAGTTCCATGCGGATACATTCCATCGCTTTCACCCAGCCGTTTTCATCGCCGATGTACTTGATGGGCGCGGTCAGGAAATTGAACTGCACTCCTTCCTGCTCGGCATGATGAATTTCTTCGATACGGGCGGGAAGTTCGGTGCGGCTGCGGCGATAGATGATGTAAGCGTTTTCGGCGCCGAGCCGGAGAGCGGTACGGACCGAGTCCATGGCGGTGTTGCCTCCGCCGAGGACGGCGACGTTTTTACCGACTTTTATCGGGGTGTCGCAGTCAGGGAAATCATACGCGGCCATCAGATTCGAGCGGGTTAGAAATTCGTTGGCTGAATAGATACCGTTCAAGTTCTCCCCTTCGATTTTCATGAAATTGGGGAGCCCCGCTCCGGTTCCGACGAAGACGGCATCGAAGCCCTCCTTTTCAATCAGTTCGTCGACAGTGTCGAGTTTCCCGATGACATAGCTGGTGTGGACTTTTACGCCGAGTTGTTTCAGGTAATCGACTTCTTTGGCAACGATGTTTTTGGGGAGACGGAATTCCGGGATACCATAGATAAGGACTCCGCCCGTTTTATGAAGGGCTTCGAAAATTTCCACATCATGGCCCAGCAGGGCGAGGTCGGCGGCGACGGTCAGGCCGGCCGGTCCGGAACCGACGATAGCGATCCGTTTTCCGGTTTTCGGAGGGAGTTTCGGAATTTCGATTTCGTTATGTTCCCGTTCATAGTCGGCCACGAAGCGTTCGAGGTTGCCGATGCCAACCGAGCCGTATTTTTTGGTCAGGACGCAGACTTTTTCGCACTGCTCTTCCTGCGGGCAGACTCGTCCGCAGATAGCCGGGAGGGCATTGTTTTCCTTGATTTTGCGGGCCGCTTCGGAGAATTTCCCCTGCTCCACCAAAGCGATAAAAGCGGGGATATCGACTTCGACGGGGCAGCCTTCCTTGCATTTCGGTTTGGGGCAGGCGATACATCGCCGGGCTTCCATGATGGCCATTTCCGGGGTCAACCCATGAGGGACTTCGCGGAAATTCTTTTTGCGTTCGTTGGGGTCCTGTTCCGGCATTTTCTGCCGGGGGATGGCCATTCTCTCTTTACGCGAGAGCTGATTCTGGTTCTTGGATTCGTCTGTCATATGTATTGCCCGCGTTATTTATTAAGTTGCTCGATTTGTTTTTCAAGGCGGCAGTTGTGATCGGCCTTGAAGCGATCGTACGATATTTTTTCTTCGGCCACGTACATCTTCATGCGCTTGGTCATTTCGTCGAAATCGACTTCGTGCCCGTCGAAATCGGGACCGTCGACACAGGCGAAACGGGTTTTGCCGCCGACCGTGACGCGGCAGGCGCCGCACATTCCGGTACCGTCGACCATGATGGGATTCAGGCTGACGAAGGTCTTGATTTTCGGTTCGCGGGTGGTATTCACGACCGCTTTCATCATCGGGACGGGACCGACGCATATCACCATGTCGATTTTTTCGCCGTCGTCGATCAGTTTTTTCAGGATTGTCGTGACGAAACCGTGGGTGCCGTAGGAGCCGTCATCGGTTGAAATCAGGATACGGTTGGAGGCTTCGCCGAGTTCCTTTTCGAAAATCAGGAGGCCCCTGGTGCGGGCGCCGATGATGGTGGTGACATGGTTACCGGCGTCGCGGAGAGCCTGGGCGATGGGGTAAATAGGAGGAATGCCCACGCCGCCGCCGATACAGATGCAATTGCCGAATTTTTCGACATGCGAAGGAAGACCGAGGGGACCGACGACGTCGAGAAAATAATCTCCGGCTTTCATGGTGTTCATGGCGGCCGAGGTTTTCCCGACTTCCTGTATGACCACGGTCAGGATTCCGTTTTTGCGATCCAGACCGCCGATCGACATCGGAATGCGTTCGCCTTTTTCATCTTTCCGCAGAATCACGAACTGGCCGGCTTTGGCTTTAGCGACCAGTCTGGGAGCATCGATTCGGAACTGGTGGACTTTTTCGCACAGCTCTTTTTTTTCCAATATTTTATTCAAGCTGCCTCCTATGTATTGCGATATCTACTGACTTTGTGAATTGATCAGGCGCAGAGTATCTCGTGCGATAACCAGTTCTTCGTTGGTCGGTATGGAAAGAGTCCTGACGCCGGCATCGGGAGAAGAAATGTCCATTTCTTTTCCGACGGCGGCGCGGTTTTTTTCGGGGTCGATTTTAATCCCGAGGAACTCGAGGTTTTCCACGCACTTTTCCCGGACCACGGCGGAATTTTCGCCGACTCCGGCAGTGAAGACCAGAGCGTCCAATCCGCCCATAGCGGCGGTATAGGCGCCGATGTACTTGCGCAAGCGATAGCAGTATATTTCGAACGCCACTCTGGCGTTGGTGTGACCTTCGTTCATGGCCTCGATGATTTCCCGCATATCCGAAGAGACGCCGGAAATACCGGACAGCCCGGAATGTTTGTTCATGAGAGTATTGGCTTCGTGAAGAGATAATTCTTCGCGGCCCATGATGTGGAGGATCACGGCGGGATCCATGTCGCCGCAGCGGGTTCCCATCAGGAGTCCTTCGAGGGGAGTGAAGCCCATCGAGGTGTCAACAGATTTTCCGCGATTGACCGCCGTAACCGAGGCGCCGTTGCCGAGGTGACAGGTAATGGTACGGATTTCATCGTATCCCT
The DNA here is from genome assembly GCA_041306185.1 of Candidatus Zixiibacteriota bacterium. Lineage (GTDB taxonomy): Bacteria > Zixibacteria > MSB-5A5 > GN15 > PGXB01 > JBFZFV01. The sequence continues at coordinate 33,198 of JBFZFV010000040.1, forward strand.
TATTCAGCATCGCAGCGGCCCGTTGGGATACGAAATAGTGCGAAGGGCCGTGGAAACCGTAACGGCGGACGCTGTGTCTTTTGTACATAACGTACGGAATACCGTAGAGGTATGCCACAGGGGCCATGGTCTGGTGAAAGGCGGTATCGAAAACCGCGACCTGAGGTATATCGGGGAGGGCCTTCATGCAGGCGTTGATACCCCGGATATTGTGCGGGTTATGCAGCGGGGCGAGGTCGATCAGGTCGCGGATGATGCGGAGGACGTCGCCGTCGATCATGACCGATTCCGCGAATTTTTCACCGCCGTGAACGACCCGGTGGCCGACCGCTTCGATTTCTTTCTTATCCTTGATGACTCCGTGATTTTCCGAGAGGAGAATGGAAATGATATATTGGATCGCGATGATATGGTCGAGGATATCTCCGGTGACCTTGACTTCGGAACGGTCGTGGGGCTTGTGGGTCAGGACCGAGCCGGACATACCGATACGCGAGACCATCCCTTTGGCCATGACGAATTCGTTTTGCATGTCGATGAACTGGTATTTTACCGACGACGAGCCGCAGTTGACTACGAGTATTTTCATGATTTTACCCTGACTTCCTCAGATGATTCCTTGACGCGATTCCCTTCGGAATCGTATTTGAAAAAGCCCTGTCCGGTTTTAACGCCGAGCTGTCCGGCGCGGACCATTTTTCTCAGGAGGGGGCAGGGGTTGTACTTATGTTCCGAAAGTTCGTTGAGCAGGTTTTCCATCCAGGACATGACGACGTCGAGGCCCATCATGTCGGCCAGGGCCAGGGGGCCGATATTGAAGCCGTAGCCCAGTTTCATGGCGGTATCGATGTCGTCGGCGGTGGAAACACCCTCCATCAGGACATGCATGGCTTCGTTAAGCAGCGGCACGATGATTCGGGTAGTGACATAGCCGGGGTATTCGTACACCAGGACCGAGGTTTTTCCGAGCTGGTCGGCGAATTCCCTGACCTTGTTGTAGGTTGCGTCGGATGTTTTCAGTCCGCGGATGATTTCCACGAGGGGAATTTTCGGGACCGGGTTTAAAAAGTGCAGGCCGATGATTTTATCGGGCCGATGGGTCACCGCGGCGAGTTCCGAAATCGAGAGGGTCGCGGTGTTTGTGATGAAAATGGTATGATCGGGGCAAAGGTCGTCGAGCTTTTTAAAGAGTTCGAGCTTCTGGCGTTTCTTGTCAGGGATAGCCTCGATAACGATCCCGGCTTCCTTGACGACCTGGAGGTCGGTCGAGGGAGCGATACGGGCAAGGATGGCCTTTTTCTCGGAAACGGTCAAACCCCATTTTTCGATTTCGTGGTCGATATCTTCGCCGATTTTTTCGATACCCTGGATAGCCCGGGCCGCAGTGCGGTCGAGCAGGATAACTTCGGTTCCGGTGGAGGCAATGGTTTCGGCAATGCCCCGTCCCATGATTCCGGCTCCGACAATTACGATTCTATTTTTTGCCATGTTCAATTCCAGCCATATTATATGTAACTTCTCCGCTAATATATATAGTTGTCGGGCGCTGGCAACTACTTTTTGAGCTTTCTAAGCGATTTAACCATTTAAATTTAGGGATTATGAGGGGCTTCAATATTTATCAAGAAAAAACTTGAAATAAATACTTTTTTTCACAAGCTTAAGGGGTATATAAGAATCCGTAAAATAGAGAAAGAGAATAGAGGCCAATATGGACAGGACGATTCTGATAATAGGCGGAACGGGGATGCTGGGACGGCCGGTGGCGGTCAAGTTTCTGCAGGAGGAATACCGGGTCAGAATATTGACCCATTCACCGGAACGAGCCCGGTCGTTTTTCGATGAGCGTTTCGATATCAGGGTAGGGGATGTCGGAGACAAGGACAGCCTCGCCAGCGCCATGGAGGGGTGCGGCGCGGTTCATATAAACCTCGGAGTGAAATTCGATATCGGCAAGTATGCGAAGGTAGAAGGGGAAGGAACGGCTAATATTGTCGAGGTGGCCAAAGAGCGGGGAATCGAGCGATTAACGATGATATCGGGCAATCGGGTGGAGCCGGAACTGGCCAAATATAAATATATCGCCTCTAAACTAATGGCCGAGAAGGCTGTTAAAGAGGGGGGAATTCCTTATACAATTTTCAAATGCTGCTGGTTTTTCGAATCGTTGCCTCTATTTATTCAGGGGGGCAAAGCGATAATTCTTGGCGACCAGGAAAAGCCGGTCAACTGGATGGCGGCGGCCGACTATGCCGGAATGGTGGTGCGGTCTATTGAGACTCCCGAAGCCTTGAACCGCAGCCTTTATTTGAAAGGGATTACCCAGGCGAGCGTATCCGAAGCCTTGTTTAAATTCTGTGAACTGGTGATACCGAGCGCCAAGGTTTCCAGTATACCGCTCTGGATGGCCCGCTTCGCGGCTTTTTTCAGCTCCAGAAAGCAGATGAAGGGGCTGATTGAATTCATGGGTCTGATGGACAAGCATCCCGAGCCGGGAATCAGTGTCGAGGCGGAGAGGATTCTGGGGCCGGCGTTGACGAGTCTGGAGGACTGGTGCGAGGAGTATAAGCGGCGTCTGAGCATAAATCGGACGTGAAAAGCAACCCGAAATCCCTTTGGGGCTCAAGATTTCCCTTGACAGCAACGATATTTATTTCATATGATTAATGCTTATTATTTAAGGACTTGCGAACGAAAAAATAAGCCCGGGCGATTAGCTCAGTTGGTTAGAGTGCTTGCTTGACATGCAAGAGGTCACTGGTTCGATTCCAGTATCGCCCACCATTATCAGCGGGGTATGGGCCGTATCACAATAAGCCCGTAACCCGTTTAAAGTTATTGAAGAGATGACGATAGCAGTTAAAATTAAATTTCCGGATGGATCGGAGAAGGATTTCCCGAAAGGGACGACCGGTTTCGATATTGCCAAGGCGATATCTCAGAAACTGGCCAAGGAAGCCATAGCGGTCAAAGTGAACGGCGCGGTGCGGGATTTGGATGCTCCGGTCGATACCGACGCTCCGGTCCAGATATTGACTTTCGCCGACCCGGAAGGGCGTTCGGTGTTCTGGCATTCTTCGTCGCATATCATGGCGCAGGCGGTGCTGGATCTATTCCCGAAGGCCAGGCTGGCGATCGGTCCTCCGATCGATGAGGGATTCTATTACGATTTCGAGGTTGAGAAGCCGTTTTCTCCGGAAGACCTCGAGAGAATAGAAAAGAGAATGCAGGAAATCATCAATGAAAAGGCGGAATTCAGCCGCCATGAGATTTCCCGCAATGAGATAATCGAAAAGTACAAGAAGGAAGGGGCCCGGTACAAGGTCGAACTGCTCGAAGAGGATATTCTTGACGACAAGGTTTCGTATTATCAGCAGTCGACTTTTACCGATATGTGCCGGGGGCCGCATATTCCGAATACCGGGATTATCAAGGCCTTCAAACTGACGGCCTCTTCCGGAGCGTACTGGCGCGGCGATGAGAAGAATACCATGCTCCAGCGGATTTACGGGGTGTCGTATCCCAAGAAGAGCATGCTGGACGACTACTTGTTCCGGATGGAAGAGGCCAAGAAGAGAGATCACCGGGCGCTGGGAAAACAGCTGGAGCTTTTCCATATTTCCAATGATGTCGGGGCCGGGCTGGTAATGTGGCTTCCGAACGGAGCGATAATCCGTAATGAGATTGAAAATTTCTGGCGGGAAGAACACATTGATAAGGGTTATCAACTGGTCTTCACGCCGCATATTGCGAATTTGGAATTGTGGCATCGGTCGGGGCATACCGGTTTTTATAATGAGAATATGTATCAGCCGATCAATGTCGACCAGATGCAGTTTCAGATAAAGCCGATGAACTGCCCGTTCCATATCACTATGTACAAATCGCGGCGGTGGAGCTATCGCGACCTGCCGATGCGCTGGGCGGAACTGGGCACCGTATACCGGTACGAAATGCCGGGGGTTCTTCACGGGCTGATGCGGGTCAGGGGATTCACCCAGGATGACGCTCATCATTTCGTTTCTCCCGAAGGGATGGAAGAGGAACTGGTCTGGCTGATAAAATTCTGCATGGATATATTGAAGCCGTTCGGATTTCAGGATATCGCCGTTTACCTGGCGACTCGACCGGACAGCGCCATCGGGGAGCTTTCGGACTGGGAAAAGGCCCAGAATGGGCTTCGTCGTGCCCTGGATATCCTGGGGATGAAATTTGAAGTCGACGAAGGGGGGGGAGCTTTTTACGGTCCCAAGATCGACCTGAAAATCAAGGATGCTCTGGGACGGGAATGGCAATGTTCGACCATCCAGTTCGATTTCAGTCTTCCGGAACGGTTCGACCTGACTTATACCGACCAGGACGGCAAGTTGAAACGTCCGTATATGATTCACCGGGCCCTTTTGGGCTCCATTGAGCGCTTTTTCGGGGTATTGATCGAGCATTATGCCGGGAAATTCCCGCTCTGGCTGGCCCCGACCCAGGTAAAAATCCTTCCGATCACCGACAGCCAGAACGCGTTCGGGGAGGAGATTTTAAAGAAGCTGAAGGCTTCGAAAATCCGGGCGGCGCTGGACGACCGGTCGGAGAAAATCGGGCACAAAATACGAGAATCCGAGTTGCAGAAAACGCCATATATGTTTATAATAGGCAACAAGGAAGCCGAGGACGGCTCGGTTTCGGTCCGCCTTCAGGGAGAAGGGGACAAGGGCTCTTTCAAGATCGACGAGATAATAGAAATCCTGAAAGAGGAAATAAGGAAAAAAGCACTTAAGTCTGAAATAGCTTAAGGGAGGACGTTATAAGCAAAAAGTTTGTACGGGTCAATGAAAATATCAGAATCTCGCCGGTAAGATTGATTGGACCCGACGGCGAGCAGATCGGGATTCTTCCGATAAACGAAGCCCGACAGCGCGCCAACGATTACGGACTTGACCTGGTAGAAGTTTCGCCGAACAGCAAGCCTCCGGTATGCCGAATCATGGATTTCGGGAAGTACCAGTATGAGCAATCGAAGAAAGCGAAACTGGCAAAGAAGAAACAGCACGTAGTGCAAATGAAGGAGATGCGCTACCGGCCCAAAATAGACGAACACGATTACCGGTTTAAAACGAACCACGTTCGGGAATTTCTCGAAGGGGGCAACAAGGTTCGGGTGTTCGTGCGGTTCGCGGGACGTGAGATGGCGTATACCGAACAGGGCAAGATAATAATGGATAGAATTTCGAAGGAACTTTCCGATATCGCGACGGTCGGACAGGAAGCGAAGATGGAAGGCCGTCGAATGACGATGATATTGAATCCCATAGCCACAAAAGTGAAAACGAAAGACCAAAGGAGCCAGGATGCCGAAGATGAAGACTAACCGTTCCGCGGCGAAGCGCTTTAAGCGGACCGGGAGCGGCAAGATAAAACGCCATAAGGCTTATCATTCGCACATACTCACCAAGAAGAGCCAAAAGCGGAAGAGAAATCTGCGCAAATCCGATCTGATCAGCAGCGCGGACAAGAAGCGTATGAATGTTCTTTTGCCCTATTAAAATCTGACCATTTTTCCGGGAGAAATTTGAAATGTCACGCGCAATGAATAATGTAGCGGCCCATAAAAGACATAAAAAAGTATTAAAGCGGGCTCGCGGCGGTTTCAACGGCCGTTCCAAGTTGTACCGGACCGCGATCGAGACGGTGCACAAGGGTTTGAAGTATGCCTATCGCGACCGTCGCAACAAGAAGAGGACCTATCGTCGTCTCTGGATAACCCGCATATCCGCCGCCGCCAAGCTGAACGGACTGAATTATTCCACCTTTATGAACGGCCTTAAGAAGGCCGGAGTCGAGCTTGACCGCAAGGCACTGGCCGATATCGCCGCCCGCGATAACGCCACCTTTGGGCGACTCGCGGAAATGGCCAGGAATAATTAGAGCCGGGCGGGGATATGTCCGGTCTTGACGACGTAAAAAAATTATTAGCCGAAGCCAAAGCTGCATTATCCGAGGTAAAATCCCCCAAAGAGCTTGAGGCCGTCCACCTGCGGTTTTTGGGCCGTAAGGGGGAAGTTACATCCATTTTGCGCGGTCTCAAAGATCTTCCCGACGAGCTGAAAAAGGCCGTAGGGGCCGCTGCCAACAACGCCCGGCAGGAGCTGGAAGAGCTGGCCGGGACCATTGGCGAAAAATTCAAGACCTTAAAAATCGATCCGACGTTCGATCCCACCCTGCCGGGAATATCGCAGAGGCTGGGGGCGATTCATATCATCAACAAGGTAATGGCTCAGATAGTACAGTCGTTCCAGCGCATGGGGTTCGCGATCGCCACCGGGCCGGACATCGAGACCGATTACAATAATTTCGAAGGTTTGAATTTCCCTCCGGACCATCCTGCCCGTGACATGCAGGATACGTTCTATGTCGAGGGAAATTTACTTTTGAGGACGCATACTTCTCCGGTACAGATCAGGGTAATGGAGAAAACGAAGCCTCCGGTCAAGTTTATCGCTCCCGGAAAGACTTTCCGCAACGAGGCGATATCGGCAAGGTCCAATTATGTTTTTCACCAGGTCGAGGGTTTCCTGGTCGATAAAGGGGTTTCGCTGGCCGACCTTAAGGCCTGCCTGGTGGCATTCTGCAAAGATTTCTTCGGGGAAGATATTAAATTAAGATTCCGGCCGAGTTATTTTCCGTTCACGGAACCGTCGGCGGAAGTGGACATAACTTGTTTCCTTTGCAAGGGTGAGGGGTGTCAGCTCTGCAAGTACGCGGGATGGCTGGAAATTCTGGGATGCGGGATGATCGACCCCAACGTGCTTCGGAACGTGAATTACGATCCCGAAATTTATTCCGGGTATGCGTTCGGCATGGGGGTGGAACGGATTGCGATGCTGAAGTACGGCATTCGCGATATCAGGCTCCTGTATGAAAACGATATTCGTTTTGTAAGGCAGTTCATTTAATGCAATTACCGTACAGCTGGATAAAGGAGCTGGTCGATATCGACTGGTCGCCGGAGGAATTGGCCGATCGCCTGACGCTCAGCGGGGCGGAGACGGAAGTGGAGTATCTGACCGAGATTCCGTTCGACAATATCGTCATCGGCGAAGTGCTGGAATGCGGGCCGGTTCCGGAATCGGATCATCTCAGTAAATGTCTTGTTACCGACGGGACAGAGAAAATTCCGGTAGTGTGCGGGGCTCCGAATGTGGCGAAGGGGCAGAAGATTGTCCTGGCAAAAGTCGGGGCGGAACTGGCCGGCGGATTCAAAATCAAGAAAGCGAAATTGCGAGGAGTTGAATCGCACGGGATGATTTGTTCGGAGCGGGAGCTGGGGATATCGGAGGATCATTCCGGGATCATGGTACTGGATGAGAAAGCTCCGGTCGGCAAGCCGTTTTTCAAGACAATGGGGCTTGATGACGCCATCCTGAAATTGGATTTGACTCCGAACCGGGCCGATTTGATGTCGGCGTTCGGGGTGGCAAGAGATGTTTCCTGTTTGTCGGGGAAGCCGATGGTTCGTCCGGAATTTGAAATAGATGAAAATAGTGAGAAAGCATCGGATTATGTTAAGGTCGGTATAGCCGATCCCGATGCCTGTCCGCGATATGCGGCACGAATAATAAAGAATATCACGGTGAAAGAATCGCCGTGGTGGCTTCAAAGACGCTTGATGCTGAGCGGGATTCGCCCGATATCGAACATAGTCGATATAGCCAACCTGGTGATGCTGGAAACGGGGCATCCGCTGCATGCCTTCGATTATGATACTTTCAAGAGAAAAGAGATTCTGGTTCGCCGGGCCAAAGAGGGGGAGAAATTCACGACCCTTGACGGCAAGGAACATACTCTGAATCCCGATGTCCTGCTGATTACCGATGGGGCTGCGGCGGTCGGAGTTGGCGGTATTATGGGCGGACTCGACAGCGAAGTTACCGATGGAACCAGGAATATATTATTGGAAGCGGCCTTTTTCGATTCGCGGACCACTCGCCGGGGAAGGCAGAAGCTGGGGATAACATCGGAAGCTCAGGCCCGGTTCGAAAAAGGGGCAGACCCGAATATGGTGGAGTATGCCATTAACCGTGCCGCAGCCTTGATGGCGCAGCTTGGCGAAGGGGAACTGGTTTCGGGGATAGTCGACTGCTACCCGAAAAGAATCGAACCGAAGAAAGTAACGCTTCGTCCTGATAAAGTAAACGTCCTGCTGGGGACGAAGCTGTCGAAAGAAAGAATGATCGAAATTCTGCGGGCAATTGAATTCGGGGTGGAAGATAAGGGAAACCTTGAGGTGACAGTCCCAACCTTTACCAGCGATATTACCCGGGAAGCCGACCTGGCCGAGGAGATTATCCGTCTGGAAGGGTATGAGGCGGTTCCGTATATCGATGAGAACAAGGGGCCGTTGTTCGCGCCATATCCTGAGGATGAGGCGTTCAAGGACAATATTCGGAAGGTTCTGACCGGTCAGGGCTATGATGAGGTTTATTCCGGGGGATTGGCCGACCCGAAATTGTTGTCCAGTATTTCAGATGTTGAGAATCCGATTCAGGTAATAAATCCGATCGCCGAGGACCTCAAGGTGATGGAAACGACCATGCTGTATACGCTATTTAAATCTGCGGGGCATAATATATCTCACCGCAACATAGACTTGCAGCTGTTTGTTGTAGGGAAAGTTTATCTTCCGGGGGATCCTCCGGTGGAGAATTACCAGATTGGTTTGCTGGTGACCGGCGGGACTTCCGATTCCTGGCTGGGGAAAGGGCGCGAGCTGGGATATTTCGATTTAAAGGGGGCGATTGAGGCATTGACCTGTTATTGCCGTCTTCCGGAATTGGAGTATCGGCCTAAAACCGCAAAGATACTGGTTGAGTCCACCTCGCACGAAATACTGATGGGGGGGCAAAAAATCGGTGTTATCGGTGAAGTAAACAGCAATATTGCGCGGCTTTTCGACGTAAAACAAAAGTTATTCGTGGCCCTGCTAGATTTTGAAGAGCTGCTGGCTCACCGGAAGGGAGAGGCGATCTACAGCCCGCTTCCGAAATTCCCGGCGGCGCCGAGAGACCTGGCCGTGACGGTGAATGAAGGCGTAAAAGTCGGAGAAATAATAGCCGCAATCAGGAAAAATGGCGGACATTTACTTGAAATAGTCACTCTTTTTGATTTATTTAGGGGAAAGCAAATCGGGGAGGGGAAGAAATCGCTGGCCTTTTCGATGATTTATCGTTCTCCGGAGAGAAGTCTGGAGGCCGAAGAGGTGCAGGCGGTTCACAATCGCATTGCCGATAACCTGAAGAAGGAATTCGGCGCGGAGATTCGCGAGGGTTGAAATGGAAATGAAGGAGACTCTCGAATTACTGGAAGGCCGGATAAAGAAGGCGGTGGTTCTGATTGACCGGCTCAGCGGCGAAAACAAGATTTTGAATGATGAAAACGGCCGCCTGAAGATTGAGTTGGCGGAATTGAAAGCGAAATTGTCCGATTCCGAAAGTCGCGATATGGTTATGACCGATACGGTCAGGACCAAACTGGGTAATATAATGACCCGGCTGAGCGTGCTGGAGAAGATATAAAACCGGACATAATTTGCTTGACTTTTATAGTTAAGGAAAATTTATTTTTGTATAGAGAAAAGAAGTTAGAAGATTACACGGATTCGAATTAGGAAAGTATAAAAGCGTATTAGGGATGCCTGATTTAACAAATACAGCGCAGGTAGTCAAAGTTAATATATTTGGCGAAGAATATTCTATCCGCGGGACCGATGATCCCGAATACATTCAAAGTGTTGCGGATTATTTGAATAAAACGATGCGAGTGATCGCTTCGAAGAATAAAAATATGCCGCCGATCAGGATAGCAGTCTTAGCCGCGCTCAATTTGGCCGGTGAATTGTTCGACGAAAAGAAGAATAAAGATACGGATCTTTCGGAAATGAAAAGCCGGGCCGAAACCATTCTTGGTATGCTTGACGAACGTCTTTCGATCGATTGACGTCCGCTTCCTATCGCTTCAATCCCTGTCTCCTCTTCCTTCTTATTGACATAAACTGTATATAGATCTGTCCCGGTATTACCGGGAGAGGAGGACCCATGAACGGCAACGCCTTATTTATTTTGATTGGTATTATTGCCGCTCTGGTCGGTTTCGGTTTGGCGTGGGTAGTTCTGCGCCGGATCGGCGACAAGAAAATTGCCGGAGCCGAAGAAACCGCCGCCAGAATCGTGACGGAAGCGGAAAAAGATGCTACCATGAAGAAGAAGGAAGCTTTACTGGAAGCCAAGGAAGAGTGGTATCAGGTAAAGCAGAATTTCGAACGGGAGCTTCAGAATAAGCGTAACGAAATTCAAAAGATAGAGAAAAAGCTGTCGGAAAAAGAGATCGGGCTCGAAAAAAGAGCCGATTTCGTTGAGAAAAAGGAAAAAGACATTCAGGGGCGGGAGCGGACCCTGGGGGGACGGGAAAAGGGGATCGCGCTGCGCGAACAGGAGTTGGATAAAATCCTGAAACTCCAGAATGAAAAGCTGGAGAAAATCGCACAGATGACTGCCGAGCAAGCCAAGTCGGAATTGAAGGAGAATCTTCTTTCCGAGGCCAAGCGGGAGGCGGCGGCCCTGGTCAAAGAGATCAAGGATTCCGCCGAGCGGAACGCCGAGAAGGAGGCCAAAGAAATTATCCTGGCGGCGATTTATCGCTGCGCCGCGGACCATGTGGTGGAATCGACGGTTTCGGTGGTCAATCTCCCCAACGAGGAAATGAAGGGGCGTATTATCGGTCGTGAAGGGCGGAACATTCGTTCTTTCGAAACCGCTACCGGAATCGATGTGATAGTGGACGATACGCCGGAAGCGGTGATTTTGTCCGGCTATGACCCGATTCGCCGGGAAGTGGCGAAGATGTCTCTTGAAAAGCTTATCAAAGACGGCCGTATTCATCCTACCCGGATAGAAGAGATCGTCGAAAAGACCCAGAAAGAGATGGATATGATCGTCCGCGAAATCGGCGAGCAGGCCTGTTTCGATGTCGGAATTCAGGGCCTTCATGTCGAGACAATCAAGCTGCTGGGTAAGCTCAATTACCGGACTTCGTACGGACAAAATGTCCTGCAGCATTCCAAGGAGGTAGCGTTCCTCTGCGGCATTATGGCGGCGGAACTAGGGCTGGATCCCAATCTGGCCAAGCGGGCCGGACTGCTGCATGACGTCGGAAAGGCAATCGATCGCGAGACCGAAGGGACGCACACGGAAATCGGGGCCAGTTTCCTGCAGAGACTGCAGGAGCATCCGGTGGTAATCAACGCGGTGGCTTCGCACCACGGCGACGTTCCTCAGGAGTCTCCGTATCCGGTGCTGGTGCAGGCGGCCGACGCCATATCGGGAGCGCGCCCGGGAGCCCGCCGCGAACCTCTGGAAGCTTATATCAAGCGGCTCGAAAAGCTGGAGGAGTTGGCGGATTCGTTCAAGGGAGTTTCGAAGGCTTTTGCCATTCAGGCGGGACGCGAAGTCCGCGTCATCGTGGAATGCGAGACCGTGGACGACCTCGAAGCGAACATCATGGCGGGTGATATAGCCAAGAGGATCGAGCAGGAAATGGAATATCCGGGTCAGATAAAAGTGACCGTGATTCGTGAATCGCGGGCCACGGAATTTGCGAAATAGTGATGGCCATATTCAAAGTAATTTTTTTCGCCGACCTGGTCGGAAAACCGGGTCGTTTTGTCCTTTCGGAAATGTGCAAACCGCTCAAGGATAAATTCGGGGCGGACTACGTTATTGCCAATACCGAAAACGCCGCGGGAGGGTTCGGGATAACTCCGGAAATGGCGGATAAGATTTTCAAGTATGGGGTCAATTGCCAGACATCCGGCAACCATATCTGGGACCGGATGGACATTTTGAAATACCTCGATGATGAACCCCGGCTGCTGCGTCCGGCCAACTACCCGCACGGTGCCCCCGGTTCGGGCAGTTATACCGACGAAGCGAACGGGGTGAAGATCGGGATAATAAACATAATGGGCCGGACCTACATGAAAGAGATCGACTGTCCCTTCCAGGTGGTCGACCGGGAAATCCTCAAGATGCGGAACCTGGTCGATGTCATCATTGTCGATTTCCATGCCGAGGCGACTTCGGAAAAACAGGCGATGGCGTACTATCTCGACGGCAAGGTATCGGCGGTCATCGGAACCCATACGCATGTCCAGACCGCCGATGAAACCATCTTGCGGAAAGGGACCGCCTTTATCAGCGATGTCGGTATGACCGGGCCGCACGATTCGATCATCGGAATGGCGGTGGGGCCGTCGCTGGGGCGATTCCTGACCGGGATGCCGAAGCGATTCACCTGTGCCAGCGACGATATTAAAATCAGCGGTGTGCTGGTGACGGTGGAATCTTCAACCGGCAAAGCGCAGGCGATCGAACGTTTCAGAATAGATTATGGAAAATCGGATAATGACTGGGAGTAGTCAGGTGGCGGTACTTATCGATGGAAAACAGGTTGCGGAAGACATAAAGAACGAACTTCAGAAGGAAGTCGAGGAATTAAAGGCGAAGGGGATAACTCCCGGTCTTGCGGCGGTTTTGATCGGGGACAATCCCGCTTCAATAACGTATGTCAACAGCAAGGCGAAGGCCTGCGAAAAGATCGGGATTTATTCGGAGGTAATTACCCGTCCGGCCGAAATCCAACAGGAGGAGCTGGCTGAAATCGTTCGAGATCTGAATAATCGAGACGATATCGATGGGATCTTAGTGCAGTCACCGCTCCCGAAACACCTCAAAGAGTTTGAAATTACGCTCATCATTGACCCGGCGAAGGATGTCGACGGGTTTCATCCGCATAATGTCGGAATGATGCTGATCGGCAATCCCGGATTTCTTCCCTGTACCCCCAACGGAATCATGGAATTGATGCGGCGGTACGGTATTGATCCGTCCGGGAAGGAAGTGGTGATTATCGGGAGGTCGAATATTGTGGGGAAGCCGATGGCGGCGCTGCTGGTGCAGAAAGCCAAAGGGGCCAATGCCACGGTCACGATAGCACATTCCCGGACCAAAGATATCGCGGCGGTTTGCCGGCGAGCCGATATTCTGATTGCGGCTATCGGAGTCCCGGAATTCGTACGGGGAGACATGGTCAAGGAGGGGGCGGTGATTATCGATGTCGGGGTGAACCGGGTCGATGATGCGACCAAGAAGAAGGGCTACAGCCTGGTTGGGGATGTCAATTTCGCCGAATGCGAGCCGAAGGCTTCTTATATTACTCCGGTACCGGGAGGGGTTGGGCCGATGACGATCGCGATGCTTTTAACCAACACCGTGATATCGTCCCGGCGGAGATTACCGGGAAAATAGCCGATTCGGATCGATTCCTCATCTAATTTTATTCTCAAAATTGTTGTGTATTTTGGTCGTCGAATTGCCGTTATTAAGTATATGGCACATATTAATATTTCAGTCGCGGAAAACAACAGCGAAGAGGGGTTTTCGGTAGTCGAAATCGAAGGGATCATCGATACTGTCACGGTTCCGGAGCTTGAAAAGGTTCTGGATACGCTGGCCGGGATAAGTCAGAGGAGTATTATTATCAATATGGCGGCGGTGGAGTATGTTTCGCTGGCCGGCTGGAGTGCCTTGATTTCCAATGCTTCTTTTTTTAAAGAACACGGGGGTTATCTGTGTCTTGCCGGGATGATTCAGAATGTCATGGAAAGTTTTCTGGAATTCGATTTCGACCGGATAATAGATCTTCATGACAACCTCAATGTCGCCCGGAGGGCGGCCTCGGAATTCAGGGAATCCGCGAAATCGGTGTAAACCCGGCGCTGCCATTCGCGGCATTAATTTGTTGACAATCTTATTGTAAGCGGTACATTTAATTTTTTAAAAAAGACGGTCAGACTATGTGGGAAATTTACCTGATATCCGCCCTCACCGGAATGGTAATCCTGCTTCTTTATCTGGTTCTTAAGAGACAGAAGGAACTCCGGGGAGCCATTCATCTCGGTGAAGAGCTGGTCAATGAATTATTATCGGCGGTGGTGAATAATGCGCGGGCGGGACGGATTTCGGAAATCGCCGATCATGTGACCGAGGTTCTTCGTTTTCATCTCAAGTGCGACCGAATAGTTTTTCTCATTAACAACCGCGGTGTTTTGGAGTTGCGGCATTTTTTCGGGTTGGAAAACCCCGATTTCGCGGCTTTTCGCTTTTCACTTGACAGCGACAAACTGAATATGTTCAAGGCGCATTCGCAGGTTGCCATAATCACCCAGTTTGAGAGAATTGTGGGTGAAGAAAAATTCCATGATATTGCCGGGTTGGGTTTCCGGTATTTCTTCGCGGTAAAAATCGGCAACCGTTTGGCCGGGGTTTACCTGTTGAAAAGCAGTCTGGCGTACGATAATCCTTCTCTGCTGCTTTTGACGTCGGCGCTGGCGTACAGCCTGTCTGCGGCGGATCATATTCGCCAGCAGGATAAGCGGATTCGCAAAATCGAAAGCAAGCTTCAGGCCGCGAATCTGTATGAGAATCTGGACGGCGAAATCAAGGCGGGGGTCCGTCCGGAATTATTGCGCCTGTTGAAAATCAAAAACAGCAAAAAACTCATCAGCGAACTGGTAAAGACGGTGGGCAAGGAAGCCAATTTGACCAAACTGGCGCTGTTTACCGGGGATGGTGCCGCCGAAGACGCCATTTTTACGATGAACTGGAACGTTAAAGGGGAGACCGACCGGGTCCTGCGGGATTTTCTGCTCGATATCAACGATCGGCCCGAACAGAACGTTATCGTCGATTTGAATAAACTGGCAGCAACATCCAGCGGGGAAGCTCGCGGTAAAATCGATAAGCTTATTGAGCAGAAGATTCGGTTCGTGGCTTCGGTTCCGTGGGTTGAGAATCGCAAGGCTCTTTTGGCCTGGGATACCGATGAAATTCCGGAGCAGTTGAGCGGGTCGCTTTTGGAGTTCTGGAATAACGCACTCCCTCTGGTGGAGAATCTGAATCGTTTCGAGCGGGCGCAGGAAATGTCATACACCGACGGGCTGACCGGGCTTTACAATTTCCGGTATTTTCAAAAACGGATGATGGAGGAATTTCTCCGGGCACACCGTTACGGGCATTCGCTGTCGCTGTTGATATTCGATCTGGATAATCTGAAGGAAGTGAACGACAATTACGGCCACGTAACCGGGGACCATTTGTTGATAGCTTTTGCGAGGGTCTTGAGTGAGTCGGTTCGCGCTGTGGATGTGATATGCCGCTATGGTGGGGATGAATTCTGCATGATTCTGCCGGAAACCAGCCGAGCTCGAGCCTTGCTGTTAATGGATCGTATCCAAAGAAATATTGCCCGAAATCCCCTGAGTATCGAAAAGAAGGGGCTGACGATAGCCTATACGGCATCGATTGGCGGGGCGGTTTTTCCGGTTGATGCCAAAAATGTCGAAGAACTTATCAAGGCGGCTGACAGCGCCCTTCTGCGAGCCAAAGAAGAAGGGAGGAATTGTTCCCGCTTGTTCGAGGCTTCTCTCGCAAATGAAGCTCGCGCAATGGAATAATTCTGAATTTAATTCTTGCGGTATCGTATTTAAATTCAATAGAATACCCTAAAAATTTGTATAAATGGAGCCGACCTTTATATTATGGTAACCATGGAAGGGTTTTAATCCCATGAAGTTATTAAAAATACCCCGATTTATGGCGTGGTTAGCGCCGCTATTGGCTATAGCTATTCCGGTTATTGGGGCGGAGCCGTATAAAATCGGCCCTGAAGACGTCCTGGAAATCAATTTTTGGCAGGATGACAACCTCAATACCCAGGTAAGGGTGACCCTCGATGGCAAGATAACACTGGATATTATCGGAGAAATCGATGCGGTCGGGCTGACCACGGTCGAGCTGGAACGTTCGATAGTTCGTCAGATGGGGCGGTATAACAAGGCGATTTCGCAAGCCGTGGTCAGAGTATTGGAATATAACTACCAACGGGTATTTGTGACCGGCGAAGTAACCAGCCCCGGCAAATTGACTTTCGAGGAAATTCCCGATTTATGGACGATTATCAATGTAGCGGGTGGGGTCGATGAAACCGGGGATTTGACCCGTGTTCGGATAGTGCGCGGGGGTAAGGATGCCGGAAAAGTCGAGGAAGTAAATGTCAGCGCCCTGGTGGCGGCCGGAAAAATCAACGAATTACCCAAAATCAACCGTGACGATACCATCGATATTCCCCGGACTTTTACGGGGCTTCCATCCGATCCGCTCAGCGATACCCAGGATCGGAGACGGGTCTATTACGTGGTCGGGTCGGTGGCTCATCCCGGAGTGCAGAATCTGCAGGGGAGCCTCGATTTGATGGAAGCGATTGCTTTGGCAGGAGGTCCGGTCGAAGCTGCCGATATAAAGAAGGTAAGCGTGATGTCGAAGGATCGGCTCGGCTCGCAGGTGACGAAATTTAATATGAAGGAATATACGCTTGACGCGTATCCGAACCGATATATCGTTCAGCCGGAGGATATAATTTATATTCCGCCGCTGCCGGATCAGCGCCGCCGGACGATTCTCGGTCTGGGGTTGACCGAGTGGGTGGGGGTCCTGGGAGGAATAGGGACGTTCCTGCTTCTGGCCGACCAGCTTTCGGTCATCAATATCAGCGGCGACGAATAAAAGAAATTATGTCAGGGTCATTTTAGAAAAGAAGGTTTGTTATGGAAGCATATCGACTTAACAGCAGAATAGTCGAGGACGACAAAGAGTTTCTGGTCCGGACCGAAAACGATGCGGAACGTGGGATTATCAGGACTTCGATTTATATCAACGGGGAATTCGTGGATTCCAATATCGTTCCGCATGAGGGGGAGTTTTCCGAGGAGCAGGTTCTGGAACTGGTTAAGAACGCCCACGGGGAAAAGAAGGCGGAGCTGGAATTCCTGTTGAAGAATTTCCGGGAAGTCCTCAATAACGGTTCTCCCGATATGATGTGTCAGCTCGGCAAGGCAATGTACTATAAGAAAATGTATGCCGAGGCGGCGCGGTTGTTCGGATCGGCGATCAAGCTGAAAGAGGATATGCACGAGGCTTACTTTTACCTGGGGCAGACCGAGCTGGCGGCGGGCAATGTCGAAGCCGCGATTCGGGCGGCCGGGGAAGCGGTGAAAATACGTCCGGCGTTTGCCGACTACCGCAACAATCTCGGTGAGGCCTTACTGGATAATGACAACTGGCGCGACGCCATGGAGCAATTCGACGAAGCGATCCGCAAGAACGTGTATTATGGCGATGCTTATTTCAATAAGGCGCTGGCTCATCTCGCCAATGCCCTGAAACAGGAAGATCCGGATATAGCGTCCGAATTCCAGAATAAGACCGGGGAGCTATTGGAAAAGGCGGCGCTGATCGACCCGTATTTCAAGACTTCCGATTTCGATGAGGCGGTCGAGGCGGTCTGGGACGGGGATATCTCGAATGCCGCGAAATTATTAAGGCGGGTCCGGCAGGATAAGCGGGAAAAGAGCCGGATGCAGAAAGCCCTGCATTTCCAGCGGTATCTTCTCAATACCGACTGGCTGAGCCAGGGGGATATCGAAGGGAGAATCAGTACTCTCGAACGGGAGATATCCAAAAATCCCGGGTATGTCGACCTGTATTATGAGCTGGGAGTATGTCGGCTGTATCACGCACGGTTAAGCTGGAAAAACGCCATGGATAATTTCCAGAGGGCGCTGGAGATAAATCCGGAATTGCGGAAGGCCAAAGCGGCGGCGGAATTGTCGCACGAAGAATTTTTGAAACTGACCGACGTGGTTTACGATATAACCGAGAAAATAAAATAGGAGCGGAATTGGCCAGGAAGAAAGCGCCGACGCCGATCACGGAAATCTTCGATATCGAATCGCCGGAAGCGACCGAATTTCGCCGGATACTTCACAACCTGAATAAGTCCTCGAAGGGAGGGGAGAAAAAGACCCTCCTGATTACATCGGCTATGTTGTCGGAAGGCAAATCGCTGATTTCCTCGTTTCTGGCGATGACATCGGCACGTCATAAAAACCGCAAGACCCTGTTGATGGATTTCGATTTGAGGCGGCCGACCCAGCATAAGCTGTTCGCGGTCGACCGGGATAAGGGAATCTCCGAAATTATTCTCGACGGGCTGGCTCCTCGAAATGCCGTAAGGCGGACGACGATAGAAAATCTCGATTTATTGACGGCGGGGAAATTCGTGGAAAATCCGACCGACTTGGTAAACGGTCCCAATGTGCATATGATTATCGAGGAGATGAAGTATTATTATGAATTTATCGTGGTTGATTCTCCTCCGCTGGTTCCGGTGATGGATTCGCTGGTTTTGCTGGAGGAGCTGGACGCGGTTCTCCTGGTGGTCAAGGCCGGGGCGACTCAGAAGGCGGTGGCATCGCGGGCCAGGGCGGCTCTAAATCCGCATAACGGGAAAGTGGTCGGAGTGATAGTCAATAATCTGACCCGGACATTACCGTATTATTACAATTACAATTATTACGGCTATCACTATAAACATACCAAAGAATAGCCGAATTCACGCCCCTTGTTTCGTATAATCTGGAATGAATATCGTTTCCAACATACTGACGGTCGATCTCGAAGACTGGTTTGTCGTCGAGAATCTTAAGGGGAATATCGACCAGTCCGAATGGCCGAAATTGAAGCACCGGATCGAAGAAAATACCATTGCTCTATTGCAGATATTCCGGCAGCACGGGGTACACGCCACTTTTTTCGTTTTGGGGTGGGTCGCGGAACACTATCCGCACCTCATCGGGGAATTGACCTATTCCGGTCATGAGATAGCCTGCCATAGTTATGCGCATCATCGGGTAGATAGACTGGATAAAGAGAAGTTCCGTGAAGATACTCAGCGGGCCATGGAAGTAATCCTGAAGACTTCGGGGCATTTACCGTTCGGATATCGCGCTCCGAGCTGGTCGATCAATTCCCGGGTTCCGTGGGCATGGGAAGTTCTGGCCGACCTGGGTTTCAGGTATGATTCCTCGGTATATCCGATAAAGCACGATATCTACGGAGAGCCGGATGCTCCGCGGGATATTTACCGTCTCGGTCTGGAAAGCGGCAGGACTCTCTACGAATTGCCGGCGTCGACGATTCGCCTGGCCGGGCGGAACATGCCGATCGGAGGGGGAGGATATCTGAGGCTTTCGCCCTATTGGTACACTTCCAGTATGATCAGGAAGCAGAATGCCAAGGGGCGTCCCGTGATGGTTTATATTCATCCCTGGGAAATCGATGTCGAGCAGCCCCGGATTGACGGGTTGACCATGTTCCAGAAGTACCGCCAGTACGGGTCTTTGTCGACGATGGCTCGGAAACTGCACCGGCTGTTATCGGAATTTGACTTTGTGACGGCGCTCGATTATGTTAACGTAAGCACTCGTAAACCGATAGGATTCGAAAGCTGATGGGTCCCGGAAAAGTAGCCGTCCTAAAAACCGATGCGAATAATGTCCTGACCGACTATCGCAAGCTGCTGGAATTAATCAATTACAGGAATATCCTCGATTTCAAGCAGGATGTCGTAATCAAATTAAATCTTTCGTGGACGAAGTATTTCCCGTCCTGTTCGTCGCAACCCTGGCAATTAGAAGGGGTGGTCAAGACGTTCGTCGAAGACGGCTTCCCCAAGGATAAACTTTTTCCACTGGAAAACAAGACGGTGGTAACCGATCCCTGGAAGGGGGCGGTCAATAACTGCTGGATGCCGGTGCTTGAAAAATACGGTTTGGGATTTACGGCGCTTCCGGAAGTGGAATGGACCGTTTACGATTTCAAGAGCGACCTATTAAAACTGAATCACATTTTTCCGGAAGGGATCGAAATTCCCAAAATGTACATTGGGAAACAGATTGTGCATCTGCCGACGGTAAAAACTCATGGACATGCCACGACCACCGGGGCTATCAAAAATTCATTCGGGGGGCTTTTGAAGGAAGTGCGCCATTATGCGCACAAGTATATGCACGAGGTTCTGGTCGATTTGATGCTGATGCAGCGGGAGCTACATCCCCGGATATTCGCGGTGATGGATGGGACCGTCTGCGGCGACGGGGCCGGGCCCAGAACCATGACTCCCCACGGCAAGAATTTCATTCTGGCTTCGGAAGATCAGGTGGCAATCGATGCCATTGCCGCAAAAATGATGGGATTCGACCCCATGGAAATCCCCTATTTACGAATGTGCCAGGAACGGGGACTGGGGGTGGCCGATCCGAAAAAGATCGAAATCCTTGGTTTCGACATAACCGGAGTGAATTTCGGTTTCGAAGTAAAAAAATCATTCGTAATCTGGGGGGACCAGATGCTTCGGAAAGGTCCTCTTCGTTTTCTGGAAAAAGTGCTTTTGCATTCTCCGCTGGTTTTTTGGGCTCCCATGGCCAGCAATCTATACCATGACTGGTTCTGGTATCCCATTGTCGGGAAATCGATAATCCGTAAGTTTTCGAGAACGGAATGGGGCGGGCTATTTCGTCAGTATAAAAAATCCAACTGATTTTACTTTCTCTCATTTTCTCTCGATTTTTCAATTGCCTCTTGACTACTAATTGTATAATCTGTAAATAGTTAAGAGGAAGCAAAACTCGAAGAGGAGGCCCTCGTGAAAAACTCACTAATACTCTTTTTGGCTTTTTTTGTTGTTGTTAACATTGCCGACGCCAGGCGTGGCAGTAAGAAAGCGGGCGAAGTCGAAAAAGGGGTTTATACGGATGCCATTTACGGTTTCAGCCTATCCTTTCCCGATGCCTGGGATGTTTCGGTAAAGAAAGACGATCAGGACATCCGGGTAGTCCTGACGAAAAAAGAATATGAAGTCCCGATGGCTTTTCAGCACGCTCCGAACTACACCACGGTTCCCAAAATCACGGTTATAGCGGACACTTCGACCATGTCGTTGCCGGTTTTCGTCGATAGTCTTCTGTCTGATAATTACAAAACGGACCAGAAGAAAAATATTCTCAGTGAGACTAAAATCCTTTTCGGCGATTTCCAGGAACGGAGCCGGACCCGGCAGTCGATAGGCGGATACGAAGGAATTATTCTGGGCGGGCGGCAGCAGTATACCATTCAGGTGCAGCGGCAGGGTTCGGAATCGGATAAGGCGGATGTCGTAACCGATTATTACGGCGGAGCGGTAGCTTTTGTCCGGAACACCGATAATAATACCCTGCTGGTGATTAATTTTATCTGCGAGGACCGGTATTTCTCCCATCTGGAAAAGGAGTTTATGGGTATTGTTAATACCTTGAAATTCGGGGGAGAAAAGGAATAACCGGGGGAAGAAGGGAATCTTAGTCCGGTCCGGAGAGGGTCGGCCATATTTATAAATTGACTTGCGAGGGGATTAATCCTTAATTAGCCGAGGATTTTAATTACCCTTGAAGGAGAATATATGTGGGTATTCAGGTCGCTTCTGATCCTGATAATTATCGCGGTCATAATCGGTTTTGCGCTTCATAACACGGGCCCGGATCAAACAGTCGATGTCAACCTGGTCTGGACCAAGCGTTTGAATGTTCCGGTGATAACCGTGGTATTCTGGTCGTTCATTATCGGGTCGGGGGTTTCTTTCCTGCTGTTTGTTTCCATTTACTTTAAACTTACCAATCAGCTTGGCCGTGCGCGCAGGGAATTAAAAGGGCTGGAGTCGGAAGTTTCGGCTCTCAGGAACCGCCCTATTAACGAAACAAAAAACCTGTTGGATAAAGGCGGGCTGAGAGAATAATGGAATCAATTGCAGTTATTGTCCTTTTGGCTTTTGCCGGGATAGCGGCGATTTATTTATTTTATAATCGCGCCATAAAGGAAAAGCAGGCCAAGGATCCCGCAATTTACATCGAAGGGCTGAAGGCGTTGCTGGAGGGGCGGGACGAGCAGGCGTTCAGCAAGTTCCGCGAAGTCGTTTCCGATGACAGCGCCAATGTCGATGCCTATATCAGAATCGGGAACATTCTCAGGAAATATGACAAGGCGGACCGGGCGCTTCAGGTCCACAAGGATTTGACTCTTCGGCAAGGACTGACCCGCGACGAAAAGATCTCGGTGCTGCTGGCGATGGCCGAGGATTATATTCTGCTTAAAGACCTGTCGTCGGCTTCATCGGCTCTTAAAGAGCTGCTCCACCTCGACGGACATCATCGGCGGGCGCTCGAAAAACTGCTCGAGGTATATGTCAAGCAGGGAGATTGGGATGCCGCTTATGAAACGAAGGAGCAGCTGATAAAACTGTCCGGCGATAAGGGAAAAGGAGAGCTGGCGATATATCGGTTCTTCCAAGGGAAAAAGCTGTACGATGAAAAGAAATTCCATAAATCGAGGATTGTTTTCAAGGAAGCAATCGGCCTGAATACGACCTGCGCACCGTCATATATATTCATAGGGGATTCGTACATTGCCGAAAACCGGATCGAGGATGCCGTCGAAATCTGGCGGAAAATGCTGGTGGCGGTTCCCGAAGATGCGCACCTGGTTCTCAGCCGGATAAAGAAGGGTCTCTTCGAGCTGGGGA
>JBFZFV010000041.1:0-10806 GCA_041306185.1 Candidatus Zixiibacteriota bacterium
TGGAAATTTTCGATTTCTTCGGCGGCCCGATCGAACTTGTGTATGGTCACCCTGCCGGTGGTATCGGGCCGCGCCAGTTCGATATTAAGCTGATAGGCGTCGCGGGTAAAATCCCCGGCCAGGAAAATCAGGTCGGCGACGGTCATGTTATTAAAGAGAGAATATTCTCCCGGATACTTTACTTCCCCTTCGATATAAACGTACTTATGCGGATTGATTTCGTTCCAGCGATAGACATGCAGGGAGTCGTGATCCCGAAGTTGAAAATTCTGGGTTCCATTGAGGACTTTATTCAAATCGACCGGGATTATTTCGCGGGTCAGATTGGCGTATTTCCGATACAGGTTGGCCCGGTCAAAGTACACATTGCGCGCGTGCAATTCCCCCAGTCTAACCAAGTCGGCAACGGTCATGGAATCGGTCCATTCGTATCGTCCAGGCTGCTTTACCACGCCCGCTATGGTCACAGTGTTTTCGAGAGTTTCATCGACCGAAAAGACATAAACGCTGTCGCCGCTCTGCAGAGAATAATCGACAATCTCTCCAATCTCCGGCTTCAGGTTGACATTCAGGATTATCCTTTCATTCAATGGAGATATTCGCGCAATGGTGATCTTTCGGATAAAAGCCCGCGACGTAGGTCCCCCGGCCATTTCCACCAGGTTGGCGGCTTTTTCACCATCTTTTATCTCATAAATGGCCGGCCGATTGATTTCCCCGTCGATGGCAACCCGGGCCGAGGCGACCGGCACGAAAACGGCATCGCCTGATGAAAGCCTGACATCTCCCTCGCTGTTCCCCTTGAGGAGGAAATCGTAGAGATCGACGCTCTTTTCCACTTTGCCGTTGCGAATCAGCCGGACATCCCGAAGCGACCCGCGCGGATTAGGCCCTCCCGCCAGATACATGGCATTATAAAGGGTCAACAGCGAACTGACGGTATAGGCTCCCGGCTTCTTTACTTCACCGGTCAGGTAAACTCTGATCGATCGTATCTTCCCCAGCGAAACCGACAAGCTGAAGTCGGAATAGACTTTCGATAATCGTCCCTTCAACTGCTTTTCGAATTCACCTATCGATAGTCCCCAAGCCGCCACTTCGCCGATTTTGGGAACGAATACCTTGCCCTCGCGGTCGATGGTCAGATCGTACTGCTGTTCGACCTTTCCCCAGAGAAAGATGTAAATATTGTCCCCCGGCCCGAGAATATAGCCTTCAATATCCGCCACTTCCGACGGCATATCGAGCCCGGGAGCGATATCGAACATATCATAGCCGAACGGCACCAGGGTATCGGGAATGGTATCGGCCAATAACGTATCGCCCAGGTAATACAGGCTGTCGAATTTAAGGCTGTCGGCAAGGGTATCTAATTTCATCATTCGCAGGCTGTCCGGTATCATGGCCCGCTGGCCGGTCGTATCGGGGAAATACTGCGGGCTGCGATAATCGGGAGATTTCATCATTTGTTTGTGATAGGTTTCAGGGAGGTCTTGGCCGGTTTCTTGATCCTGACGTTCCCGCTCCAGCCGGTCGTAGTATTCCTGAAGGAGCCGGTCTTTCTTGGCATCTCTGGTCGTGACCGTTCCTCCCGTCTGGGCAGCGATGTTTCCGGCAACCAATATCCCGAATAGCATGAATATGCAGAATGTTCTCAGCCCCGTGCCCATAACGGTCCCTCGCTATATATGAAATTCCCTTTGTGCACCATTGATTCTTAAAACCATTTATTCTATCTGGCGGATTATACAACGAACCTTATAAAAAATGCAATTTTAAAACAAGGATTAAATCGTTTTAAAATTACCCCGTATATGAAACAGGTAATCGAAAAAGGTTTATTTTATAGGACAATTTTGCTATAATATGGGCATGAATAACGAACCGATTTATCTATCGAAGCAGGGGCGCGTTAAGATGGAACAGGAACTGCGCAGGCTCAAGATCGAGGAGCGCCCGAAATTGCTCGCCGAAATCAAACGGACCATGGAAATGGGAGACTTGTCCGAAAACGCCGAATATCACGCGGCCAAGGAAGCTCAAACCCACCTGGAACGCAAAATCGCGGAACTGGAAGACAAGCTGAGCCGGGTCCGGACCGTCGATACCGATAAGATACCTTCCGATAAGGCCTATATTTTCGCAACGGTAAAAGTCATGGATCTCGATCATGACGAGGAAATCGAATATACGCTGGCTCCTGCGGAAGAAGCCGATGTCGATAACGATATTATTTCCATTAAATCCCCGATCGGGGCGGCCCTGCTTGGCAAGGGTATCGGCGAGACCGTCGAAGTCAAGGTTCCCGCCGGGCTGATAAAGTATAAAATTCTGGATATAAGCCGGGACGATTGAGCGGACCGGCTTTAAAGCTCTTCCTCGTCGTAATAATCCAGCTCAAGATTTTCATCATAGACACTTTCGCCATATTCCTTGTCGGCGATCGTGCTGTTTTCGAATTCGATTTCGGCGGCAGCGCGATCGGCACAGCTGATCGAGCAGTACGATTCGCCCTCACTGATGATCGGCCTGCCGTTAAACCTTTCGCCGCAGTACGCGCATTGCATGGTTGTCCTCCTTAAGCTCGCTTTATTATGGCCGGATGATTATGTTTATCTTCGCGGACAGATGGCACCTCGATGCGACCGGTTCGACAAATTCAATTTTATTCTAGATTTTATTCGACCACGGAAGAAAAAGCTTTATCCCTTCCCAACGAATTAACTCAAATTTCCGAAAAAAAATCCCGCTCCCCCCAGGTGAGGGAAGCGGGCCAATCGAATACCTGTTAAAAGGACTAAATTTTCGGCGCCGGCATTCCGTACTGCGCCCATTCCTCCAGCGACGGTCCGTAAATACCGGGGACCTTCAATCCCGCCTGCCGCATCAGGACCGTCATTTGACCCCGGTGGTGGATTTCGTGGTCGCAAAGCCCCCGCAGGGTAAACCCCCGAACCCATTTCTGGCCGTACATTTCGTCTTCCTTCAGTAGATCGGCGTCCTTCCATTTCGCCGCTACTTCTTTTATGATGGCTTTTGAAACCAGTTCGTACTGCCGGGCTATTTCGGCAGCCGAATCAGGCACCGGGTCATGTTCGGCCGGGCCGGTTACCGCCAAGCCGGTTTTGTTCATCATCTCCGGAATAGTCTGGACGATATGCCAGGCAATTCTTCCCAGGGTCCGGTGATCGGCTGCGATCTGCTGCCCCAGCGACTTATCGATCATCGCCGCCATGATTTTCACGGTGCCATCTGAAACGGCCCCGTATGCTTTTTTGAAATCAGCGATCTTGTAAAACATTCTTTCACCTCGTGAATTATTATCCGCGCTATTGAATTATATTGTCTCTCTCCGACAGGGCAATCACATTATGGTAACATCAGGCAATGTCGGTTCGGGGCATCTTAATTAAATCGAATAAATCCACAATCCGCAGCGGCTCGACATTATTGAACCCCTGCCCATAGCGGCATCCCGCCTGCTGCCCGAAACTCCGCGCCATCGATTCCAAAGACCACATATAATCGCGGGATTTTTCCGGGTTCAGAAACTGCGACTTGTGGCATTTCAAGGCCTCGATCCATCGGTCGTAATGGTCGGTGATATCGACCACGAAATTCGGAGCCATCCCCGGCGGAAGGAAATAGTGGAAGACCCGGTCGACCCGGTGCGGCTCTCCTCCGATCGGCATCTTCTTGAGTGAAGCGTAATTGACCGCGTTTATGACAATTTGCCCCGCCGCGACATGATCCGGGTGAGACTGTCTCCTTCCATGCCCGACATGAGGATATGGAGCCAGGATTATCTTCGGGGTGCATTCCCTGATAATCGCCGCCAGTTCCAGCCGCTTTTCATAGCTGTCGAACAGCTTGCAGTCTCCCCAATCAAATGTCCTGATAATATCCGATCCCATCACCCGTGCCGCCTCGATCGCCTCCTCGGCCCGGATTTCCGGAGTCCCACCCGTTCCCATTTCCCCTGCGGTCAGGTAGATTATTCCGGTTTTGAAGCCGCTCCGATTGAGCGCCACCAGGACTCCGCCGGTCCCGACTTCGACATCGTCCGGGTGAGCACCGATTGAAATTAAATCATATGTCATATTATTTCCCCTAAGCAAAAGGCCGGATGACGTTCTGTCCTCCGGCCCCGGCATTTCTTATACGAATTTAATTAGAATTCCGGCCTTTCAAAATTGGCGGAATGGAATATCAGGATAGTCTCGAACAAATCGTAAAGGAGGCGGCTCCCGGATGCATCATACCCTTCGTAACCGGCGAAATTCGAGCTATTGAAGGCTATTCCCTGAGATTGGAGATAGGCCTGGAAATCGAGCGTCTGCTGATTGAAGTCGAACACCGGATTGGAACCGTCGGAGGAGGTCAGCAGAAGTATTTCGGTATTGTCGAGTGCTCCCGGATTCATGGCCAGAAGGTTTTCCGGGTTTTCCCTCAGCCACAACTGCCAGATGGGATCGTACGGGTCGCCGTTTTCATCGAAGGGAAGATGGAACCGCAGCGGCGCATTGGGCCCGTCGGGATAGAAATAGGTTGTCGTATCCGTGATTTCAAGGGTATCGCCGGCATACCAGTACTCGATTCCGATATACGTCTGGCTCCGCGCTACATAATGGGTATCGATATACATTGTGTCATGCGGTGAAAAGTTGCTCGCGGCCGCGAAGAACATGGTCCGTAAGGGGAAAGTGAATGAAGTATCCATATTCAGGTAGGTCTGGCGCAACCCCAGCGCGGTGGTGTCGAGATTCGAAACTACCGTTTCGAAGAGAGGAACGAATCCTCCATTGCCGGACTGCCCGTCGAAATCGAGCGGAGCGGAAATCGCCGACAAAGCCGAGAAATTCTCATCGTGAACAATGCCAATTCGAACGGCCCCGTAACCTCCGACTCCGACTCCGGATATGCCGCGGTTTTTCCGCCCCTCACCGGCACCGTGACGATTGTCGCTGATGGTATTGTAAACGGCATCGATATAATCGATTAACGAACCGAGCGCGGCATCGTTCTTGACATCGCCGATCGCCTCGGTTAAGAACCCACCGCCCCAGGAATCGCTATAGAATGAGCCGCCATAGCTATTCGATCCGTCGATGCAAACAATAATCATCGGCTCGATTTTCCCCTCGGCGATCAAACGATCGGCAACACTGCGCAATCCATGGTTGAAGTAGAAATCATCCGATTCTCCGTACGGAGACAACAGATACAACACCGGGTAAGGTGAACCAAGATTGGGGCCTTTATATCCCGGAGGTGTATAAATTTTGCCGAACAGGCGACGGTCGACCCGGTACTGGTCGAACATTATAAACGACAATTCATTAATGAATTCGTGACCGAAATCCCAAACCAGGCTGGTCGTATCGTACTCGGTGAAATTCGCGACATTCTCGGTTCGCTCCGAACAGCTAATCAATAACGTTCCCACTGCAAGCAAGGCCACGATAAATATAGATAATACTCTATGCATTTCCGACCCTCCTAAAACCGGTAAACGATCCCGAGGACCGTCTGGTAATAATCGGCTTCATAGTTTCCGACCAGGTTGTCGCTGATGCCGTCGTTATCGACATCGACGGAAGAATGCACCGTGATGTCGGGGTAGCTGGTGTAAGAAGTCGCGAACTGCAGCGACCATTCCTGAATATCGAATCCGAAACCGAAGCTGTAGGTGAACTTAGTCCCCAGGTCGATGAACTGCGGCACCTGAGTGATTCCGCCGGGATTATCGAAATCGAGCGCCGATTTGTCGACTCCGACCCCGCCGCGCAGCTGGAAGTAATTATACGGGCGATATTCGACGCCCCCCATCAGCCGGGGAGTATCTTTCCAGGAAATCGGAACCGACATATCGGTTTCGATTAAGGCCTGAGCGTTATCATAAGTCCCCGTTTGATTGGTTATGATGGTGGTATCGCGGAACGAAGTTCCCTGATAATTACTGAAGTTGAAATTCAATCCTTCGAATTGCGACCAGAATATTATTTCGGCATCCAACGCCAGAGTCAGATTATCGAGAACATCGACTGAAACACCCGCGCCGAGCGTTGCCGGTAATTCCAGCTTGGAATCGACATCGGCGATGTATGACAGCTCTTCACCGTCGAGAAACAACACGGCCTCAAGCCACTGCGAAGTTATATATTCGTTTATATAAGGATTGTCTCCCATGTGGAGCGAAATTTTGCCGTCGCCGGATATATCGATTGAGGTTTTCCCGGCGTAACTGAAACCGGCCCGGATTCTATCGTTCACCTGGTAAAGCGCCCCCAGGCGATACCCGAATCCCCAGCCGTTTCCGTTTACTTCGTACCATTCGGGTATCTTATCATGCGGACGATCACTTATCGGGGCCGGCATGGGATTATCTCTGAGAACGATATTGCTGTAAATCAGATCGCCTCTGACCATCGACAGCCCCAATCCGATCGACAGGCGATCCTCCATGAAGCCGCGTGCCGCAGTAACCTGGAAATTCACCGCATCGAGATTTATTCCGAACTGGTTTTCCGGAAAAGCCAATTGGCTGTTGTGAGCCGGTAGATCCTGGTACAATTGCCAGGTCTGATTTTGATCGAAGGTCTGCAGAATCGAAAATCCCAATACGGTCTCTCCGAAGAACGGTGTCCGCGTAATAAACGCTCCCTGCGGGACATTCAAAATTTCATGACGGTTCGCGATATTCTGTCCATTCAGGAAACCGGTTTCGTATCTTCCCCCCCAAAGCACATTGGGAGTGGTCAGAAAGCGGTTATGGATCACGGCCACATCCATAGTAATTAAATTGTTGGATTCTATCAGGTTCAGTCCGGCCGGATTATAGTACACGGCCGACCAGTCGTCGGCCACGGCGCGGAAGGCTCCGCCCATCCCGCGGGCTTTAACGCCGATTCCATCAAACACAAAACCGCTCGCCAATACCGATCCGGACAGCAGAACCAGGCAAAGGCCAAAGAAAACGGAAAACTTGCGTGCTCCCATCCTTATCTCCATGAATTTCAAATCAATAACTTCTTTCCAGTATGGTTTCGATGATTCTTCTGACGGCATGATATTTTGAACCGAATATATCTGTTTCTGCCGGCAAAGTCCCTAAACCCTTAAATTTATTGCCAAAAAAGTCTGCGAAAATTACAATAACCTCCCCGATTTGTCAAGACCTCATAAGAAATTTTGCCTCAGTCTTTTGAAGGTTTATCCATCCAAGTTAACTCGCGTCAAGTTTATAGACGCGGCAGCCGGCAATATATCAAATGAAGCGAAAAGGCCGGAAGCGGAAAATTGCTGAAATTATCTGCTATTTGAGAAGATGAAATGTTTTAGAAAACCGGCCAGGGCATAGAAAATTCCCGCGACCAGGATTATCACGGCACCCGGAGGAAAATCCGGGCCGTAACTTAACCCCAAACCCAAAATCGTGAATAATATGCTGAACAAGGAGGCCAGAATCATGGTCCCTTTGAGGCTTCGCGAAAACATTCCGGCCGATGCCGGAGGCAAAGTCAAAAGCGCAATTACCATGATTATTCCCACCACTGAAACCAATAATACCACAGTCAGGGCGGTCAAAACCATTAGAATCATATAAAACAATTCCACATTGACCCCCCGCACCCGCGCGAATTCTTCATCGAAGCTGATGGCACTCAACTGGTTAAAAAACAACACGGTAACCGCTATGATAGTCAGGTTAAGCAGTCCGATCAGGTATAAATCCCCTCGCGAAATCAGCAGAATATTGCCGAACAGGTAACTCATCAAATTCTCGTAATACCCCGGAGTCTGCGATATGAATATTATTCCAACCGCCATGCCGACCGCCCAGATCCCGCTGATAATGGTGTCTTCACGCTGACGGTATCTCATGCTGATCCATCCGATCAGAACCGCGGCCAGTATCGCGGCCGCTACCGCTCCCACCAGCGGATTCAGCCAGTTTAGCTGATAAACGGTTTTCAGGAAATAAGCCGCTCCCATCCCCCCGAGCACCGAATGAGCGATCCCTCCGCCGACATAGGAAATCCGCTTGCTCACCACGAATGTCCCGATTATCCCGCAGGCGATCCCGGCAAGGATTCCGGCCAGCAACGCCCGCTGCAGGAAGGAATACTCGAATACCGCCTCGAAAAATTCCATGCTATTCTTTCTCCAGGTGGCGGTCGTGCCGGACCATCCGGACGTCCCCTCCGAAAAAGTGCCCCAGGAATTCCGCATCCACCTGCGAAGTGGGGTGTTCGGCAACTGTCCGGTTGACGCACAAAACTTTTTTGACCGATTTCGAAACAAAAGCGGTATCGTGCGAAACCATAACAATAGTCATTTTTCCGGTTAATCCCGTTAGAATGGCATTCAATTCCCGTTCGGCATTCAAATCGAGGTTGGCGGTCGGCTCATCGAGCAGCATAATTTCCGGCTTGGCCGCCAGGGCTCTGGCTATCAACAGCTTCCGCTGCTGGCCTCCCGATAGCGAGGCAAAAGGGTCCTTTTCCCGCCCCTGCAGGCCGACCATTTCCAGTGCTTCACAAGCAGCACGGCGGTCCTCTCGAGAATAAATCCCCGGAAAGGAATTTCCCCGCAAACGCCCCATCAGAGCTAAATCCAGGACGGTGGCCGGAAACTGGGGATCGAGATTTACCGCCTGCGGCATATAGCCGATTTTCTGGCGGGCTTTATCCGGAGCTACACCCAAAATCTCGATTGCCCCCGTTTTTGGTCGTAATAACCCCAGAATAAGCTTTATCAACGTTGTCTTCCCTCCCCCGTTCGGACCTACGATCCAGATAAAATCGTTCTTATGAAGCCGAATATTGACTTTATCGAGAACCGTTACCCCGTTATAGGAAAAGGAGACATCTTCGAATTTAATCGCGGTGATTTCTTGGCTCATTTCACCCCCGCAAATCCCCACGCCAGGGTTTTCCCGATTTCAAGAATATTCTCGACCACATTATATGCCAGAGGATCGAGCGGAATTAATTCCGCTCCGATTTCCTCCGAAACGGTTCGGGCGCTTTTCTGGGAAAACTGCGGCTGAATATAGATGAACGCCACCTTTTCGTGTTTCATCCGCGAAATCAATTCTCCCAGATGTTTCGGCCCCGGCTCTTTACCCTCCGCTTCAATGGCGACCTGTTTAAGACCGAATCTTTCCGCGAAATGACCGAAAGCCGGGTGATAAACATAAAACGGCTTTCCGGCGTACGGAATCAGGATGCTGTCAACAACAGAACCGACACTGTCGATTCCGGCCATAAGCCGAGCGGCATTATTTAAAAACATATCCCTATTTTCCGGCCTTAAGTCACACAGGGCTTTCTCAATAACTCCTGCTATCTCTTTCAGTGCCTCAGGGTCGAGCCAGATATGAGGGTCATCCTCCGAATGGTCGTGCGTATATTCCCTCTCGCCTTTGTCCGGTTCCCCGGTCAGGCAATTGATTATTTTAACTTTCGGCAGTGAGGCCGTGATTTTCTTAATCAGGGCCTTTTCGAAAGGGAGCCCTACCGTGAAATAGACATCGGTTTTTGACAATTCCGCGAATTGTTTCGGGGTGATTTCAAAAGTCTCCGGAGACTGCCCCGCATCAACCAGCGACATCGATGAAATTTTATCCCCTCCCACTTGATCGGCCACATACCTGATCGGGTCGATGGAAACCACGACATTCAATCCGATGGTTTCGGCGGATATGGTTCCGGCCGCGAAAACAAAACCCACGAATATCAGAAAGGCCATTATACTTCTGGTCATACTACTATTTCTCTTCCTTGCAAATCAGATGGTACTCGTGGCAATCCCGGCATTTTTCCAATTCATGGTTCGATGAAAATTCTTTCCAGTGTTCCATCTGCTTAGGGCTTAAAATCCCGCTGCCGCCGCAAAGGGGGCAGGCGGAATCGAGCGCGGCCAGGATGGCGTTCCGGATAAATTCCGATTTATTCGGGATATTTTCCAGTTTTCGCGCGAGAGCTGCCTCCGCTTTGAAGGTCAATATTTCTGACTTGTGCTTTCCGGTCAAATTCATCCTCCTGTTAATCACCATAGTAATACGTTGTAATACCCATAAGTCAATAAAATATTTTTGTTTAATTTTCGATACGGCTATTCCTGCCGCATCAGGTCGAAAATGGCATCGGAAAAACCGAGTGCGGCCGATTCCCGCAGGTGTATCCGGGACAGATCGCCTTCGGTCGCTTTGGACAACCAGTAATGGATCGCCCCCTGTTTCGGAGCCAGGGCCAGAGCTTTGTAAAAGGATTGCCGGGCCTCTTCTTTTTGACCGCTTTTCAGGAAAGTCAGACCTGCCAGCGAATGCCCCGCCGCCCGGCGGATATCGCTGTCGGCGACCTCATCCGGCCATTTGAATCCGGGATTGACCCGCGCGAATTCCCACAGGAATTCTCCACAATCGACCCGGTTATATTCGGTTCGTTCCAGCGAGGACATCACCAGTTCCAGATAGGTTTCGATTCTTTTCAGAGGATAATCGTTATCGAGAATCCGTTCGATAATATCCCGGTTGAGCCGGTCGAACTGCCACGATGCCACCCAGGGAGACTGCGGGTACATTATAGAAGCATCCTCATAGACATGAACACCGCCCATCAGGTGTCCCGCTTCGTGAAGAATCAAAAGCCCGTTGATGAACGGATCCCATTCCGACAGCGAGGTATCCGGAGCCGGGATGTATGCCGTTATCATGTGATGTTTGCCGATATTCGACAACCCCACATGGAACGACATCCCCCGATTATAGTAATTCTGCGGGTCGCGCGGAACAAACAGGGT
>JBFZFV010000042.1:0-13537 GCA_041306185.1 Candidatus Zixiibacteriota bacterium
AATTCGGACTTAATCAAAATTACCCCAACCCCTTTAACCCCTCCACGACTATTGAATACTCTCTTCCCGCCTCTTCCCACGTTAGAATTGAAGTTTACAATGTCCTGGGACAGCGCACGGCGATATTGATTAACGAAGTTCAATCCGCAGGTTACCATACGATCCGCTGGGACGGCCACGATGATCTCGGCCGCAAGGCATCATCGGGTATTTACCTGTATAGAATTATCGCCGGAGGGTTTTCCGATAGCAAAAAGATGGTAATGGTGCAATAGAAAAAGCCACCGAGCGGAATCGAACCGCTGACCTACTGATTACGAATCAGTTGCTCTACCAGCTGAGCTACGGTGGCTTTAGCCACTAAATTTACCTATTCCCCCCAAAATATCAATAGAAATGTTTTCGGAAATTGTGGTGTTAACATTATTCCTTTCCCCGGCAATCGCCTAATATTTTCCCGATGAGATAAAAAAAGGGCAGCCTTGCGACCGCCCATAGACTTTTATCGTTACTACAACTTATTATGGACAAGCGAGTTCCGGTCCGCTCTTAAACTTAAAATTCACCATCGCCACAATATCGAGAACGTTGATAGCGCCATTGTGATCGACATCTGCTGATGCCAGAATCCGCGGTGCATCCCCGCCCTTAAACTTGTAATTCACGAGGGTTACGATATCGAGAACATTAACGGAACCTTCATCGTTCACATCACCGCATAAATACGCTTCGACATCAAGCGCGGCTGACCAGGGTGATTCTACATCCATGGCATCCTTGGCCTGAATTTTTACTGCATATTCACCTCTGGTTCCCCAGCTGTAATTCACAAGGCAGTCCTCGTCGTTTTCATAAGGCCCGTACCAATCCGAAATAAAGCCATTGCCATAATCCCAGCGGATGTACATATCCTGGTAATCGCTGTCGAAAGCATCTCCGTGGAATTCATAGGTATTGCCCATGGCGCATTGGGCGGTGTTGCCCTGAGGGGCTTCGTCGACTTCGGGAGCGCTGTTGGTCCAGCCGTTAAGGGTTATGGAATAATCCACCTGAATGGCGTTTCCGCCAAGGAAAGTCATGGAAACATCCAGGTCCAGGTCGGCCACAGCTCTGGCACCCGCCGCATTTATCATATTAACATAAGGAACAGTGTAAAAAGCACCATCCGATAAAACATCCATTCCGCCATCGCTGTAAACGGTCGGGAGCCAGTGGAGGTTATATTCTCCGATCCTCATATAAGCATCTGCCGGGCTGGCGGGACCGCCATATTCCCCGTCGATAACTATGGCCGCATAATGGAAATTTAGTCCCATATTGGCCTTTACATACGATAGCGAATAGTTCGCACCGGGACAGGAAGGACACCACGGAGCGGTCCCTTCTTCCAGAAACACTGTATGCGTATATCCCCCCGCAGTGCTGTTCGATCCCGCGTGCCCCGGAGTCGCCGCGGCACAAGCATCACTATAATACGCCGTAAAGGGATATCCGCTCGGAGGATCGGAATAGGCCGAATGCCCGGTCCCGTTAAAGACCACCCCGATGACTTCAATATTATTCGGGTTCAAGCCATATGCCGGAGTATAATCGTCGGCATCCCAAATCACGGAACCGGTCACAGTTTGATCGGTCAGAATAATTTCTTCGTTAACGGCGAATCCCAGGAAACCGTAATGGTAGATTTGGTTGTCATCGTCCTTCCACCTTGCTTCCGGCTCGACAACATACACCCTGAAATTCCCCAAATAAGCTCCCCTTTCTCCCGTCATTCCCGCGGTCTCGACCGGCGTTACCAGCTGGGTTGAGATTTCCGGGGCTTTCATATTGTCGGGTCGCTCCCAAACCGACAGTTCTCCTGCGAATACCATTGCTGCCAGCAGCAGAATTCCCACTATTCCGCCGATCCGCAGCCAAGTTCTGGATTGATGTTTCATGTTCCTCTCCTGATTTTAGCTATTGGCGTGCTCAATCATCTCCTATTATAATCTATTTTAAATTCTTTCATACCCTAATTTGCAGTAATCTCAAATCCCCATAAATCATTTTATTTTTA
This sequence comes from Candidatus Zixiibacteriota bacterium, assembly GCA_041306185.1. GTDB lineage: Bacteria > Zixibacteria > MSB-5A5 > GN15 > PGXB01 > JBFZFV01. Next base: position 2,057 of record JBFZFV010000042.1, read on the forward strand.
AAACCGGTAAGTAATTCCGGTGGAAAAAGCCCACTTATAATATTTAAACTGGTCGAAATTGGAAATGTTATTAGTGTAATCGATTTTCCAAAACGACTTCAGCAGGTCGGAATGACCTATCGCAACCGGGAGTTCCAGTGAAAGGTACCAGCGGCTGAGTTCATCAACCCTCCGTTCGGCCAGATCGACACGCGTCCGTTCAAACGGCCCGTCAAGCAGCCTTAAATATTTCTTGTACCAGTAGCCGACGCCGGTCGTCACAATCATATTACTGAACTGGTATGTTTTTAAATCCAATTCGATCGATTTCCCCTCGGAAACACCCGCAAACGGCGAAATGTGCTCGAATTCCGATATTATTATTACGCTGTGGTCCTCATTGCTGAAACTCTGATAATTGAACTCCAGAGATATTCCTGTTTTTGGACCGATGGACCGGGAAAACCTCGGCGAAAGATAAAAGGCCAGAAGATAGCCGTCGGTGAAATAATCGTCGACCGTCAAGTCCCGGTAAAGCGTATCTATGATTACGATAGTATCGGGCACAAACGAAAAGGCCGTTATCGAATAACCCAGTTCCAGATCGATGGTATTCGAGCCAAGAAAGGACCAGTTTCCGCCCATAAAAGTGCTGTATTTCAGGAGATCCGAAACCTCCGACCGAATATAGGTATTGGCATTGAAGCCGTAGCCCGTTCTGAAAGATAATTGATCCGCGACCTGCCATCCAATCGCAGCCAGCATGTCGTAGCTGTCATTGTCGAAGCTCATGGTCGATCGCTGATACCTCAACAGATTCAATCCGCCGCTTAAATATATAGTCCATGGAGATGTTTCACGCGTCGGTACAAATCCGAAAGAAAATTTACTGAGATTACTGCTTAAACGAAAAGTATTCTCATAATAGGTATACTCATCTTCAATACCGATTTCAAGCGCCGGATACGGGTTATACCAGATTGAAACCGAAGAGGTGTAATTCCGGTCATCGGTCCTGGTAACATCTCCCAGAAGATTGCTGCTGTATCCGGATGAAAAATTCAGCTCGAATTCGAGATTTTCAGCCAACCCAAGCGGATCATAATTATTCTGACTATCTTGCGCCAGGAGCACCGAAGAAAACAGCATGACCAAAACTGTAAAGGTAAATGTTCTCTTATTCATATATTGTCCAGTACCGTCTTAAAAGCAAAGTCCGCCGGCACAAGCGCCGCTTACGGAACCGCTTACCCCCTTCCCGGCATCGGCATCGCTGTTACCGAATTCACCGCGAGTCGAGGTATGCGCCCGGCAGGAGAATTTTCGTTTCTTGTACTGGACACGATTGGATTCTTCAATTCCAACAGCCGATCCCGGGTCGGCATCGCCGAAAGATATCAATCCGGTAAGTTCCTCCGAATTCGGATTCTCCGTTTCAAAATCGGGAATACCGTCAAAATCGGTATCGGCGGCATTGTCGCGGATTCCGTCTCCGTTCAAATCAGTGAACTTCCCCTGATCGCTTTGATTTTCCTGATTGTCGGCGAATGCGCCGGGAATCCAAAATAGAATAAAAATAACTGCTAAACCAATAACATACAGTCGACGGTTCACAGTCCTCCTCCTGATGCCAAAAATAGATGCTACCCAACGGCTTAAAATATAACCAATTTTATGATATTTTCAAGCACTTTTTAGGAGATATTGCAGGCTATACTCTGCCGGAGGCCGGACTCGAACCGGCACGGGTCTTACGACCCAAGGGATTTTAAGTCCCTGGTGTCTACCAATTCCACCACTCCGGCATGAATTGCAGGCCGATAATTTAAACCAATTCCGCTACTTACGCAAGTTTCTTTCCACGCCCTTTAAAAGATTTAAACTATCGCCCGCACCCGCAATTTTATCTTTTCAAAGGAACTTATCATGCGTTTAATAGGTTGATTAACGAAGGTTTTTATGCTGTTTTTATTAATTGTTATCGCGGTTTTAGCCCTGATGTATGGATATATCGGCTGGCGCTTGATTATCCCGGCCGCTCTCTCCTTGCATTGGAATATCATTTTTTGGGGCATTCTGGTTCTATCCTTATTCCTTCCGTTTATCCCGGTCATGATGCGATTCCGCGGAGCCGGCAGCTGGTGCCTGGATATTCTAGCCTGGATCGGCTATCTCAGTTTCGGATTTTTCACCCTCCTTTTTGCCTTCCTGGTCGCCAAAGATTTCATAACGCTTGTAATTACGGGTATTCAAAAAACGGCAATTCTCCTCGGCCTATCAGGCAGCGGGGGAAGTGATACGGTCGATCCCCACCGAAGGCAGCTTCTTGTAAATGCCGTTAACATCGGCGTCCTGGGAGCGACCGGGACGCTGTTCGGCTATGGGATTTATGGCGCGTTAAGAAAACCGAAAATCGTGCGGGTTGAAGTCCCGATCAGGAATCTACCCCGGGAATTCGATGGTTTCAGTATTGCACAAATAACGGATATTCATGTCAGCCATACCATCAAACGCCCCTTCGTTCAGGAAATCGTTGACACTGTAAACGAATTGAATCCGGATGCGGTAGCCCTGACCGGAGACCTGGTTGACGGTTCCGTGGATCAACTCGGAGCGGACGTCGCCCCGCTCGGAGATTTAAAGGCGCCTTTCGGTACTTACTTCGTGACGGGAAACCACGAATATTATTCCGGGGTAGAGCAATGGGTTAAAGAGACCGCCCGCCTGGGATTTACCGTCCTGAATAACGAGCATCGCATATTGGATAGAAACGGCAGCAAAATAATTTTCGCAGGCGTGACCGATTACACCGGCGGACAATTTTCGAAGACGCATACCTCCGATCCCCACAAAGCGATTTCAGGAGCACCCGAAGGCCTCCCCAGGATACTCCTGGCCCATCAGCCGGTCAGCATCCACGAAGCCGCCAAGGCCAAATACGATTACGTCCTTTCCGGGCACACCCACGGCGGGCAGTATTTCCCCTACCATTTCCTGGTGGCCCTCAGTCAGCCCTATATTTCTGGCCTGCATCGGCATGGTGAAACCATGATCTATGTCAGTAGAGGAACCGGCTACTGGGGTCCGCAACTGAGAATCGGCGCCCGCTCGGAAATTACCCTGCATGTATTGAAATCCGCCTAATAGTACTTCTGCGGTTTAAATTTTCCATTAATTCACATTGTGATTCTCCCACTCATTCTTTATTTTGGTTTCGCGATATATGCCAATTTATTCTGGAGGATAACATGCGCGATCCGAGAAACGACCGGCTTGCCGACATCCTGGTCGATTATTCCTGTAAGGTGAAAAAGGGGGAATACGTTTATATTTCAGCCAGAGGAATCCCTTCTCTGGAACTGGTGAAATCCCTTATCCGAAAAGTGACCAAAGTCGGAGGCGTCCCTGTCTGGCAATACAACGATGATTCCCTGTTCCGGCAGTTTCTGAATTTCAACAACGAAGAGCAGATCAAGCAATACGCGGCCTATTTTAAGCCGATGATGCAAAAGGTCGCCTGCTATATCAGCATCGCCGGAGGAAATAACCCCTTCGACCTCAGCGACATCCCCTCAAAAAAAATGGAAAGCTACAAAAAGCTGTTTTACAAGCCGGTTCTGGCCGACATTATCACGAAACATGCCCGCTGGGTGGTCCTCCGATTTCCTAACGACGCCATGGCACAATTGGCGCAAAAACCTCAGGAAACATTCGAAGATTTCTATTATGATGTCTGCTGCGTGAATTATCCCAAAATGTCGAAAGCCATGGACGGTCTGGTAAAGCTGATGAAAAGGACCGACCGGGTCCACCTGAAAGGCCCCGGTACCGATTTAAACTTTTCAATCAAGGGCATCGATGTCATTAAATGCGACGGCAAGCGGAATATACCGGACGGAGAAGTCTACACCGCGCCGGTAAGAGATTCCCTGAACGGCGTGATTAGCTACAATGCTCCTTCACTTTATGAGAGTAACATTTACGATAAAATCCGCTTTGAAATCAAAAACGGGAAAATCATCAAGGCTACCTGCGCCAGCAACGAAAAGAAACTGAATCAAATCCTCGACACCGATCCCGGTGCCCGCTATTTCGGAGAGTTCGCCATCGGGGTCAACCCGATGATAAAGGAACCGATGAAAGACACCCTGTTCGATGAAAAAATCGACGGCTCCTTTCACTTGACTCCGGGAAGATGTTACGATGCCGCCCCGAATGGAAACAAATCCGCTATTCACTGGGATCTCGTGAATATCCAGAGAAAGGATTACGGCGGAGGCGAAATCTGGTTCGACGGCAAATTGATTCGTAAAGACGGAGAATTCGTCGTCCCGGAACTGAAAGGCAAATTCACCAGGAAAGCACTCGGGGGCTGAACCCTCCCCGACAAAATGCCAATAATCATAGCCGGGCTTGACAAAAAGTTAAGCCCGGCTATATTCCTATTTGTAAGGCTGCTAATTTACTTTCCGATCGGGTACGAGTATTGAATAAAGCAATATTGCTTCTACTTCTATTTTATTCGGTTTCCTTGGCCGACCCCGGCAATCCCGATACGCTTCGGATTGGCGAAATCACCGCATTTCCCGCCGGATCGGCGGTCCTCCCTGTTTATTTTTATAACGATGAATTACTGAGCGCCGTGGAAATCGTTATCCATTACAATCATCTGGAACTGCGTCTGGATTCCATTTCGACAGCAGGCAGCAGAGTCGAATACATAGATCCTTCTAATGTCATTCTCTGTGATTCCTCGGGACTTCTCGACCTGTGGATTCCCGATTTCGTATCCTTTATTCCGGAAGGAAACGGGCTTCTGGCCCGGATATATTTTTCACTGACCGCTGAAACTGAACTGGGGTTATACTCGGTTGATTCGATTACCTGGCCGACTCCCATACCTATTATTAAAAAAACATCCTTCTCTGATCAGCTGGCATACCCGATTTATCCAGAAATTGTATCCGGTTCCATAGCGCTTCCGTCGTATTGCGGCGATCTTACCCTGGACAACATCATCAATATTCTCGATATAATTTTCTTTATCAATTATAAATTTAAAAACGGCGCGCTGCCGACATATGAGCGCTCTTGCGATGTCAACCATGATAACCAGATAAACATACTCGATATAGTGTATCTGGTTAATTTCAAGTTCTCCTTCGGTCTTCCGCCCTATTGTATAAATTGAAGATTCCGAATTCTCGATTTTTTGAAAAATTAGTGGACATACCAATCGCCTTAAGGATATATTCTTTTAAGTCATGTGCGGAATTAATCCAGGATTATAATCTTAACGGAGGAGAGTGTAATGCATTGGGGAATCAAACTTAAAGTAATGCTGATTGCGGCGGCATTGACTTGCTTTGTTTTCGGCGGCGTTTTGGCCGATGATAACATCACCTACCAGGGGAACAAGGCCCGCATCACGGTCGGCAAAATCAAGGATAAGGCCCAGGATTGCGGTTATGAAATCGCCGAATCGGTCGGTGAAATGCTATCCACCGCCCTGACCAATACCGACAAATTTATCGTCCTGGCCAGCCAGGAAGAGGTCGACGAACTGATCGACGAAATCGAATTGGGGCAGTCGGAATATGTCGAATCCGGCCGCGGCGCGGATAAAGGCCTTATGGAAGGCGCTGATATCCTTGTCTCTGGGGCCATCACCGGCTTTGAGCCGAACGCCGGAGGCGGCGGCGGAGCCCTGGGGGGATTGACCAAGAAGGCTTTTGGCGAAGCGGGGCTATCAAAGAAGGAAGCCAAGATTTTAATGGATATCAAACTGATTGATATCCGTACCCGCCGAATAATCAAGGCCTTGTCGCTCGAAGGAAAAGCCTCCAAGTGGAAAGCCGGAGCAGCCGGAGGAGGCTGGACCGAGGATATCGCGCTGGTTGGGGCCCTCGGGGCTTATTCCAACGAACCGATGGAAGGAGCCGTCCGCGAATTGCTGCGGGATGCGGTAAATGAAATATCAAAGGAAATCCCGAAAGAATACTATCGTTACCAGGGTCAGGGGCAGTACACACAGGAATATGGTGCAACAACGTCATCGTCCGGTGCCGCAACTCAGGTATCTGCTGGTTCCGGAGGAAATGTTGCGGCCGACAGCACGGTTTCGACCGCTTCCGTCGCGGAAAATATGTCCCTCTTTACTGCTTATGATTTCGTCCCGGGAAGCAAGACCATCTTCTATGACGACATGGCGAATGACGAAGTCGCAGAATTTCCCTATCGCTGGAATCTCGACAAAGGCGTGTATGAGGTCGTGAAAAAGAACGGTGAATTCTGGATAATGTGTACTGACGAGGGCTCGATTATGCCAAAAATCCCCGCAGGACCGTTTCCGGAGCAGTACACCGTCGAAATGGAGTTCTATATCAATGGGAAAGACCATCCGGGCAATTATTTCTACCTTAGATGGATTAATTGCGAGGATGATATTATCGGTGAATTCGACGTCTGGGGAAATGACAATACTTTCCTGTCAATTAACCAGAATACCCTGGCGGACAAAACACTTGAACATGAACTGGAAGCCGGTATCCACACTATGAGGATTATGGCCACCAAGCGCTCCATTAAATGTTACGTCGATGAAGCCCGCGTCGCCAATGTTCCCAAAGTCGAGAATTTCAATCCCTGCGGATTTAAGGTCCATACTCGCCCATATAGCGATTCCGACAACCCGACCCTCTTCCGTCATTTTCGTTTCGCCGAAGGGGGCAAAAGCATGCGCGAACAGCTCGACGAAACCGGCAAGATCGTCACCCATGGAATCCTCTTCGATGTCAATTCCCATATGATCAAGGGCGAATCTTATAAGACTCTGCAGGAAATCGGTGAATTGTTGAACGAAGATTCGGCTCTCAGGGTATCCATTGAAGGTCATACCGATGCCGATGGCTCGGATGAATCGAATTCGGACCTGTCCAAACGCCGCGCCGACGCTGTCAGGACCTACCTGATAAACGAATTTAAAATCGTGGCCGATCGGCTGGAATCTAAAGGCTGGGGCGAATCCAAACCGATCGACGCCAACACATCAGCCGAAGGAAAAGCCAACAACCGCCGCGTGGAATTAATCAGACTTTAGTACGTGCAATATTGTGAAAAAGGCCCTGCAAACCCGCAGGGCCTTTCTAATTTAACATTATATTTCGTTCTATACCAGGCCAAAAGGTGAATTTCTCGTTGAATTTCCTATATCACGGAACTTAAGTTTCCCCATTTTCGTTTAAAAGCCAGAACAAACATAGACTATTATTGTCCTTATTTATGAAAAGTTGTGGTTTAACGAAAATATCCGGCTTTGCCCTTCTGGGATTCCTGTTAATCCTGATATTGCCGAATTCCCATACCTTTGCCAGTCCTGTCCAGGTGGGGCACGTGGATGCGGAATTGCTTTCCGAAGTAAATTCCATCAAACCCGGACAGCCTTTCTGGGTCGGCCTGAAATTGCGGCTCGATGACGACTGGCATGTCTACTGGCGCAATCCCGGTGATGCCGGCGCTCCCCCTGCCATCGTTTGGAATCTCCCGGACGGATTCGCAGCCGAGGAAATGCTCTGGCCCTACCCGGAGCGAATTTTCCTGGGGCCCCTTGCGAATTATGGTTATGAAAAGGAAGTAGTCTTCCCTATAAAGCTCACCCCCGCTAAAACGATTACCGAAAAATCGGTAACGTTGAAGGCCGAAGTCGATTGGCTGGTTTGCCGCGAAGCATGCATTCCCGGTAATACGGAACTGAGCCTTGATTTGAACATCGCTTCAAATTCCCCCAAATACAATTCCGAAAATTCTGCATTGATAATGCAGTCGCCGGAAAAAATCCCCATCGAAAACGGCGATTGGAAAACGAATTTAACCTGGTCCGATGATAACTTGCGGATTACTCTTATTCCTCCGGATTGGCATCATCAGCATCTGGCTGATATCCTGTTTTTCCCATTCATGAGAGGAATTATAAATCATGCCGGGGAACAAAAACTCGATCAAATTGAGGGCACCTATCGCCTGACTATCCCCCGCGATTTAAGTGTGGCGGCACAGCCGGAGATTCTTGAGGGCATCCTGGTATCGAAAGAAGGGTGGAGCGGTCCCGGTTCCGAACATGCTATGGCGGTATCAATAGGTACCGACGATACAACACCCATTGCTGCCGCTTCGCACTCATCGGTAGCCTCGATTTGGGCCGCTATATTATTCGCTTTCCTTGGCGGTATCATATTGAACTTGATGCCGTGCGTTCTTCCGGTCCTCTCGTTGAAAATTTTGGGGTTCGTACAACAATCTGGTGAAAGCCGCCGGAAATCGCTCGGACATGGACTGATATTTACTGCGGGAGTCCTGGTTTCGTTTTTGATTCTGGCCGGATTATTATTGACCTTACAAACCGGCGGAGATTCGCTGGGATGGGGCTTTCAGCTTCAGTCGCCGGTATTTCTGATGATATTATCGGGGTTCCTGTTTCTCTTTGGGTTAAACATGCTTGGAGTCTTCGAAATAGGAACCTCATTAACTTCGGTCGGTGCAGCGAGAATGTCCCGAGGGGGCTGGACAGGCTCATTTCTAACGGGTGTCACCGCGACAATCGTGGCGACCCCCTGCACCGCACCTTTCATGGGATCGGCCCTGGGATACTCGCTGTCGCAACCGCCGCTGATTGCCATGATTATTTTTACCGCCCTCGGTCTCGGTATGGCTTCGCCATATATCATATTTTCGGCATTTCCCGGACTACTTAAGTTCCTTCCGAAACCCGGCGCCTGGATGGAGACGTTAAAGCAGGTAATGGGATTTCTGTTAATAGGTACGGTCCTCTGGCTGGCCTGGGTCCTGAGCATACAAGCCGGTTCTACCGCCGTCATAGCATTATTGGGCGTATTGTTCCTTCTGGGTCTCGGAGCCTGGATTTTGGGTAAATGGGGACACCTGGCCGCGAATATAAAAAAGCGGACTCTCGCGTATTCTTTTTTCACAATTCTTATAGCTGGAGGAATCGGCCTGGGGATTTTCGGGATTTCTCTTTCAGCACCGCCATCAGGGAGTACCAATCATTCAAATTCTGCCCTGAGGTGGGAGGAATATTCTCCCGAAATAGTTGAGGAACTGCGCGCCGCAGGAAAACCTGTGTTCATCGATTTCACCGCCGCCTGGTGCCTTAGCTGCCAGGTTAACGAGAGAGTGGCGCTGGAGTCGGAAAAAGTGGTCCTGAAATTCGCTGAACTGGGCGTTATTCCGATCAAGGCCGACTGGACCTCCCGCAATGATTTAATCACTGCCGCTCTTGCCGAATTCGGACGTAATAGCGTTCCGTTATATATCTTATATGGAGCAAACTCGAACGTCCCCATCGTACTGCCGGAGATTATAACTCCCGGTATTGTTTTGGATGCATTGTCGAAAATCAATTGAAGGATTCCAATCACATCATTTAAAGGAGTATTACGCCATGAGACTTAAACTGATCGCCATCTTCGGTTTCTTTTTAACGGCCATTGTCTTCGGATATGCCGTGGCCGACACGAATAAAATGGAGCAACCGGGAGATATGGAAATGACGGCCAAGGTCGGCGAGATGGCCCCCGACTTTAAACTGGCCAGTGCCGCCGGAAAGGATGTATCCCTGTCTTCCTTCAAGGGGAAGTATGTCGTCCTGGAATGGATCAATTTCGAATGTCCCTTTGTCCGCAAGCACTATGATACCGGCAACATGCAGAAGCTTCAGAAAATGTACGCCGGGAAAGACGTTGTCTGGCTGACTATCTGTTCCTCCGCTCCCGGCAAACAGGGATATTATAACGGCGATGAATTGATGACCCGTCTTAAAAAGGAAGGACTCAATCCTACCGCCTACCTGATTGACAAAGACGGCACCGTCGGCAAAATGTATAATGCCAAAACGACTCCGGATATGTATGTCATCAATCCCCAGGGAGTTTTGATTTATTCCGGAGCCATCGATGATAAACCTACCGTTAAGAATGAAGATGTCAAGGCCGCCTCGAATTATGTGATAATGGCCCTCGATGCTTCCATGAACGGCAAGGATGTTGCCACGAAGTCGACCGCATCATACGGCTGTTCCGTAAAATACTAGAATTAGACCTTAATATATAAAACCCCGGAGGATTCAACTCCGGGGTTATTTTTTTCTATTTGATGACTTTCAGGTAATCCAGATAGTCTTGATATTGACAAATTCTTTAATGCCATAGTGCGACAACTCGCGGCCGTAGCCGGACTTTTTGATCCCTCCGAACGGAAGACGTGGGTCCGATTTGGTCAAGCCATTGACGAACATTGCTCCCGATTCTACCCTCCGCGCGACCTCTTCGGCTTTCTTCAAGTCGCGCGACCAGACCGCGCCCCCAAGCCCGAATATCGAGTCATTCGCGACTGCAACTGCTTCTTCCATATCTTTTACCGGAATTATCGCCGCCACCGGCCCGAACGTCTCCTCATCATAGGCCGGCATTCCCTTGGTCACATTCCCCAAAACCGTAGGCTCATAAAATGCCCCGGGACCGGGGACAGGCTTTCCTCCGGTTAATAACAGCGCACCCTTTTTTATCGATTTTTGAACCTGCTCATGCAACTCGTCCCGCAAATCGGTCCTGGCCAGCGGGCCTACTTTGGTATCCTCGTCGAGCGGGTTACCAACTTTCATGCTTCTGATTATTTCAACCTGCTGCTCGGTGAACTGGTCCAGAACCTTTTCAACCACGATAAAGCGTTTTGCCGCGATACAGCTCTGCCCGGTATTGATCATCCGAGAAGTGGCCGACGTTTTCACGCAGGCGGGAATATCGGCATCCTCAAGCACGATGTAAGGATCCGACCCGCCCAATTCCAGAACGGTCTTTTTCAATTCACTCCCGGCAATACTCGCGACATTCTTCCCTGCCGATTCCGATCCGGTCAGAGTTACCGCCACTATTCTATTGTCGCGAATAACATCTTCGACCATCCGGGACGAAATCATCAGCGTACGAAATATATTATCCGGAAAGCCGGCTTCATGAAACACCTGTTCGATTGCGAGAGCGGAACCCGGTACATTCGAGGCATGCTTCAGCACCCCGCCGTTTCCGGCCATTAACGCCGGAGCGGCAAAGCGAAAAACCTGCCAGAAGGGGAAATTCCACGGCATCACTGCCAGGACTACCCCGAGCGGTTGAAAGGCTACGAAACTTTTCGATGCATCGCTGGCAATCACTTCGTCGGAAAGGAATTTCTCGGCGTTATCCGCATAGTAGTCGCAGACCCAGGCGCACTTCTCGACTTCGGCGCGAGCCTCGGTGATGGGCTTCCCCATTTCAAGCGACATCGTGCGGGCATATTCTTCTTTGTTTTTCCGAAGTATAGCGGCCGCGCCGTACATCAGTTGGCTCTTTCTGGAAAACGGAACCGCTCTCCACGACTTGTGTTCCTGATGCACCTGCCCGATGATATTCTTTACCTGTTCCGAGTCATGCTCGGGGTATTCCTTAATCA
>JBFZFV010000043.1:0-9235 GCA_041306185.1 Candidatus Zixiibacteriota bacterium
AAGAGCGGCCCGGTGCCGGACTGCGGATTCGGCGGCCTGATAATTACGGCCAAGAGAAAGTAGTTTATCATTATCTAAGGCAGAAGCCCCCGTTAAAACGGGGGCTTTTTTTATAAAAAAAGAAGGGCGGCCGCTTAAAAAAGCGATGGCCACCCAACTTAACCCACCAAGAGAGGTCACTATAATTAACGGATAATCGCTCAGATAGTTTAGTTAATTATCGAGTATTTTGGCAGATGATTCGGATAAGCGCATAATTATGATCCCGGAAAAAAGGGTTTCGACGTTTTCCCGCCGAAGATTGGGGAAAGCTCGGTTCGTGCATCTTATTGTCAATCAATGACCTGCAATGAGCCGCTGGGGTTTTGGCTCCACTTGTGTTGCCATTTGCCGGAAATTGTCCTTGGGATTCGGGAGCGCGTAATTTATTATTGCGGCTGGATTTAAATTTCAAGGCGATATAAGAGCATGCTTTGCCAATTTGTAACTGACCTGCACGGTCATATAGACCGATACGAGAAGCTATACGAATTCGTAAAATCGAAAAAGCCGAAAGCCCTTTTCCTGGGGGGAGACCTCTTACCGCACGGCCTGGGTTACGGACATGAATATGAAAACTGCGATTTTGTGCGCGAATATTTAATCGAAAATTTCAAAAAGCTGCAGGATAAGCTGGGCGCAAAATATCCTGAAGTCTTTCTGATCCTCGGCAATGACGACGGCCGCATTGAGGAGAGAGCCTTCCAGGAAGCGGATCAGACAGGATTGTGGCATTATATTCACGGAAAACGAATATTATTCGGCGGGTATACGGTAATCGGTTACGCTTATGTTCCTCCAACCCCCTTTCAACTGAAGGATTGGGAAAAGTACGATGTTTCGCGATATGTCGACCCCGGATGCATTTCTCCGGAGGCGGGATATCGCGCGGTGCAGATTTCCGAATACGACCAGAAATATTCCACAATCGCAAAGGACCTGGAGATCCTGGCCGGTGGCGAGAACCTGTCCGGAGCGCTTCTGCTGTTCCATACGCCTCCGCATAATACCCTGCTCGATAAGGCCGATCTTGACGGCCGTGTTATCGATCATGCTCCGGTCGATCCTCATGTCGGTTCTATCGCGGTGAGACGTTTTATAGAAAAGAAGCAGCCTCTTATTTCGATGCACGGGCATGTCCATGAATCGACCCGTATGACCGGGGCATGGCAGGATCGCCTGGGTAAAACGTTCTGCTTCAATGCGGCGCATGACGGTCCGGAGCTGGCGGTGGTGGAATTCGACCCCGGTCAACCCGGTAAGGCGACTCGAGTTCTGCTCTAAGCGGGTTTTTTGCTGAGCGGTATCGGCCGTGCGGCATCGGTTACAGCGCCGATTTTAGCGGCATAACTGGTTTTCTTCTCGATATCCTCATCGGTGATGATATGAACATCAAGAAGCCCCTGCGACCGATATCCGGTTCTCATGTAGTTCACTTCGGCCAAACTACTCGACCATCCGTCGAGCCAGAGGAGCAGCTTCTCCTTCTGTTCTTCGGTTCCGCTTACATGCACCAGTAGATCGATATCGCTTCCGGGTCCGGCAGTGGCGTTTTTGGTGCTTCCGAACACATATAACCCTTTCACGGCGAACTTCTCGGCATCAATCGCCTGGGCGATGCGTTCCACCATTAAATAGCGCCAGCGCCAATAAGTATCCCGGGGCTGCTCAAACTCGGTGGCCGAGGCAACGATCGATTCAATATCGGTCGAAGGTGCGGTAAGGATCGCCAGGGCTTCATCGAGATCGGAATTCAGGAGAATTTTGAGAACGCGTCCCTTGGTTATCTTGGGGACATCTATCAGCCTGATGACCTCGTCAAGATGGGCGTATTCCGGAAGCAATTCTTTAAGCAGGTTGGGAGAGCGTTCAAGGAAGTTGAGATTGAAGTCAATTCCTTCATCGTCGGGATAAAGAGGTATATAGCGAATGTCGGCCTCGACCAGGTCCTGGAAGAAATGGGTGCCGAATGACAGGTCAGGGATATAGTTGCCTTTCTTGCGAGCGATTTCGATCAAAGCGGCGGTGTTGTTGATGTCCGAGTAAGTAACACTGACACCCAGTTTGATATCGCCGCGGCTTCCCCATCTGCCGGGCCCCATCAGGATAAATTGTCTTTTCGGCAGGCATTTATTCAATTTCCCGACCGCCCGGCCGACTTCAAGAAGCTGTTTCCGGTCAATCAGCTCTCCGTATGCCTCGGGATTGACATAAACGATATGGGTAATGTCTTTGACCCGACCGTTCGAGATGTATTTTTTGGCGGAAAAGACGACCCGGTCTTTGGGGAGGTCGCGCGGAATCGGGGCCGGCTTGTGTTCTGCGGTATGACTTTGTGCGCGGCACTGGAGGAGATAAAAATCGCGGCCATCGGAGGCGAATTCGATATCGACCGGGTAACCCAGGGTTTCCTCGAGGGTGGTGAGAATGGCGTGAATTTGCTTGATGAACGGGGTGCTGGAAATCAGGCCGTCGAAGGTCACCACCAGTTCGTCGTTATCCAGATCGAGATTCAGTCCCAGCGGACGGGTAATATGTCCGTCTTTGTATACCGAGATGATATTCGATAAGGCCGGGAAATCATGTCCGGCGACTTTGAAGAACTCTTTGGTACCGAGCGATTCGAAAGTATTAGTTTCAAGATTGATGACGTCGATTTTGCACGGGCTGTACTTCTTTATTTCTTCGGGATCGAAATTAACCCTGAGGCCCGGTTGTCCCGGTGCAATCAGGGCGGGATAGTCGTCACTCAGGCGGTCGACGGCGCGGGTGCCGAGTCCGGGGACAAGGCGGAGGAGGCCGTCTTCGCGTTTAATGCGCGGCGACCAGCGGAAGTCGTTCTGGCTGAAAGCCACTCCGGCGAAGGCCGGAAGATAGTACTTGCCGATTTTGGTTCCGACCACTTCCTGGATGATGATTCCCATTTCTTCACCGAAGTCGAGCAGTCCGCGTTCGGCGCGGTATTCGATGGGATCGGGGCTGAAGGTCGAGGCGTAAACTTCGGCGATGGCATCGCAAAGGGCCTGGAGGCGTTCCTGTTTACTCCCCTGGTTAGCCAGAAAGAGGCTTTTGTACTTACCGGAAAAGGCGGCGCCGATACGGTCTTCGAGAAGCGAGGAACTCCGGACAATGAGGGGCTTTTCGCCGAAATCGTCGAGGGCGACCGAAAGGCCCCGCGATATGTCGTGATGGAATCTGGCCCGTTTGAATGTCTCGATAATATGCGGATATTCCAGGCGAACCTGGTTGATTTCCTTGTATTTTTGTTCGACGACCTCTTCGAAGTTATTATGGTGCATGAATTGCACCAGGTTATCCGAGGTAATATGCCAGGTGTTGGGAATTCTGACATTGCGAAGGAGTTCGTTGTTTTTACCTTTCTTCTTCAAAACCTGCGATGCCAGGTACAGCCCGGCGCTTTTTCCGCCAAGGCGGCCGTGGCTTTCGGAAGTGAAGATAACTTTCTGCAGCAAGTGATAGAAATCCTTTATATCGATGAAATGCTTGATGACATTGATGTACTGGAGCTGGTCGGAGAGGAAGCGGCGGATGAGCGATACCTGGATGCCGCGTTCGTTGGGGGATTTCGCTTCGGGATCATCGGCGGCGAGGTGATAGTACCGCCGGATTGCGTCGGCGACTTCGGCCAGGGTGAGGTTGCGGTTGACCACCTGCACGAGGAATGCCAGTTTATCTTCCTGGATCCATTTCTGGATCATGCGGAAAATATCTTCGTCGCGCAGATGATTGTAAGCGATCTTGAAGGTTTCGGTGCTGACATCGGTCAGGATATTGTCGATTTTCTTCTGCCGGGGTTGGTTGAATTCGCCGAGGTACTCGTCGTCGGAGGCTCTTTTTTCCGGGTTGACCGATCGCATCAGAGCCTCGGCCTCCTTGACACCGCTCCAGCAGAGATAATTCAGCATTTTCCGCGATATGCGCTGGTACAGGTTTTGGTCGGTCTGCTTCAGCATCTGCATGACAATGCGCCATTCGGTGCGTGACGATTTTGACATGTCTTCGCGGGCAGAATCCCAGGTTTGCATCATTTCACGCATTTTCAGGTGGGCGATGCGATGCCCGAGCCGTTCGGCGATTGTTTTAATAAGGCGAGCCTCTTCTTTCAGGAAGGGGCCGTCATCGTGCTGGGGTAGTAACCGGGTGTAGAACACCTCGATCCTCCCGACGACGTTATCGTGAATCTTTATGTCGGCCCGCTGGCGCCAACTGGTTTCCTTGAAATCGGGGCCGGCATGAATTCTATTCTCAAGCAGGATACGGGCCTGGCAGTATTCGGGATATTGCCATCCGGGCGGGATGGCATCGATAATGCGCATACAAATATCGTCAATCGGCATTTCCTGTTCGCTGAGGATTTCTTCGACCTGGTAGATACAATTCAGTTCTTTAGCCCGCTCCTTAAGCGAATTCAGGAGTTTATCGAGCGATTGATTCTGATCAGTCATGCAAAATCACTCCTCGCCCAAGCCGCCCGTCGACTTTCACCAGGAGTGGTTCCTCGTTGACGGCATGAATGGCATTTTCGGTACGATTTTCTATGCGCATAGTTTTCAATTTATCCCAATTTATCCGGTAAGGGCCCGCTAACGGAACCGAAAAGTAAAACACCTTAAAGCTGGTCAAGTTGTGGAAAAAGTGCGAACCCTGACTCATTTCCTTATTCATGTCGGGCAAGGCGGCCTCCACAATTACGCGGGAATTCGAAATCATCCCCCATTCCACGGGAATCCCGAGCCATGGATCGGAACTGCCCCAGCGCCCGAACCCTATTAAGATATAATGTTTTCCGGCGTCGATCAAGTTACGATTCAATTGTGAAAGCTCTTCGGCAATTTGCGGCGTTTTGGCGACGTCGAAAGTATCGGGAGGAACAAAAATAATATCTTTTAAGTGATTGGCGGTACCGTTGCCAAGGACATGATTCGAGGCTACCAAAAGCTTGTCCGATTGAAGTTCATTATCGTCGACCGTTACCTCTTCGTCCGAAACCACCATTGGACGGACCTGGAGGAACCCGAATCGGGCCGGGCGCTTGCCCTGGGGGTCGAAGGTCATGGCGAATTCGATTTCGACCGGGGCGCCGACGGCATCGGGGCAGATTTTGAGAAGGTGTTTTACCAGGTCGTTGAAGGGGTAATTGCCGAGGTTTAAAAGAGGTGCGAAAGTCAGGACCCGCGCTCCGGGAGAACCCATGCCGATAACGAGCCGGTCATCCTCGCGGCGATAGGTCGAAACCAGTTCTTTCAGAGTGTTGTCGTATTCGGCTGTGGGAAGTTCCGCATGAACCATGTATTCGGTTTCGCGGATGGGGTCGTGCGTTTTGGGGCGTTCGAGGCTGATCGCCCAGAATTTATTCTGGGAAACTTTAACCAGTTCGGCCGGTGAGCCGGTCGGAGGAGCGACGCGAGGCATGGCGGGGCAATAGGTCCAGCTGCGGCCACCGTCGACGATGGTCTTGCCCAGACCTAGAGCGAGGTCGACCACTCCCTGTTCCGGCTTTGCCCGTCCCATGGGATAATAATTGTACGAACGGGCGACTCCGGAAAGGTTGGGGTAGAATCTCTCGTAGTGCGTTTCGCCGACAACTTCCTGGATGATGACCGCCATTTTTTCGTCGGCGGTATCGATTCCTGCCGCACGGTGATAATCTCGCGCGTTGCGAAAATAGACGGATGCATAAATCAGCCTGATTGCTTCCACCAGGCGGCGGAAACGGGTATCGGTGTCGGGCTGATTGTTGGGGATCATCTTGGTGAAGTAGACTCCAGCGAAAGGCTTGTACATGGAGTCCTCGAGCATGCTGGAAGAGCGGACCGCCAGGGGTTTCCGGACCGATTCGATCAGCCCGCGCAAATCACCGACGAATTCCGCGGGGAATTCCGCTTTTTGGAAATCATTGGCGATAAACTGGTCGGCTTTACCTGATAAGGCCGATTCGGTCAGGTTGTTTCGCAGCATGAAACGATCGAAAATATCGGTCGCGATGACCACGAAGCGGGGAATGGTAATCTCGATATTCTTAAATTTATGGTCGGGAAATTCCTTTTCGATGGTATTTTTAATGCTGATCAGTCCGGCCGCTTTGCCTCCGATAGAACCGGTTCCGATTATCGAGGCAATGAAATCGGAACTGAAGAAATCCCGTCCGAAAGGGGGAAGCTCGTATTTCTGTCCAATCGGTTCATCCATACGACTTTAAGTTACTCAAGAATCTCCCAATAACAAGTCGATAATTAAAAAAATGACCGGTCCGGAGAGTCCCGGATCGGTCACTTTTTAAAGAGATTGGAAAGGATTTATACCCAGCCCCGATCTTTACAAGCGGAAGCCACTCTGCCGACTGAAATGACATAAGCGGCGTCGCGCATATAAAGTTTTCTTTTCTCCGCGAGTTCCGAAACTGCGAGGAAAGCCGAGGTCATTTTGACGTCGAGTTTGCCGAGCACTTCGTCCTTTTCCCAGTAATAGTTCATGTTGCTCTGCACCTGCTCGAAATAACTACAGGTAACCCCGCCGGCGTTAGCCAGGAAATCGGGAATCATGAAAATTCCCCGCGAGTGAATTACCTGGTCGGCTTCCGGTGTGGTCGGGCCGTTGGCTCCTTCGGCAATCACCTTGACCCGTGAGGATATTCTTTCAACATTATCCTCGGTTATCTGATGTTCCATAGCGGCAGGGATCAGGATATCGACGTCCTGATCGATCCAGGCGCCGCCATCGAGGATTTCGTATCCCATGTCGCGTGCTTTATCTTTGTCGATTCCGCCGAAGCGGTCGGTGATTTTCAGAAGATCTTCGAGGACAACGCCGTCGTTTTTGCGGAAGGAATATGAAGTCTGGTCTTTTTGATCCCAGCAGGAGACGCAAATGACGGTTCCGCCGATCTGGTTATAAAGCTGGATGGCGTACTGCGCAACGTTGCCGAATCCCTGAACGGAGGCAATAGTGTCTTCGGGGCGAATTCCAAGCTGTTTCAAGGCTTCACGAACGGTGTAGACAACTCCGTATCCGGTGGCTTCGGTTCTCCCGAGGGAACCTCCCAATCCGACCGGTTTACCGGTAATGAAACCGGGAGACTTGGCTCCGTGGATAGCTTCGTATTCATCGAGCATCCAGAGCATGTGCTGCCCGGAAGTCATCACGTCGGGAGCAGGGACATCCGAAACCGGTCCGACATTGCGGGCCAGCTGGCGAACCCAGCCACGGCAGATCTGTTCCTGTTCGCGAGCGCTCAGGTTGTGAGGATCGCAGATTACGCCGCCCTTGCCGCCGCCGAGGGGAATGTTCACCACGGCGCATTTCCAGGTCATCCACATGGACAGAGCACGGACGGTATCGACGGTCTCCTGGGGGTGGAAACGGATTCCGCCCTTGCAGGGACCGCGTGAATCGTTATGCTGGACACGGAAACCGCGAAAGACTTTGCGGGTTCCATCATCCATAGTTATCGGTATGTTGAAATGGTATTCCCGCATAGGATTGCGTAACAGGTCGCGAGTGGCACCATCCAGTTCCAATAAATCAGCAACGTGGTCGAACTGGGTCTGAGCCATTCGAAATGGATTAAATGCTTCTTTGGTCATTACCTTACCCTTTCCAATACGGCCGCTGTTGGGCCATTATTCCGGCAATTATAATCATCAACCGGCATGCCATCAAACAGTTATTTTTAAGGCATTAACAGACAATGATTTAATAGGCGAAAAATGAGACCGAAAACCGCCCTCATTTCATTTTGGAATAGGCTGATTCCATATTGAAAAGGGTTCACGAATTAGAATAGTCTGGCGAATTCGCCCGCTTTCGCGCGAAACTATCCGGGTTCAAGGTCCGTAAACCAAAAATATGTTTTGCATCTTGATTTTGCTCCCAAACGATTTCGGAACTTCTTATATTCATCGTAATACCATAAGTATAAATCATATATCAATGTGAGGAGAGAAATGGGAAAAAGACCAGTATTTGGTTTGCTGACAATAGCGGCAGTGGT
The DNA here is from genome assembly GCA_041306185.1 of Candidatus Zixiibacteriota bacterium. Lineage (GTDB taxonomy): Bacteria > Zixibacteria > MSB-5A5 > GN15 > PGXB01 > JBFZFV01. Next base: position 8,051 of record JBFZFV010000043.1, read on the forward strand.
ACTGTCGCTGGGAATCAGTCCGGTTTGGGCGAAAATCAAGCTGGAAAAAAAGGATGATCTTCCCCGGTATACCTATCATATAAATGTTCCGGCATCGGAACTTTTAACCAACGATACTGCCGCAAAGAAGCTTGCGGCGGAAGTTCGCAAAGATATGGAAAGCGACCTGGATAAATACGAAATTGACGATGCGACTACTTTGAAAGAGTACTATTCGGTCCTGGGAAATATTTCGCAACTCGAGGGCCGGTACGAAGATAATTTGAAATACATCGGTCTCATTCGGGAGCTTGAAGATAAAGAGGCGGTCAAGCTCACTTCCGGATTATTTTCCGAAGCGGTCGCGCACGGTTTTATGACGGGCGAAAAAGACATTCGCCCGGTCATTAAAAAGTACTATACCGAAAGGGTCAATGCCCTTCCGTACGACGTGGTTGAAAATAACCTGAAGCAGAGCAAGGCCGGAGCCGAGATTTACAGCATGAATTTGATCCTCGGTTTGATTCAGGATAAATATCAGAAAATCCTGGACGAGGCCAACGGCGAAATGAGCAAGGATATCGCTATGACCATGCTGGGATTCGCCAATACCGCACGGTTTTATCTTCCGTACAAAGATATCCTGGTGGAAGTTTTGACTCCCTATCTGGCTGCGCATGAGACGAAAAAGGAAGATATCTGGGCGGCCCGAGAAGTTTCGCTGGAGGGACGAACAGACGGTAAGCCGGTGACGGTGTGTGTCTGGGATTCAGGTATCGATACCGATGTCTATAAAGACATAATGTGGGAAAATACCGGGGAAATCCCGGGCAACGGCAAGGACGACGACAACAACGGGTTTGTGGATGATTATTACGGCATCGCATATACCCTTCATTCCGACAAGACACCGGAACTGCTGTACCCTATCGGTGACGTTAAGGACGCTCCGCGTCTGATGCAGATGATGAAAGGGCTTTCGGACCTCCAGGCGAATATCGAAAGCGAGGAAGCTTCGGCTCTGAAGAAGCAGCTGGCACAGTTAAAGCCTGAAGATGCCAAGCCGTTTATTGAGGGCATCGCGAAGTACGGAAGTTATGCGCATGGAACTCATGTCGCCGGTATCGCCATGCGGACCAATCCTTTCGCAAAGCTGATGGCGGCGCGGTTGACATTCGACTATCATATCATACCGGAAGTCCCTAC
>JBFZFV010000044.1:0-12819 GCA_041306185.1 Candidatus Zixiibacteriota bacterium
ACAATCGCATCAGACGCCATTCAACCCTGGGATATCTAAGTCCTGTTGACTTTGAGAAAATGAATACTTAACCTTATAAAAGTGTCCACCAAATCGGGGGAAGATCAGTTTCGACCTACCATTGAGATGTCCGGTGTCGGGTTTCTCCGAACCCCGGCGTGGTGCGGAAAGGATTTAATCCCTATGGGACCTTGACCCTGCACCCCTCTCGCCATATCCCCTGTTGATTTTTTTTCGGATGGGGCTATATTGGTTTTTTATCGATTAAAGCTCCACCCGGCCCGGAGATATATCGGGTGACGTTGAAGGTAACATGGCGGACTTGATTCAGGACAAAACCATCGCCGGGTATCGGCTCGACGAGAAGCTATCGGACAATGAATATTCGGAGTCGTGGATCGCGGAAGCGGTATCGGACGGCAGGAAGTATTTCCTCAAATCGTATCGTCCCGACGCCGGCGGCAGTCCGGTAAATCTGAAGCGAATCCTCGAACGCTCGTTCACGCTGCAAAAACGTCTGAAGGCCCGGGGGTTTCTTAGCTGTTTAAAGCGAGCTTCGGCCGGAGATTCGCTTCTCCATGTTTACCCCTACCGTTCGCTGCGGGAATACCATCGGTTCGGGTATGACGATTTCCGGCAAACGTTCCCGGCGTCTTTGGTGCAGATATGCCTCCTGCTGGATTTACTGCACTGCAAGGGGCTGGTGCACTGCGATATCAAATTCGAAAATTTCCTGACCAGCACCACGGACGGAGATATAATCCTTTCGGACTTCGAATTCCTGGCCAACGCCAACGATAAGCCGCTCGGCAATATAATCGGGACACCGGGATACATTGCGCCGGAAATCCGCGATAACAGCGAAATCCTCAGGCAGTCGGACAATTATTCCTTCGGTGTCGGACTGCGGAACTTCCTCGCCGAAAACGGCGGATGTCCGGAAATCGAGCGGGCGGCCAGGGCCCTCGGTGAAATGGCCGGCGATTTGACGGCGGAGGATCCGGCGGTACGTCCGCTCTTTTTGGGGCAGGTGCTGTTCAAGCACGGGATAATTTCGGCGGAAGAATACGGCGACTATCTGCGGCGGCTGCTTGGCAGATATCTGATTTCGAATTACGCGGAGAAGAAGCGTGAATTGCGTTCCGGCGAATTAGGCCTGAATTCGTTTCTCCGGAATTTCAGCGGCGTTTACGGGATTCCGGAGGAGTTCATCGAGGATATTTCGAAATTGCCGGCACTGCGAATCAGGACGATTCTGCGGAAGCTGCCGGCGGTATCGAAGATCGAGCGGTTCGGGGATTTCTGGCATATATCGGTCGCGGACGAGTATTTGTATGAGCAGTACAAGGCGCTCGGAATACTTTCCGAATTTACTCCGGTTAAAATCGATATCGGGGAATACGATACGTACGGAAAATTGACGAATCTCGATAAAGAGGCGAACCAAATCAGATCATCCGGCGCGGCGTTCAAGAACTATTTAAAGCTGCAGGCTGAGCGGCCGCAATCGGGGAAATTGTCTTACGATAACAATAAAACGGAGATATCGCGGTTAATTCTGCTGGCCCTGATATCGGACCGACTGGGGCGGATAACCAACGCGGTCGGAATTCTCGAGGAGCTGGTGCAGGCGGAAGGCAAGCCGATTTATCTGGAGCAATGGCTGAAACTGAGGCTGGCCTTTCGTTACGCCCAGAAGGGGAGATATGACGAATTCAGGGAAATCGTGGAGCAGGCGATTTCCGAAGACCCGGATCATAATTACTCGTACAATGAATTAATGAGATTGAAAGCCTGGCGTTTGAGAATAGAAGGAAAGTTCGGGGAATCGGGCGAGATCCTCAAGAATTTAAAGGGAAGGCTGGAAAAGTCGGACCGGTTCGATGACCTGACGAGGGTCACTTATGATCTGGCCATTGTGAGGCGAATCGAGGGGGATACTCGCGAGGCGATCAGGCTGTTCAAAGAAGTCCTAAAGCTCGAGGAAAAATGCGGAAATGTCAACAATCAAATCCTTGCTCTGGAAGGAATCAGTGTCATCGCTTTCTGCAAGGCCGAGTATCGGGAAGCGCTTAGGTACGAAGAGCAGGCGCTTGCCCTCGCATCCCGGTTAGGGGGCGTATCCAACTTACTATCCGTATATTCGAGACTGATGAATATTTACACAAGAATGGGGAATTACAGAAAGGCCGAATACTGCCTGCAAAAATCGAATGAATCAATATCGAACGATACTTCAACCTATCGCTTCCATTATATGGATAAGGGTTTCCTGCTATTAAACAGCGGAATGTATAGCAAGGCGGAACTCGCATTAAAGACCGCAGAAAGCCTGTTAACGGTCGAGAAGTCGCCGAAGGAGCTATCGAAAATCTATCAGATGCTGGCAGTCGCCGCGTTCTACCGAGGGGATATCGGCGGGGTTAAAGGGTATTCTTCGAAATCGCGGGAGGCCTGCGTAAATTTTGGCGATTTGACTGAAATCCACGAACTGGATTTACTTGAAAGCCTATCGGAATATTTTAGCGGAAAATCCGACAATGGCGGTCAAATTCTAGGCGTGCTGGATGAATTGATAGAAAGAAAATCTTACTTCTATGCGGCTCAAGCGTTGTTCTACGTCATCGTCGAAGGGCTGAATCCTTCGGGAAAACTATCAGTCACTCAACGGGGTTTTGTAAGCAAAATAATAAAACAGCAGGAAGTCCCGCTATTCAAGGCCATATCGCATCTGATTGATACTTCGGCCAGACCGATCCGCTTGAAAGAAAACGAATTTGCGGGAATGAAAAAAGCATACCGGGCACTCGAGAACGGCTGCCAGTATTTCCAATCGGCTATGTTAAGCCTGAAAATCGCAGAACTATATATCGATCAGGGCAATCCCAAACTCGGTGGCAAATTCCTCGATAACGCCGAAAAGACCTTCCGCAGATTCGGCAACGAACATTTCATCGGGCTCATCGAGCAGTTAAAAAACCGGCTTTCGCAGACGTCCGGGGATAGAAAGCACCTGGCCGATTCGATTCTGAAAATATCGGAAGTATTCGGCAAGATCGACAATTATTCCGACGCCGTGGAGCGCATGGTGAGGTACGTGGTGGAAGAGACCGGTGCGGAACGGGGGGTGCTGGTTCTTCTGGACAAGGAAAACCCGAACGAGCCGAGTATCGAAGCTTCGTTTAACTGCGACGAAGATAGTATCGAAGACATTTCGAAAATAAGCAGCAATATTCCTCAGGCGGTTTTCCGCAAAAACGAGCCGTTGATAATCGAGGACGCTCTGGAGAATAAAATGACATCGGGGTTCAAGAGTATCATAAGGCATAATATCCGGTCGGTCATCTGTATTCCGCTGAAAGTGAATGCCATGGTAAACGGGGTATTGTATCTGGATCATCAGACGATTCCGGCCCTGTTCGATAAAGAAGACGTGGCGTTTTCGATGGCTACGGCCAATTTCCTCTCTACCCTTCTCAAGACTCTAAAGAAATACAAGACCCTGGGGGTGTTTAAAAAGGTGATTCAGGATCAGCACGGTCGGCGCAGTTTTGTCACCCGGAATAAAACCATGAATGACCTGCTGAAGAATATCCCCAGAATCGCTATTTCCGACAGTGATGTGCTGATTACGGGCGAATCGGGGACGGGAAAGCAGCTGATAGCCGAAATGATTCACTATGAATCGCTACGCAAGGACCATCCCTTAATCGCATTCAATTGCGCGGCAATATCGGAAACCCTGATTGAAAGCGAGCTTTTCGGGGTCACCGAGGGTGCGTATACCGGAGCAAAGGCTCGTGACGGCAAATTCGCGGCGGCCGACGGAGGGACCTTGTTTGTAGATGAAATCGGCAATATGTCTCTCGCGATGCAGAAAAAGATCCTGGTTGCGATAGAAACCAAGACATTCAGCAAGGTCGGCAGCAATCTGAAAATATATTCCGACGCACGAATTATCTATGCCACCAACAAGGATTTAAAGGGTCTGGTGGAAGCGGACGAATTTCAATCGGACCTGTATTACCGGATTAATAAAATTCGCCTGCATCTGCCGCCATTGCGAGAAAGAAAGGACGATATCAAGCTGCTGGCGAACCATTTCCTCAAGGGAATAAAGCCGGAATTCGACACACCGTTTTTGACCGACGACATTTATGAATTGCTGGAAAGGTATCACTGGCCCGGAAACGTAAGAGAGCTGTACAATGCGATTGAACGTTTAATAGTCCTGTTCCCCGGAAAGGTGATTCTTAAAAAGGATTTGCCTGCTGAAATCGTCGATGCGAAATCGTCCGGTAATTATAAAAGCAAAAGCGATCGGGAACTGAAGAGGAATTTGGAAAATGCGCTAATCAGGAATGATTGGAATCAATCGGCGGCGTCCCGGGACCTCGGGATGCCTCCGGCGACATTTCGCAGAAAAATGAAAAAATTCGGATTGGGTGAGAAGTAGAATTTCTGGTCATTATAGTCACTTCTACACCACAACCGCATATCTAACCATATAAATTTCAATAGATTACGGAATGGCTGCGGATGATCTGGTCATTTTGATCAATTTGAAGCAGTTTCCCACCCCCTGTCCATTTTTGTAAGCTGTTATCTTTCATCTGCTTATCCAATTGTATCCAATCGGTTTCAATCAGCACTGAAATTGTAAGGGAAAAGCGGCAAGCAACCATAAAAACCGGAGGTTTAAATGAACCGCACTTGCCGCAGATTTTTCCTGATTCCGGCCGCCATTATTTTTTTGGGGGGCATGTTTTTAACAAACAATGCCATGGTCGTAATGGCCGAAGAGCCGACCAATCCTGATTCGACGCTTGAAATACCGCCGCCGCCGGGGCTGCAAGCGATGCCGGGGGATTCGACCGATTCCAAGCTGCTGATTTCGGACGATTCGGACGACGGCTTTTTGAGCGAATTCCTAAATTTCATAATAGGTCAATAAAGGGATGGGAGGTTCGGGCAGGAAATATCCCGCCCGCAAAGTTTATGAATACACTATCGAACATAATCAACACGGTTATCCTGCTTTATAATCGCCAGCAGGTTAGCGTGGATGAATTAATGGGAGTTCTGGATGTTTCGGACAGGACGGTATTCCGTTACTTGGACCGCTTGTCAAAGGCCGGAATTCCGGTTTACTTCGATCGACGTTTGGGCGGTTATACTGTTCACGATCGGAAGGGGGCGCGGTTTCCGAGAATTCTAAACAGCGACATTGTCTTCATGGTGTTGGCGTTGAAGGCTCTGGAGCAGATTCTCCCGATTGATTATCGGGAGATGTTGGATGATTTGAAGACGCGATTGTTAACGAATGCACAATTTCCACTGAGTAAGATGATCGAGATCGACCAGGTTATCGGGACGATCAAAGAGCCGCTGACGGCGGATTCCGCAATAGATATCCTGATTCAAGCGGCGCTGTTATTCGAAACCGGCGTCATGATCAAGAAAAATGGGGAAGGGGATGGAAAGGGTATTGTGGTCGATAATCCCAGACTGGAATTCGATAACGGCTGGCATATAACGGGGATTAGAAATCGGAAACCGGTCAAAATCAAGCGCAGTGATATCATTTATGCTCAGTTGATTTAGCCTTTGTTTCGAGATTCGGGAATAGTCGATATTAAACCAAAAAGCCCCCGGGTTGCGGGGGCCTGGTATCACGATAATCAAAAATGTTTAATTAAGGTAAGCGCGAAGGGACCGGCTGCGTGATGCGTGGCGCAGGCGGCGAATCGCCTTTTCCTTGATTTGCCGGACTCGTTCGCGAGTCAGGCCGAAGCGGGAGCCGATTTCCTCGAGGGTCAGGGCCTTTTCATGGTTCAGTCCAAAATAAAGACTGATGACTTCGGCTTCACGCGGGGTCAGGGTATCGAGGGCCTTTTCGATTTCCACCCGGAGCGACTGGTCGAGCAGTTCTTCGTCCGGGGCGGGTTGGAATTCATCCTCGAGAATATCGATCAGGGAGTTGTCCTCGGATACCGAGAAAGGGGCATCGAGGGACAAATGGGAGTTCGATATTTTGAGGGTGTCGGAAACTTCCATTTCGGACAAATCGAGTTCTTTGGCGATTTCGTCCGGGGAAGGTTCGCGGCCGAGATCCTGTTCCAGCGAGCTTGAAATCTTGCCGATTTTATGGAGGGTTCCGACACGGTTGAGCGGGAGCCGGACGATACGGCTCTGCTCGGCCAGTGCCTGCAGGATGGCCTGACGGATCCACCAGACGGCATAGCTGATAAATTTAAAGCCTCTCGTTTCATCGAAGCGTTTGGCGGCTTTGATGAGCCCGATATTCCCCTCATTGATCAGGTCGGCCAGCGAGAGCCCCTGGTTCTGGTACTGTTTTGCTACCGACACGACGAAGCGGAGGTTGGCCTTTGTTAATGATTCCAGGGCAGCTTGTGAACCCTGCTTTATTTTTTTGGCCAGCCGGACTTCTTCATCGGCGGTAATAAGGGGAGTTTCTCCAATTTCGCGGAGGTACAGATCGAGCGATCTGTCTTCGTCGCGGTACTTCGCAGATTGTTTAGCCACGATGAATATCTAACGCCTCCTTAGCAAATGAGCATATCCGATACACTCATGTAATTCAAGGCCGCACGGCCTTGTATTCAATTGAACCCGACGGATCCACCAGCAAGAACGGGATCGCTTTCTGGCGTCCCTGCAGCTGTTCGGCCACCATTTGCAGATCGACAAGGTTCTTTATTTCTACGTTATTTACCTGTGTGATAATTGATCCCGGCATAATCCCGGCGCCGTAAGCCGGAGTGTTTCTTCCCACACGATTGATATACACGCCGGGGAAAGTCTGCCCGCCGATTTCCTGCGCGATATTATCGGTATAATTCAGGAGTTCCATACCCAGCCAGGTCAAGCGGTCATCGGCACTGGTGAACTGGCTGGAATGTTCTTTTCGGTATTCGTCGCGATCGACCACACTGGTCGCGACTTCCATCGTCTTACCTTTACGGACCAGAGTCACCGGAATTTGTTGGTTTTTCGGAGCAGTCGCTACCAGGACCGAGAATTGATCGACATCGCTGATATCCTGACCGTTGAATTTCACCAGGACATCATTGGGTTCGATCCCGGCCTCCTGAGCCGGAGAATCCTGGAAAACATCTTCAATCATGACCCCTTTAACGGCGCTGAGCCCGTTATCCCTGGCGACTTTTTCGTTAACATTGGCAAGATAGACGCCAAACCATCCCCGGGAAATTTTACCGGTGGCAATCAGATCGGGCACCACGGAACGGGCGAGATTGATTGGTATTGCAAAACCGATTCCAACCGAAGCACCGGTCGGCGATGAAATCGCGGCATTGACACCGATCGCTTCACCCTTGAGGTTTATCAGCGGCCCCCCGGAGTTACCGGGATTGATTGAAGCATCGGTTTGGATGTAATCCTGATATCTCGGTGTTCCCTGTCCGAAACGAAGATTGGATCGGCCCTTGGCCGAAACCACTCCGACCGTAACAGTCCGGTCGAGCCCCTGCTGCGGGAAAGGATTCCCGATAGCAATGACCCAGTCGCCGACTTTGATTTCGGATGAATTGCCGAACGGGACAAATTTTATCTCTTCTTTCGGATCTACTTTTAACACCGCCAGGTCGGTTTGCGGATCGACACCAATGACCTTGGCATCATATTGATAACCGGTCGCGGTGCGGACGATAACTCGTGAAGCCCCTTCGACCACATGATTATTAGTCAAGATATAACCGTCTTCCCTGAAAAAGAACCCGGAACCGTATGATTTCTGCGGTTCGCGCGGCACCTGGAAAAAGCGCCAGAAGAGGTCGTCATGATAAGAATCGCGGACGTCATGTTCGGCCTCGATGTGGACAATGGCATCGGTAACCCGTTCCACGACCGCAACAAACGGCGATTCGTAATCTCCCTCACTGCCGACCACCACCGGATACCCTCCGCTGACATCGGTGGCCTGCGATTTGGGGGTGAAATCCATTTGTGAGGCAATTATAATTCCGAGAAATATAAAGACCGCCCCCAAAACAACCAAAGACAATACTTTTTTACCGGTCCCCAAAGGAGTCCCCATTAAAGCAAACACCTCCAAACAAGATAGCCGTGTAATTTACCATCGTTTATACGCTTTGTCAAGTATATTTATTAACATATTGTTAGCCATTTCGTCATATCCGGCTTCCTATTATACCTCATCAGGGGTCAACGGGTTTCGCCTAATATTAAAGTATTAATAATTCCAACCTTAATCTCCCCTTTACAATCCGACGAATCAGGGGGGTGTTAGTGATTGACTTTTATACCATTGCTCTTTACCATTGACTACAATGGAGACGGCCAAAGCGGATAAATTGATAATTAAATTCGGAAGATTGCTCCATGAGCAGGGGTATATCGCGGGCTATGACGGGAATTTGTCGCTTCGGCTTAACTCTTCCAGAATTCTTATAACTCCTTCAATGAAGGCCAAGGGATTCCTGAGAGCGGGAGAGAATATCGTTATCGACTATTCGGGGAAGGAGATTTCAGGGGGCGGAAGGCCCTCATCGGAAACGGCGATGCATCTTCAGGTTTATGCAAACAGGCCTGATATATCCGCCTGCTGCCATGCGCATCCTCCGCACGCCACGGCGTTCGCGGCGGCCGGGAAAAAGCTGCCGGCCGATATCCTCCCCGAGGCGATATTACTTCTGGGGGAAATCCCGCTGGTGGAATATATTCCTACCGGAGTTGCCGAAAAGTGGGCGGCGTTCGCCAAATATGCCCGAAAGGGATTCGCCTATCTATTGAAGAATCATGGCGTTTTGACCACCGGGCGGACCCTCGAAGAAGCTTATTTTCGCATGGAAACGGTTGAACATTATGCCCGGATTGTCTATATTGCACAGAAGCTGGGGCGGCCGAAAGCGCTCGGGAAGGCAGAAACGGCCCGGCTGATAAGAATCCATAAAAAGATGTTCGGAGAATCCTGAATTTATTATGCCGAAAAAAGTAATTCTCGATAAGGCCGACCGCATTTATCAGTATCCGCTCGATCTCGAGGAATATTTCCCGAAACGTATTCCCCGCGCTCCGGAAAAAAAACATCCATTAATCGACCTTGGGCATTTCAAATGGCCGGTGAAGAGCGAATTTTCTCAGAGCGGGACGACGGCCTTCGAACAGGCTTCCGCGGCGGGTCTGGAGCGATTGAAAGAGCTGCTGGCCGATTGGTACAAGAGAGAGCACAATGTCGCGGTGGATCCGAAGCGAGAGATTTATATCGGGCAGGGAATTCGACGGATACTGTGCGACCTCTGTCTGGCATTCATCGAGGACGGCGATATCGTGCTATGTCCGGAGCCGGGTATCCCCTTTTATAAGCGGCAGGTAATCACCGCCGGGGGGATACCGATCACCTATCAGAATTCGGAAAAAACCAATTTCAAGCCGTCGTACAAGCAGTTGTCGGCCAAGCTGGGTAAGGCGGCCAAGATAATCATTATCAATAATCCTCACAATCCTCTGGGGACGGTCCTGGACCAGGCGGATTTAAGCGAGTTGGTAAGGATAGCATCGCGGGATAATCTGTTTATAGTTATGGATGCCGCTTACAGTTCATTGTCGGAAGAAGCTTACATTCCTTTTTTGGGCATACGGGGGGCGAAGAAGGTGGGGCTGGAGATGTATTCTATCCCCTATACGTTCGGACTTCCTTATCTTCCGTTCGGTTTTGCGATCGGTTCGCAGGAGGCGATTCACGGCCTGAATATAATCCACCACACTACCGGGAGGTATGTCCCGTCGTTCTGGGTGGAGATGGCCGCGAAGTCGATTGAGGAATATCCGGCGGAGCAGCTTCGTGCGGTTCGGAAAGATATCAATCAATCCCGTATGGAAGCGGTCCAAATGGCGGACAAGTTCGGCTGGAGGTACCTCGGAGGAAAATCGGCTCCGTTTATCTGGACCCGCAATCCCGGCAGGCATCAGTCATCGGAATATGCCAATGCTCTTTTACGCCGCAAAAATATTTTAGTGCTTCCGGGGACGGCATTCGGGGAGACCGGTGAAGGTTATACCAGGCTGTCATTGACCGCGACGGCGGAGGATTATCGGGCGGCAATGGAACGGATGTCGCGGACGATCGGTTTTGGATTTAAGGCGGAGGATTAGTACCGATGGATGTTATCAGGCTGAACAGGATGGTTTTCTACGGCTATCACGGAGTGAGCGCTCCGGAAAAAGAGACCGGGCGGCGTTTCGAGGTCGATTGCGAACTGGAAGCGGACCTGGCTCCGCCGGGAAAAAGCGACCAGTTGACTGATACCGTGGATTATGTCGCCGTTTATGAGAATATCAGGGAGATTGTCGAGGGCAAGGCTTTTTCGCTGATCGAGAAACTGGGGCTGGCGATCGCCGACCGGCTGCTGGAGAAGTTTCCTGTCTTTCGAGTGACGGTCAGGGTCCGCAAGATGACCCCTCCCATACCGGGCAACATCGATAATATTGAAATCGAAGTGAGCCGGCAGCAGCCGGATACATCCAAGATTATCTCCGCAAAGGAGGAATAACCGTGTCGACAACCGTGTATTTGATTTTGGGGTCCAATCTTGGAGACCGCGAAAAGAATCTGAACGAGGCCTATCGCGGCTTACTGAAAATCGAGGGGCTGGAAATAGTAGAATCCTCTCCCCTGTATCTCAATCCTGCGGTCGGGATGAAAAAGAGCGCTCCCGATTTTATCAACGTTGCCATCGAAGCCAATTATAAATACCGTCCTCAGGAATTGCTTAACGCCATAGAATTAATCGAGAAGAAGATGGGAAGAACCGGCAAGGGAAAAATCGAGCCCCGGACGATCGATATCGATATCGCCTTGTTCGGAGAGGAGATTATCGAAACCGAACAGCTTTCGATACCGCACCGCCGGCTGACGGAACGGGCATTCATGCTCGGACCAATATTGCACCTTCATCCCGAAGCGGTTCATCCGGTCACGAAGGAGCCGCTGGCTTCGTATCTGAAAGATAAAGACATCGAAAAACTGATCGTTTTCAAAGAGCAGATCGAAGTCGATGCCTGAGCCGAATTACATCGCCATTGAAGGGGTCATCGGGGCGGGTAAAACGACGCTGGCGAAGATGCTGGCGGAACGCTTGGGAGCGGAACTGATTCTGGACGAAGCGTTCAGCAATCCTTTTATCGAGGACTTTTACAAGAATCCCAAGCAGTACGCTCTGTCGGCGCAGTTGTATTTTCTTCTGACCCGGTATCAGCAGCAACAGAAACTGATATTCCGCGACCTGTTCGCGCAGAAAATCGTGTGCGATTATTCATTCGGGCGGGATACCGTTTTTGCATCGATAACATTGAGCGAACGGGAACTGACTTTGTATGAGAAGATTATCCCGATATTGACGGCAGAGATCCCGAAACCGGATATCACGATATATTTGCAGACATCGACACAGGTACTTTTGGAACGAATAAAGAAGCGGAATATACGGTTCGAAAAGGCCATCGATGAGGAGTACCTGGAAAAATTGAACGAAGCGTTCAATTATTATTTTTTCCATTACGACGACAGCCCGCTATTGGTGGTCAAGACCGACGATATCGATTTCGTAAACAATGAAGAGGATTTCGAAAACCTCGTATATATCATAAACAAACCGATTTCCGGGAAGAAGTACTATAATCCTTCCGGATCATTACTCTAGACAGGTTGTGTCATGACAGATAAGAGCGAACGCCATAAAATCACGGTCAACGGCTTCAAGAAGAAGAAAGAAAAAGGGGAAAAAATCGCTGTGTTGACGGCGTACGATTTTTACATGGCGAAAATCCTCGATCGGGCCGGGATAGATGCCCTGCTGGTGGGGGATTCGGTGGGGATGGTGCTGTACGGCGAGAAAAGCACACTCCCGGTGACCATGGATACCATGATACATCATGTCAAAGCGGTTTGTTCGGCCACCGAGTACGCATTGACCATCGCAGATATGCCGTTCATGTCGTACCAGCCGTCGGTGGAAGTTGCCATCGCGAACGCCGGACGGTTTTTGAAGGAGACCGGGGCGAAATCGGTGAAACTGGAGGGGGGGATTGAGATGGCGGCCACGGTGAAGCGGTTGTTCGAGCTGGGGATTCCGGTGATGGGGCATATTGGGATGACGCCGCAGTCGATCAACCGGTTCGGCCGGCCTCGGGTGCAGGGGAAAACGGAAGAATCCCGCAACTACTTAATCGAATCGGCGCAGGCGCTGGAAGAGGCGGGGGCGTATTCGATCGTACTGGAGCTGGTCGAGCAGAATACATCGAAGGCGATTTCGGAAAAGATCAAAATCCCGACGATCGGGATCGGCGCCGGGCCGCACTGCGACGGGCAGGTACTGGTCATCAACGATATCTTGGGAATGTATGACGAATTCGAGGCGAAGTTCGTGCGGAGGTATGCCGATTTGCCGGAGATAATCGAGAAGGCGGCGCGGTCGTTTGTCAGCGACGTGAAGTCGGGGAATTATCCTTCGCCGGAAGAATCGTTTTAGAATAAATCTCTGAACAATAATAGTAATACAATTATCACCACTACGGCGGCGGCGAGTCCGAGCTGGAACGAGGGGCGGAAGAAGATGCTGGTGACGTCTTTGTCATCTTCTTTTACGCTGTCATGCTCTCTGCTGTAGGTCCGTTCGAGCAACGTCCAGTCTTCGAAGAATTCTCCGAAATCCTGATAGCGATTGGCGATTTTGAAAGCCAGCAGTTTCCTGAGGATCTGCCTCATGATTTCGGGCATCGGCTCATCGGTACTTCCGAGGATAAGATGGGTATTGC
>JBFZFV010000045.1:0-133207 GCA_041306185.1 Candidatus Zixiibacteriota bacterium
GAACGGGCCGATCTCGGTAAGGGGACCTTTTATAATCACTTTACCGGAAAAGGGGATCTTATCCGTCATCTGATGAAGGATGTTCTCGACGAGCTTGCGGGCGACCTCAATGAACATTGCCGGGAACAGAGCGAGCTTCCTCAGCTTCTTGATGCCATCATTATGGTGCACATTAACTTTTTCAGCAAGCGCTGGGAAGATTATGTGCTTTATTTCCAGGGACGTGCCGATCTGCACCTGACCCACAGTTATTCCGGGATCGACACGCCGTTTATAAAATATCTCGAAACAATTGAAGAACTGATCGATTCAGCGATACAGAGCAAAATTTCCAAAGCGGTGTTGCGCAGGATCGCGTGCGCCGTGGTTGGATTCGTGTCAGGCTACTATTCATTTGCCATAATTGCCACCGAGGGTGAAGACGTCGACAAAGCCCTCGGTTCATTGCGGAGTGCCCTTGTAGCCGGTCTGGTAAAGTTCATCAACGAAGCCTTGCCGAGAACTGCCGAAGAAAATGACCGAGTGGTGCGGTAGGATTTCGATTGAATGCCTGAATGGCATTAGGATTTTTTAACAATTTTCCAGAAAGGGACCATGATGAAGACTCAGGTCGCGACCAAAGTAGCTGTCGAGCAATCGGTTTGGGGGATTGCATCGAGCTTTGACATTTACGATTGTGACCCGGAGACCATCCGCAATGCGGACAAAATCAAACGCTTTGTCCGTGAATTGTGTGACCTGATCGAAATGCGCCGATTCGGAGAAACCCAGGTCGTTCATTTCGGCGAGGACGAAAAGGTGGCCGGGTTTTCTATGGTGCAGTTAATCGAAACTTCATTAATTTCCGCCCATTTCGCTAATTTGACCAATACCGTTTATCTCGACGTTTTCAGCTGCAAGCCGTACGACGTCGAAGCGGTCAAGAAATTCTCGGTGGAATTTTTCGGCGGCAATTCCTGTATTACCCATACTAATCCGAGATACTGATAATGCTACGGGTTAAAGTAATCGCTGATTCCAGGGAGGCCACCGAGGTCTGGAATGCGGCCGTTCCCCGGGAGAACCTGTCGGATCTCTGGGGCGTCCGGGAATGCTTCCAGCGTCATTACCAGCGGCCGCTGCATTTCATCGCCGTCGAGGACGAAGGCCGGATAGCGGGTTTGCTTCCGCTTTCCTGGATCGAAGAAAAGAGATCGTTCGCGATGTTTCCGGGGGAAACATGGCAGGGGAAGACCTGGCTGGAACAGAATCGCATCGTTTCCGATAACCGCAGGATTATGAAAACCATGTTCAACCGCTGCCCCGCGGAATATCACCTGAGGTATTTATCCCCCTCGGATGCCCTGATGAGTTCGACCAATATCGTCGATGAAATAGGATACCTGTTTCATCCTCCGAAGTACGCTTACAAATTCGAGAATTACCTCGAGGAATTTTCGCATAAATCGGCCAAGCGACTGGTAAGAGAATTGGAGGCGTTCGAATCACGGGGAGTGGAATACCGTTTCGATTGTCTCGAGGATTTCGACCTTATGGCCCGAATGAACGTCGAGCGCTTCGGGATTTTCTCTTATTTCTATGACATCCGATTCAGCCGCAGTTTCCGGTCTCTGGCCGAGTACTTACATGAACATGGGATGCTCCGCATGACCACGATACTTATCGAAGGGCAGGTTGCCGCGATCGACATGGGCTGTATGTTTAACGATAAATACACGCTCCTCGCCGGAGGGACCAACGGAGATTTCCCGGGCATTGCCAAGCTGATCAATACTTTTCATATGAAGCGGGCCTGCCGTGAAAAGATAAAAGAAGTCGACTTTTTATGCGGTGATTTCTCATGGAAAAGCATTTTCCATCTTTCCATGCGTCCGTTATACCTGGCTTCCAATGCTTCGGTCTCTTCGGTTCACTGGGATTCAATGATGTTAAGACCTGCCATGGGGATGCAGCCCGGCTTTAGTGCCGCGAGATTCAGCCATGTCTAATGTCCGGACTGTGGTCTACGGAACGACCGCAGACTACATCAAAATCATGAACGGCCGGTTCCCGGGGCGATGCCTGTTTATTACCGATCCGGGAGAAAGGGCGCGCCACAAGGAATCGACTCCTGACGATACGTCCGAATTGCTTTGCAATCTCGATAATCTGGATGAGACGATTTCGCGCATTGATGGGTGGAGGGTTGCCGCAAAGGCGGAGCCGTCCGGAATTGTCGCTTTCGATGACGAATCCATGGCCAACGCGTCCCTTTTGGCCCGGCACTACCGACTGAAATATGTTTCGCCCGAGGCGGTGGCGATTTGCCGAAATAAATTCGAAACCAAGCGGCTCTGGGCAAGTGACGGACTTCCTTGTCCCGAAACGGCCATGGTCGAATCGGCAACTGAGGCCGTGGAATTTTTGGAAAAGGTCAAGCAGCCGGTCGTAATTAAGCCGTTGACCGGAAGCGGCAGCGAATTGACTTTTCTATGTAAAGATAGGTATGAATGTCTGAGTGCTTTCATGCTGACCCGGGCGCGGCTCTTGGAACATGCTAATTATCGTATGTTCGGAGGCCGTCCCGGTAACACCGCGGTGACGACCAGAGCCGCCTATGAAATCGAAACCTATATTTCCGGAAGAGAGTACAGCTGCGATTTTATTATCGATGGCGACTTGGTCGAAATTATCCGCATTGCACGGAAAATACATGCTTCCGATCAGCCTTTCGGAACTACCCTGGCTTACCTGGTTCCGGCTAAACTGCCGGGAGGAATTGAGATCGGACGGTTCCGAAAACAAATTCGCCGGGCTGCGCAGGTTCTTGGAATAAATCGTTCGATCTGCATGCTGGATTTTATCGTTCATGAAGATGCCGCCAATATGCTGGAAATTGCGCCCCGTCCGGGAGGAGATTGCCTTCCTTTCCTGATAAAACAAAGCAGCGATCTGGATGTCCTGGGATTGGCCCTTGATTTCGCGGATGGAATTACGCCGAAATTACCGGACCTTGAAAAATGGATAAACCTTGCGGCGGTTAGGATTTTCGCCAAAGAAGAGGGAACCGTGGCGGGCTATGATGATTCCGCACTCGGGACGGATACTCGGGTTAAGGAAATATATTATAAGCATTCAGGGGGGCATAAAGTTATATTGCCGCCCGAAGATTATGATTCGAGAATCCTGGGCCATATTATATTTTCTCCGACCGGAAAAAACGTGGAACGGGAATGCCTTGAATTGTCAGAGAAACTCGTAGTTAAGATGGAGAAGTCCCGGTGGGCGACAGCGACGGGCTCATAAATAAAGCCGCGGCTATTTTACGATATCGGACGCCGCTCCTTGCACAGGAAAAACTGGACGAATTGGTAGGCGGATTTATCTCCCGCCGCGACATTTTCCTGGACCTTATCTCAAAATTCGGTTCTCCCTTATATATAATCGAACCGGGAATACTTCTGGAACGAGCCGCCGGATTTGATGCCGTTTTCCGAAAAGAGATTCCCCGCCTCGAAATATATTATGCCCTGAAAAGTAATAATCACCCCATTATAATCAAAACTCTGGCCAGTCATGGATACGGGATAGATGTTTCCAGCGGCTGGGAACTTGATCTTGCCTTGGAAAACGGGGCCGAACGGATTATTTTCAGCGGTCCGGGCAAAACTGATGAGGAATTGCGGCAGGCTGTAGCGTATAAGGATAAATTAATTGTACTTATGGACAGCCCCGGCGAATTGGAAAGACTCGACGCCATAGCCTCCGAAACCGGGACCGAAATCCGGGCCGGTATCAGGCTGACCACTAATGAAGAAGGATTGTGGAAGAAATTCGGGATTCCCTTGTCGGGATTGTCGAAAATATTCGCCGCCGCGGAAAAATCCCGATATGTGAATTTATGCGGCATTCAATTTCATACCAGTTGGAACATGAATCCGGAAGTACAATGCCGGTTTATCGAGCGGCTTGGCAAAACCCTGGAAAATATGCCGAAAGATGCTCTTTCACACATTGATTTTATAGATATCGGAGGAGGATACTGGCCCCCACAGGGTGAATGGCTGGTCCCGGCGGGGACCATTGAGGGGAGATTGCTTCAGGAAATAACCGAAAAGCCGGAAATACCGTTATCTCATTACTGTATTCCGTCCGAACCGCTTGAGGAATTCGCCCGGGCGCTGGGGGATGCCTTAAAATGGCATATCTACCCGCACCTGGGAGAATGCCACGTTTTCACCGAGCCGGGGCGATGGCTGTGCAATGATGCGATGCATATCGCTCTGACCGTGATAGATCGCAAACATAAAGACATGGTGGTAACCGATGGCGGGATTAACATAGTGGGATGGGAACGCTTTGAAAACGACTATGCCCCGGTTATAAACTTATCGGATCCGGCTCTGAGCGAACATGCCTGTTATATTTTCGGTTCGCTATGTACTCCGCATGATGTCTGGGGTTATTCGTATCATGGACGAGATATTAAACGCGGGGATGTCCTATTAATCCCCAATCAGGGAGCTTATACCTGGAGCCTCCGCCAGAATTTCATAAAACCGCTGCCTCGGGCCGCGATTCTGGAATCGGCTCCAAAAGCGAATTAAGTATCCCGTTGATTGATGCCGTGTTCAGCGGGATCAGACGAACCTATGAAAAGACCACCTGTAATCGATAATATCAAGCGCGATATTTCCCGGCTAATCGCTCGTTTTGAACGAGAGGACTGCCTGGTGAACCTGGCCGGGAATTACGACTACCTGGAATTGCCGTATTATATGTCGCAGGATCTTGAAAATTCCGGTCAAAGGATTCATCCTACCTGCAAAGAGGCTCTGGATGCCTATGTCACTCCTCTTTCACTTGAAAGGGCTCGTCTGGCCGGCATGGCTATTCCGGTGTACTATATTACGAATAATTATTTCGAACCGCCGGTGGTGATCGATTCGGTCAACCCTTTCATGATCAGAAGCCGCATTGTCACCAAACGCGGGAGAGAGGAATCTGTGGCACAATCACTTACGAGGAATTATAAGTATTCCATTTGCTGCCAGGAAATTCCCCCAGGAGCCAAAATTAAACATATCAGAGTGGTGATGGGCTGGTGCAATGTGGCCAAGTACCGGGATTTTGCGGCAGAAATCTGGAGGGTATTCCGAATTCCTCTGGCCCGGGTCAGAATTATGGAATTAAATGACGGCCGAATTTTGTTTAGCGATTTGGCCCAGCTTCCGTATGAAAAACTGCATCAAAAGGAGCGAGCCTTTTTGAAAGGCGTACTACAATGGGAAGAATAGGCGTATTTATCGAGCGTTACACCATTACCCGATCCGAGGAAATGGGAGCCCTGATGCATTTCAGCCAGGTCGCTCGAAAGCTGGGACATGAAATAGACTACCTCTTTCGTCCGGACATTCATAAAATCCCGAACTACGACGCCCTCTTCATCCGGGCGCTTACCGATCCTCTCAATTCCTCGTATATTGCGGCGCGCGTGGCGGAAATGCACGGCAAGCGGGTGGTCGATGATCCCGAGTCGATTTTTATATGTTGCGACAAGGTAAACATGTACAATCACCTCAATCGCAACAATGTTCCGATTCCCCGCACCGTGATTTTAAACGAGGCCGATTTGAATGAAAAGCGGGGGAGGGAGTTGTTGAATCAGATAAGCAATCCCCTGGTGCTGAAGGCCCCGAACAGCAGTTTTTCGCTTTACGTGGACCGGGTTAAATCGGCCGAAGAATTCGTGCGGGTAGGGACGAGATTCCTGCGCCGCTCCGACCGATTTCTCGCCCAGGAATTCGTCAAATCGGAATTCGATTGGAGGGTTGGTCTTATCGGCGGGGAGGTCATTTATGTCTGCCAGTACACCATTCCGAAAAAGCAGTGGAAAATCGTTACCTACACCGAATCCGGAAGTACCATACTCGGGCCGGTCAGGGCAGTCGATATAGAAAAGGCCGATCCCGCTTTAATCGATGTCGCCAAAAGGGCGGCCGCCGCGGTCGGAACGGGATTGTACGGTGTCGACCTGAAACAGGTCGGGGATACCTATATCGTTATCGAGGTCAACGATAACCCGACCATCGGATCAGGGGAAGAGGACCGCAAGGCTCCGGGATTATACGAAAAGATCATCCGTTATTTAATGCCGGAAGGAAACAATGGACAAAAGAATTAGTATTCGCTCCGCCGGCCTCGACGACCTCGACATCCTCCAGGACCTTGAAGAACGCGGATTCAGCAAGGACCGCTTTCGTCCCGAGCAGTTTCGCTACCTGTTAACGAAGGCTAAAGCCTCGACTTACATTATAGAGGTCGACAAAGTCCCGGCCGGAATGGCGGTTATGCTCTGGCGGAAAAAACTCGGTATCGGGCGTTTGTACGATATCGTGGTCGACCCTGCTATCCGGGGACAGGGATTGGGGGGACGGCTGTTAAGGCATTGTATCGATGAGGCGGCATTTCGCAAGTGCCAAACCATGACCCTTGAGGTTCGTGCCGACAACCATAATGCCATTCGGTTTTACGAATTAAACCATTTTCGGGTAGTCAGGACCGAAGATGATTATTACCACGACGGTTCGCCGGCTATCCACATGATAAGGGATCTGGGGCTTAACGGGTGCGAACCGGTCAGGTTAAAAGTTCCATATTATGCCCAAACGCTGGAATTCACCTGTGGGCCGGCCTGCCTGATGATGGCCATGAAGTATTTCGAACCGGCATTCGAAATGAGTCGCATTTCCGAACTGAATATCTGGAAGGAATCCACCTTGGTTTTCATGACTTCCGGTATCGGAGGTACCGGTCCGTTCGGGCTGGTTTGCGCGGCGGAATGGAGAGGCTTTAAATCGGCCCTGTATCTTTCAAGGGATCATAATCCCTTCACATCGTCGGTAAAGAAGGAATTCAAAAAGCAGGTTATAAAATTAATTACTCATGACATGCGGGATCGCGCCTTGAAATTGGGCGTTAAAATCGTGTACCGTAATTTTTCGCTCGAGAACCTGGTTGAGGAATTGCAGCGCGGATATGTCCCCATTGTTCTTGTAAGTACTTATCGCCTGCACGGCGACAGGGCTCCGCACTGGGTGGTCGTAACCGGCTTTGATCGCGAATATATATATCTTCATGATCCCTATATCATGGCCTATAAGGATGGAAGAAACCGTGCACGGGATATAAAAATTGCCGTATCGGAGTTCCGCAAAATCAGAAAATACGGTTCATCGCGCTTTAAAAGCGTGGTGTTGATAAAAGGAAAGCACCAGAATTCCGGTAAATCCGTGAAACGGTAGAATCAAAAATAATCATTTTTGCCGCGAGGCTTATAAAAAGGAGTAGATATAATGACGATGCAACGGACGGTAAGAACCTGCCCCCGCTGTGGCAGCCGCAATATTCAGATCGAAGATTACGATCGCGATTATATCTATGTTTATTGCGAAGACTGCGACGAGACCAATGAGGTTCCTAATCGCAGCGCGCGCGGTTCGCGCGGAGATGATGATGACAATGAAGGGGACGATCAGTGATCGTCCCTTCCGCCTGTTCAAATATCATCCGTTTCCGTACGAGTAAGTTCATAATCGGCGAATTCACCTGACCTATCACTTTTTGGTAACTCCTTTTGATTCTACTCGATCGCAACCCGGTTTCCTCGGGCAAATATACAGCTATCGCACATAAACAGGAGCTGTGGTCCACAATACCGGTATAATCAAGCGCCGGCAGGATGGGCATAACGCTATAAGTAGCTTTATTTCAATTGCTTATAAACATCAAGAAAAAGTGTCTTCGCCTGTCTAATTTTCCCCGAAAATTCCGATATAGAGTTTAGAAAGAATAATAAACTTTCTCATTTCGAAAGAAAAAGGGGAAAATGGCAGCTAATTCAAATCGCTTGAAGGAGGGGTTTCCAAGCTTATGTTAAAAGGCATGAAACTATCGACAAAAATCTCCGGGGGATTCGCGATTCTTATAATTATTGCGATCGTCATCGGATACACCGGATGGAACAGCCTGAACGAAGTTGGTGATCTGGCCTCTTTGACCAATGAAGCCAATATGGCAAAGGAATATGGCCAGGATTCTCGCGGACATATCAAAGATTTTCTCAGCCGCGGCTTTGCCATCCAGGATGGAGAGACCAAGAACTGCATTGAGAAATATGATGATGTCTACATTCTTCAAAGAGAATCGCTTCAAAAACTATCTCAATCGGAACTCCTGGAAGAAAACGAAAGGGCTTTGGTCAACCACGCTTTAACCGGAACGGATGATTATAAGAAATGGGTTGATGCTCTCGCCAATGCCCGGAAGGAAAAGGACGATGCCTTCGGCAAATGGAGTAAGGTCGGATGGGCCGTTACCGAACAGGTTAATAGCGCCATGGGGAATGTTATTAATCCTGCTGCCGAAAGAGCATGGCAATCCGGAAATTACGACGAATATAAGAAATGGATTGAATACGGCGATAAGCTGGACCAGGATGTCATAGAAACATTTCTGCTTTTGAGAGTCACTGCCGTCTACCTTTTGGCGACCAACGCCGATGCTCAGTACCAGGGGTATCTCAAACAGCTCGGAAACGCCAATGAAGGTCGTAACCGCTGGGCCAACCTGGTAACTGGGAATCCTCAGCTGGAAAGCGCGGCCGAAGAAATCCGCGGCTTGTTGAAGCAGTACGAGGAAGCCGGGTCGCAGTACCATAACGCCATGGTTGCCAGTGACAATAACCTGAAAGAACTCCTGGTGGTTGCGGCGAAGTTGACGGAAAGTCTCAACAAGTTTCAGGTTCAGATCGAAGAACGCAGCAACGATGTCATGTCCGCCGCCATTACATCGATGTTGACCCTGGCAGCAATCGGAGTTGTTATCGGTATCCTGCTTGGTATTGTCATTACCAGAGGCATCACCAAGCCGATTAATTTGATTATTCGCGGGCTGTCCGATGCGGCCAGCCAGGTCGGATCGGCCTCCGAGGAAGTTGCGGCGGCGGGTCAATCCCTGGCCGAAGGAGCCTCGGAACAGGCTTCATCCCTTGAAGAAACTTCATCCTCTCTTGAAGAGATGGCCAGCATGACTCGTCAGAACGGCGACAACGCCCAGAAGGCGAACGCCCTTTCGGCCGAGGCCAGCAATGCTTCCGATAAAGGCATGAAGGCTATGGAAAGCATGGCTCATGCTATGGAAGAAATTAAAAAGTCCTCCGATGAAACTGCCAAGATTATCAAAGTTATCGATGAAATCGCCTTCCAGACCAACCTGCTGGCTCTTAATGCCGCGGTTGAAGCGGCCCGTGCCGGCGATGCCGGTAAGGGCTTTGCCGTGGTTGCCGAGGAAGTCCGCAACCTCGCTCAGCGTTCCGCCGAGGCCGCAAAAGACACCAGCGCTTTGATCGAAGGTTCCCAGAAGAACGCCGATATGGGCGTAAATTCCGTTGAGGAAGTCAAGAACATCCTTAATGCCGTAACCAAGGGAATCAAGGAAGTCAATACGATCATGCAGGAAGTCGCGGCTGCGAGCAACGAGCAGACTCAGGGGATCGAACAGATCAATACCGCCGTTTCGCAGATGGACCAGGTAGTCCAGCAGAGCGCGTCGAATTCCGAAGAGTCCGCTTCGGCATCCGAAGAATTGGCGGCTCAGGCTCAGCAGATGCAGGCTATCGTGGATGAGCTGGCACAACTGGTTTACGGAAAGGATGCTGATCATATGACTGCCGGCCAGGGAAGTTCGGCTGTCAGGAGCAAAACCAGCAATCCGAAGCCGGTCAAGACATTGAAAGCCAATAAAAAACCGGCACCGCAGAAACCGAAAGCAAATACGGCAAGAGCCGAAGAAGTTATTCCCCTTGAAGAGGAAGAGCTCACAGGATTCTAAGAATCCTTCAGGAAATCATAAATCCACTTTTCGGAAAACGGCGCGGTCATCAGACCGCGCCGTTTCATTGTACTTTTCATCGGTATATTAACCCACGATAATATGAATCAATTCTTCTGAGTTATTTATTTAAAAGATGAATAATATTGAGGTAAACGTCGATATCAATATTAGGGTCGGCTGTCTAATAAAGTTAAATAACGAGTTGTTGAGGGGTCAATGTCCAACCCGAAACTGAAAGATTTCGAGGGGGCGCCGGGTGAATCATCGGCCGCTGAATTAATCAGCGCGAAGAGCGGTCGAGGTGTCGGTATCTCCTATAATTTCCTCATGGATTCGTTGAATGAGGGAATTGCAATCATCGATGATTCACAAAAGTTTATTTATATGAACAGCGTTACTTCTCAATTGCTGGACGCGGACAATACGGAAGAAATGCTCGGCAAGTCGGTCTTTGATGTAATCGATCCCGAATATCATGAACTTATCATGCATCAAGTGCAAAAACGGCGGTATGGGTTGAGTTCCCAGTATGAAATCTCAATTACCACGCGCCTCGGCAATAAGAGGTTTCTGAATCTGGAAATGTCCGCCATTATGGAGGATGGCGAATTTCTGGGAGCATTGGCGAAAATTACCGATATATCGCCGCAGAAGAAATTGATTGACACCTATCATGATAATATTCAGAGATTCAATGCCATTGTTGATAATATCGGAGTCGGCATTTCCGTGGTGAGTCCGGAAATGAAGATTCTTTCGATGAATAAACAAATGATGGTCTGGAACCCGGATCTTGACGTGAGTTGCAGGCCGACCTGCTACAAGGCCTTCAATACTCCGGCCCGCGAATCGGTATGTAACTATTGTCCGGTGGTGAAATCTCTCGCCGACGGCAAAGCTCATGAAGCGATAACCGAGACGCCGACTCCGAACGGAATCACCAATTTCCGGTTGGTTTCTGCCCCCATAAAAAACGCAAAGGGTGAAATCGTTTCGGTGATAGAAATAGTATCCGACGTCACTGCCGAAATATCGCAAAGGAATGAAATCAAGCGGCAAATGCGTTTTTTGGAAACCATGATCAATACCATTCCAAGCCCGGTCTTCTACAAGGATAGGCTGGGCAAATACCTTGGATGCAACCGGGCCTTTTTGGACTACTTTATAAATGATTCCATTGAAAACATAATCGGCAAAAAGCTTTCTAATTTATCTCTTGGTATGTCCGAGAGTGAATTGGCTTACCATGGCGAAATAGATAACCTACTCCTTTCAGATGGAAAATCACGGCACTACATCGCCGATATAAAGTGTGCTGATGGTAGAATCAGGAATTTTCACGTCGCCAAGGCAATATTTCATAATGCCGAAGGGGATACTGGCGGAATCATCGGGGTTCTCGTCGATATTACCGAAAAAACGAATATCGAAAATGAGTTAAGACTGCAAACGAAGATCCTCGGCAAGAGGCTCAAGGAGTTGAACTGCCTTTACGAGTTCCTCACCCTGACGAATGATCAACAGAAAATACTTGATCAGGTGGTCGCAGCTCTCCTGGAAATTATCCCCCGGGCCTGGCAGTATCCCGAAATTGCCTGCGTGAGAATAGAATTGATCGGGCACGATTTCTCTACGGCTAACTACAAATCTTGTCCGTGGAAGCTGGTATCGGCTGTAAGTCTCGGGGAAGAAATATATGGCGAAATCGAGGTCGGCTACCTTGAATCCCGCCCGGAAAACAATATCGGCCCCTTTTATAATGAAGAAAAAGCCCTGCTGGACGTAATTGCGGCGAAAATGGCTCAATACATTGAGCGAAAGAAGCTCGAGACCGACCGGAACCAATTTACCGAACTGCTGGTCAGTTCGAACGACAAGCTGGAAATGGCCCTGGCCGAAGCGGCCCGAGCCAAAAAACTCCTCTCGCAGACCATCAACAGGTACACTGCGATGATCAATACCGTCCCGGCGGTCATGTACCTGAAAGACCGAAACAATAATTACCTGGAAGTAAATAAAGCCTTTTGCGCTTTATCTGGAAGGCCCAAGGATAAGATAATCGGATTCGAAGATTTCAAAGTTCTGCAGAGCAGTATGGCCTCCCGTAATCATGCCGAAGACAAGGATATTCTCGCCAAAGGAAACCGGATTGTCATCCACGAGCAGAAAATCAGAAATTCTGTGGGGGAAGAACGATGGTATTCCACGACGAAATGCCCCCTTTATGATGAAAACGGGAATATTGCAGGAGTCGTGGGAATGCTTCAGGATGTGACGGAACGCATTCTAAGCCGGCAAAAGCTTATTCAATCCGATAAACTTGCCGCGATAGGGCAACTGGCCGCGGGTGTCGCCCACGAAATAAACAACCCGATCGGCTATATCAACTCCAATCTCTCCTTCATGAAAAAATCGCTTGTAAAATTCGGCGAAATTCTCAATAAGGCCGGCGATGAACATTCGGCACTTCGAGACGAAATGCTCGAGATTATAACGGATTTTAACGAAGCGGTTGAAGAATCCGCGGAGGGAACTGATAGGGTTAAAAATATCGTTGCCGATTTAAAGAGCTTTTCGCGGGTGGATCGTACGGTTCGAGAACAGGCGGATATCAATGAAGGTCTCAAAAGTACCCTGAATGTCGTATGGAACGAATTGAAATACAAAGCCAAGGTTACGACCAACTACGGCGATATACCACCGGTCTATTGTATGGCAAATCAGATCAACCAGGTATTCATGAATATCCTGGTCAATGCCGCCCATGCCATTCGGGGACCGAACGGAGAAATCACCATCTCGACCAGCGCGGACAAGGACTTCGTCTATGTTTCAATCAAAGATAATGGAGTGGGCATTCCGGAAGAGAATATGAAGAAGATATTCGAGCCGTTCTTCACGACCAAAGATGTCGGTAAAGGCACCGGCCTCGGTCTCAGTCTGGCCTACGATATAATTAAAAAACATGGGGGGTTGATCGATGTAGACAGCAAGGTTGGTCAGGGAAGCGAATTTATTATTTCAATTCCGCTGAATGCGGTTTTTCAAAATGATAGCGAAGAAGGTAATGTTAAAGCAGAGTATAAAGAAGCAGCTGAATGAACTACGTTATCGCCTGCTCCTTGTCGATGACGAGCAAAATGTTCTCCGCGCCCTGAAGAGGCTTTTGAGAGATACAAACTACGAAATCTTTACGGCGACTAACGGCGAAGAAGGACTCGAGTTGTTCATAAAGCACGAAATCCAGCTGGTAATCTCCGATTATCGCATGCCCGGCATGAACGGAGTGGATTTTCTGAGCCGGATTAGAAGGAAAGCGCCGGACACGATCAGGATAATTTTGAGCGGCTACGCCGATGCCTCCGTTATGATGGAGGCTATCAATGACGGTCAAATATATAAATTCATACCCAAGCCGTGGAATGACCACGATTTGTTAACCACCATCATCAGCGCCTTCGAAAAATACCGCCTCCAGAACGAGAACACCAGGCTCTATTATGAACTTTCGAAAAAATACGAGGAATTAACGGAGTTAAATAAAACACTGGAAGCCAAAGTAACTGAACGAACCCGGGATCTTGAAACCAAGAACCGGGCTCTGGTTGTGGCCCAGACGATACTTAATTACCTTCCGGCGGGAGTAATCGGAATCGATAATATGGGAATGATAGTCTACATGAACGGGGCAGTGGGAAACTTCCTCGCCTCTCCCAATATTCAACTCGGCGCCAACGCGGAAAGTGTTCTTGACGAAATACTATACGAATTCCTGCATAATTCCCTGATATCCGGCGAAACCATGAGCGGAATATTCAATGATAAAGCCGAATTCCGCCTGATTTGCAGACCCTTGCCAGACGGAGTGGGAGTGATCGGAGTATTTTCGCTATCCGAATTTCCCGATTGTTCAAAATCCAAAATAACCGGAATTGAAAAGGCTGGTATCCATGGCTAATAACTATAAACACAAAATTCTTCTGGTTGACGACGATAGCGGCATTCTTAAGGCCCTGACAAGGCTGCTCAAATCCCTTGAGGTGGAAATTGCCGCCAGCGACAGCGGAGCCGCGGCATTGGAAAAACTCAGGGATTTTAAGCCCTCTGTAATCATATCGGATCAGCGAATGCCTCAAATGACGGGGACGGAGTTTCTGCGCCGCTCCCGCGAGGTTTCCCCCAATAGTATCAGAATACTTTTAACCGGCTATTCTGATATTGCGGCTACCATCGAGGCCATTAACAGCGGGGCTGTTAAGTACTATATTAACAAACCCTGGAATGATGATGAACTCGTTTTAAAGATCAAGGATTGTTTCGGCATCTATGAATTGACTGCCGAAAACCGCCGCCTTACCGAACTGACTGCGGAACAAAACCGCCGGCTGACGGCCCTCAATGAATCCCTGGAACAAAAGGTGGCGGAGCAGACCGAGGAGATCCGGGATCAAAACGAGAAACTTCGCAGAAGTTTCATGGAAACGATTCAATCACTCTCCACGATCCTGGAATTCCGTCATCGTGATGTCGGCAGTCATAGCCAGCGGGTCGCCACCCTTATTCGCGAATTGATGAAATACCTCGATATTTCCCCCGAGGAACGACAGGATATTATTATCGCCGGATTTCTGCACGATATCGGAAAAATCGGTATTCCTGATCGAATAATGGCCAAAAAGGCCTCGGAATTAAACCGCCAGGATATGATAGAAATCGAGCAGCATACAATTTTAGGGCAAAGCTGTATCATGTCGGTCAGCGGCTTTGAGGAAATCGGCCTGTATATCAGACATCATCATGAAAATTATGACGGTAGCGGCTATCCCAATGGGTTATCGGGTGGACAGATTCCTCTTGGCTCGAGGATTATTCGACTTGCCGACGCCTTCGAGAAAAACGCTTTTGAAAAGGGATACCCGAATGAAAAGACCCTGCGAGAAGCATCCGCGAATCTGGTAAGGAATTCCGGGTCCATGTTCGATCCGATTCTGGTCAAGAAGTTCATCGATAATGATATCGGTCAAGTTTTCCATTTTAAGGACGCAATCGAGTCGGCGAATGTGCGGACCGAATCACTTCGGGAGGGCATGGTGGTCGCGGAAGATATCCACAGCCGGAGCGGCATGTTTCTGCTTCCGAAAGGAGCCAGGCTGACCAGCGGTATTATTAATAGACTGGTCAAAATCGACCGGGTCGACCCTATCGACAAGGGTGTGCAGATTGTCGTTCAGAGGGCCGGTGCGGAGGTGCAGCATGCAGCGGTTTAAGCTCTTATTGGTGGATGATTCAAGAATGATCCTGAATGCCTTAAAGCGGCTGTTTAAGGAAGAGGGATTCGATATTGCCGCAGTGGAATCGGGAGAGGAGGCCCTGGCCGTTCTTGCCCGGGAGCCGGTGGACCTGATTATTACCGATGAGAATATGCCCGGCCTTTCAGGAACCGAATTGCTCAATATCGTCCGCCGTAAACATCATGATATAATCCGCATCATGCTGACCGGGCTTTCGGACATCGAAGTTGCGAAAAATGCCATTAATAAAGGCGAAATTTATCGCTTCTTCGTCAAGCCCTGGGATGATGTCGAACTGCTGGTATCCGTCCGTCACGCCTTCGCCCAGAAGCTGCTTCAGAATGAAAATGAAAGACTTAAAGCGGCGATCGAAGAAAAAGACCGTCTGCTGAAAAAACTGGAAGCCAAATATCCCGGAATAACATCGGTATGTACCGATCAAACCGGTGCATATATAATAGAGGACAAATAGATATGCCGACAATATACGATTTGCCGATTTTGATTTTAGCCTCCCCCGAAAAGTATAACGACTATATGGGCAAAGCTCTGAGTTTAATCATGCATCATGAGGAAGTCGCCGAAATATCTCAGGTTCTCAGACAAGTTAACGAATTCGTAGTGAAAGGCGACGGTAAGGTATGACCGACGTAAGAAAACTGTTTGACCTCGGTAAATTAAGCTGCGATATACGAAATCTTCCGTCTCCGCCACTGGTAATCCAAAAGCTCCACAGCCTGATCGGAGAGGAGGATGTCGATATCGGGACGCTGTCATATATTGTCGAGACCGATCCGGCCTTTTCGGCCCGCCTCCTTCGTCTGGTTAATTCTTCATTTTACGGATTTCAGAGACGGATTTCGTCGGTGAATGAAGCGGTAACGATACTCGGATTCAATTCTATCCATCAATTATTGCTGGCTACATCGGTTATGAATATTTTCCGGGGCAGAGACGCCGCAAAGTATATTGAAAATTTCTGGCAGCATTCTTTCGCCGTTGGCATCATCGCCCGCAATCTTCTGCAAAACGCGGATCAGGATACCCGTAGCGGAGCCTTCGCCTGCGGCATATTGCACGATATTGGCCGGCTGGTCCTGGTCAACAGCGACGATGAGCGATTCCTGTGGTTCTATTATGAGCGTCAGGGAGTATCGAGTATCGATGAGGAGAAGGACTATTTCGGTCTGGATCATCAGGAGGCGGGACTTCTGCTGGCGCAGAAATGGAATTTCCCGGGACAAATCGCCGATGTAATCGGCAAACATCATCATCCCGATCTAAATTTGGAAAACAAGGAATTGATTGCGGCCATTAACATTGCGGATATTCTTACCATCGCTATGGGGGTCGGCGATAGCGGCAACAGATTTGCCTATGGCTTTTCGTCCGATGTCTGGTCCTGCCTTAATCTGGATTACGATGAGCTTAAAAATATTTTGATTAAATCAATTGCTGAAATCAAGCAGTCCAGAGATTTCCTGGTAAACCTGAGATGAAATCCCGATTGAATTGATGCTCCGAATTGGATGGAGATGTAATTTGCAATCCCCGTGAATCAGGGCAGCGGGCAGCAGTTGGGCGGCGGTCCCTGTTTGAATTTAAACTGAACCAAATAAATGATATCCAGGACGTTTATACTGGAATCGCAATTGACATTGGCGAGCCGTTCATAAACGGGAGCCGGGCCCCCTTTGAACTTATAATTTACAAGAGAAATAATATCCAGTATATCGACGTTGCCATCGTCATTTACGTCTCCGCAAATCAGCGGTTCAAATGCGACTTTAAAGTAACCCAACGAATCAACCCAACCGCTGACACGATTCAGTGCCGTCAGCAGTGTGGTTGTCTCATCAATCCATTCCGTTCCTGAATACCGGAATAACTTCAGTTTTGATTCCTCGTCGGCATCGAGTCCGGCGTCGCTGTAAAAAATCTCGAGATAGATACTGTCATCATAATGAGCGTTTGTCCCGACTTCATAATAAACCGGCATACTTTCGGGTATAGACATAAACATTGTATCGGGAGCCGGATCGGTCGCTCGCAATTTCACGCTGGTCACTCCGACCGAAGTAACCGTCTGAAAAGTGGCTCGGCCGAAACCGCAAAGATTGACGACAATATGGGTTCCGCCCGGCGTAATCCCCTGGCAATAGCAGGAATTCCCGACCCCGTCGCCGTCGTCATCTTCCTGCCCCGAGTTGGCATAGAACGGGCAGTTATCGTCCGGGCAGACATTCTGTATGAACCCGGGGTCACCGAAGCCGTCACCGTCGCGATCATTGCATTCATCGCAAACATCGCCGATGCCGTCCCCGTCATAATCTTCCTGTTCGGGATTGTAATCGAACGGGCAATTGTCTTCGGCACAATTCGGGTTGGGGGCTCCGGGATTACCGAAGCCGTCGTCGTCGCTGTCGGTGCAGTCGTCGCAGGCATCCCCGATGCCGTCGTTGTCGCCGTCTTCCTGCCCGGGATTGTAAACAGCGGGGCAATTGTCGTCTTCGCAGGTGTTTTCAGGATGCCCCGGGTCACCGAAGCCGTCGTTGTCACCATCAAAGCAAATGGGGACTATTTCCCAGCAGTAGGGACCATTGAACACCGGCGTGAAATAAGGGGCGAATAACCAGTCGTAGTCGCCGCTCGGATCGGGATGATCCAATGAATCGATGCAGAATGTCCCGGTCTCGTATGACCGAAAATTAAATCTGATATAAGCTTGATTCAGCGTTCCGGGTATTAGGCAGTTTGTTCCCAGAAGCTGAAAATTAATCGAATCCGGGAGATTACCGTCATACCCGAACGGATAGATCTCGTTAACCAATTCAAAAAAGCCGTCCCAGCCGTTGAGATATTCAATGTTTTCAGTCGGGCCCTCTCCCTGGACATCGATATGGGGGCAGACCGCTATCGACAGGTCGGGAGAATAGAATATGAATGAAAAGGCCCCGCCGCAGTAATCATTTTCCGAAATATTCTCGATAAGGATGTCCACTGTGAAAATTGTCTCGACCAGGATTTCTCCCCCCTGGGCCTGCGGAGATTCTGCGGTTACGATAAAATTCGGTGTCTGAGCAAAGGTCTCTGAAATTGCCATGGAAAGAAGAAAAAATACGAATATATAAAAGACGGCCTTGTTCACTTGCACCTCTGGTCGAATACTGCTTTAAATCGGCAAATGCGGTAAAAATCGCAGTACTTTAAAGTATAAACCATCCCTAAAATGGGGTTTTGGTATCGAAATATAATACAATTTCTGAATTTGGCGAGGGTTTTGTTGAGTTCGACCCCAAAGATTTCCACTAAATGGAAAAGAAGGGCCGATCCTAAGACCGGCCCCTTATGCCGATTAATCTCTTTGAGTTACCATTCAACCACCGACCAGTACCGGTGGTGGGAAGCCTCCGCCAGCGAATTATTCCATTTACCCGGAACCCGACGGGGATCCGTTTCATTTTGACAATAAATGCCGATAGCTTTTTCAGCAGTAATATTGTTTGGTTCATTGGGCGACCAGTTAAAAAACACGAACGGCTCACCGGTAACCCATCTCCAGTCCTGGCCCGAAGGGGCTGAAGAATAATTGTATCCTCCCAACCAGAATTCATTGGGTTCGGTAGCCGGATCGAGATCCAGCAGAACCTCCTGGAAGATAAAATCGTTTTCTGCCTGAGATGTAATCGTCGCCAGATGACCGGGGCCGACTCCTGCCAGGTTATAACCATAGGCGTCATTAAGCGCGGCGGTCCAGGTTTGTGCATATGGTATAATGCCGTAATAATTGCCATTCCCGCCGGAGGCCGGATCCCAGTATTTGAAATTAATGATTCCCGCCGGAGCCGTAGGATGAGTCCCCAACGGACAGCAATTGTAATCGGGACCGCCCTTAAAGATATGGTTTATCATATATACTATATCGAGAATATTTACGGCGTAATCGCAATTGACATTCGCCGCGTCAGGTACCTGGAGTTCCGGGCCCGCCCTGAAAATATAGTCAATAAGACGCACTATATCTACAATATTGACCACTTGATCGCCATTAGCATCTCCACATACATATGCGGGGACCGCCACGGCGAAATATGAGAAGGAAGTAACACTGCCGTGAATTTCATTCGAAGTGGTGTTGATGCTGGTCGTGACATCGTCCCATGATTCGCCGTCGAAGCGATACAGGCGCAAACGCGATTCCTCTCCGGCTGCCAAGCCGGCATCGTCATAGTACAAAACTATTTCAACATTACCGGTAAATCCGGCATCGGTTACGATTTCATAGAATATCGGTATCGGCTCCGGTATGGGTTCAAACGTAATACCAGGATCCGGAGAGGCGGCATGGAACTTAATTGTCGAGGTTCCGCTCAGGGTAACTTCCGAATAATCGAGGGTGCCGTATCCGCAAAGGTCCACCAGGACATTTGTTCCGGCGGGCGTAGCTCCGTCACACGTACAGGCGTCGCCGACCCCATCACCATTTCCGTCTTCCTGTCCGGGATTATAAAAGAAGGGACAATTATCGTCGGCGCAGAGATCGCCTTCATCGCCCGGTTCTCCGTACCCGTCGCCGTCGAGATCATAGCAGTCGTCGCAGACATCGCCTACCCCGTCGCCGTCCTTATCCTCCTGATCGGGATTATAAACTTGGGAGCAATTATCGGTAGCACAGCTATTCGGGAAACCCGGATCGCCGAAGCCGTCGTCGTCGGAATCGGTGCAATCATCACAGGCATCGCCGATGCCATCTCCGTCGGTATCTTCCTGCGAAGGATTGACAAAATTGGGACAATTGTCGTTGGATCCGAGCGGGCATCCGCTATTGGCATATCCGGCATTCCCGACACCATCTCCGTCAGTGTCGACACAATCATCGCAAATATCGCCGATGCCGTCGCTGTCGATATCGGCCTGATTCGGATTATACACATCCGGGCAATTATCGTCGGCACAGGTATTGTTAGGGAAACCGGGATCGCCATAGCCGTCTCCGTCGGAATCGTTGCAATTGTCGCAGGCATCGCCAATACCGTCGCTGTCATAATCTTCCTGGCCGGGATTGTATACGGTGGGGCAGTTATCGGTCGGACCATTGGTGCATCCCGTATTGGGGAATCCGGGATTACCGAAGCCGTCGCCGTCGGAATCGACACAATCATCGCAAGCATCTCCGATGTCATCGTTGTCTATATCCGACTGGTTCGGGTTATAAACATGGGGGCAATTGTCGTCGGGGCAGGTGTTTTCCGTGAATCCCGGGTTGCCATAGCCGTCATTATCGGAATCGGTACATGCATCGCAAGCATCGCCGATGCCGTCTCCGTCAAAGTCATCCTGTCCCGGATTGTACACGGTCGGGCAATTATCGTCGGGGCACTCGTTTTCAGGATGGCCCGGATCGCCGTATCCGTCGCCGTCGCTGTCAAAGCAGTAAGGGGCCACAATCCAGCAGTACGGCCCATTAAAGGTAACATTCAGCGTTCCTTCGAAAAGCCAATCATAATCGCCGATCGGCTCGGGATAATCCAGGGAATCGATACAGAAAACCCCCTGCTGATTGATGTTGAAATGAAATCGAATATATTCCTGATTTGGTGCCGAAGGCGGCAGGCAATTCGTCCCAACAACCGTGAGATTGATGGAATCGGGGAGAGATCCGTCATAACTGAATTCGGTTATCTCATTGACGAAATTAAAATATGCCTCCCAATCGTTTAGAAATTCGATATCTTCGAGGCTCCCGTTTCCGCCAACGCCGACGTGATTGGCAGTGGTGATGGACATATCGGGTGAGTAGAAGAAGAGGGAAAATCCCCCGCCGCACCAATCGGATGGCCCTTGATTATCCAGGGAAATATCGATGGTGAAATCATCACCGATGGTGATTTGATTACCTTGAGCCTGGGGACAAGATGCGGTAATAAAGAAATTTGGTTGAGCCGACGCCAAGCCGGCAGACAATACGGCTGTGATCAGCAGTAAAAAGACAACCCTGCCCATTTTCATTAAAGACCTCCCTTGCTTGATCATTTGAAAGGGTGTTGCAGCCTACTTTCTCATACTCATTTGCGTAATGCGCACTTATTCTTAAGATTGGAACAAGGGGGCGACGGCACCCCTCCCGGTGGGAAAAAACGGATATTGGGCTGTGAATACCAAGGCTGCGGATACCCTGTTGCTGAGTGCTCGTTACTCCCTGTAAATAAATTACGGTGAATCGAGTTTTTGTCAAGTTTTTATATATCATAGACTTATTTGATACAATTCCCGCCCTGCCAGGCTCCCGGGGAGGCCCCTGTTTTCGGCACTTCCGCCGTTATTAAACCGTTTGCTCTTATGCCGATAATATTAAGAATAGAATGAGACCGGTTGAATTGACAATAAATCCGCGTTTTACCCGGAGTGCTGGTTACACCCTGATCGAGTTAATAGTGGTTGTAACCGTCCTGGCTATTCTGGCTTCGGTGGCCGTCAGGTCGATCGCCAATATCGGCGATGTTTCCCGTCTTGAAGAAACCAAAAGCAAACTGGAACATCTTGCTTTTGCCATAGGCGGCGATCCCAAAGCGACCTCGGGCGGTGGACGCAGCGATTTCGGCTACATTGGCGATAACGGCTGCCTTCCATCGAGCCTCGATGAGCTAATATACGATTCTCATGCCTATTCCACCTGGAATGGTCCGTACCTTAAAGACCGGTTTTCTAGCGGCGGCACCGATACCTACTTCAAATCCGACGGCTGGGGTCAGGCCATAACGATATCAGATGTAATTCTGATATCAACCGGTTCGGGGACGACCCTTTCTCGATCTCTGGCGAACGGCCGTGAGGAATTGCTCTACAACGATGCCTCGTTCTCGATCGTGGATTTGAACTTCACGCCACCCGGCCCGATATACAAGGATTCGGTAAGGTTTAATGTCAGGTTTCCACGGAATGGCATCATGCAGTCAAGATCCGAATCCCCCGATGCCAACGGCTATGTGGCTTTCGATTCGATCCCGATCGGAATCCATACCCTGGCGCTGGCGTATCTCCCGGCGAACGATACCATCATACAACAATTCACGATCGAGCCGGGGAAAAGGTACTATGCCGATCTTCATTATCCGGCAGATATCTGGGGGGGATCGGTGATATCCGCTGATACCCTTGTTTGGGCGGATTTCGATGCCGGAAGCGACGGCTTCGTCTACGGAGACGATCTTTTTCGGGGCACCTCTCGTCCATACTACGCCTCGGGCATAAGGCAAGCTCACGGGGGATATTCCGGCGGGGCACTCGAGGTAACGGTTGGCGGACGCGATAACAATACCATCCACGGAATGTCCGGAGGCTGGAGCCTGGATTTCACCGTCCCGACAAATATGGACGTGGACCTGTCTTTCAGGTATAATCTTTCTCAAACCAACCAGTATGAAAGCGATGAACGTTCGCAGGCGCTGGTCAGTATTGACGGTACTCTGTATGGGACTTTCCCCAACGATTATATAGTGCAGATTGCCGGAGATGGTCCCGGCGGGGGACTCACGACCACCGGCTGGCAGATTTTTCAAGTCAACATCGGTGTCCTGAGCGCCGGTTTGCATACCATATCCATCGGAACCTATAATAACAAGAAAACCGCTGTAAACGAGTCGACCGAAATACTCATCGATGAAGTACTGCTGGTACCCCATTTATGAAAATACGATTATGCATGATATAAAGAAAAATAGCCGAGGTTTCAGCCTTATCGAATTACTGGTGGTAATCATCGTTATTGGGATAATGTCTGCCGTCCTGATGCAAAACCTGCTCCCCTCCCTTGATTCCGCACGCAAAACCGCCACCGAAAAGGAAATGGAGCATATTTCGCAGGCCATTCTGGGAGATCCGTCCCTGATGAACGCCGGGATGCGCAGCGATTTCGGATATGTCGGGGATATTGGAGCATTTCCGCATACGCTGGCGGCGCTGGTTGAAAACCCCGGAGGTTGGCCGAACTGGAAAGGCCCCTATATCGATCGGAGCTTTATACAGGATTCTCTTGGGTTTGCCAGAGACGCCTGGGGAGCACCCTATCAGTTCAACGGCGGCAGCGAAATAGTCTCGGTCGGGGGGGAGACGACAATCAGAAAAAAACTCGCCGAAAACGAAGATGATTATCTGCGGAATAATTTCCGCGGTACTATCCGGGATGCCGCGAATCATCCGCCCGGTGTCGATTACGCCGATTCCATCAGGATAGAAATCACCATCCCGGTCGATTCCGGAAACACTGCAACCAAGGTGTATTTTCCCGATTCCGCAGGAGAATTCATGCTGGATACTATTCCGGTCGGGACGCATCCCCTGAAGGTCATCTTCGAACCGCACGCCGATACCCTCTTTCGTTATATCACGATCTTCCCGCGCAACAAAGTATCGGCCCAGTACAGATTTGCATCCGTGCTTTTTGCCCCCGGTGACTCCACCGGGTCAACCGAACTTAGCGAATACCTGGTGCTTTCCACTTCCGGAGACGCCAACATCGGCGGTGTCAATATGGACAATGATGATTTCCTGGAATATACGGTCACGGATGATATTGGTACCGTAATTTTGAATGGCAATGATTTCTTTGAGGATAATGAGGATATCAATGCCCTGGGGATATTGAGTAACGGAAACGTCATATTTTCTACTGCCGGCAATGCCCGTATCGGTTCCCTGACTATCGATGATGACGATGTGGTCGTATATAATCCCTCCAGCGGAGCAGCCGATATTTATTTTTCGGGCTCTCATTTCATTTCCGGGAACGAAGATGTCGACGCCGTTTGCGCCTTGCCGGACGGCCATATCGTCCTATCGACGACCGGTAATGCCACCATCGGTTCCCTTTCGTTCAGCGACGGGGATATTATTGAATATAATCCCGGAACCGGGAATGCCGTTCGCATTTTTTCGGAAAGCAAATTCGACGACAGCGAGGATATCGACGGTGTCCATGTCTTCGATGACGGTGTGATAGTTTTTTCCACGACCGGCAATGCCGAAATCGA
Source organism: Candidatus Zixiibacteriota bacterium (assembly GCA_041306185.1). GTDB lineage: Bacteria > Zixibacteria > MSB-5A5 > GN15 > PGXB01 > JBFZFV01. The sequence goes on from JBFZFV010000045.1 coordinate 24,194, forward strand.
CGGTTTGTCTTTTACGGAGGCGGATCTGATCGCCTACGACCCCGTGGGGGATTCAGCCTGGATGCTGTTCAGAGGGTACAGTCATTTCTCGAATGAAAATGAGAACATCGATGGCTTTTTCATCGGTGACGATTTCCCCCGACGCTACAATAAACTTATTGCGGTCAGGCATTCGGCCGATACCGGGCCGCACGGCGACTGCAATAATCTCCGATTTACCATCGAGAATTTCACCGGAGGGACGATCCAGATCACCGGATTTACCTTAACCTGGTCGAGTCCCACCGCTTATTATGATGAGGTTCGCTGGGACGGATCGACCGTCTTCGATGCCGGCGGATCGCATCCCGGATCGGGAACCATGATTTCGTTTTCGAGTCCTCGAAATATCGGAAATAATTCCGATGCCGATATTTCGATTAGCGATTTCCGCAGCAGTCCGTCCGGTGGATCGTCGGTCCATATGGACAATGTATTGTTTACGGTTGAATTTTCCGACGGCTCAATAGTCCGGGTAGCGACAGGTAATTGCAATTGAAGAGAATATCCGACAATTCCGGCTTTACGCTGGTGGAATTGGTGGTGATGATCGTGGTCATCGGAATTATTTCGGCGATCGCGGTTTTCAACATCGACCGCAATGTAGAATCGGCCCAGTTTTCGGCGGCCAAAGCGGAAATGGACCAAATCGCCAGATCCATTGCCGGAAATCCTGATCTCTATGACGGCGGCGCCCGTTCCGATTTCGGTTATATCGGCGATATCGGGGCGCTTCCGGACAGCATCGGCGACCTGATAAACAACATTCACAGCTTCGGGACGTGGCGCGGACCGTATCTCAATGCCGGCACCGAAGCCGATTACCGCCTCGACCCCTGGGGAACTCAATACAGCTTGAATGATACCATGATTATCTCGACCGGTTCCGGAAGCACTATCACCAAAGCTATCGCTCCTTCACGTGCCGCTCTAGTCGCGAATGAGCTTTCGGGGAGAATTTCTGATGCCACCGGGGATTCTCCGGGTACGAGTTTTCGAGACTCCGTCGATGTTATTTTATTCTATCCTGACGGAGCCGGCGGTATAAGCAATATTTCCATTCATCCCGATGAAACCGGAGCCTTCAGTTATACCGGTATCCCCATCGGAAATCACCGCCTGCAGATTATAAGTATCCCCGATGCCGATACCGTGAATTACGAACTCTCGTTTGTGCCCGGACGAAATATCGCGCTCAATATCGTTTTCCCGGCCGACCTCTGGTAACAGCTTCCAACATTAGTTCTTGTAATCTATCTTTCCTTTGACTACTTTTAATGTAACGGTCAAAGGAGGAAGTACTATGAAAAAGGTGGCGATAGTCGGCTGCCGCCGCATCCAGGATCAACTCTGTATTGCCTGCGAAAAATGCCTGAAAGCCCTCAGCAAAAGGGAAGGGGAATTCGCCCGCTATAAGGACGATGAAGTGGAATTGATGGCACTGGGAGACTGCGGAGATTGTCCGGGCTTAATCATGCCCAAAATCACCCTGATGAATGAAATCGCGGCCGGCATCGATCGGAAATACGATATCATCCATTTCGGAACCTGCATGGTGAAAGCGAAAAAAACCGGAGAATGTCCCCTCGATTTTGAAAAGATCGCCGGCCTGATAAAGGCGAATTTCGGGCAGGAAGTGGTGGTGGGGACCCACAATTATTAGGCGGTCGGAAAATTATTAGAGCCGTTAATTTCCCAGCGCAATTACCACCGCCGCAAAGACTAGAATAACGGTCCAGAGGATCGCTTCGATTAAATATAAGTTGGATTTGATGGCTTTAAACCCGGGAAGCTTCGAAATTTTCACTTTATTGACTCCTTACAATCCCACTAAATAGACCGTATATATACCTTATTGACCCCTTAAGGCCTTATTTTATAACGACTTAAAGTCCTGATACGCTTAATATCGGCAAATCCGCAAAAGAAAATAGGGGTAAGTCGATTCAACGCTTTTTTCGCCTAAATCGTATAAATTTTGTATATTTATATGGATGGGGTGATGACGGCATCCTAATTTGCGCTGTCATCTAATAAATAAAGCAACAACTTCAAAGGATGAGCAAGTCGGTCGTTTAATTTTGGCCTGTCCTTGCCGATGTAGAATTATATACCCGCACCGGGACTGTGAAAAATGGGGAATTTCGAGCGGAGATCACTATGAAAAAAGCTACTTTTGCGCTGTGTGTGTTTTCTATGATTCTTTTGGGCGGTTTTCCATTGCGAGCGGACGATAGATCCAAAGTCGATTTTATCATGGACCTTTTTGACAAGGTCGAATGGCCGGCCGGCTCCGAAACGGCCAACACGATTTATGTGATTGGTGAATCTTCCGTGGTTACGGCGCTGGAATCAAGTGCTGCCGAATCGACCAAATCAGGAAAGATCGTGAATATCAAGAAAATCTCGGTCGACGAAGAATTTAATGGCTGCCGGATGCTATTTATCGCTTCGAACGACCTCGGTGCACTGGCCAAGATTCTCAAAAAAGTCAAGGGAACCTCGATTTTGACCGTCAGCGATGTCGACGGTTTCGCCCGCTACGGCGTGATGATAAATATCCTCGAGCCGGGAAACGACAGCAAGCTTAAGGTTGGCCTGGTAATCAACAAGATGACCGTCCGCGATGCCGGCCTGAAAATCGACGAGGGCCTGATGGAAAAAGCCGATAAAACTTTCGGCTAATGCTGAAATACACTGTAAATTTTAAGCCCCGGTTATAACCGGGGCTTTTTTGTAATTTTGCGATTGCGTAGTCCAGGGGGAATCCTATATTAAGAAAAAGAGGAGGTATTATTGTGAGGTTTTCCCGGATAATTCTAATGACTCTCTGTCTTACAATGGTGGCGGGGAGCCTGGCTGCCAAGGAAGGGGATGTTAATTTTTACATGGCTGGCAATTATATTGATATTTATGGCGCTAATAGCTTTGTCCCGCCAACTCATAACAGCTATGGATTTTCTGTTGGGATTGGATACGGAATATATAAATTCAATGAAATTATCCTTGTCTACAATTACGCGAGTTTCAAACATCGATATGCTGATATTCCGACTGAGTACAAATCGTCAATTTATGATATTTCTTTGGAATTTATCGCAAACATTCCGGGTGCAGCTGAAAGAACCATAGTTCCTTTTTTTGTTGGCGGAATCGGATATGTGCATCTAAAAAGTCATAGATACTCCAGAAGACCTCCAAATCCTCCAACTATTAGATACAATAACAATCCCGATTATATATTTAGATTCGGAAGTGGTGTTAAATTGCACATAACCAATAAGATATTTCTTTCTGTTCTAATGGATTACAATATTGTACTTGGGTGGTCACCTGCAGTATATCCTGACTATGATATGAACCCTTCCTATTATCAGTACAAAATCGGATTGTCGTACCGTCTTTCCAAAAACTAAAATTCTTTGAACTAAATTAATGATTGGGGCCGCCAATAAACGAGGCGGCCCGTCCCTTATACGAGCCGCCCCTTCTGACCCCTCAGAATCCCCCCACCTGACTCTCGCCGATGCCTCTTCGCTATTGCACCGCGAGTATGTCAGCCCTCACGCGGCCGTCAGGTCTGCTCACCCTTCCGGCCGTCTTTCAGGTTACTGACTACTTATCTGCCAGCTGCTCCTCATATTGTTTGGCCTTGCTCACCAGGTCCATGAATTCCAGCATGCTCTCGTCGTTCCGCTCCCGGTAAATCTCGTTGGCCAGATCCAGGACATCCTGAATTTTGGATCCCCTGGCCCAGTACGATTTCCTGAGGATTTCTCCGAATTCAGCCGCCGCTGCGGCCAGCTTGAATGAGGGAGAGCTTTTCGCGAAACCGTCATGCAGCATGCCCCGGGTGACATGACGGCTCACCTCGGTCACTTCGCCGTTATCGGGATCCTTGAACCTGATGAAAATAGTCCCAAGCTTATCGCTGTTCACATTATCATGAAACTTGATTTCGTACAACGCCGTCACCGAATGCCCCGACCCGATCTCGCCGCCGTCTTCTTTGTCGTCGCGGAATTTGTCATCGGCAACATCCCGGTTTTCGTAGCCCAGAAGGCGATAACTGCGAACCACTGAGGAATCGAAATCGACCTGGATTTTGACATCGCGGGCGATTACCTGAAGAGTCCCGGTCAGGTTCTCGACGAATATCCGCCTGGCTTCGGCGATATCGTCGACATAAGCATAAAAGCCGTTCCCCTTGTTTCCGAGCTTTTCAAGGAGAATATCGTTGTAATTTCCCATGCCGAATCCGATCGACGACAGGGTGATGCCTTTATCGGCGTACGATTTAATCCATTTCAAAAGCTCCTCGGCTTTGGTCACGCCGTTGTTGGCGACCCCGTCGGAACAGAGAATGATGCGGTTGATTTTGGCGGGATCGAACATCCGGTCGGCCATCTGGTAGCCAAGACGCAGGCCCTCTTCGGCATTGGTGGAACCGCTGGGATACAGCTGTTCGATTGCCGCAAGGATTACTTCTTTTTTATCGATGCCGGTCGGTTCGAGTATAACCTGGCCCCGGGAACCGTAAACAACGATGCCGACTTTGTCACGGATAGTCAGTTCGTTGGTGAGCATCCGAAGCGCCTGGCGGACCAGGCCGAGGCGGTCTTCACGCGCCATCGACCCGGAAACGTCGACCACAAACACGAGGTTGGCCGCCTTGCGGTTTTCGGTCCGGATCTTTTTCCCCTTGATTCCGAACCGGATCAGGGTGCAGTTCTGCCCGAATTTGGACGGAGCCCCCTCGATATAGACTTCGAACGGTGAATTTGCCGGAGGATCGTAACCGTAATCGAAATGATTAATGAATTCCTCGGTTCGGACGGCATCTTTCGGAGGAATAGTCCCCCGCTCGATGTATGAGCGGGTCAGGACATACGAGGCATCGTCGACATCGATAGCGAAAGTCGAAAGGTGGTCATCCTCGGTGTCGACAAAGGGATTGACTCCATAGTTCTCGTAAAACATGGCATCGAAAGCCTCGCCGTTGACAATAGCCGTCCCGCCGTGAGCGGGGGGGAAGTAGCCGCTGGTTTCAGCGCAGCGGGCATTTCCCTTCTTTATGGCAGCAATATCACCCACAGTTTGGACCGGCATGCATTTAATTTGGTCCGCGCTTATGCTTTGGCTGGATGCCGTTACATACTTTTCGATTTTGTCCCGTTTGGCTTCTCCCCGGATGACTTTATCTAAATCTGTGGAAGCCGGGATCATCTCAATTCGAGGGCATTCGGATGTAAGGCTCGATGTCACAATAAGGTTCTCATATATAACCGTGGTGTACCCTATTGCTGTGATCTTTAATTTATATGTTCCCGGCGGGACCAGCATAATCAGGAAATCGCCATCGGGACCGGTTAGGGCTCCCAGTGTAGTCCCTTCGATTTGTACAGACGCTCCCGAAATAGGCTTGCTGGTATCCTTATCCACGATGATGCCTTTGATTTTACCGGGTTCTTCCGCGCTCAGAAACAGCGGTATGGCCATTGCGCATACCAGAATTGCAAAGCCGATTTTCACGAATCGCGAGTGCATAATCCACCTCCATCTAAGGTTGACAGTGATTTAGTTTTAGTGTTTCTGAGGGGAATACAACTCGAAAACGAATATCTTCCCGATTAGTTTAACGGGGGGAGGGGGATTTTTTGAAAAAGTGTTAAGGTGTTAAAAGTCAGGAAATTATGCCGGAGTGTTTAGCTCGTATATTCCTGCGGGGGATTCCATGCAGATGATTTTCCCTCCAATTATGTTTTTAAGCAGTGCATCTATTATTCATGGATTTTCAAACTTGCCATTATTGACCGAATCCGTTTCTTTTGCGTAAAACACCATGACCAGATACACCTCCAGCATAGCGGAACTCGGTTTCCGCAAAATTTTCGGGCTGATCCTCGGTATCGTCCTGGCCCTGGTCGTGTTAATTTTCTTCGATCTCGACCCGGCCAATCCCAAGGTCACCCGCTGTGCCGCGGTCGCGGTCCTCATGGCGGTCTGGTGGCTGACCGAAGCCATCCCGATCGCCGCCACCGCCCTTGTCCCGGTGGTGCTGTTTCCGCTTCTGGGAGTCGTTTCGGGAAGGGATGTCTCCTCAGCCTATTTCAATAATGTCATCTTTCTTTTCGTGGGCGGTTTCATGGTGGCCATCGCCATGCAGAAATGGAACCTCCATCGGAGAATCGCCATACGGATTATCACGCTGATAGGTCTCAGCCACAATCGCATCATCTTTGGTTTTATGGCCGCCACGGCGTTTCTTTCCATGTGGATATCCAATACCGCCACCGCCATGATGATGGTCCCTATCGCGCTGGCGATTATCACCCGTATCGAAGATTCCGGAGATAAGCAGGCCGCCTCCAGACTCGCGGTCCCTCTATTAATAGGCATCGCCTACGCCGCCTCCATCGGAGGCATCGCCACTCTGATCGGAACCCCGCCAAACCTCGCTTTCGCTAAAATCTATCAGATAAGTTTCCCCGATGCGCCCGATATTTCATTCGCCAAATGGATGCTGTTCGGAGTTCCCTTTTCCCTGGTATTTCTGGTCATTGCATGGAAAATCCTGATGGCGGTATTCCTCAAGGGGGGACTGGAATACACCGCCGACAAGCAATTGCTTGTTGCCGAAAAGAATTCTCTCGGTAGACTGTCATTCGAAGAAAAAGTCATTTCGATATGCTTTGCCGCGATGGCTCTACTCTGGATTTTCCGCTCCGATATTCCATTGGGGAATTTTACGATTCACGGGTGGAGCGATTTATTCCCGGACGCCTCATATATAGATGACGGCACCATCGCCATCACGATAGCCTTACTGATGTTTCTGGTTCCGTCCAGAAATATCCCCGGCGAAAGAATCCTCCGCTGGCGCAATGCCGTGACTCTTCCGTGGGGAATCGTCATCCTGTTCGGCGGCGGTTTCGCTCTGGCTGGCGGATTCAAGGAATCGGGATTGTCTCTCTGGCTGGGAGGGCAAATGGCCGGCATGGCGGACTTCCCGCCGATTTTAATAATTACGATGATCGGATTTTCAATTACATTTCTGACCGAACTGACTTCCAACACCGCGACCACTCAGATGATTTTGCCGATTCTGGCGTCATTGGCGATAGCCACACATATCCATCCGCTAATGCTGATGATTCCCGCCACTTTATCCGCCTCATGCGCTTTCATGCTTCCGGTAGCGACCCCTCCGAATGCCATCATTTTCGGAACCGACAAAGTCACCATCGGCCAGTTGGCAAAATCGGGCATTATACTTAACCTGGCGGGGGTTGTACTGGTAACGGCCGCGGTCTATCTGCTTGCCCGAGTAGTCTTTGGGATATCTCTTTCCGAATACCCTTCCTGGGGGTAAGCCTTCAAAAATCCGGTATTTCTTTAACTTGTTGTATATAAGCACATTGAGTATATTGGATTTAAAGTACCAAAACCCCCGAAAAAAGAGAAAAATAATACTATTGGGACTGCCAAAAGCAAACGATGACCATAGCGCGCCGTATTTTTTGCATATAATTGAATAACCCCTTAATATCGGGGAATTTATAGCTATGGTGTCATTGAAATCTAAATACGGTTTGAAGGCGATCGTTTCGCTGGCCAATAATTATGGGAAGGGACACCTGCAAGCTAAAGAAATTGCATCCCAGCAGGATGTACCGGTTCGGTACCTGGAACTCCTGCTTTCTCAACTCCGAAGAGCCCGTATGGTCGATGCGACTCGCGGCAAAAATGGAGGATATATCTTATCTCGGGACCCCAATGATATTACCATCTGGGATGTCGTGTCGATCTTCGAAGGGAAGGTTATCTTTTCGCCGGATAGCGATGGCGCGTCGAATGATGGCGCCGCCGGCAAAGTTTTCGGGCAGGTCTGGAAAGAAGCCGAAAATCGCGTCGTGGATTATTTGAAATCGGTCAAAATCACCGATGTTATGGAATCAATAAACTCCGGTAGAGATATGTATTTCATATAGGGAACAACACACTCAACGAAGGGCGAATCTACATGTCATCCAAAATCGCACCAGATATAACCGCGCTGATTGGAAACACTCCGCTGGTCTCGCTTGGCAAAATTTCCAAGAATCTTCCTGGCAAAGTAATAGGCAAACTCGAATCGTTCAACCCCTGTTCGTCCGTAAAAGATCGCATTGCCATATCCATGCTGAACGCCGCCGAAAAGGCGGGAAAGCTATCCAAAAACTCCATAATTATCGAGCCGACATCCGGCAATACCGGAATCGCCCTGGCTTTTATCGCGGCTGCCCGAGGCTATAAATTGATCCTCACCATGCCGGAAACAATGTCTCTGGAACGTCGTGCCCTTCTGAAAGCGTTCGGCGCCCAGTTGGTGCTGACTCCCGGCGAAGAGGGAATGCCCGGAGCCATGAAGCGGGCCGAGGAATTGGCGGCATCGACCCCCAATTCTTTTATACCGCAGCAGTTTAAAAACCCGGCCAATCCCGATATACATTACCGGACGACCGGTCCCGAAATCTGGAACGATACCGATGGCAAAGTTAATATTTTCGTTGCAGCGATCGGGACCGGAGGAACCATTACCGGCGCCGCCAAATTTCTCAAGGAAAAAAATCCCAACATCAAAGTCTATGCCGTGGAACCTGAAGCCTCGCCTTTCCTCACCAAAGGGGAAAAGGGACCGCACCCGATTCAGGGAATTGGTGCCGGTTTCAAACCCGATGTTCTCGATATGTCGTACATCGATGAAGTCCTGACCGTTTCGAATGACGAAGCCATTACGATGACCCGCCGTGTCGTCCGCGAAGAGGGCATCCTCATCGGGATTTCCGCGGGGGCCAATGTCGCGGTTGCCGCCCGCCTGGCCACCCGTGAAGAAAACCGCGGCAAAATGATTGTCACGATTCTCTGCGATACTGGTGAACGATACCTTTCGACTCCGACCTATACTGAAATGGCCTGACCGAAAAACCCTGATTTAACAGCCCGGTATCGAAACAGTGTTTCAAATTGAGTTTCCTATTGAAACTGCTTTTCGCTTTCGGGCTTTTTCGTTATAATCGCTAATGGATTATCTTGGTCGATAATCGCCTGACATTCAGCATCTTAAAGATCCAACGTTCTTTTCTTTCCCGATTGGCACAAATTCTGATACTTCTCAATCATGGCTATGCTACTAAAAATGGGGGCAACAGGGGCAAGCAATAGCTAAGGGGGACTGAGTGAGCGGATCCTCGCACCGAATCACTCAGTGTAAGGTTGCCGGAGGCTTGAGGGGAGTCGAAGGTAACTGCCGATAGAATGGCCGGATTTGAACCATCCGGCTGTTTTTTTATGTCCTTCTGTAAATCTTACTCATATAATCTCATATGCCCGATATTAAGTATGATTTCGGTATTTCGACCTCCGTCGATTACAGCGTTCCTTTCGAGGAGCAGCTAAAGGCATTTTCCTCATCAGGCTTTACTTTTATCGCTTTAGGAGCCGATTCGGAACATTGTGGTTTTCAGGACGATGAAGGATTCCGAAAAAAACTCGATTTGGCCGCACATTACAATTTGCACATCGATAATGCCCATGTTCCTTTCGGTGATGGATATGATCTGGCCCATCCCGGTCCTGGCTTACGGGATAAGGCAGTAGAGAATACTGTCGATTTTCTCGTTAGAGCGGCCTCATTTGGTATTGGCTCGGCGATTTTACATCCCCATCATTATTTGGAGGTCGAAAAAGAAGAAGCTCTTGAATTCGCAACAGCTTCTCTTCGAAAGATAATCGCGAGGGCTCCGAGCGATATCAGTCTTGCCATTGAAAACCTCCCCGACCATCGCGGCTCCTGGCTTTGCGAACGTCTCCTGGAAAGGTTCGGTCCCGATGAAATCGGCTGGTGCTATGACAGCTCGCATGAAAACATCAGCGGCGAACCCTTTCACCTCCTGGCGAAACAAGTCAAGCGACTTACGGTTACCCATCTATCCGATAATAAAGGAACGAATGACGATCACCTGGTGCCCGGTGACGGGGTCATTGACTGGCCGAAAATGAAAAGCAATTTGAGGAACAATGGGAAAATTCGGCGGCTGCTTTTCGAGGTGGGAACCGGAGAGCCTCTTGGAGAGCCGTTGGAGAAATTCGTGCGGAGGACCCGAGCTAGGGCGGTCGAGATTTTCAATGATTAATCTGTCTATAAGATGGGAACCGCTTGGTATTCCCGGCATATCATATTATAATTGGACGTTAAGAAAATTATCATGTCGTTAGAGGTAAATATGATCCGAAACCGAATTGTTTGCTGTATGGTTCTTTTAGCCGCATCGTTTCTTTTCACGAATGCCTTCAGCCAGAGTACCGGGAGCATAAATGCCCTTGAACAGAGTAATCAACTTCTTTCTTCAGGAAATATCAAAGCCGCCACAAACCTTTTGAATATTGCCATAAAGGATGAGCCTGACTATGCCCCGCTCTACCTGCAGCGGGGAATCATTCTCGGAATGCAAAACGAGCTGGACAAAGCTATCAAGGATTTCGACGCGGCGATTAAACTGGATGGCAGCCTGGCCGATGCCTATTACAGCCGGGGGCTGGCTTATAGTAAATTGGGCAGGGGAGATTTCGCCATCCGCGATTATACCTCAACTATTAAGGTCGATTCCACTTACTCGGCGGCCTATTATAATCGCGGATCGATATATTTCGGGCGGGTCAACTATGAGGCCGCAATTCAGGATTTTCAATCGGCCCTAAAAGTCAATCCGGGATACACCAAAGCTTACTATAATTTGGGCCTTTGTTATGATAGGTTAGGCAATATTGAAATGGCGAAAACCAATTATGAAATGACCCTGAAATTTGATCCCGTCTATACCGAGGCCCTCTTCAATTATGGACTAATCCAGTACGCCGAAAGGAACTATACCGAAGGTATTAAAAAATTCCAGAAAATCGTATCATACGAGCCTCAGAATGCCGACGCCTATTTCAATGTCGCAGTCGGCCACGAACATCTTCGCGAATACGACGCCGCAATCGAGAATTACCTTAATTATGCCCGTTACGCCCCGCCTGAGGATTCCCTGAAAGCCAGGGATATCAAAGAAAATAAAATCAGAGATATCCAGGAATGGAAAGATCGTCACGGAGGGAAGAATTAATTCTTCTTTTCTTCCGGTATGAATGTCGGTGAATCGACCGGGGTTTTTCCTTTGATTACTTCCCGGTAGTGCTTGTACGTCAGAGATGACTTTTCATTTAATACTTCCGCCCTCGTTACCTCTCCGATGAAAAGCGTATGGGTGACGGCATCGGCCTGATCCACCAGTTTCAATTCGAATACCGCGGTGGCATGTTCCGTGACTACCGGTACTCCCGATTCCCCTTTTGTATGTGCGGTCTTTTCGAATTTATCGATGACCCGCCCCGAGCGGAATCCGAAGGTCCCGATGAATATCATGGGAGTTTCTTCATCAAGGATCGTAATGGAGAATTTTTTCGCCTTAAGGATATATTCATGAGTCAGATTGTTTTTGCTGATAGCGGCGGCGATCAGGGGGGGATTACTGCAAACCTGAAAAACCGTATTCGCGATTTGTCCGTTGGCTTTTCCCTCCGCCTCCGTCGATACAATATACATTCCGTATCCCATATTCAGAAAGGCACGACGATCGATCTGACCACTCATCGGTTATTTCCCCTGGCTTCGTTTTCGGCGGCTTCATAAAGAAAACCGACCAGTTTACAGATTGAATTTAAAAAAGCCTCATCCTTTCCGCTGAAAGCCGCGGTCGTATGGGAATCTATATCCAGCTCCCCGATAAAGCGATCATGCGCGAAAATCGGCAAGACAATTTCCGATTTTACATGCAGGCTGCAGGATAGGTAGTTTCCTTCTTTGCTGACATCATCGATGATAAATGTCTTAAGGGAATCGGCCGCCTGCCCGCAAATCCCCTGGCCGAATTTGATCCGGACATGTTCCGTTTCCGCGCCCGAAAATGGCCCCAGGACCAGTTCCCGGTCGGCCTTGGGATTGACCAGGTAAAACCCCACCCAATCGTAATTAGTTACGGCGCTGCGCAGGAGTTCGCAGACCGCCTGCATTCTCTCTTCCTTAGAATAAGGCGTTTCGAGAATCCAGCTGATCTTCTTCAGCAGCGTCTTGAATAAGATATCCTTGTCCGATTCCTGCATATTCATTTGGCTTCGGAAACGATTTCGTCCCAGGCGGTCATGGCGCGACGGATATGAGGGATGGTTATCGATCCCCCTACCGCCAGCCCGATAGTATTAATCTCCTCGAATTCCTCGCTGGTCACCCCCTCCTCATGGCAGCGGATTAGGTGGTACATGATGCAGTCATCGCAGCGCAGCACCAACGAGGCGACATATCCCAGCATTTCCTTGCTCTTCGCAGGCAATGCCCCATCGCGGTAGATTTGAGCATCCAGCGAATAAAATCTTTTCAGATTCAATCCGGCGTACTTCATGACGGTTTCGTTTTGCTTTTCGCGCCGCTCCTGGAATTCTCTGGTTCTTTCTGTCATAAATGATTCCCCAATAGTATGTCGATTGACAAATTAGGGTAATTTATCTTTAAAGCAATTATAATTATATCAAGATCGGGCATAAAAAAAGAATTGCGGAGTAATCCGCAATTCTTCCTGCCATAAGGCCGATTATTTTCTTTCGCCGAGGACCCTGTCAAACATGAAAAGGGCGTGACTGGAGTCACCGACCATTTTCAGCTTCTCCACAATATCCGAGGCTGTGGCTTCTTCCTCGACCTGCTCTTGAATAAACCACTGCAGAAAATTCATGGTGGGCAGATCATCTTCCGCCGAAGCCGTCTTTACCAGCTTGTGAATACAGCCGGAGATAAATACTTCATGTTTGTAAGCGTCTTCGAAGGCGGCCAGAGGGGATTTCCAGGTCGACGCGGGTTTCGCCAGCGCCTCCAGTTCGACTTTTTCTCCACGTTCATCGATAAAGCCGTAAATCTTCATGGCATGCCCATATTCCTCATTTGCCTGGTGCTTCATCCAGGCGGCAAAGCCGTTAAGGTTGATGGAATCGAAATAGGTCGCCATCGACAGGTACAGGTAAAACGATTCCATCTCCTCCTTGATTTGATTATTCAGAGCGTTCAAGACTTTCTTCTTCATGATTTCAATCTCCTCTTTATACTTAATTAGTTGCCCAGTGCCTTGCGAACCGCCGATAGGGCGCCGTCATAATTCGGCTCATGCCCCACCTCCGGAACGATTTCCTTATATACGATATCGCCGTCTTTATTAACCACAAATACCGCGCGGGCATGAAGATCGATCCCCTTCATCATAGTACCATACGATTTTCCGAAGGCGCCATCGCGATAATCCGACATGGTCTTGACCCGGTCGATCCCGGCGTTGCCGCACCAGCGTTTCATGGTGAACGGCGTATCCTTGCTGATCGTGATGACCTCGACTTTGTCGCCGAGTTGCGTTACCTGCTGATTGAATTTGTGAACTTCGGCATCGCAAACCGAAGTATCGAGCGATAACAAAGTGGTCAAAACTGTGACCTTGCCCTTTAAGGTCGAAAGCTTGAATGGTTTTAAATCGCTATCCGTTAATTCGACGTCCGGAGCATCGTCGCCCGGTTTCAGTTCCGGACCGAGAAGAGTTACCGGTTTGCCTCCCAGCGTTACTATTCCGCTTCTTTCTTGCATTTCGTTCTCCCTATAAATTCCGATTCAGGTTGCTTCTTTCCGTTTTCAGTTTCTTAAATCTAACTTAGAACAGGAGGAATGCTCAATTGTTCCTTGAATTAAGGAAATCCTCCCCCTTTTTACGCAAATCTTGTGTAGAAATGCGAAAAGTATATTTCACCGGTCAAACGTTGCTCCTAAAATATTCTAACTTCTTGCCGAATTATGAGTTAGTGAATGTCGGGAGATGTCTTTCCGTGATTTTCCCGTTTTTGATTGAAAATAGGGTATAAATTAATTAGAATTCCGGTGGAATCGGTCGTAAAGACTAAATCGCGAACAAAAGAATAAGGATAAATTATGCCGTTTAACAAGGATAGCCTGAAAATCGACGCTGCTAAGGAGACTGACCGGTTATGCGAAGCGATTGTCCGCCAAACCCGCAAATTCATGAAAAAAGGGGCCGTGGTCGGCATTTCTGGAGGGATCGATTCCTCGGTCGTGGTCGCTCTTTGTGCCCGGGCTCTCGGACCTCAGCGGGTCCTCGGAATTATGATGCCGGAATCCGAATCCTCAAGCGAAAGCGAATCACTGGCCAGAAAACTGGGTGATAAATTCGGTTTCGAAACCATGAAAGAAGTCCTGACCGACGCTTTATCCGGAGCCGGATGTTATCAAAAACGGAACGAAGCGATAAAGTCGGTTTTCCCTGAATTCGATGATAGCTGGAGCTGCAAGATTACCATTCCCAGCAATATTCTTGAGAAAGAGACTTTCAACTTCTTCACATTGACCATTGCCAAAGGTGGAGAGAGCAAGTCCAAACGGATGCCCCCGGCAGCTTATCTGCAGGTCGTGGCCGCCTCCAATTACAAGCAGAGAATCAGAATGACCACCCTGTATTATCATGCCGAAAAGCGCAACTGGCTGGTAGCCGGAACCGGCAACAAGGATGAACATGAACAGGGCTTTTTCGTCAAATACGGTGACGGCGGCGCCGATATAAAGCCGATCGCGCACCTTTTCAAAATCCAGGTGTACCAGATCGCGGAATACCTTGGTATACCTCAGGAAATAATCAAGCGGACTCCGACCACCGATACCTATTCGGCCGAAGTCACCCAGGAAGAATTCTTTTACGGTCTCGATTTCTATCGAATGGACATGCTCTGGCACGCCCTCGAATTGAATGTCCCGGTCGACGAAGCGGCCAGGGTCCTCGGCTTGACCCCGGAACAGGTAGGAAGAGCATATAGCAATATTAAACGGAAAATCGATGCGACCGAATACCTGCGGATGCATCCTCTGATGGCTGACGAATAATATCTTCCGACAATAGAAAGGAACAAAATGGCGGCGATTGATCAGAATACAGTCAGAAAAGATCTTCGGGATTTCATTATTGAAAATTTTATGGTCGGCAGCGAAAACGAAACCCTGCACGATAACGACTCTTTTATGGAAAGGGGAATCGTGGATTCCACCGGAGTGCTGGAATTGACCTCCTTCGTCGAAGAAAAATACGCCTTTACCATTGAAGACGATGAAATGCTTCCGGAAAACCTCGATTCTATCGATAACCTGGTCAAGTTCATCCAAAAAAAATTAAACTGACTTCAGAAGTATCCCATGAAGGTCTATGATATCCTTGAAAGGGCCGCCCGGCAATTTCCCGACCGGACGGCCGTTGTGCATCAGGAGCGGCGAATCGATTTCGCCGGGTTATATTCCTGCTACCGGCAGGCCGTACATAGCCTGGAAAAATCTGGGCTGAACGCCGGTGACCGCGTCGGGCTTTTATGGGAAAATTCCATCGAATACATATATCTTTTTTTCGCGATACAACGGGCAGGATTTGTCGTTGTCCCGGTGGATACTTCATTGAAACCCGACAAAATTTCATTCATCATGAATGATTGCTCGGCCAGAACCCTGGTTTGCCAGGGCAAATTCAAACGGTACCTTTCGGCGATTCTGGAAAACTGCACGACCATTGAATATCTTTTCAGCGATGCGGATTTCTCAGGCATAAAAGAGGGAATTCGGGCGGATAGACTGTCAATTTCCCCCGGGGATAGCAATGCTGCTCCTGTCGACGATTATCTTAAAAGCATAGACCCCGAAAATGCCCCGCACGTATTGACCGCGATATTTTATACTTCGGGAAGCACCGGTATTCCCAAGGGGGTGATGCTGTCGCACCGTAACCTGGTATCGAATACCATTGCTACCGTCGAGTACTTGAAATTATCCGAAATCGACAGCGTTATCGTAATTTTGCCTTTCTATTACATCTATGGCAATTCGCTGTTGCTGACCCACGTCGCCTGCGGAGGCTGCCTGGTGCTCGATAACCGTTTCATGTACCCCGAAGTCATCCTGGATACCATGGAAAAAGAAAAAGTGACCGGTTTTTCGGGAGTGCCTTCGAATTTCATGATTCTTCTGAACAAATCGAGCTTCCCCAACCGGAGGCTGGAAAGCCTTCGCTATTTCACTCAGGCGGGCGGAGCCATGGCTCCGGAAGTGGTCCGCAAACTGATTGAGACTTTTCCGGGCAAAGAGACCTATATCATGTACGGTCAAACCGAAGCCGCACCCAGGGCCACTTATTGCCCCCCCGAAAGACTGCGAGAAAAACTCGGAACGATCGGCATCCCGGTACCCGGCGTCGATATTAAGATCATGGATGACGACGGCAACGAGGTCCCGACAGGCCAGTCGGGCGAAATCGTCATAATCGGTCCTAATGTCATGATGGGCTACTGGAACCAGCCGGATGAAGAGGCTTCGGTCCTGAGAGACGGCAAGCTCTTTTCCGGTGACCTGGCCCGGAAAGATGATGACGGGTTTATCTTCATCATTGGCCGCAAAAAGGAAATCATCAAGGTAGGGGGAAACCGGGTCAGCGCCAAAGAGGTCGAAGAGCGCATTCTTGAAAACGAAGCGGTTTCAGAAGCCGCCGTATATGGGGTGGGGGATGAACTTCTTGGCGAAGCTATCAAGGCCACTATCGTCCTGAAACCCGGTCATAGCTCGGACCAAAGACAAATTCAGCGCTTTTGCCGCGAAAGGCTGGCCGAACACAAGATCCCCAAATATATTGAATTCAGCGCTGAATTGCCGAAATATCAGTCAGGGAAGGTGAATAAGCTGGCCCTGGCCAAAAAAAGCTGAATTTTAAGGCAATTTCGTTTTTTTGTGGAAATTATTGCCCTGAAAAGAGTATTTATAGAGTATGGAAGAACGCGATGAATCTCATTTTGAATTAGGCGAGTTGTTCGGTATTGTCTGGCGCCGTAAATGGTATGTCATTATTCCGACTATCCTGGCGACCATTGCAGCTGCAGTAATAACTATTTTCCTGACACCGGTTTACGGAACGTCTTCCATTATCTGGGTCGGGAATTCCGTCCGTCTGTCCGGTGATCTCGCCCGCATTGTCGGCAATGACCTGACCGCGCTTGGACAGGGGCGAAACAGAAGTGAAGAACTGCGCTCCTTGAGAAACGAGCTCACCTCGACTCCTTATATAAAAGAACTGGTCGGGCGCTTGAAATTGGATCAGGATCCGTCACTCGAAAAAAGGGCTGCCCGAATGCAAGGCACCTGGCCTCATTTGACTATAGACCAAATCAAATTCAACCTGTTACAGGAAGATATCCGGGAACGTATCAACATCGAATTTTCCGGAAGCGATCAGATCCGTATCATCTGCGAATCGACCGACCCGTACAAGGCCCGCGATTTTACCCAGGCTCTGACCGATATATTCATCAATGAGAAGAAACGTCAACAACTCGGGGCCGCACAGGCATCCCAGGATTTCTCCTACGAACAGCTCGAAAAATACGAGGAGGATCTTCAGAACAAAATCAAGCGCCGAACCGAATTCGAAAAAGAATTCCTAAAAGTCCAGCTTGACGAAATGGTTACATCCGACGATAACCGCCACGACATCAATTCGGAAATTCAGGCGACCAAAATTGAGATTACCGATAAGGAAGATGAGGCCCGAGAATTGCTCAAGAAAATCACCGCGGTCCCGACCGGCAAGCTGGAATTGAACCCATCCGACGAATTGAACCGGCTGAACCGTGAAGTGAAAACCCTGATGGCTTCAATTGCAAACTTGATGCTTCGGTACCTGTGGAGCGACCCCGAGATTCTTAATTTCAAATCACGCCTGTACAATTACATTGATAATATCGAGGATGAAAACCGGCGCCTGGTAAATATTCAATTTTCCGAGTATGACGAAGCAACCAGACGTAATATCGTTGAGCTTATCAATACCCGTTCTCAGCTGAACATGCTTTATTCCCGCCAAAATAATCTCGAATTGGCCCTGAACGATCTCAATAACAAAATGGGTTTGATGCCCGAGTACCAGGCACGGCTTGACCAGCTTTCCCGTGAAGTCACCGCCGCCCGGGATTTGCGGGATCGCTTCAAGCAACAGCAGGAAACTGCCCAGATTTCGCAGGCTGTTTTGAGTGAATCGGAATACAAGGTTATCCAGCCGGCACAATTGCCATTGAGTCCGACCTTTCCGGATAAGAAAAAATTGACCCTGATGGGTTTCATGTTCGGGATAGTCGTAGGCGGAGGATTGATATTAATCAAAGAACTGCTTGATAATACTTTCCGGAAAGTCGAAGAAATCGAGAAGCACCTGAAGCTTCCGGTTATCGGGGTTATTCCCGATATCAATGGCCTCAAGAAGGCTCGCGCCCGCGGGTAAATTACCTCGGAATATTCAAAAAGGGGAGATCGCGTGGATTTGCTTTCATAGCAATCCCGGGAATCTGTGAGGGATTCTGTGCGCCTGAGGCGTTGCCCATGCGGTTTCCGATTATACAGGCCGGATTACCGGATATAATTGAATAAGGGGGATATTCGCCCCGATCGACAAGGCTCCCCGCAATTACCATGCAGCCATCGCCGACATTGACGCCCGGCATTATGAGGCTATCGGGGCCGATCCAGACATTCTGTCCTATCTTTACCTTCAAATACTCAAGCCCCTGTTCACGGTACGGTGTGAGCAACTCTTGGCATTTTTGATTCTGAGTCCAGATTTTTACGCCAGGCCCAAGAACCGTTTCCGATCCGATTTCAATGTTTCCACCGGCCTGAAAGAAATTGTCGATCCCGATTACGACATTCTCTCCGACCATTACCTTATGAAGATTGCGAAAACGGAAGCCTTCGTAAATTCTTAAATTTTTTCCGGCATACCCGAAATATTTCGCAAAAGCCTTTGATCGAAATAAAATTCCGTATTCACCCGGGAGTCCGCGATAGAACACCGCCTTAAGCTGCAATCTTCCCAATTTTGAGAAGATCGACCTTAAGAACAATCCGAATGTTTTGAGATAAGTGCCCATTTTCTAATCAACTAAAGCGCCAGCATAATCCTGTCATATGTTAAAATATCGGCAGAATCCAAACTTATTTCATGTGGAGCGTAAGATTAATGATGCCATCTAAGGCTAAGTAGTATAATATCTTAAGATGTTGCGGCGTGGTGTCGGCGGTTACTGGCAATAAGCCGAAAGCCGATTTTTGGCCGGAATCGGCAATTCGGGCCAATCCTGACAGGCGATAAAGCATTGAAATTCTGAAATTTAGGTCAATTTTTTTATTGCCAAAGCGATTTAAAACAATATCTTTATATTGTTAATATATAACTTCTTTTATTACTGATCGTTCGGGCAAAGAGCCCGTTTTAGGACAAGAGACTTGTGGTCATAATTTTGGTAAAAGAGTGACCCGATATTGCAGGCGCAACTAAATATATTTCATATTTATTTCGGCGGATTTTTCCAATGGTCTCGCCATTAGACAATTTGATAATGCAGTTTATAATTCAGAGGTAATAACCGCATTTATCCGATTTTCGGGAGAAAAAAAAGAATCATTGATAATGCTTAAGAGGTAAACCGATGTACTCCACCAAGAGCAGCCCACGCCCCGGGCTATGCTGTCCCGCTCTGGGACTATCTGGGATTTTGTGTCTGGTTATCTGCGTAATGATATTTCTGATTCCTTCGACGGTTTTCGCCGAGGATGAAGCCATTTACGTCAAGCCCTACAATGGACCATACAATCATCCTGAAATCAGCGATACCAAGGCGACGCCGCATCTGGAAGTCAACAACGTTACCATTTCTCCGATGGCCGGCTCCACCCAGGACCTGGTACTGCCGGTATGCAGCGGGCAACAGACCTGGGCGCTGCTGAAGGAATTTACTAACTGGAAAGACGTCAACCGATTCGGTTTTTATACCGACCTGGGGACCGGGTCCGCTCAAACCCTGGTATTTTCAGGCAGCCGTGACGAAGGTTATTCCACTACCACCTCGCTGTCCGGAACCATAGGACTTTGGATGCATAATGATACCGACGGCAACCTGGTGTTCAGCAGCGGCGATTCTTATCTCTTTTCACAAAGATCCTTAACCATTGGTTCGGGGGCGAACGAGCATCAATGGTTCATGGTGTACAACGTCAGCGCCTATAAAGGCACCGGCGCGGTTTATGAGTTTATCTGCGACACCGAAGATTTTACGACGACCGGAGATTTCGATTACCTCGTTTTCATAGATGACAATCATACTTCCGCAAATTTTGATCATAACGACATGATCCTCGGCATATCCTGCAACAATCAGCCGCCTCAAATTTCTACGCCGCCGCAGGATACCACGGTTATGATATGCGCCCTCGGCGAAGTTACCATCGGAGGATTCGATGTCGATGACCCCAACGGCAACCTGGCTTCCGTCGTGGTCAATCCCGGCACCTATAATAACGGCGAAATAACCTTCACGGCCGATACCACCGGGACGTACACTTTCACGATTATTGCCACCGATACCGGCGGACTGGCCGATACCGCGGTAGTCGATATTATCATTACCCTGAATAACCCGCCGATCGCAACCTGTTTCGGGAACAAGAACGATACCACGGTATTTGTCTGCAGTACGGCCGAAGAAATTTGTATTCCCGGGTTCAGCGCCGTTGATCCGGATGGAAACCTGATGAGCATGACTGCCGTCGAAGGATATCTCAACGGCGATGAATTCTGCTTCATGCCGCAGGGCGGAACCAATACTCTCACCTTCATCGCCACCGATTCCTGCGGAGCGGCCGATACCTGCATAACGACCGTCTACGTTGAAATCAACGTCAAGCCGACGGTCACCTGTCCCGGAGATAAAGACTATCTGGTTTGCGATCTGAGCGATATCACCATTGATGACTTCTCCTGCGACGATGCCGATGGCAATCTGGCCAGTTGCATGGTAAATACCGGAACCCTTAGCGGTGGAAGCGTCACCTTTACTCCGGTCGCAGGAGTGAATGAAATCATTCTTACCGCCACCGACGATTGCGGCAAAACCGCCGCCTGCACAACCCTGGTGACGGTGACCGTTAATTCCGCTCCGACCGCAACTTGTCCGGGAAATCAAAACCTGTTTGTCTGCAATCTCGATCCCATAACGATAAATGGATTCGTTTGCGCCGATATCGACGGTAACCTGCTTACTTGTTCTGTCGACAACGGGACTTTAACCGGCAATAGCGTTACCTTTACTCCGATCGCCGGTGCAAATGTTATCACTCTGACCGCTACCGATGAATGCGGGCAAACCGCTCAGTGCCAGACAACGATCAATGTGACTTTAAACAGCGCACCGACCGCGACCTGCCCCGGCAATCAAAATCTTTTCGTATGTAATCTCGATCCGATAACCATAAACGGATTCGTTTGTGACGATGTCGACGGCAACCTTGCCGCCTGTTCGGTAGATAACGGGACCCTGGCCGGTAGCAGCGTTACTTTCACTCCGGTGGTGGGAGCGAATGTAATCACTCTAACCGCCACCGATGATTGCGGCCAGACCACTCAATGCCAGACTACGGTGACGGTTACTTTGAACAGCGCGCCGACTGCCGCATGTCCCGGCGATCAAAACCTGTTCGTCTGTAACCTCGATCCGATAACGATCGATGGTTTCGTTTGTGCCGATATTGACGGCAACCTTTCGACCTGCTCGGTGGATAATGGGATCCTCACCGGGAATAGCGTTACCTTTACCCCGGTAGTGGGTCAGAATACCATTACTTTAACTGCCACCGACGATTGCGGCGAAACCGATGAATGTACCGTTACGATTAATGTGGCGATGAATACTCCGCCGACCGCTGCTTGTCCGGGCAATCAGAACCTCTTCGTCTGCAATCTCGATCCCATCACCATTGATGGATTTGTTTGCGGCGATGCTGATGGCAACCTGGTTTCCTGTTCGGTCGATAATGGGACGCTTACCGGAACCAGTGTCACTTTCACGCCGGTAGTTGGTGTCAATACTATTACTTTGACAGCGACCGATGAATGCGGGCAAACGGCCCAGTGCCAGACTACGATCGCGGTGACGATGAACAGCGCTCCAACCGCGGCCTGTCCCGGCGACCAGAGTCTTTTTGTATGCGACTTGGATCCTATTACCATAGATGGTTTTGTATGCAATGATATCGACGGCAATCTGGCCACCTGTTCGGTTGACAATGGAACCCTGTCGGGTAACAGCGTCACGTTCACTCCTGTTGCAGGAGTTAATGTTATTACTCTTACCGCCACCGACGATTGCGGATTAACCGCCCAGTGCCAGACCACTGTTACAGTAGCTCTGAACAGCGCTCCAACCGCAACCTGTCCGGGTGATCAAAACCTCTTTGTTTGTAACCTTGATCCTATAACTATTGACGGGTTTGTTTGTAATGATATTGACGGAAACCTTGCTGTCTGCTCAGTAGACAACGGGACATTAAGTGGGACCTCGGTGACCTTCACTCCTGTTGCCGGTGTCAATACCATTACACTTACCGCCACTGACGATTGCGGCCAGACTGCTCAGTGCCAGACGACTGTAACGGTTACCCTGAACAGCGCGCCGACCGCGACCTGTCCCGGAGATCAAAACCTCTTTGTATGTGATCTCGATCCAATCACGATCGACGGATTCCTCTGCAATGACGTCGATGGCAATCTTACCACTTGCGCTGTCGATAACGGAACTCTTGCCGGAAATAGCGTCACTTTTACTCCGGTCATGGGACAGAATGCGATAACCCTGACCGCTACCGATGCCTGCGGAGAAACCGCAAGTTGCACCGTGACCATTACTATCGGCCAGAATTCACAGCCGACGGCGACTTGTCCTTCGGTGCAGGATATGTTAGTATGCGATCTTTCGCCGATTACGGTCGATGGTTTCATCTGCGACGATCCCGACGGCAACCTGACCGGTTGCTCGGTTGATAATGGCAATCTTAATGGCACGCAGGTTACATTCACTCCTGTGGCAGGCCAGAATACGATAAATCTTACTGCAACGGACGCCTGCGGTGAAACCGCGACCTGTCAGGTTACTTTTAACGTGACCGTGAATGTTCCTCCGACTGCTGCCTGTCCCGGCGACCAGAGCTTCAATGTCTGTAATCTTGATCCTATTACGATTGACGGATTCGTTTGCAATGACGCCGATGGCAACCTCGCGACATGTGCGGTAGATAACGGAACCCTTTCGGGTACCAGCGTCACCTTCACACCGGTCCAGGGAACCAATACGATTACCTTGACGGCCACCGACGATTGCGGCGAAACCGCCACCTGCGTTACCACCATAACTATCGATGCCAACCTGTCGCCGACGGCGACCTGCCCCGGCGATCAGAGCCTGTTCGTCTGTAATCTCGATCCGATTACCATTAACGGATTCAGCTGCTCCGATCCCGAAGGTATGCTGGTCAGTTGCAGTGTCGATAACGGGGCACTTAATGGCACCAGTGTCACCTTTACTCCGGTGGCAGGTGTCAATACGATTATTTTAACTGCGGTGGACGACTGCGGAAACCAGGCGTCGTGTGTTACCAATATTACGGTGACACTTAACAGCGCTCCGACCACGGCCTGTCCCGGAAATCAGAGCTTGGCCGTTTGCGATTTGTCACCGATTACACTGAATGGATTCGCGTGTAACGACAATGATGGCAACCTGATTTCGTGCAGTGTCGATAACGGTACCCTGAACGGTTCCAGCGTGACTTTCACTCCGGTGGCTGGCGCCAATGTAATCACGCTTACCGCCGAAGATGCCTGCGGCCTGACCGCTTCCTGTCAGACTACCGTTACCGTGTCGCTTAACAATCCTCCGACCGCGACCTGTCCGGGCAATCAGTCCTTTGAAGTCTGCAGTCTGGAACCGGTGACTCTGGATGGATTCATATGTTCCGATCCAGACGGCAATCTGACTTCCTGCACGGTTAATAACGGAACCCTGAACGGCACCAGTGTTACTTTCACTCCGGTTGCCGGTCAAAATATAATTACCCTGACAGCCACTGACGCCTGCGGCGCCACCGATATGTGCACCGTGATTATTACGGTTTCGGTGAATAACCCGCCGACGGCGCAGGTCCCGGCCGATCAGGAGTTTTCCGTTTGCGGTCTCTCTCCGATAACCCTGAATGGTTTCTCATGTTCCGATCCTGACGGCAACCTTACTTCCTGCGAAGTCGATAAAGGGACCCTCAACGGAAACAGCGTTACCTTCACGCCGGTAGCGGGGATGAATTCCATCACCCTTACCGCCACGGACGATTGCGATGCCAACGCATCCGCGACTGTCGATGTCAATGTCATTCTCAACAGCCCGCCGGTGGTTAACTGCGTCAACGATACCAGCCTTTATGTCTTTGATTTAAGCGAAATCTGTATCGGACCGTTCGGATGCAGCGATCCCGATGATGATCTCGCCACCTGCGTGATCACCGGAGGCACCAATAATGGCGGCATGATTTGCTTTACGCCTCAGGAGGGTGCCAATGTCATTACCGTTACGGCGACCGATGATTGCGGCGCCGAAACTACCTGTGAAACCATCGTAAATGTGACCCTGGTTTCGGATTGCCCTATTGTCAAAATTGAGAAGGTGGAAAAAGTCCTGCAAGGGTATACGCAAACCGTTCATGTAACAATCGCGAATGCTCAATATGCAATGGGCGGATTCGATTTCCTGATTCATTATGATGCCTCGGTCCTGTCCTTCCTCGGCGCTTCGCCGACCGGAATGCTGATATCCTGTGATTGGGAATATTTCAGCTATGAAAACGCTCCGGGTGCCTGCGGCGACTGTCCCCTCGGACCGGTTCGGGTATTCGCTCTGGCGGATTATAACAATGGTCCGGATCATCCGTTTTGCTACCAGCCTCCCGACGGCGGGGAGTATGGCTTGTTCGACCTTAATTTCTATGTCTCCGATAACCGAACCTACGAATGTCAGTATGTGCCCATTCAATTCTACTGGACCGATTGCGGAGATAATTCGATTTCCAGCGTTTCCGGCGATACCCTCTTTATCGATCGTGCCATTTACAGCTTCGAGGGGGTAACCGTTTGGGATGAATTCGATGATGCCGGATTCCCGGAATCCGGACGAATCGAGCATATCGGGGCCCCGGATGCCTGCCTGAACACCGATCCGAATAAACCATCGGCGATTCGCTGTATCGATTTCGTTAACGGCGGTATCGATGTGATATGCGCCGATTCGATCGACGATCGGGGCGACATCAACCTGAACGGTATTCCGAATGAAATCGCCGACGCCGTGGTCTTTACTAATTACTTCGTCTTCGGTATGCCGGCATTTACCATTAATCTTGACGGTCAAAAGGCGGCTTCGGATGTCAACGCCGACGGTATCGCACTATCGGTCGCGGATCTGGTTTACCTTGTCCGCGTCATAACCGGAGATGCTCTCCCGCACGAGAAGTTAACTCCGAATGCTCATACGGCCGATTTCCGGAGTGTCGATGGCGTGATCGCGACCGACGCCGTAATTGGCGGTGCCTATATTATTCTTAAAGGGCGCGCGGAAGTTTCTCTCGGTCGGGATGCCGACAACATGGCTATGAAAGTCGGATACTACGATGATAAGACCCATGTCATCATCTATAGCTTTGATTTGGGCGCTTCATTCACCGGAGAATTCCTGGAAACCTCCGGGGAGATTCTTTCAATCGAAGCCGCGGATTATTCCGGAAGTAATTTCAAAATTGGCAACCTGCCGTCGGATTTCGCTCTAATCAGCTATCCCAATCCGTTCAATCCCAGCACTACGATTGAAATGGCCCTTCCGGCCGCGACTGCCTGGACGATTGATATCATAAATATTAATGGTCAAAAGGTGGCAGGATTTAAGGGAAATAGCGAAAGCGGCAAGGTGAAGGTAATCTGGGAGGCCGAAGGAATGCCGACCGGAGTCTACTTCATCAGGGCCCAGGCCGAAGGAAAAACGGCAACCAAGAAAATAGTCTTGCTCAAATAAAAAGGGGTAAGCCCTTTTTAAAACCGCGACAAGGGGTCCCGAAGGAATCGGGACCCCTTTATTGTTTATGTTGACAGTGGAAATAATCCTTAATTAATTCTTTCATGGTCTATTTCGTTTCCGTCATAATTTATTTAGTAATTCTTATCGTTGTCGGGGCGTGGCGCAGCCGAGCGGTCAAGTCACAGGACGATTTCATGGTCGCCGGAAGGCGGCTGTCGACGAAAGTCCTGGTTGGTACCCTTCTGGCTACCTGGATCGGTTCCGGATCGATTATCGCCAGCGCCGGGCTGGCCTATGATAAAGGATTTTCGGCGCTCTGGTTCGATGCCGGCGTCTGGGTCGCCCTGATAATATTATACCTGATTGCGGGACGAGTCCGCCGGTTCGGGCAGTATACCGTTCCCGATATCCTTGAAGTCCGCTATAACGCCACAGCGCGGGTTCTCGGCACGATTGTTACCATAATCGCCTACACCGCGATAGTCAGCTACCAATTCCGCGCAGGGGGGATGGTCCTTAATATGATTGCAGGCATCCCTATGAAAGAAGGAATGATGATTACCGCGCTGTTCGTCATCGGTTATACCGTTCTGGCGGGGATGATTTCTGTAGCCTATACCGATGTCGTAAACGGTGTAGTCATGACAATTGGTCTGATAATAGCTTTTCCCTTTTTGCTTGATAAGGCAGGGGGGTGGAGTCAAATGACGGCGGCTTTACCGCCAGTCAAACTTAGTCCTATGGGAGATCTGTCTATTATCGATGCCCTGGCTTATGCTTTGCCAACGATGCTCTTGCTGCTTGGAGAATCCGGCATGTATCAGCGATTCTTTTCCGCCAAAGATGAGAAAACGGCGAAGAAATCGGTTATAGGGTGGATAATCGGGACGGTCTTCATCGAGACTCTGATAGTGGTAATTGCCATTATCGGGAGTACCCTCTTCACCGACATCGGTTCCGAAATGGTAATATTGCATTCCGTCCAGAATGGTCTTCCGGTAGTCGTGGGATGCCTGACTCTCGCGGCCGTTGTCGCCGTAATCGTATCTACGGCCGATTCATTTCTTCTGGTTCCGGCCACGAACTTCATGCGTGATATTTATCAGAGGTTCATCAATCCCGATGTCACCCAGAAGAAGATGATTCTATATTCCCGATTGGCGGTTGTTGTTCTCGGCATTATTGCATACTTGCAGATACAGTTTTTCAGCAAGGTCCTTGAAATGGCCCTGTATGCCTACACCATGTACGGCGTGGGATTGACTCCGGCCGTCATGGCCGCATTCTTCTGGAAACGTGCCACCGCCGCGGGAGGGGTATCAGGTATTGCCGGGGGGATGCTCATGACTTTGATCTGGGAAATCGCCGGGCAGCCCTTTGGATTGGCTACGATTTATCCCGCGCTTGGGACGTCTCTTTTGCTGCTTATTGTTGTCAGCTTGGCAACGCCGCGCCCATCGGATGAGAAATGGAAACCGTTTAGCGCCTAAAGATCAATATGGAGCGGGCAAAGCGGTTCCGGACCGTTTTTATACTTGTAACTAATCATTGCCATTATGTCTAAGACATTTACCAGCCCGTTTCCGTCGGCGTCTCCGGCCGCGACGTTTTCCGGCGGAGGATAGTCTTTATATTTGTAGCCGATTAACCCGAGTATATCGATAACGTTAACGAAGATGTCATTATTGACGTCACCACAGGTGAATTCCACGGCACGGAAATTGTAAACGGCGCTGTGCGGTCCGAGTTCGGAACCTGATTCCGGGACAATTACATAATCGTACAAATCGCCATACGAGGCATCGGCATCAACATAGACACTGTCGGCGACCCCGCCGTCGAGGTAATTCGTACCTGGATTGTCAATTCTGAAAAACGATCCGTCCGATTCTCCCGACCTGCGATAGATGTGATATTCCTGCCCCGGTACATAGTCCCAAATCAGCGTCAGTTGCGAGCCGCTGTTGAGATCGGCCATAACCCATTGCGGCGTTTCTGGCCAGCTAACGGTGTTCATTAGGATATCTTCCCGCTGAAAAGAATTGACGGGTATAGCACTCTCCAGATTATTTCCCTGATTTATATCAGAATCATAAAAGGAATATCGGTAGGGAAGACCAACCGCTTCGCCAAGGTAGTTCTGAAAATCGTCATACCAGTTATTGTTATCGTACCCCGCCCCGACACATTTTTCTATCCTGATTTCTCCGTCGCCATTATTGATGAATCCATAAAAAGAGAAGGCTCCAATATCGGGATTCCCTCCCGAAGAATTCTGAACTTCTCCGAAAATGCTTCCTTGTCCGTATGCGGATGCGAAAAAGAACAGGAATACCATCGGTATCAGACCGATTGCTATTTTAAACGAATTCAGAATATTCATATCAAGCATAATCCGTGCATTATCACGGACAATTCGGATCGGGGCCACCCTTGAATTTGTAATTCACCAGGTACACGATATCGAGAATATTGGCGTCACCGTCATTGTTAACATCGGCCGATTCGAGATAGGCCGGTGCCGGCCCCCCCTTGAACTTATAATTCACCAGAAAGACGATATCGAGGATATTAATCGCTCCGTCACCGGTGACGTCTCCGCATAGGAAATCGCACAAATCCCCGATTCCATCGCTATCCATATCCTCCTGGTTCGGATTGTAGACTTCAATGCAATTATCACAGGAATCTCCGACTCCGTCCCCGTCAAAATCCTCCTGTTCCAGATTGGCAATGAACATGCAGTTATCGCAGGCATTACCCCATCCATCCCCGTCGTCGTCGGTCTGAGTCGGGTTCTTGATGCTGATGCAATTATCGCAAACGTTTCCGGCTCCATCGTTATCCGTATCGGCCTGGTCCGGATTGAACCTGTCCGGGCAGTTATCATCATCACAAATATTTGCTGCAAAACCGGGATTTCCTAATCCATCGCCGTCGGTATCGGTACAATCATCGCAGGCGTCGCCGATAAGATCGCCGTCCGCATCTCCTTGATCCGGGTTGAATGTCCCGACACAATTGTCGCAGGCGTCTCCGATACCGTCGCCGTCTCCGTCATTCGGATCGGCACAATCGACCGTAGTCACGAAAATTGATCGACCATGCGTTCCTGCCGCCAGTATCCGCGCGGTCGGATGATAGGCCAGATCATGAACCGTGGTAATCGGCATACCGGTCCCGAGCGGCTCCCAATTCACTCCGAGGTTTTCGGTGATGAATACTCCGACATCGGTCGCAATATAGAGAACATTTGAATTGTAATGGTCAATTTTGATATCGTTCACCGGGACATCGGGCAAATCTCCGCTGATATCGTTCCAGGTCTGGCCGAAATCATCGGTCCGGAGAATATGCGGGACATAGTCGTTATAGCGATATCCGGATAAGGTCACGTAAGCTACTGATTCGTCGGTGGGATCTACCGCCACCCGGGTGACCCAGCGGTCGGGGAAAGATGAGCTGACATCGGCCCAGTTTCCGCCCCCGTTGGTGGTGACCTGAACATATCCGTCATCGGTACCGACATAAATTACATTACCATCGGTTTTCGCCACTGCAATAGTCGTTATCGTCCCGAAAGAGGGGTAATTTGGATACGGCCCTCCGGTCAGGTCCCCGCTGATATCATTCCACAAAAGGGCGCCGTTGGTCGTTTTATAGAGGATATTCGATCCATAGTACAATACATTATGATTGTTGGGATCCATCACGACCGGAGTACACCAATTGTGACGCTCATTGCTGTAGTCCATACCGTTCAGCGCGAAATCGATAGAACCATGATCGAATTTATAAAGATTCCCGTACTGATATTCCGCGTAGAAAACATCCGGGTCGGTGTAATCGACGACACAATAGAACCCGTCGCCGCCAAGGAAACGATAATAATCGTCGATGTCGCCATCGAATGTCCTCAAGGAGCCATTATCCTGAGTGCCTCCGTAAAGTCGGTAGGGGTTGTTATAATCGAGAGTTATGGCATAAAACTGGGTATTCGGCATATTGGCGAATTGGGTGTAGTTAATACCAAGATCGGTACTGTACGCCGCCCCGCCGTCGTTCCCGACATAGACATGGTTGATGTCATTGGGATCGATGAACATGGCATGATGATCGACATGGATGCCGTTGGCCACCTGGAGCCAGTTCGCGCCGCCGTTGATGGTGCGGTACATTTGTACCCCCAGAACGAAACACACGTCAGGATTACCCGGCGCCACCCGGATCTGTCCGAAATACCAGCCGAATGAGCTGTATGGATTCGGCATACTACCGGTCACTTCGGTCCAGTTTAGCCCCAAATCGGTGCTTTTAAAGATACCCCGGTTGTCATAGCTGGGATAGCGGTTGAATGACGCATAAACCGTATTCGACTCCGGGTCGACCGTAACTCCAATCCGGCCCAGGACTTCTGGAATTCCGGGCAGTCCGTTAGGCGATCCCAGCCTGACCCAGGTTGAGCCGAAATCGGGGGAGCGGAAGAGTGCCGAAGTTATCCCCGCCAGCCGGGTATGATCCCCCTGATAGCGCACCTTTTCCCACATGGCCGCGAAAACGACGCCGGTCGAAGGATGCAGCGCGACATCGATACAGCTGGTAGAATCGGAAACATAAAGAAGCTGCTCCCAGGAATTCCCTCCATCCTGCGAACGATACAAACCCCGTTCCGGGTTTATAGCCCCGAAATGTTTCCCGGCCACCGCCACATAAAGTGTTTCCGGCCGTAAAGGATCGACCACGATCCTCCCGATATGATAACTGTTGGGGAGCCCCACGAACTGCCAGCTTGTTCCGGCGTCAATGCTCTTATAAATCCCCGTTCCTTCATAGGAATCGCTCGAAGCATTCGCCTCGCCTGTTCCTACATAGAGGATATCAGGATTCACCGGATGAATCGCGATTGCCCCAATCGAAGGGGTCCCTTCATCGTCGAAAATAGGGGCCCAGTTGACACCGAGGTCGGTGGATTTGAAAACTCCCCCGGCCGCCGAGCCGGCATAAATGGTATTCGGGAAATCGGGATGAACCGCAATATCGGTGATTCGCCCGGGAATATTGGTCGGACCCGCCTGTGTCCAGGTCGGAACCCGCTCGTTTTTCTTTTCCACGGCCGCTCTCATACCTTTTGCGGCGTTTATGGCGGTCCGCTGCTTGCCTTCCGGTATGGCCCCGCCGGGCCAGGCCCGCTGCATCGTAAACCAGTCGCTGGGACGTTGCTTCGCTTTCGGGACTTTTCCCCTGGACAATATATTATAGGTTTGCTCCGCGTAGGAATAGTTGACAATCGGCTGAATTGGCCTTATTTTCGCCCAAAAAATGGCGGATAAAATCAAAACCAGCGACAATATTGCCGTGATAATTTTTCTCATGATTTCTTCATCCCCGGAAAGTATTTGCTGTGGTCGCCTTTATTCGGTAATTCCCAAATTAAGTAGTACTTTAAGTATCGGCGTAATGAAAGG
Source organism: Candidatus Zixiibacteriota bacterium (assembly GCA_041306185.1). Taxonomy (GTDB): domain Bacteria; phylum Zixibacteria; class MSB-5A5; order GN15; family PGXB01; genus JBFZFV01. Next base: position 55,786 of record JBFZFV010000045.1, read on the forward strand.
TTACCTCAATATATGCCTTATACGATAGTTGTCAATTATTATGGGATAGATGAATGAACAATCCCGCAAATAACAGCGCGGGATCCTCCCACAACTCAAAAAAACTGGAACTTCGAAAAATACTGGAGGATAGAAATTCAGCCGCGCTTTTGAAATGGGCCTTAAAAGAACGAAACGCCATGCGGGTTCTTGCCTCGCTTTTGTTCGATGAAGATGAGTTGATTGTCTGGCGGACCATCGAGGCCTTCGGCAACATTGCCCCCGATATTGCCGAAAGAGATATTGAAAAGATCCGCAAGCAAATTCAGAAATTCCTCTGGATGATGAACGACGAATCCGGTGCTCTCTGCTGGCGCGCCCCCGAAGCGATCGCAGAAATTATCGCCAATGTCGAACCGTTTCAAAAAGATTTCGCCTTGATACTGGCTTCTTTTCTGATTGAAGAACCATTCGAAGCCGGAACCCGATGGGGGATGACGCGCTTGATAAACAAACGGACCCTTCCGGATGAGCTATTGGCGCACTACCGCTCTTTCGAAAAAATAATAATCGATTCTATCGGTCATGAAAACACGAGTATTGCCGGGAATGCCATAATCTTAAGCAAGGCCCTGAATCTGTCTATTCCCGAAGAAATCAGGAATTCGGCAGCCATGAATAAAAAGTTATTCACATATTATGATTTCGATTCGGGGGAGATGCGCCGGGAAGAGCTGATTAGATTAATATAAAAAAGCCCGGTTTTTTCCGGGCTTTGGATTATTTATTACCGTTGTTTTTCAGTTTGCCTTTGGCCTCGAGTTCGCCTTTCTTTTTGTCCATGACATCCCGTCTGATTTTCATAGTCGCCTCACCGAACAATGCAAACCTCAGCCAGTTAAAGGCGAATTTCATCATTTCTATATCGTCCGCCTTAATTTGTGCCACGGTGGCTTCATCGACATCGAATTTTTTCAGGAAAGTGCTGTTGAAGACGAAATTCCTGAAGCTATCGATATTATAACAGGCCATGAAAAACATTTCGATTTTTTCGGGAGCGAGATTGCCCCCCCCGGTGAAAAACTCATTCAGAGTGATATCTTTAAAATATTCTCCCATCCGGTTGTATTCTTCGATCCCCTGATCTTTGATCCAATCCGCCACCGTAATTTCACGATGTTCCTTGAAACCCTGGCAAACCGCTTCCTGAAGAAGAAAGAAAAACTCACCATTGCCGGTTTCGCCGCTGTCCTTCGGAGAGGCCAGGCCCAGCGGGTACATTCGGCATGACCACGGACGATCCTCGTAAACGCTGCAGCCCTTGTCGGTGACAAATGGGCAGTTCTTCTTCTCGTTCTCATCCATTTTCAAAAGAACCACGGGGTATTTCAGGTTTTCATCGAATGGCGAAATGGTGTACTTACTAAGGAATTCCGCAGAAGATATTCCCAACCGGTTTTTCAAACGAATAATATCGTACGGAGTCAGGAAAATATTCACGTCCCGGCAGCAATCGTTGAAACACGGTACTCCGGGGTGACACTTGAATTGAAAACGGCTTTCTTCCGAAAGGCGGGGATATTCCTCAAGAATGGTCTTCTTGAGTTTTTCGATCTCTTTCATGGGGGTTTGTTCTTCCGATGCCATGGCTATTCCTTTTCGTCTTCGATGATGCCGCTTTTCAAAGCTTCCGCCGACCATACCGGCAGCGGCCCGTACTCATCGTTTTGCGGATTATAACGATAACGATAGGATGCATTCTGACGGAACTGCGTCCGCATCCATTCCCAGCCTTTCACATAGTAGGGGCATTCGTCGTTGAAGCAAACCAGTTGATACCCCATCCCCCAGGAAGAATTTTCGGGATTCTCCCATTTATTCATTTTGTGTCCGCAGTGCGGACAAACGGTCTTGTCTTCAGGCATTTATAATCTACTCATTCAATCTTTGTTCATTTCGCCTAATTATACTTCCAAAGTCCGCCAAGTCAACCTTTTAAGAGTAAAAATCCTCCGGGCCTGCGAGAAGCCCGGAGGATCTTTTATGCGTAATCGAAGGTGTCGTATTACCTTAAACGATTGGGCTGCTAGCCGCCAAGCAGTTCGTGTTCCAGTGCCTTGGGATAGACATGGAGCATCGGGCGCTTGATCATTTCCCATTCGTTCTTGTCGGGGTTCCAGCGACAGTTGGCGAAGCAATGCCAGTTCTTCTCATCCATGGTCGGGAAATCGGCGCGGCGATAGTATCCCGGCCAACGGGTTTCCTCGCGGAAGAGAATGGTTCTGGCATGGGCCTCGGCCTGCCACATACGCTGGATGTTTTCCCAGCAACGCATCAGTTCATGAAGGTCTTCGGCAGCCAGACTCATGGAGTCTTCCTTCAGCATACCAAGCAGTTCCAGAGCTCTTTCAAGCATGGCCTTGTTGGTGGTGAAGCTGGCCGAAACGCCGCCGACGTATTCGTCCATGATCTTTTGGAGACGGAACATGAACATCTTGGGACGAATGTAGTTCGGGTTGATATCGGGATCGGTAGTCTTGCCGGAGAACTGCTCCCAGATATCCATCGGCTGGAAGAGGCGCTTGCGCAGCTCTTCAACCTTGCCCTTATCGACTTTCGGCTGGCTGTTGTTTTCGACGATGTACTTGATGGCAGCCTTACCGACAATGCGGCCTTCCGCATGTGAACCGGAGGAGAACTTGTGCGAGGAGGCGCCAGAGGCGTCGCCGGCGCAGAAGAGCCCGCTGACGGTCGACATGTGGGTGTAACCCCAGAAGTATTCCTTCTTGGTCTCGGCAGACTGAAGGTCTTCCGGACCGGAAACCCAGGCACCGGAGGCGCCGGAGTGCGAACCGATGAAGTACGGCTCGGCGGCGGCGATTTCGGATGATCTCTTTTCCGGTTCGACGTTCGAAGCGGCCCAGAGAATGGCCTGCGAGATGGTCATGTCAAGGAAGTCTTCCCAGGCTTCCGCTTCGAGTTCTTTCATTTTCTTCTTGAATTCTTTTTCGTCTCCGGCCTTTTCGGCGATGGCTTTGATCGCTTCTTCGGTGCGCATGAAGATGGGGCCTTTGCCTTCCATGATATCAAGCATACCGAGCCAGTTACGAAGATTAGCCGGAATCGGTTTCACCATGCCGTACGGCTTCCAGCGTTCGAGTTCATCGGTGCGTTCCACCATGTAGTTTCCGCCCATGGCGTTGGTGGCGCGGGACTTGAACAGCAGGAACCAGGCGCCGACCGGACCATAAGCGTCCTTGAAACGAACCGGGATGAAACGAACTTCCTGGGAAGTCATTTCAGCGCCGGCCTTGAGAGTGAAGTACGCTGAGGAACCGGAGTTCCACGGCGGATACCAGGCGCGGCCGAGGCCTTCGCCGGTGCTGCGCGGCTTAAAGACGTGAACCGCACCGCCCATGGAGCAAATCACGGCCTTGGCTTTAAAGACGTAAAACTTGTTTTCGCGAACACTGAAACCGATCGCGCCGGCAATGCGGTCGCCGTCAAGAATCGGCTCGGTGATAAAGACGCGTTCAAAGTATTCGCCGCCGGCTTCGGCAAGAGCGTTCTTGGCCGCTTCGGCTACGATTACCTTGTACGATTCACCGTTGATCATCAACTGCCAGCGTCCTTCATGGACATAACCGCCGTTGGCATCTTTCCAGATGGGGAGACCCCATTTTTCGAAAAGGTGCACGGTCGAGTCGACGTGGCGAGCGATGCTGGCAACCAGGTCTTCACGAACGATACCCATCAGGTCCATGCGAACATAGTCGACATAGTCCTTAACGGTGTTCTTGCCGTCGGTAAGACCGACGTACTGGTTGATTGCGGAAAGACCCATGGCCACGGCGCCGGAACGGTCCATGGCGGCCTTATCGACCACGGTCACTTTAAGATTGTTCTTCTTGGCCCAGTAGGATGCTTCAACAGCAGCTCCACATGCGGCCATGCCACCACCAAGGATCAAAAGGTCAGTGGTGACTTCGACAGTTTCAAACTTCTGTGCCATTAATCACTACCTCCGGTCCTACTTGATGGTGTAAACTTCTTTTAATCTGAGAGCTTCCGGTTCCTGCGCCAGGGTCTGGGATTTCAGGTCGCCATGAGCGGTGGCAAAACCGCCGTTCGGCTTGGCCTGACCTTCCGGAGTGGTGCGGATCGGGAATTTGAAGCGTTTCAGCATGCCGTTACGGAATTTGACGGTCCACATAATGGAATCCGAACTCCGCATCGGGGTGACCGCAGCGCCCATGGGGACGAAATCCGCGTAGCCGCGAACTTCAACCGCCTGCACCGGACAAATCTTGACGCAGCTGTAACATTCCCAGCACATCTCCGGTTCACGATTGTAGGCTTTCATCTTGCCCTTATCGAGAACCATCAGATCGTTGGGGCAAACATACTGGCAAGCGGTCTTGTCGAGCGCCTTGCACCCATCGCATTTTTCAGGGTTCACAAAACTAGGCATTAAATCCTCCTGATAGTGTGTTAACTATAGGTTTCTACCCATCGATTTATTTCTTCAGTTTCTTTTCGGCATCACCGGTCGCATGACCGTGCATCTTAACTTCTACTTTGTCCTTGGAGTCAATCGAGCTGTAATACTCACGGAGAATCGCCAGAACCTCCGGACGGCTGAATTCTGCCGGGACTTCTCCGTTCTCGGAAAGTGCTTTGCGAAGAGCGGTTCCCGAAAGGAAGAGGCGGTCTTCTTTGCCGTGCGGGCAGGTTTTCATGGAAGCCATGCCGCCGCATTTGAAGCACCAGAACGTCCAGTCGATCGGAAGCATCTTACATTCCAGAGCGCCGTCCCAGAGTTTAAAAAATATTTCCTGGGCGTCGAACGGGCCATAATAATCGCCCACGCCGGCATGGTCGCGGCCGATAATCATATGCGTGCAGCCGAAATTCTGGCGGAACAAAGCGTGCAGAAGGCCTTCACGCGGTCCGGCATAACGCATATCCAAAGGATATCCGCCCGTTACGACACGGCTCTTGTCGAAGTACCCTTCAACCAGGGTGTCAATACACTTGACACGAACGTCCGCCGGTATGTCGCCCGGTTTCAGCTTGCCCACCAGCTGGTGAATGTACAATCCGTCCGAAACCTCGACCGCAATCTTGGCCAGGTATTCGTGCGAACGGTGCATCGGGTTACGAAGCTGCAGCGCCGCGATGGTTTTCCAGCCCTTTTCCTCGAAAATTTTGCGGCTTTCGGCCGGGCGCTGATAAATGCCCGCGAATTCCTTGGGGAAGTAGCTTTCGGAAAGAACCTTGACCGGACCGGCCAGGTTGAATTCCTTCTGCTCCATCACCATCTTGACTCCCGGATGCTCCTTATCGTTGGTGGTGTAAACGTGCTTGCATTCGAATTCTTTGTCGATTTTGTAGCACTCGGTGACCTTCATGGTCCCCATAATTTCCTTGGTTTCTCCGGAAATCAGACAGAATTCAGTCCCTGGAGTCACTTTTTCACCATGCGAAAGGGTGACCGGAATCGGCCAGAAAGTCCCGTTGGAAAGTTTCATGTTCTGGCAGACACCTTTCCAATCCGCTTGTCCCATGAACCCGGTCAGCGGGGTAAAACCGCCGATACCGAGCATGATAAGGTCCCCGGTTTCACGCGATGACATTACAATCTGAGGAAGAGTCTTGGCCTTTTTCAATTCCTCTTCACGTGCCTTCCCTTCCAGAAGGAGAATTTTCAACTCACTGCTGCCATGCGGCGAGATCAGTTTGGATTTACTCATAATACCATCCTGCAATTTATGAGATGTTTAAGATTAAAATTGTGCACGATTATCGATATGTGACTTTTTTCACAAATTATCTTGTTCATGCCCGCCAATTTGTCCTTTGTCAGCCAGACTTTGTTAGAGTATAGCAGCTAAGAATGTAACTTTTTTCACAAGCATTGTCAAGCGGAAAAAGCGCTTTTTATCGAAATTCGGCCGCAAAAACCAAAGGAAAACCTGATTAAAATCCTTAAATTTTAGCCAGTTATGGATTCCCTGCCTGATTCCCATTTGAGCCCCATATGGAAAGGTTTATTTGACTTAATATTGTAAAATCCCTGCATTTCTTAAATCGGACAATTAAAGGAATAATTTAAAACTATTTTAAATTCGGCCAATAAAGGATGAGATAAGTAGCATATTTTTCGATTTTCACCGCATAATATCATATCGAGCCTTAACCGTTTGCTATTTTTATCACAAGGATCCAAAACTCCAAATATCCGATAGAAATATCGTACTGGTCCCAAAATGCCATCTTTAAGACCCGGAAAACTATTGTTCTCGGCACATTCTGCCGATATACTTTGTGAAAAAAGTAACAAAATGCTTGACACCATTTTGACCTCCGGATATTATGTTCTAAGGCGGAGATTTAGAGGGGCCGAAAAGCGGATATAAGTCCTTTTGATTTGGAGGAGACTTTCAATGGGCAATGGACGAATCATAGAACCGGATCTCGAGCTTATAAAAGCGGTCAAAAAAGCGGGGGGAGACAGCGTTAAAAAATGCTACCAGTGTGCCACCTGCGCCGTGGTCTGTAACCTGTCGCCTGAGGACCGACCGTTCCCCCGCAAAGAGATGATCCTTGCCTCGTGGGGACAAAAAGACCGGCTCATGAAAGACCCCGACCTCTGGATGTGCTATCAGTGTAACGATTGCTCCACCCACTGCCCTCGCAAAGCCCGGCCAGGTGATGTTCTTGCGGCCGTCCGGACCTATATTTATCAGAGTTTCGCGTTTCCTTCATTCATGGGAAAAGCCCTGGCTTCACCTAAGGCCCTTCCGATTCTCCTCATTCTGCCGATTTTAATCATGCTGAGCGCCATTCTCTTTCTTCCCGCAACCGGGCCGAATGGCGAGGTCCTCTATTTGACCAGTTCCAATATCGATTTCGATTATTTCCTTCGGCATAGCTTTGTCGATGCCCTGTTCGTAGCCGGTAATATTCTGATATTCCTATTCGCTGCGATCGGGTTTATTCGTTTTTGGAAATCCCTGAAATCCAACGAACACCAAACCAATTTGTCATTTGTATCTGCTCTGATAAAGGTCGTCATCGAAATCTTCAGCCATTCCCGCTTCAATAAATGCGGTACCAATAAGCCCCGGATGGTAGGCCATTTACTCCTGTTTTTCGGGTTTATCGGAGCCATGATTACTACCGGGGCGGTCTTTATCCTAATCTTTGCCCCGCACTATTTGCATCTTTTGGGCCTGGAGCAATTTTCATCTCTCTTTTCGCTGCCGATTGAACTGCCCAACCCGATTAAAATTATCGGCGCCTTAAGCGGCCTGGCCCTGGTTATCGGAGGAGGGATGTTGATTTTCCGCCGCTGGACCAATCGGGATGAAGTCGGCGCCAACGGATATGCCGATTATCTTTTCCTCTATATGCTCTTTTTTGTGGGATTGACCGGGATGCTCTCCTGGCTGACCCGTATCGCTGGAATTCCCTGGCTGGCCTATACCAACTATTTTCTTCATATTATTGTGGTATTTTTCCTTTTATGGTATATGCCGTATTCGAAATTCGCGCATATGATTTATCGCACCCTCGCCCTGGTTTATGCCAAGTCGATCGGACGAGAGGCGCGAGCCTGAGAAACTAAAGAAGACTTTTAAGCCCCCGTTTACGGGGGTTTTTAATTGACGGGATGGTTTTTTTCGATATCTATTTAATAGATACGATATTCCAAATAAAGGGAGATGAAAGCTATGAAAGGCGGATTTAGTGTTCTCTGGAAAGAAGAGGACTGGTGGGCCATCTGGCTCGGCTTTATAATTATTATCGGGGCGCTTCTGGAAATCGTCCCCAAGGTCCCCAAGGTCGGCGGCTGGACCGACAATCCTCTCAATGCTTTCCTGCTAATCAAGGATGATGTCACCACCGGCAATATTATCGTCCCGCTGATTGCGCTGATGATCGCTCTGGCGGTACTAACCTCAATCGCAATTGGCTTTATGAAGGTTGCCAATATCGGAAAATACATCGTCGGTTTCTGTGGAGTCTTCGTCATAGGTGTTATTGCCTACTGGATGTCGAATCAGGCGGAAATCAAATATTGGGGCTTGAGTTATGCCCTTTGGGCTTTGCTGATTGGTCTTTTAATCAGTAATACCCTTAAAACACCCAAATGGCTTTTGGCCGGTGCCAGAACAGAATTGTATATTAAAATCGGCCTGGTTCTTCTGGGCTGTGAAATCCTGTTTAATAAAATCATCTCGCTCGGTATCCCGGGCCTTATGGTGGCATGGATCGTTACCCCCGTGGTTATTATTTTTATGTATATGTTTGCAATTCGCAAGTTGAAGATGAAAAATAAAGAGCTTGCGATTATTGTCTCCGCAGCAACTTCGGTTTGCGGTGTATCCGCCGCAATTGCCACTGCCGCGGCATGCAGAGGGAAGAAGGAAGACCTGACCCTGGCGGTAGGGTTGTCCCTTGTCTTCACAGTCTTGATGATGTTCTTCATGCCCCTGGCGATCAAATGGGTGGGAATGAATCATATCCTCGGAGCCGCCTGGATGGGGGGGACCATCGACTCCACCGGCGCTGTAGTGGCCGCAGGCTCCATGCTCGGGCCGGATGCCATGAAAGTGGCCGCCGTGGTTAAAATGATTCAAAACGTCCTGATCGGGCTGGTCGCCTTTTTCGTAGCCATATACTGGGTGACCAAGGTCGAAAACGATTCCGGTCGCAAAGCCAGCGCCATGGAAATCTGGTACCGCTTCCCGAAATTCGTTATCGGCTTCGTGGCGGCCTCGCTGCTTTTTTCCTTCGTGATCATGCCGCTGACCCCCGGAGACTTCAGCGAAGTGGAGAACCGATTTATCAACCCCGTTACACATATTCTCCAGAATTGGTTCTTCTGCCTCGCCTTCGTTTCAATCGGCCTCGAATCGAATTTCAAGGATCTGGCCAGCAAAATGGAGGGGGGCAAACCGATGATCCTGTACGTCGTCGGGCAATCGTTCAACCTGATTTTAACCATTGCGGTCGCCTGGCTGGCCTTCATGGTGCTGTTTCCGCATGCGATATAGGATGTGAAGATGAAATATTTCAGATTCATAATCGGCCTGGCGGCACTGGCGCTCTTCTATAGCCTTTTTGCCTCCGGCCTGAACCCTCCCGGAATCACCGGAGAGGTATTGCGCCACAACCGCGCCAATAATATCAACGCCTCGCCGTTATGGTACCGTGATTTGGAAGATATAAATTCTTACGAACGGGATGTGCATCGAATGAGGGAAGAAGCCCGGCTAAGAGCGGAGTCGGCAGACCGGAATTAGCGCACCGTGATTTCCTTCATATTCTTCATTTTTATGAAGGCCGAACTGCTGATTAGTATTTCTATTCTTTCCCGATCCCTTTTCGACAGGTCGTGAAATTCGAATCCCGCCAGATAACTGCCCGTTTCCTCAAATGGCCGGCACCACTTGCAGATGGCTCCGACAACAATATGGTCCCGGCCCAGTATCGGTCGGGATAAATTGATTTGCAGGCGAAGGTCCTCAGCGATTTCGACCAGCCTGCGGCACTTGGCTCTTAAACCGATAGTATTCAGATCCAGGAGCATTCCGAGCAGATTGTTTTCGCCAATCTCACGAATCTCGAAATAGGCTTGAGCCTCGCTGCGCTGCTCCCGCCTCCGGTCGTAATGATTGATAATATCCGACTTTTTTGATTCTTCTTTATTCATACCAATAATATCCGGATCCGATCCGGTCGCGAAAGTATATTCATGCCTCGATTCGGCACGGTGCTCTTTGCAGAATATATCGGAATTATCGGGGGGAGATTAAGGCTTAAATGGACTTTATTATCTCTGTATTGAAAAAATCTTGCCTAAAATAGAAGCGCCTCCCCGCTGAGAACGGGGAGGACTTTAATACGGCTGACAACGAAAGGGGCTTTCGGAACTTATTGGGGATGGGTAGAATCAACTCATATCTTATATATGCCGATTCCGGCAGTCTTTGTTTTCATTTCGCCAAAACTGCGGCTGGACGTTACTTTTTCGATTAGTTCCCGATCTACCTGCGAAAGATTTCGTAATTCAAAACCGGCATGGTGACATCCCGCTTCCTCGGCCACACAGCACCACTTACTGACCGCTCCAAAGACAATCTGGGTCATATTCATGACCGGTTTGGGTAGATTTATGCGTAACTTTTGAAAATGACCTATCTCAATTTCCTTTTCGGTATAAACCCTGAGGCCTTGGACATTCAAGTCCACCAGCATCCCGATTAAATCGTTGGTATCGTGAACACGCACTTCGAAATAGGAACTGGCTTTTTTCCGAGGTAATTTTCTTCTTTCGGACTCGGACGGATTGGGGGTATCCATATCAGATCCCTATACGCTACAGGTTTTACGGCTATGTCTTTTTCGAAGTATTTCGCGCCTCGAAACCGCGCGGTGCTCTATTAAGGAATTATCGACCGACAGGGTCGAATATTGAGTCAAAAGTGGACAATGTTGGAAAATTTAACAATTGGAAAAAACGCTTATCCCGCATCGGGATAGAATTTCACCCCAGCCACTCGGCCGCTTCCGGGGCATGATAACTGATTATTATATCAGCGCCGGCCCTTTTAATTGAGGTCAGAATCTCGAGGGTCAGGCGTTTGGGGTCGGCCAGTTTTTGCTCCCCTGCCATCTTTACCATGGAATATTCCCCGCTAACGTTGTACGCCGCAATCGGAACATCGAAACTGTCCCGGGCCTCAGCGATTATATCGAGATAGGCCAGCGCCGGCTTGACCATGACAATATCCGCGCCCTCTTCGATATCGAGAGCGATTTCTTTCATGGCCTCGCGGCTGTTCGGAGGGTCCATTTGGTAGGTTTTGCGGTCCCCGAATCTTGGCGCGGAATCGACCGCGTCGCGAAACGGCCCGTAAAAAGCCGAACAATACTTGGCCGAATAAGCCATAATCGGAATGTCGGTCATCCCCTTTCGATCCAGCGCCGCCCGAATTGCTCCGACCCGACCGTCCATCATATCCGAAGGCGCCACCATATCCGCGCCGGCCTCGGCGTGACTGACTGCCTGTTCCGCCAGGACCTTCAGCGTTTCATCGTTATCGACATCTTTGCCGCGAATAATTCCGCAATGGCCATGGTCGGTATATTCGCAAAGGCAGACATCGGTGATGACGAGGATATCGGAGTTTTTATCCTTGATTGCCTTTATGGCTTTTTGTATGATCCCGTCTTTTTTCAGCGAGGCCGATCCGGTCGCATCCTTATGCGATGGCGTCCCGAATAGAATCACACCGGGGATTCCCAGTTTGAATGCCCGTTCAGTCTCATTGACAGCTTCCTTTAATGGAAGATTGCTGACTCCCGGCATAGATTTAATTGGGGTCGGTTTATCGATAGTCTCCGAAACGAACAGGGGATATATGAAATCCGAAGGATGCAACTTGGTTTCGGCGACGAGACGCCGAAAGGCCTCTGTTTTTCTCAGGCGTCGCGGACGGGATTGCGGGAAACCCATTTTAACCTCGCTTTTTATCCTGATAATATACTACAATCTGCTCCAGCATGGCACTAAGGTTGTGCGGATTGGCCTCAACCGTCACACCAATACCATGTTTCTTTAATACTTTACTGGTCGCCGGACCTATGGAAAAGATATCGGCATGAGATGCAAGCCTCTCGATATCTTCCTTTGAGAGATTCTGGTATAAGCCTTCGACCGTCGAACCGCTGGTGAACATGATACCGTCCGGAAGATGCTCCATCAGCCGCTCCACGAATCCATCCGGCCACTTGGGATGATACGTTTTGTAAACCGTTAACGGTACAACATCGGCCCCGGCCGACTTCAACTTTTCTTCGATATCATCGGGAGCCATTGTTCCTCTGATTCTTACTACCGCCGCATTCGATAAGTCGAATTTATGCGTCATCTCTTCCGCGAAATCGACACCGGTGGATGTTTCTGGGATGAAATCGGGGGAGAGGCCTCGTTCTTTCAAATACCCCGCCGTCCCTTTGCCAATAGCCGCGATTTTGAAATCCCCCATCCGGCGGATATCGCCGACTTTTTCGTAAAACTGATTAATGAAATGCTCGACCCCGGTCTCGCTGGTGAATAACAGCCAGCGATCCTTCCGTTCGATTTTGCGAAACTGCTCCCAGCCTTCCGGTTCTTCCAGATCGGCAATGCCGATCGTGGGGTATGGTTGCACTTCGGCACCCAAATCTCTTAACTGCTGATACAATTCCTTGGCCTGTTCCGAAGCCCTGGTAACCATTAGGCGAACGCCGATTAACGGCTTCTCTTTGAACCATGCAATATAATCCATCAGGTCGATTACCTCGCCTATAATAAACAATGCCGGGGGCTGAATGTTCTCACGCTCAACCGCTTCCGGAAGCTCGCTCAATTTCGAACGGGTAACTTTCTGGGTCGGGAAAGTCCCTCGCTCAATCGCCGCCGCCGGGATGTCGGGATTCATCCCGCCTGCAATGAGTTTCTTCACGATGGCGCCGATTTCCCTGACCCCCATATAGATGACAATGGTTCCTCCGGTCGCCTTCGCCAGCCAGTCCCAGGGAACGGTCGATTTTAACTTTTCCCGGGCCTTGTGTCCAGTTACCAGGATTACATACGACGCGAGATTTCGGTCGGTCGGAGGAATCCCGGCATAAGCTGGCGCCGCGATTCCTGAAGTCACCCCCGGTACGATTTCGAAGGGTATATTATGCTCGTTCAGGAACTTCGCTTCTTCGCCGCCCCGTCCGAATATGAGCGGGTCGCTCCCTTTCAGTCGTGCCACTTTCTGGCCCTTCCGAGCATGCTGTACCATCAGTTCGTTTATCAACTCCTGAGATATGCACGGCTTTCCCGCTCTCTTGCCGACATAGTGCTTGACAACATACGGAGCCAGGTTGGCCACCAGTTCATCCGGGACAAGATTGTCGTGAATGACCACGTCGCAGCTTTCCAGAAGCCTCTGTCCCTTGACCGTTATCAATCCCGGGTCGCCGGGACCGGCTCCGATCAGGTAGACTATTCCAGTATGTTTATTTTCCGGCATCATCAATCAGTTTCTTGGCTCCGTTAGCGAACATGTACTTCACCACCGGATCGACCAGGGCGGAATCCTCCTGGTTCTTTTTAATCCGGTTGGTCCTAAATAATCTGTTTTTTCCCAGTTTGTCCAGCACCACGGCATTGAGGACTATGTCGTCGCCGTTGTCCTCCGCGATTCCTCCGACCGCCGCCGAACACCCGGCGTTTAATCCTGCTAACAATAACCGTTCGATTTCCAGGCAACGCCGGATACCGGCATTATCGATTATTCCGGTCAGTTTGGCCGCGTCCCTATCGTCCGCTCTTACCTGTGCCAGCAAAAACCCTTGTCCGGGAGCCGGAAGCATTTTATTTAAAGGCATTATTTCCGTAACTCGCTTTTCCAACCCGAGCCGCTTCAATCCGGCAAGTGCCATCATGATAGCGTCATACTTGCCGTCCTCCAGTTTTCTCAGCCGTGTATCGACATTACCGCGGATATCCATCACCTTCAGATCGGGACGAAGCTGGTATAATTGTGCCCTTCGGCGCGGGGAAGAGGTTCCGACTTTCGCACCTTGATCGATTTTGTCAATTCGCTTCCCTTCGCGGGACAACCAGGCGTCGCGGCTGTCTTCCCGTTCCGGAACCGCACCGATCGCGAGGCCGGCCGTCATCACCGACGGCAGGTCTTTGGCGCTATGCACCGCAATATCGATTTCGTTGTCGAGCAGCGCTTTTTCGATTTGCTTGGTGAACAGCCCGACTCCGCCGATTTTTTCCAGAGCAGTGCTCTGGTCGATATCCCCCTCGGTTTTAATTATAACCAGCTCCAAATTAACCGAAGGAGATTTCTTCTTCAGCAGTTCTATAACGTGCTCAGTCTGGACCAGAGCCAGTTTGCTGCCGCGGGTTCCGATTCTGAAGGTCTTCATGCTATTGAAGCAGCGCTTCCATTTCCTTTTCTATGATGCCCGGTTCCTTCTTCTTTATAATCTCTTTCCAGTCTGCGGCCAGAAAGCGGTCAAAACAATCCTCACGTTTCTTCTGGTCGTGAGGATATTTTTCAACAGCCTTTTTACGAAATTCGGCCGCCATATTCGCCAGCTTTTTCCAGTGCTCAGGGAATAATTCTTCCAGAATCTTGCGTACCCCGCTGGAAAAGAACGGAGCCTTTCCGTCGGACAGAACCGAAATGGTCAGGCTGTCGCGATACAGGGTGGCCGGAAAGATAAACGTACATAATGGCGGATTGTCCACCACGTTGACCGGAATATCGGCCTCGCCGCAGTCTTTGGCCACCAGCTTGTTGACTTCATCGTCATTGCTGGCCGAAATAACCAGGCTGAACATCGAAGCTTCCGGCGATTTGTATTCTCTTTTCTTCAACGTAACCTTATTGCTGTCGCCGAAATATTGTATCTTGTCGTCGACTTCCGGAGCAATCACGGTGATATTGCAGTCGTACTTTAAAAGGATTTCGACTTTCCTCAACGCGATTTTGCCCCCTCCAACCACCAGACAGGTCCGGCCCGCCATCGACAACGCCACCGGCATATAATCATTCGCCATTATTCTCTCCGTTTATTTATCTCATTTGTTGCTTCTAATATCAGGATAAAGACGCCTGCGTCCCTCCACCGATCACCGCCACCTTATCGAATCCGGCCCGTTTCAAAATTACGGCGGCCTGGTACGACCGGGGACCTCTTCTGCAAACTATATTTATCTGCTGCGATTTGTTCAGCTCGTGCAGCCTTTCTCTCAGGTCGTTTAGCGGGATACTTATCGTAGTTCGTGGCCATGGCAGTCCTTCGGCCTCTTCAGGTTCGCGGACATCCAGCCAGATGACATTTTCATCATTGGGAATTGGTGCGACGAATTCGATTCCTCTCGATTTCGCATTGGCGATTCCGGCAAGGTGGTGCAGCGGATCGAGCGCCTCGGAATAGGGGGGAGCGTAGCCATGTTCAAAATCGAATAGATCATCGATATGCTTTCCCTCAGACAACAATGCCGACATGACATCGATTCGCCGCAACACATCTCCTAATCCAACCGCCTGAAGTCCCAGCAGCCTTCGGCTGCTCTTTTCATATACCAGTTTCAGTGAGAATGTTTTTACCTCGGGATAATAATCCGGTTTATCGGGAAATGACCCCCAGACCGCTTCGGCAGCGATACCTGCCCGTTTTGCGGCGTTTTCGCTCAGTCCTACCGCTCCGACGTTTTCGTCAAACACCTTCACCAGGAAGGCCCCGGTTACCCCCTTGAATTCCGCATCGATCCCCGCGATATGTTCTGCGATCACCCGTCCATGCCGATTGGCCAGCGACCCCATCGGGATATATACCGGCTTCTTCGAAACCAGATTGAACGATTCGACGCAGTCTCCTCCGGCATAAATATCCGGATCGGAAGACCGCATATGTGAATCGACCTTGATTCCGCCAGTCCTGCCGATTTCAAGCCCCGTGTCTTTCGCTAATGAAACCTCAGGAGTAACCCCCAGGCAAAGAAACACATAATCGGCTTCGATTGACTCACCGTTAAAATGTACTATGGGCGCGCCGTCGGCGCCGGTATTGACCTTTTGTACCGTCAATCCCAGATGAAGAACCACTCCCTGCCGTTCCATTTCCCTCTCCGAGATTCGCGACATTTCCGGATCCAGGATATAGGGGAGAAGCTGTTTTTCTTTTTCGATTAAAACCGTTTCGATTCCCCAAAGTCCGCCGGCAGCCTCGGCCACTTCACAGCCGATGAATCCCCCTCCGATTATAACCGCTTTGCCAATCTGCCCCTGTTCGGCGAGCCTCCGAAAATTGATGGCATCATTTGGGCGGGTAAAAGGCCTGATGCGGTCCGATACCGCAACTTCGAACGGCGGTTTGATGGGATTGGCGCCGGTGGCAATCACCAGTTTATCGTACGATTTCTCGAAAATCTCACCGCTTTTCAAATCCTTCACGCGGACCTGTTTGGCTTTCCGGTCGATGCCGACAACTTCGGTTTCAGTCCTGACCGAAAATCCCTTGGTGCGTGCAAAAAAACCGGTATCCCGGGGAGTCCCGTATGACGTATTTATTAACTCGCTGAAACTGGTGATGTCTCCGGATGCGAAGTAAGGGAGCCCGCAGGTTCCGTACGATATCTGTGCTTCCCGCTGAAAAAGGACAATTTCAGCCTCCGGCATTCTCCGCGCCAGAACGGCTCCGGTTTTAGGTCCGGCCGCCACTCCACCTATAATCACAACTTTCATTTCAAATTACCCTTCTGCAGTCCGCCCATAAAAAAGCCGGTTCATTTCTGAACCGGCCATAAGATATGGAAAATAAAGAATTTGTCAATCCAACCCGAATCAACCCCGCGAAGCCGCCGTTTTTTGGACCTCCCGGTCGATTTCGGTATAAAGCTGATGCCGGACCGTCAGGGTCATCTTGTAAAATACCGTGACCATCAGCGCCCCGATGGCATAAACTCCCATGGAAATGGCGAATTCATTCCAGGTCGGCCAGTATTCCGTAACTGCACCCAAAGGCGAAGGAATAAACCCGGCTATAACCATTCCCAACCCCTTGTCGATCCAGAGCGACCCGATTGTGACAATACAGGCCACGATAAGAATCCCCTCGCTTTTCCGGAATTTCGGGACGATCAGCAATACCAGCGAAATAATCGCCAGTATTGACGAAGCCCACATCCACGGAACCAGCCGGGTATGTCCATCCATGCCAAGATACAAATATTCCAGGTGATGCATATGTTCCGGAATGCTGCTGTAAACCGCCGTAAATACTTCCATCAGAACTAAAAAGACATTCACCGCCATCGCATAGGTTACAATGAGCGCCAGCTTCTGAACCGATTCCTTGCCGGCATCGAACTTGGTGAATTTCCGCATCACGAAAAACAACAGAATCAACAGCGCCGGACCCGCCGAAAAGGCCGAAGCCAGGAATCGCGGAGCCAGGACCGCCGTCATCCAGAACGATCGCGCAGCCAGACCGGAATAGAGAAACGCCGTGACAGTGTGGATACTGACCGCCCAGGGGATCGACAGGTAAATTACCGGCTTGATCCATTTCGGCGGAGCGATTCCTTTCCGCTCGGCATCCAGGGTAATCTGGCTGATTACCACGTTCAGAAGCAGATACCCGCCGAGCACCGTCATATCCCAGAACATCAGGGAATTCGGGGTCGGATGGAGCATGACATTGAGCACCCGGAACGGCTGCCCCATATCGACGAAAATGAACAGCATACAGACAATCACCGACGGAATCGCAATGAATTCTCCGAGAATCGTCAGCTTGCTGAATGCCTTGTAATTATGCAAATAGTACGGCAATACCACCATGACCGCCGAGGCCGCCACACCGACCATAAAGGTAAACTGGGCGATGTAAAATCCCCAGGTGACATCGCGGCTGAGGCCGGTGGTCGTTAATCCGTATTCCAGCTGGCGCATATAGGCCAGAAATCCGATGCCTATAACAGCCATCAGAAACGTTACCCAGGACCAGTACCCCTTGTCTCCATGCAGTGCTTTTTCTATCATAACTTACCTCATACCAGATAATAGACTTGAGGGTTGGTTCCGAGTGCCGGTTTCCGCCGGATGGCGAACCGGTCCTTCAGCAATTTCCGCACTTCCGATTCGGGATCTTCGAGATCTCCGAATACCAGTGCCCCCTTGTCGCAGGCAGTGACGCAGGCCGGAAGTTTTCCTTTTGCAAGAAGGTCCGCGCAGAAATTGCACTTCTCCACGACCCCGCGGGTCCGGGTCGGAAATTCGGGATTTGTTTCTTTGATGAACGGCCGCGGATCGCGCCAATTGAAACTCCGCGACCCGTACGGACAGGCTGCAACGCAGTAACGACAGCCGATACAGCGGTGCATATCCATCATGACGATTCCGTCTTTCTCCCGTTTCCAGGTCGACTGCGTCGGGCAGACCCTGACACAGGGAGGATTATCGCAATGGTTGCACATGACAATAAACGGCTTGTCCTTCAATTGCTCGGTGACATTCTCGAATTCCTGGGTCGGGAAGGTATTTTCGAAATTCTCCTTCCAGACCCACTTGATTTCGTCTTTCGGATTATCGAATTGCGGCACGTTGTGTACCTTATGGCAGGCTTCGATGCACTTGGTGCAATTCTTTTCTTCGAGGCATTTCCTGGCATCGAATACCATCGCCCAGCGGCTTCCGGTCAGGGCCGGCTTGTCCGGGACGAACATCACGTCCTCGCTGTTCGCTCCCGGAACCACTCCCGATACCTTATTCCCGATTACAGTCAGGGCGCTGACTCCTGCCAGAGTCAGAAACTTTCTTCTGTCGATTCCCATTATATCCCCTCCTGTTTTGGCTCCACATGGCAATTCCAGCAATCGGGCTGGCCTACCGCCATGTAATCGTGACATTTATCGCAAAATTCCACTTTGTTGTAATGACATTTCATGCAGGTGTTGGACAGGCTCTTCATGAATTGCCGCCCGTCCTCCGCCGTGTAAAGCCGGTCGCCGTTCCGCACCACTTCGTCGCGCCATTCGTCGAGCAGAATCATATGCGATTCCCGCATATAAGCTCCTGGCATGACACATTGATCGAGCTGCGGAATGCCTTTGGTTGCGATGACCGGATCGGGATAATACTTGGAGTTTCCCGTTGCCATGCTGTACCAGAAAGGCGAGGTAAACAACACCAGGAAGATCAATATCCCGAGCAGTATTTTTCCGGAATTATACATCAGGCTTTTACCTCCTTTCCGGCCTCAGCCTCGGTTTTAGCGGGTTCCTCGGTCAGGTACGGCTCATTACGCATATCGGTTCGATCCGGCTTTTCTCCCTGCATCACCAGGGCATTGCCGACCAGCTCATGGACGCTGCCTATTTGCACTCCCGGTTCCCAGTATTCCATGAGCGGGGGGAGGGTGGCCTTGTCGATCGCGCAAATACAGGCCATTAGATTAACGCCGTACTTGTCATGCACGTACTTGGCGGCATTGGCGCGAGGCATCCCGCCGCGCAAACGCATTTCCAGATTTTCATCCGTTCCGATACCGGAACCGCTCCCGCAGCAGAAGGTCTGCTCGCGAATGGTGTTTTCCGGCATTTCATAGAAATAATTGCAGGCATTCCTGATGACGTACCGGGGTTCCTCAAGCAATCCCATTGCCCGGGCCGGGTTACAGGAATCGTGGAATGTCACCTTCCATTGATTATTCCGCGATTTATCCAGCTTGATCTTGTTGTGCTTGATCAAATCCGCGGTGAATTCACAAATATGCACCATCTTGGTCGATGCGGCATTGGTGAATTTCGTCCCCGTGATCGGGCTGACCGGAGCTTCGAGGAAATCGGCCGGACCATTCATGGTATCCATGTACTGGTGCAGGACGCGCCACATATGACCGCATTCTCCGCCGAGGATCCACTTTACCCCGAGCCGTTTGGCTTCGGCGTAAATTTTGGCGTTAAGCCGTTTCATGGTCTCGGCGGAATGGAACAACCCGAAATTGCCGCCTTCCGAAGCATAGGTGCTGAATGTATAATCGAGCCCGACTTCATGAAACAGCGCAATGTACCCCAGGAACCCGAAATAATGCGGATCGCCGAAATAATCCGCCGACGGTACCACGAACAGCACTTCCGCTCCCTTGCGATTAACCGGTGCGTCAACAAGGATTCCGGTAATGTCTTTGAGGTCGTCGATCGCGAAGTCGACACTATCCTTGAACCCGTGCGGCTGTATACCGAGATGATTGCCGGTCCGGAAGCAGTTCGCCGCCGGGGTGGTAATCCAGTCGATATTGAGTCCCAGCAGGTTCAAAAGTTCCCGCCCCATCATGGTGATTTCGGCGGTGTCGATTCCGTACGGGCAGAAAACCGAACAACGCCGGCATTCCGTGCACTGGAAGAAATAAAAGAACCATTCTTTTATAACATCGACCGTCAATTCCCGTCCTCCGGCTACCGAACCGAGGATTTTCCCCGCAGTGGTAAAGTCATTGCGGTAGATCGACCGCAGCAACTCCGCTCTCAAAACCGGCATGTTCTTGGGATCGCCCGAACCGATATAAAAATGGCACTTGTCGGCGCAGGCTCCGCAGCGAACGCAGATATCCATGAATATTTTGAATGAGCGGTATTTGTCGAGCCGTTCTTTCAGCCCGTTAAGAATTATTTCTTTCCAGTTTTCCGGTAGCTTCCAGTCTTCGTCTACCGGCGACCATTTCCGCGGATGCGGAAATCCGACATACTGGGCATTGGCCGGAACCGCCGGGTAATTCCAGGCTCCCTTTCTCGCGGTGAAGTCGATCTTGGGATCGAGCCAGTCCTTGGCCGGAGGATTATGATCGATGGCCGACATTTCCGATATAGGCTTTTTCTTTTCCGCCATGTCATTCCTCCTTGTCCAGCGGAAGTCCCGCTTCGCGCATCACATCCCGGAATTCATCTTCATATTCCTCATATGTATGAGTCTTGACCGGGTAATTCCAGGGATTAACGTGCCGGACTTCGCGGCTGTTGTTTTTCATGTTGCGGGTAGGACTCAGGAATATGCCTCCCATGTGCATCAGCTTCGACATCGGGAAATATATCAGAAGGAGGCTAACCAGGAAAAGATGGAGATAGAACATCGTTCCGATTCCTTCCGGAAGTACCGGGCTGAGACCGACCATTCCCATGGCCAGCTCTTTCACCTGCACGATATCGACCCGGGAAGAGGTATAACGCATGAGAAAACCCGTAGTCCCGATTGCGAAAATCAAAAAGAGCGGAAAATAGTCCGCCGCCAGCGAAATGTATTTCACCTGCGGGATTATCACTCTCCGCAGGAAGAGATAAAATACTCCCACCAGAAGTCCGATGGTCGACATATAAAATACCGGAACGCCGACTTCCATCAGGCCGTCCAGGCTTTCCGCCATGGTAATGAAAAATGGAACCGGCTCGATGAAAAACCGCAGATGCCTGAATACCACTATCAGAAACGAATAGTGAAACAGCATGGCGGCCATCCAGAGCCATTTGTTCGAACCGTACACCAGGCGCGGACCCTCCGGAAACTGCTTCAGTTTCATTTCGGTGTTGCGGAACAGCGAACGGAAAAAGAATATTTCCAGGAACATTCTTCCCAGTAGGGCCCAGGTCGAATGCGGCGCTTCCAGCGGATTCGTCTTAATCCACGAAAGCGACTTCTGCTGCCCGCAGGTCGTCGGAATATTGAATGGAACCGGTGATTTGGCCCAGCGGAATATCCGGTATATTATCCCGAGGATAAACGCGGCGAAGGCAATGTACGGTATGATAATACCGAATAAATACTGCCATCCGGCGCTCAGCCCCAGATACGCCAGTCCGATCAGTGCCAAAACCGTGAATAAGGCGTACAAGGCTTTCATTTAAATGCAACTCCCTGAATCTATGTTTTATTCTTCGTTTTCTTTCAGATTTTTATCGCCCTGCCGGGCTTCGTCCAGACGCAGGATTCGCTCACCCCTCATGAAGGCGCTCATCTTTGCTTCCGAGACACGTATCCTGCTGATCCGTTCGCGGCATTCCGAATGAATATCGAAGGCCGTCATCCCGATGTCATCGATACGGCTGAATGTGTTCAGCAATTCTTCCGAGCAGGTTTCTGAATTGCTTTCTCCGCATACCTCCATCAGGATTTTCTTCAGCTTGAATATGAAATTGACTGCCTCCGACGGGGTGAATTCCTGAACCGCACGAATTCTGATAATTCGGTCGAGACTTTTCGCGATGACTTCGGCATCCATATCGCCGACCAATTGGTCGAACAGGATTCCAGTCTCCTCGACCACCGTGGTTCCTACCGGATTATTGAAAGGATCATGATTATTCTTGAGGAATCCCGAACTTTGCGGGGGATAGGAGGCGAAAATCGCATCCACCCACTTCTTTAAGATAATATCCCTCTTTTTGACCAGAATGCCTTCGCTCATTGTCCGCCAATCCCCTTTCGTGAACTACTACTTTATATCGTCAAAGATTGTGAAGTTGTTCACAAGATACAAGGTAGGGATTTTTCCGCCATAGTCAACCAGTTTTTGGGCTTTTACGCTTCTTTTTTGAAATTTTAACTGCCTGTCCGATAAATGTTTAATATCCAATGAAGTGCGGAATATAAATCCCCGTATACCCGAATTTCATAAAAAAACCGGAGAGGATTTTAGGGTCCCTCTCCGGCCAATTCGCCGCTTTTCCCGATCAGACGCAGCCGGTCGGCTTGGCCAGCCCGGCGACCTTACAGGCCCCCTTGGCCGGTCCCGACGGGAACAGCTCGTATACCTTTTTCAGTGGAAATCCGGTTTCTTTGCACAGCTTCCGAATCATCGGAGCAATCCCGAATTTCTGGTAGTATTCTCTCAGGTAATTGATCAGTTTCCAGTGTTCCTCGGTAAGGTTATCAACCCCTTCGGTGGAAGCCAGGGCAAGCGCAACTGCCTCGTTCCACTGAGTCGGTTCTTCCATGAAACCGTCTTCATCAACCTGGACTTTTACTTCGCCATGTTCAAAAATCGGCATTACACGACCTCCATTACTTTGGTATTATAATTCATTGTTTCTTTAGTGCATTTCTATATAACCGCACGGGCAATTTTCGGCGCATTTCTTACACCCGTTACAGAAATCCAGTTTAAACTTGTATTCCTGCCCTTTGATAAGCGGCTTGATAACGGCATTGTCCTGGCAATAGCTCCAACAGGACCCGCAATCGAAGCATTTCCCGCAGCTCATGCACCGCTTCGCTTCGGCAATCGCAGTCTCCTGAGAGAAAGTTTTGCCGATCTCCAGGTCGATCTGCTTCAGCCGTTCGGCCGGAGCCACCAATTCTATTTCGTTCCGCTTCTTCTCTTCATAGTACGACAACATCATCTTGTCGAACCGGATAATACCTCTCTGGTCCGGGCCCCATTGCTGTGACTCGCCGGAAAGGTTTTCATGAATGGCCTTGGCCGCGATTCGGCCATGATAAATGGCATCGATGACCAATCCGAGGTTGATATTATCACCGCCCGACCAGGCTTTTTCGATTTTGGTTTTGAACTTATCATCGGCTTTGATCCAGTCCTTGCCTTCGATAAACTGTTCGAAACCGTTGAATGACGGCTCCTGGCTGATGGCCGCGATCAAAGTCGTGAATTCCAGATCGAAAGTATCACCGTCGATCGGAACCGGCCGCCGCCGCCCCGAACTGTCCGGCTCGCCAAGCTGCATCCGCTGGCATTTCATTCCAACTGCCTTGCCACCCTTCTGGTAGATCTCCATCGGAGCGGCCAAAAATTCGATGGTGACATCTTCTTCCAGCGCGCCGTCGATTTCTTCATCGATTGCCGGCATTTCTTCTTTGGTTCGGCGATAAAGGATCGTGGTCTTTGCACCCAGACGCCGCCCGATACGGGCCGCATCGATGGCCGTGTCGCCGCCGCCGACTACCACAACATGACTGCCGACTTCGACTTTTTCCCCCTCGTTTACCCGGTGGAGAAAATCGGTCCCGGTAAACACATTGGGAGCTTCCTCCCCCTCGACTTTCAACTTGTACCCTTTATGGGCACCGAGCGCTACGAACACTGCGTCGTAATTATTCTGGACGTCGACATAAGGGATATCGTTTCCGACCGAAGTATTGATCTTGATTTCGACGCCCATATCGGCAATACGCTTGATTTCGGCATCGAGAACCGCTTGCGGTAAACGATAATCGGGAATACCATAGCGCAACATACCGCCGGCTTTTGGAAAAGCCTCGAATACCGTTACCGGATACCCCTGACGGGCCAAATGATAAGCCGCCGAAAGTCCCCCCGGACCGGAACCGATCACCGCAACCTTTTTGGATTTCTTTTCTTCACTGAGCATCTTCGGCTTCAGGCCTTTAGATAATCCATAATCGCCGATGAACCGTTCGATGCTGTTGATGCCGACCGCTCCCTCTTTTTCCTTGCGGTTACATTCCGTTTCGCAGGGGTGCGGGCAAACTCTTCCGCATACGGACGGGAAGGGGGTAGTGTCGGTAAAGATGTGCCAGGCCTCTTCGAATGCCTGATCATAGGTCTTTTCCAGTTCCTCGGCCTTCTGGATGGTCATCAGCATTTCCCGAATTTTATTGTGATTCGGGCATTTATCCCCGCAGGGAGGACGCTTCTCGATAAACTGCGGCCGAAGCGGACTGGTCTCGACCGAGGACCCGCCTGCCGAGCTGTATGATCTCCTCGTTTTGGACTTTTTTACTAATTTAGCCATGGTGACACTCTTTCGATATATTATACATTTCCACTTTGCGCAGTTTTCCGCTGCTGTCCATTTATCGCGAAATCTATATTAAAATTCTTTTCTTCCAATTCAGCTCGCCGCTCTTTCCCTGAGCGGCATTACTCTTTCCCCATCAGTTTTTTTTAGCCGATTCTTTCGATATTCACCGGCCAGACTCACGAATTTCCCCGCCCAGCCTTCATTGCCGTCGGCATGAGTATGTATGTAAGTGGCAAAGGTATTCTTCGATACCAATCCATCAAGCTTTTCGCTGATTCCGCTGCCGGCAGCCAGAGTCAGGGTCAGTCCGTCTATTTTCTTGTCAATAACCGGCTTCGAATAATGAAATTCGTGCCCCTTGATTTTTATTCCGGTCTCATAAAACGGATTCCGCCCCGTTACCTCTGCTTCGGCATAGCCATGCCCCGCCGGCTTGACCTGCATTGTCAAATCGACCGGGAAGACCCCGGCCATTTCGAATATTTTCTCTCCAATCGCAAGTGAACGACAAAGATAAATCAACCCTCCGCATTCGGCGTAAATCGGCATGCCGTATTCGGAGGCCGTCCTGACCGCATCCATCATGCTTTTATTCCGGGTCAGCTTTTCCGCCTGTGTCTCAGGAAATCCTCCGCCGATGTATAAGCCGTCGATATCATCCGGCATAAAATCCTGCAGCGATGAAATTCCTTTCATCTCGGCGCCGGCATTTTCGAGCGCCTCGATATTTTCCGGGTAATAAAATGTGAAAACCGAATCCCGGAAATACCCGATTTTCGCTTTTTTCTCGGTCCTCCCCATTTTCGGCAGGGGAGAGGCCTCGACCGATGATGCCTCTTCGGCGATCCGTATTATCGCATCGATATCGAGATACTCCGACGCTATTTTGCCAAGCGTCTCAATCAGCCCCGCTTTGTCTTTGAATTCCGAGGGAGTCACCAACCCGAGATGCCTCCCCGGAATAAGTCCCATCTTGTCCTGCAATTTCGGAATTGCCCCAATAACCGGAAGGCCGCAGGTGCTTTCAATCGCATCGGAAATTACCTGCCGATGCCTTGCCCCTGCGATATTATTTAATATTACTCCCGCAATCTTGAGTCCGGGATCCATCACCTGGCATCCCTTCACCATGGCCGCAACCGTCCGCGTGGTTTTGGTGCAATTGACCACCAGCACCACCGGTGAATCGGTCAGCTTTGCCAGCTCGGCCGTACTATGAGTTCCTGCCGTATCTTTGCCGTCGAACAAACCGCGATTTCCCTCGATGACGGCCAGAGCGCTTCCGGCCGCATGATGGAAAAACCGCCTTTTCACCTGCTCCCGTTCCACCATGAAGGTGTCGAGGTTCCGGCAGGGATTTCCGGAAATATAAGTCAGCCAGGCGGCATCGATATAATCCGGCCCCTTCTTAAAGGCCGTTACAGCAATGGCCTTCCGGCGGCAAGCCGCCAGAAGGCTCATGCTGACTATAGTCTTACCCGAATCTCCGGATAATCCGGCGATTACGAGCCTTGGTACGTTCGAGGCCATAGTTGTACTGCCGAGTCGTCCTTTAAATGGTCAGTTGGCCGCGCCTTCCTTGTGAGGAAGTTCGATGAAGCTTCCGCCGAAATAAGTGTACACGCACTTACCGGAATTGATCAACAGCTTGATGGCATCTTTGCACATCTGCTTATCGACCCCTTCGGATCCGTAAAGCTGCACCATAGCTTTGGTCAGATCCATCGGTTTCAGCTTCTTAACGCCCTGAGCTTCACTGATCATTTTGAACATGGCGTCGGCGACTTGTTCTGCTGTTTTAGCCATGGCATTAATCCGTTAAAACGTTATATGAGTCGAGCGTTTGAAAGTCAAACCGGCGTGCTTGAAGTCGTCAATATGTTCCTTCTGGAATTCGATTCCGGACATCTTGAAGAACTTCGGCCAGCCGATTCTTTCGATCCATTCGCCCATTCTTTCGTACTTCTTGGCGTTGTTCGCCCAGAGTTCCACCAGGTTCCGTATCGCCGAAACCACTTCCGGCCAGCGCGGCGGATTGTTCGGGATAAACGGAATCGCCAGCTTCGAGAACATCGGTTCGTGGCGGGCATTCGATACCTTGCCGCCGACCCAGATCGAAACGCCGTCGTTCAACGGATCGTTGAGCGGCATCGCCGGGCAAACCGTGTAGCAGTTGGCGCAAAACATGCAGCGTTCTTCGATGACTTCCACCGAGGGATTTCCGTTGACCGTAGCCGGACGAATCGCGGCGGTCGGACAGGAGGCGCTGACGTTCGGGATTTCGCACATCTTGTGAACCCTGGAATGATCGACCCGCGGGGGACGACGGTGAATACCAAGGATCGCGATGTCCGAGCAATGCACCGCACCGCACATATTCAGACAGCAGGCCAGGGCGATACGAAGTTTGCCCGGGAGCTTCCGTTCCGTGAAGTATTCGATTAGATCGTCCATAACGCACTTGACCACGCCCGAGGCATCGGTCGCGGCGGAGTGACAGTGCACCCAGCCCTGAGTATGAACGATTGCCGAAATGGCGTTGCCGATACCGCCGACCGGATGGCCGAGGGCCTCCAGGTCCTTGATTAGCGGGTCGATGTTTCCCTTCTTGGAAAGAAGGAATTCGACATTGTGACGGCTGGTGAATCTCAGAAAACCGTCGCAATACTTGTCTGCCAGTTCCGCGTACTTGCGGATCTTATTGACGCTTATTAGACGCCCGGATGAGGCTCTTATCGTGAAAAGCTGGGCGCCCGATTCCGAAACGTGTACCATCACGCCCGGTTTCAATATCTCGTGATATTTCCACTTGCCGTAATTCTCTTTGATGATCGGCGGCAAGAATTTCTCATAGTGCGGTGGACCGTAGTCGGTCCGTCTTTCCTGCATTGCATCTGCCATTTTCTATACCTCTATTTCAAGATATTTTTTCGTTTCAGTTTACCATGTCTTGAAAGCCCTTAATTGCTTTCTTCTTCTTCCTCTTCGTCTCCCTCTTCGTAGTACTCTTCATAGAAGACATACGGATTTTCACGCGGGTGCGCGATCATTTCCGGAACCGGCTCGACACCGATTTCTTCAAGGAAGTTCCCCAGACCGATGCGCTGGATGAATTCTCCGATGCGTTCGCGGTTCTTGCCCTCATCGCACCAGAAATCCCACATTTTCTCGACCAGATCCTTAATTTCCTGGTACGGCGGTTCCATCTTGATGAACGGAATCAGTACCGAGGAAAGAAGGGCGCCTTCGACGATCGGAGCCTTCGAGCCGATTAAAATCGTCGCGCCGCGATCTTTGCCGGGGCGAAGGGCCTTCGGCATAGCATTGATACAATGCATGCAGTGACGGCAGAATTCATTGGCAATGCTCAGTTCTTTACCGTCCCAGTCCATGCACTTGCCCGGGCAATTGTCGACTACGTCTTTCTTGATGTCCATACCCTTATCGGCATATTCCTTCACGGCCGCTTTGTCGACCTGGATTTTGTCGCGCCAGGTTCCAATGATGGACATATCGGCGCGGGCAATCGAGGCCACGCAGTCGTTGGGACAACCGGACATTTTGAATTTGAATTTGTACGGAAACGCCGGGCGGTGAATCTCGTCCTGGTACGTCATGGTCAGGTCGTACGTAACCGCCATGGTGTCGTAACAGGCCCATTCACACCGAGCCATCCCGCAGCAGCAGGAGGGAGTCCGAACGTCGGAACCGGAACCGCCAATGTCAAAATCGATCGCGGACAGCTCCGAGAAAATCGGCTCCAATTGTTCCGTCGTGGTTCCCAGAAGAACCAGGTCGCCGGTTGAACCGTGCAGGTTCGTCAAACCGGAACCGCGGGCTTCCCAGATGTCGCAAATTTGCCGGAGAGCTTCGGATGTGTAA
Source organism: Candidatus Zixiibacteriota bacterium (assembly GCA_041306185.1). Lineage (GTDB taxonomy): Bacteria > Zixibacteria > MSB-5A5 > GN15 > PGXB01 > JBFZFV01. The sequence continues at coordinate 83,987 of JBFZFV010000045.1, forward strand.
AACCATCCGGCCGGCTGATTGATACGCATGGTGTGGAACGACGATACATTCGGAAAATCTTCCGGAAGGTCCGAATATCTTCCGATAACGCCTCCGCCATAGCCCATGACCCCGACGATCCCGCCATGTTTCCAATGGCCGATCTTCTCGCGATAGGAACGTTCCAATTGTCCCAGCAAGTCGGCACTCATGGGGCTTGTCTTGGCCGCGTCTTTGATTTCTCTAACGAAACTCGGCCATTTGCCCTTTTCCAGTTCGTCCAGTAAAGGGGTTTTTGGAATTTTGTCCGCCATTGCAACTCCTCAAATTGTTTGGCAAAAGTTCTATGTTAAAGTCATATTTATTTGACTTGTGATAAGAATATTCTCGATGTCCAACTCCCCCGCAGATAGCCTGCGTTTGTTACTAATTTCACATGGCCCATCGGTCTGCGATAGGTTAAACTAATTAATTTCATACTCTTAGTCAAGCGTATTTTGTGAAATATTTCATTATCTCCGACATTTTTGATAATTCGCCGGTTCTTTTATAAGCCCCTTAAATATCCCCTTAAGCCATTAATATCTAATATATTATATCCTGTAATATATTTAATCGGATTAATATTATCATATATTAGCTCATTTTCTATTTTGTCGGAAAAGGGGGATTCTTCCTTGTCTTCAATTACTTATACAATCCCGCCCATAATTAAAAACCCCCCTTTGGCACGGGGGGTTTTATATAAAATGCCCTCTATCTCTTACATGTCTTTGTACGGATTGGGCCCAACCCTTTCAATCGTCTCCACGAAAGCGTTGATTATTCCCGGAATCTTGTCCCAGTCGCTGATGGCAACCTCTTGAATCTCAACGCGTTCCTCCTCAAGAACCAGCTGTTTCAGCTTGTCCTTGACATTGTCCATCCGATACGAAGCCAGTTCACTGCCGCGAACGAAGTGACACTGGTAATCGTCCCCTTTCTTGCAGCCAAGGAGAAGAACTCCGTCGAAACCGGAAGCCAGAGCGTCGTTAATCCAGACCGTATTGACCGATCCGAGACACCGCAACGGGATTATCCTGACATATGGGCTGTATTTCATCCGTTTAAATCCGACCATATCGACCGCCGGCATGGCGTCGTTCTCGCACACGAACATCAGGATTCGCGGCTTCTCCTCGAATTCATCCGGCATCGAGATCGATTTGATCATCTGCGACATCATATTGATATTGTAATTCTTGAACGTAATAATGCGCTCGGGACATGCCCCTAGGCAAATCCCGCAGCGGCGGCAACGCATGGAATTCGGCTTCGGCGTTCCTTTGTCGTCTTCATCGAGCGTTCCGAACGGACATTCTTCCGTGCAGCGTTTACACTGGGTGCATCGCTGGAGGAAAAATTCCGGGAAACTCAAATCACCGGCGCGAGGATGCAGCGCCTGGCCCTTGCTGATTGCCTCAACTGCTTGGATGGACTTCATCGCCGCACCGTAAGCATCGCTGACACTGGACGCGAAATCCATCGGAGCACGAACCGCTCCGGCCGCGAATATCGCCGTCCGGCGGGTTTCATATGGAAAGCAGATGAAATGCGAATCAGGGAAGCCGTACTTCAGAGTTGGAAGATCTGTCCCCTGACGGTAAGTCAGGTTCAATATCTTGGCTCCCCTTTCGGCCGAAGCCGCCTCTTTCTTGCCGTCGGCCGTCTGGCCGTCTTCTTTCTTTTCTTCTCCCTCAACCGGTGCCGTCAAATCTTCGACTTTGGTGGTAGGGACCATGCCGGTCGCCAGCACCACCAGGTCGGCCTTTACCTTTATATCTTCACCGAGCAGCGTCTGCTCAACATCGACTAATATTTTGCCGTCGTCTGCCTTTGTCACGCCGGCGATTTCTCCCTTGGTCAGGAAAATGCCGTCGTCGTTCTGGGCATTGGCGTAAAACCGTTCGAACTGCTGCGGAGTCCGGATATCCTTATATAGAATATAGCACTTGGCCTGCGAATTCATTTCCCTTACCAGCATCGCTTGCTTCAAAGATACCCGGCAGCATACCGCCGAGCAGTAGGGGAGATGATCCTGGTCGCGCGATCCCGCACATTGTATGAAAGCGATCGACTCCGCCGGCTTGCCGTCCGAAGGCCGTTTCAATTCACCTTTCGCCAGCATCTCTTCCATCTGGATATTGGTGATGATATCGGGAGTCGTCCCATAACCGAGATGCCCCAGTTTATTCGGATCATACGCATTCCAGCCGGTGGCCTGTATGATCGACCCGAACATCCCTTCTTCGGGAGCTCCGCCGTTCTGCATCGTTACTATGAACTGCCCCGGCTGTCCCTTGGTCTTGAGAACCTTTGTCGACAGCTTGACCGTGATATTCGGATTACCTTCGATTTCCTTGATTATTTCTTCGATGTTGTTTTTAACCGGACGATCGTACGGCGGTTCTTTCGGGACCACCATCTTGAATTTTGTCGCCCAGCCGCCGAGGTGCGCTTCTTTCTCCACGATGGTGACTTTGTAACCGGCATCGGCCGCCCCTTTGGCTGCCGTTAAACCGGTCATTCCGCCTCCCAATACCAGGATATCTTTGCTGATTTGCTCGTCAACCGGAACCGGAGGTTCACCAGCCATGACCTTGGCATTCCCCATCCGGACGCAGTCTTCGGCAATCATCTGGGTATCTTCGTCGTTGGGTTCATGAACCCAGGCTACCTGTTCGCGGATATTCTGCCGGTCGGTCAAAACTTGGGGCCCAAAATAAAATAATTCCGGAAAAACTCTTTCCGAACAGGCCGCCACCACCACCCGGTTAATACCTTCATTAGCAACGTCGGCACGCAGCATGTCGATTCCTTCCGGGCTGCACAGCGAATCATGCGCTTTGCAGATCGCGGCGTGGCATTCTTCGGAACCGACTTTCAACATGGCGTCGATATCGACACTCTTGGCGATGTCACAGCCCTTGCAGATATAAATTCCTACTTTCGGTTCCATCATTTACCTCCTCGCCCCGCAAGTCAATGCTCTCAAGGCTGCCCCGGTCGCGTCCTGGAGAGCCGCCGATACATCCATCGGCCTTGTCGATACTCCGGCGCCGAAAACCGCCTTGCCTCCTCCCGGAGCGATAAAGCCGAACTCATCCAGCACGGTGTTCATCGGCGGCTTCTCGTCCGCAGTGTTCGGGACCATACCGGTCGCTAGAACCGCCATCTCCACTTCCATCTTGGTAATTTTGCCGGTCATGGTGTCTTCCGCTTCGAGAAGTAAATTCCCGTTCGCCGGGTTTTCACTGATCTTTGCGACTTTTCCGCGATGCAGATGCAGCTTCTCATCCGCCTGCATTTTTACGTAAAAGTCCTCCAGGCGACCCGGAGTCCTGATGTCGATATAGAAAATGTGAACCTCCGCTTCCGGATATCTTTCTCTTATATATGTGGCCTGTTTCAATGAGGCCATGCAACAGATTGCCGAGCAATAGGGGAGATGATTCTCGTCCCGAGAACCCGCGCATTGCACGAATCCGATATTCTTAATCTCTTTTCCATCCGACGGACGGACTATCTTTCCGTCGGTCGGGCCGTTCTTCGAAGCCAGCCGCTCCATGATAACATTGGTCACGACATTCTTATACTGCCCGAATCCGAGATTGTCGATTTTGGTGGCGTCGTATGGTCTCCATCCCGTGGCCCAAACCACCCCCTTGGCATTTACCGTGATTTCTTTTTCGGTCATATTCAAATCGATGGCGCCGTACTCGCAGGCCTCGACACATTTTTTCATCCGCTCATCTTTGGCATACTGCGGATCTACAACAAATCGAGGAGGATAAGCCATCATATGCGGAAGGTATATCGCCTTGGTCTTGTCCAAACCGTAATTGAAATCGTTTTCCCGCTCGACTTCGCAAACTTTCTCACACTCACCGCAGCAGGTGCATTTTTCATTAACGAATCGTGGCGCGATTTTCAGCTTTATCTCCAATTTCCCGGGATCGCCGGACATTCCGGCAACTTCCGCCAGAGTAAATACCCGGATATTCGGATTGGAACGAATCCGTTTAAGGTTAATTTCAATTCCGCAAGTCGGAGGACAAAGCTTGGGGAAATACTGAAACATTGCGGCCACGCGTCCCCCCAAAGATGGACGTTTTTCCACCAGGATTACCTTTTTTCCGGCCTCGGCCGCTTCGATTGCCGCAGTTATTCCGGCGATTCCGCCGCCCACGACCACCAAATCAGCTTGTATAGGGCCTTCCACCGGTGTGATTTCTGCCATATTTTACTCCTCGGTGATTTCACCCAAATTTATGGGATTCAATATCTTTTGCCTATTCCGCCACGTCGAGCTTGTTAATATATTCACAAACTAATTCATATAATCATAATCGTCAAGATTTGTCAAGTAATTATTTATTTCTTGGCACTGTTCGAATCCCTTGAAATCCGGCCCCTTTGGTCAATTCCCATGTCAGAAGTATTTAGATAAGTTTCTGAATTTTCTCCCCCTGAACAATTTTCCCTCAAATCTCAAATACGCTCTATACCTCAAACAAACCCTTTGCTATTATTATAAGCCGAAGTCCCCGATGAATAAGCAGGTTCACCCGACAACTTAATGCCTTGACATAATTTAAAATCAGGCTATTTTTGTCTTATTAGTAAGATTCGGCTGTAAGGCCGCATTATTGCCCGCTCGCCGGTCTTACCGGAACCGCAATTAAGTGGTTTAATTTATAGAATCAAGGGAGTTGCCGCATGAGAAACGCATCAATCCTGCGGTGCCTGTCAATCTGTCTCTTCTTTTTGGCGGCCGCCGTCGCCGCGCAGGTACCATCATCGATTAATTATCAGGGCCTTCTAATGAACAATCTCGGGTCCTATCCCGACACTACCGTATTTCTCACTTTTTCCATCTATGACGCCCCGTTCGATGGGAATGTCATCTGGAGTGAATCCCAGCTCGGTATCGTCATCGAAGACGGCCTCTTTGAGGTCCGCCTTGGATCAAATACACCCCTATCAGCCTCGGTCTTTTCCGATGTCAACCGCTGGCTTGGCATTACTGTGGGAACGTCTCCCGAAATTTCGCCCCGTATTCAACTCGTCACCGTTCCTTACGCTTTCAAAGTGAGTACGATCGACGGCGCTTCCGCCGGCACGATTAACGGCGAAGTCCTAATTACCGATAAAATTACCGTCGGCGAAGGATCCGTCAACGCCGGCAAAAGTTCCATTGCCATCGGCGAGGGACAAAGCGCCCAGGCCGACTACAGCGCCGTTATCGGAGGGCAGTACAACGAAGCTACCGGAGATTTCGCCTGTATCTTCGGAGGCGCCGGACACCAGGCTCTCGGTGAATACAGCTTCATAGCAGGCGGGCTGTCGAATATCGCCAGCGGCTTCGGCTCCTTCGTGGCCGGAGGAAATTCCAATTACGCCATCGGAGATTATTCCTTCGCGGCCGGCAATCAGGCGCGGGCCAATCATGAAGGATCGATTGTCCTCTCCGCCAACGCCTGCCCCACGTGAAGCGACCAGGTCAGCACCGGTGGTGCTGAACAGATTGTCCTCAGGGCCGATGCCGGCATTTACCTCACCAATATTTCCTGCGAAGCGGCCTACGATACCACGAAATTGATTAATACCGTCACCGGAGCGTATCTCAGTACCGGCGGCGTCTGGACCAATAATTCCGATCGCTCCCGCAAAACAGACCTCAAGCCGATAGATGGTGCCGAAATTCTCGCCGGAATATCAAAGCTCGATATTACCGAATGGCGCTATCTCGGTGAAAATAATAATGTCCGCCATATCGGACCGATGGCCCAGGACTTCCATGAACAGTTTCAACTCGGTTACGATGAAAAATCGATAACCACCATCGATGCTTCCGGCGTCGCTTTGGCTGCAATAAAAGAACTCAACCGCAAGACCGCCGTGATTGACAGCCTGACTGAACGAGTCAGCAGGCTGGAAGAACTGGTTCGTCAACTGGCGGAGCGTAATCTATGATAAAGCTGCATCCCAAATTACGGTTGTTGATCGCATCATGCCTTTTAATCTTCATTTGGGGAAACTCGCCGGTATATGGCGCCGCGCTCCGAGGGGTCGCTGCTTCCGGCGGAAAAACAGGAAACAACGGCAATTTTACCATCAAAGGGACCGCCGGGAACATTGCCTCGACCGGGACTTCCACCGCCACGGTCCAATCCGGATTCTGGAATAAAAAAATGACCGAGTCCGGATGCGACTGCAATCCCGGAGAAGCCGACGGCAACGGCGTCATCAACGTCCTCGACATCGTCTATCTCGTTAATTTTAAATTCAAATCCGGCCCGACGCCGATTCCGTACGCCCTATGCTCGGGAGACGCCAACTGCGACTGCATCGTGAATATTCTTGATATTGTTTCGCTGGTAAATTACAAGTTCAAAGGGGGAGAAGACCCCTGCGGCTGTTCAGGGTTCGCCGGTAATTGCGGCGCACCGTAACACGAATATACGGATTACATTCTAAGAATGGCGCCATGATTATTTTATGGCGCCATTTATTATTCGCTGAAAAGGGTTATTTCAGAAGCAGCATCTTCCGGGTCTCTGTGAATTCCCCGGCCTGAATGCGATAAAAATAAACCCCGGTTGCGACTCCATCCCTCTTTTTCGATGTATCCCAATTCAATTGATGATTTCCAGCGGGTAAAATACCGTCATGCAGCGTTGCGACTTTCTGTCCCAATATATTATAAACGTCCAGCGTCACTTTCTCCCGTTCCGGCAAATCGAATGAAATCGTAGTCACGGGATTAAACGGATTGGGGTAATTCTGATGTATAGCGAAATCCCTCGGTAAAATTCCGGAATCTTCTTCGATATCGGTCGGGATACATGGCGTAACCCCCGGCCCGATACCGTTTAGCTTTCGATTGTACCGCCAGTGCGGAACCGGCGATGCACAGGCTTGAAAGGCCATTCCCGGACGAGTAATATACGCCAGACCGTTGTCGGCCGTGGTCATGCAGAAATCGACGTTACCATCTTTATCGAAATCCCCGATCGCCGGTGTAAACCGATATCCCGACGATATATCCGATGCCGCCACCAATGGGAATCCCGGTACGACCCTGCCTGAATAGTCCCAGGCATATATCCGCTGAACGGGAAATATCGAAAAGAGGTCGTCGTTGGCCAATGCAATTATCTCCGGAATTAAATCTCCCGTAATATCCGCGACCGTTATCATATTCAAGACTCCGGGATGACTGATAGTTGCGAATTGCCCCCCCTCACTCCCCGGCAAATATGAACTGCCGTCGAGGTTCCATACATGCAGATAGCTGTAATCGATATCGAAGAATCCCGAAATTATTTCCAATGTCCCGTTGTTGTCGATATCGGCAAAAACCGGCGAGGTCGGCACGATAAAGGAACTCAGCCCCAATTCAATCGGCGATCCTTTCCATTCCGATAGATTATAATCATAGACATGAAGATAGTATGCGTCATCGGTATGATATCCGAATAGAATCAATTCGGCGTCGCCGTCGTTGTCGAGATCATCGGCGGTCATGGTCAGGCAGGTGAATTTCGTATCATCCTGCTCGATTCTTACAGCGCTTAAGACATCGCCGTCAGGATCGATATGTCTCAATTCACTGAAAGAGCTATTGTATGTATACAACTCGTCGAATCCGTCCCCATCGAGATCGGCCGGCTGAAAGCGGGCGACGCTTTGATATACATGTGACGATGCACCGTCGGAATCTATCATAAAACCGACCTGAGCATCCGGAAGATGCGCGAAGATATCGTCTCTTCCATCATTGTCGAAATCTTCCAGAAATACCATCGGAAAACTGTTTTCCGTGTATTGAAATTCGCTGACATTCGGGTAGTTTGCCATATAATACCGGAAATGCTCCCCTCCGGACAGGTATGCATATATGTACGGCGGATCATATCCCATCAAAACCACATCGTCCTTGCCGTCGCCGTTCAAATCCCCGACTGCCGGAGGCACCATAAAATTGCTCTGAGGAAATACCGGAATGTCCTCGGTCACTATCGTTCCGTCAATTGAAAATACTCTTACCCCGTTTTCGGTTCCGACTATGATTTCGTCGTTGCCGTCGCCATCCAAATCGGCATGATTCGGGACTATCGTCGGAAGAGCATTCATCGTGACCTTCCAGGCATTATCCCCTTCGAATATCGACCCGACATTAACCGTGATAGCCGACACCACTTCTTGTTTGTCGGCCTGCATCATTCGCAGGCGCAAATCGTATTCACCGGGTGCCAGTTCGTCGACATTCCAGTATGTCACCGGATATCCGAATACCGGTTGCGAGCCCCGTTCCAGCTCCTGCCACGAAACCTCCCCGGCCGCCTTATATTCGATAGTATAATTCTCGAAATTCGGGCTGTACGCATCAATTGTGATTTCCGCAAAACCATAAACATTTTCACCGTCCGCAGGTGTAACAAAGTCGGCCTGTGTACCATTTGCGACAAATACCGAAACGGCATGGTAATGCGCGCTCCCCGAATGCACCCTGATAGTATAAATCCCATTCATCCCGGATGTATTCCAACCACTGAGTAAGCCGTCATCCACCGGAATCGTAAACTCGCCGATTTCAATCCAATCCTCCGGGTCGAAACCGGTCCCGTACTCCACTATATAACCATGCAAATCATCTCCTGTTGCCGTCCCCGTCAAGTTCACCGCTCCGCTCAGAATCTCAAATGGTCGGGGAGAGGATATTTCCAGATTCATATCCGGAGACTGCTCCAGCGATTTGGCCAGGTTCAAGCGTCCGTGACCGCTGTACATATCCCATCCGGGAAGGTCCCATCCTGCGCCGTACGGGTCGATGAAATCTTCCGCAGATGAAATCAGGATACTTTCGACGGCATCTGGAGACAATCCCGGAGAAACGCCTTTCAGGTACGCCGCCGCTCCCACCACGTGCGGACAAGCCATACTGGTTCCGGAAGCTATATAATAGTTGGTCGAAATGATATGCACACCCGGTTCCTGGGGATATCCGCTCGCATATGTGTCGGTCCCTGCGGCACGCAAGGATACGATATCTTCCCCCGGTGCGCAAATATCGATATTGGTTCCGTACGTCGAAAACGACGATACCTGATCCAGGCTGCTGGTGGCGCCAACGGCAATCGTTAAATCGGACATCGCGGGATAATTGTAGAATTCGGTGCCGTCGTTGCCGCTCGCAGCACATAATACCACCCCTTTACGTCGAGCGTACGCCATTGCCTCTTCCAATAGGGGGCTGGGATAAGCCAATCCAAAACTCATGTTGATAACATCAGCCCCATTATCGGCAGCATAGACGACCCCCTGCGCTATTGAACTTACCAGCGGGAGCGGGTCTATCTTTACCGGCATGATTTTGGATTCCGGGCAGACTCCGGCCACTCCGATAGTGTTGTTCGTTACCGATGCCACAATTCCCGCACAATGAGTGCCGTGACCGTCCTGATCGGTGACAACATTATTTCCAGTCCCGAAAAGCAAATCCCCGAAATTCCATCCATGAACGTCATCGACATACCCGTTATGGTCGTTGTCAATACCGTCACCGGCAACCTCATTTCCATTGGTCCAGATATTATCCATCAAATCCGGATGATTGATATCGACTCCCGAATCCAGAATTGCCGCCACCGGTACCTTAAGAATATCCGGCGGATTGCCGAGTACATTTCCCGCTTCGATATCGGCGCCCGGCGTCCCGCTGGTCATGGAAAGGGTGTCGTTGTACGGTCCCAGGTGACGGATAACATAATAGTGCTCCTGCCCGGTATTATTCAGATTCCATTGCACCGGAAAGAGGGGATCATCGGGTATGTCATAAAACTCGGCCAGCCGATCGATTTCGGCATATTCAATAAAATCGAGCCTCAGCAATTCCTGCACTACGGCATCAGGATTCACTTTCTCGCCGAGGTCCATTAGAAAAGTATTCCGAAACAACTCCTCACGAGGCGCGCGATTCCCCTGCACCGAAAATCTTGATATTTCACCGACCCGAGAATCGTCTTTCAGCTTCCTGATTTCAGCGAAATTTTCGGGCCTGATTTCGGTCATCTTATCACTGCCGTTTACCGGCGGAGATTTAAATTTTACGATAATTCTTTGAGGGATACTTTGATTCTCGGCCAGTACCGAAGCGGATAGAATCGCCAGTATCAAGAGGGCCGTTAATATCGGGATTATTCTGTTCATATTGACCTCAATCGCGAATCGCCGTTCTTAAATTTCGAAATAACCCTGTAAAATTGGGGGAAAACCAGTTTTCTCGCTCATTATTGGTAAGGTACTCCGAAATCGAAAATTGACAAGCCCTTTTCGGCGATCCCATAATGGACTAAAATGGTCGCATATATTGTGAATTTCGGAACAAACCACAAATTGGGGCGGTTTTATCGTAAAACTGATACAAAAAAGTATGGTAAAATTAGATAGCAGGAAGACAGGTATGGAAGAGCAAAGACACCGCATCGTCATAATCGGAGGGGGCTTCGGCGGGCTCGCCGCGGCCATTGGCCTTAAAAAGGCTAACGCCGACATTACCTTAATCGATCGCAAAAACTACCACCTTTTCCAGCCATTATTATATCAGGTCGCGACCGGGTCGCTTTCCGCCGGAGATATCGCCTCGCCGCTGCGCGCCGTCCTTTATAAGCAGAAGAATACCCGTGTCCTGCTGGCCGAGGTAGTCGATTTCGATACCGATAAGAAAAGGGTGATACTCGAAGATGGCGTGGTTCCTTACGATACTTTAATAGTCTCCGCCGGTTCCAGCCATCATTACTTTGGACACGATGAATGGGAAACCATCGCTCCCGGCTTGAAAACGGTCGAAGATGCCACCGACATTCGCAAGCGAATTTTCTATGCCTTTGAAACCGCCGAACGGGAAACCGACCCGGAACGTATTCAGGCCCTGCTGACCTTTATTATTATCGGAGGAGGTCCGACCGGAGTTGAACTAGCCGGAGCCGTCGCCGAAATCGCTCGTGATACTCTTAAGAATGAATTCCGCCGAATCGATCCCTCGAAAGCCCGAATCTTCCTGGTCGAAGGACTGGATCGTATTCTCAATACCTATGATGATTCCTTGTCTCAAAAAGCCCGGGAATCGCTTGAAAAACTCGGCGTCACCGTCATCACCGGAAGTATGGTAACTGACATTAATGACTGCGAAATCACCCTCGGTAAAGGGGATCGTAAAGAAACAATTCTGTGCGAAACCGTGCTCTGGGCGGCGGGAGTCAAATCATCGCCGCTTGGCAATAAACTCGCCAAACGTTTACTACTCGAAACCGACAAAGCGGGCCGCATTAGGGTTAACGAATACCTCAAAATCGAAAATTATGATGATATCTTCGTCATCGGCGACATGGCCATTGCACTTGATAAAAACGGGGAACCTTTACCCGGTATTGCGGCGGTCGCTCGCCAGCAGGGTGCATATCTGGCCAAACTCATTTCGGCTCGCATAAAAAATAAGCAGTATCGTCCTTTCCGTTATCGCAATTACGGAATCATGGCGACCATCGGACGTTCCGCGGCCGTGGCCGATTTCCACTGGATAAAATTATCCGGCTGGTTGGGCTGGGTCTCCTGGCTGTTTATCCATCTGATGTATATCGTGGAATTTGAAAATCGCGTCCTCGTCCTGGTACAATGGGCCTGGAATTATTTCACCAGGGCCCGCTCCAACCGACTGATTTTGGGTAGAAGAATCGCCAAAAATATCAAATCCGGTCTTCCGGAAAAACAACCCCATCACTCCGAAAGTGTGAGGGACGAGATTTTCCGATAAATTTAATCCGCATTATAAAAATCCGACATTCAAGCGAATATTGACTTGTATTTGGTATTTCCTGATGCTAAATTGGATCGACGCCGTGCGGATGGTGCCTCACGCTCTCTGCGGCGCCGCGATTTTTGCTGCGTAATGAGTAGACGAAAAAAACGCGGATCCCAATACCGCAGAAGGAGCTTCACATGCTGCACATGTCACGTCGGAAATTCCTGCAGACCGGAGCCAAAGGGGTGGCCTTTGCCGCCATCCCCGTTTTCTTTAAAGCCAATCCGGTGAAAGCATTCCTGACCCCGGCCGGAGAAAAGGCCACCCTAGGCGACTACTACGGCCACTTCGGGGTCGATGAAAAACTCATTATGGAAGTAATGGCCGAGGCCCTGGCAAAAGGTGGCGATTATTGCGATCTTTTCTTCCAGCACGCCGTTTCGAACTTTATCGGTTTGGAAGATGGTATCGTCAATCGTGCCTATACCTCGGTCGACTTCGGCGTCGGTATCAGGGTGGTCGAAGGAGACCAGACCGGGTACTCTTTCACCGAAGACATCACCCCCGAAGCCATGAAACTCGCGGCCCGGACTGCCGCCAATATCGCCGGTGAGGCGAAAAATCTCCCTCCCCAGGAATTTAAACTCCTCGAGACCCCCAATTATTATCCCATTGATCTTCCCTGGGAGCAGGTAAAAATCCAGAGTAAAGTCCCCTTGCTTGAAACGATCAACAATAAGATATCGGGCCTTGACAGCCGGATTATCAAGGCTTCGGCTTCGTACAGCGATGAATATTCCTATATCCTGGTCGCCACCTCAGATGGTACCGTTGCGTGCGATTACCAGCCGATGACCTACCTCGGCGCCAGCTGCACCGCCGAACAAAACGGCATGAAAGAACAGGGATATTTCGATTTGTCGGCCCGCGAAGATATCGAATTCTATTCTCCCGATAAAATCGATCGCGTGGCCAAGGAAGCGGTCCGCCGAACCGTTGCGCTATTTGAAGCGGTTAAGCCCGAAGGGGGAGAGATGCCGGTCGTCCTCGCCGCCGGAAGTTCCGGCGTTTTATTGCACGAAGCGATCGGGCACGGCATGGAAGCGGACTTCAACCGCAAGGATGTTTCGATCTTTGCGGATAAGATAAACAAAAAAGTCGCCGAAGACTTCGTAACCATCGTCGATGATGGCACCAATATGAATATCAGGGGCTCTATCAATATCGACGATGAAGGCAATCCGGCCGAAAAAACCTATCTCGTCCAGGACGGCATCCTGACCACCTACCTGCACGATAAAATCAGCGCCAAACATTACGGCGTTCATCCGACCGGAAGCGGCCGCAGGCAATCATTCCGTTTCCCTCCCATGCCCCGCATGCGCAATACCTATATGCTGCCGGGACCGCACAAAGAGGAAGAATTGATCGCCAGCGTCAAGAAAGGTATCTACGCCGAATCGTTCACCAACGGGCAGGTCATGATCGGAGCCGGAGATTTTACTTTCTACGTGAAGTCGGGCGCCCTGATTGAAGACGGCAAAATTACCCGTCCCATAAAAGATATCAATATTATCGGCAATGGCCCCGATGTCCTCTCCAAAATCACCATGGTGGCCGACAACCTGAAACTGGCCGAAGGAGGCTGGACCTGCGGCAAAAACGGACAGAGCGTCCCCGTTTCACAGGGACAGCCGTCATGCAAAGTGTCGTCGATTACGGTCGGCGGGGTATCATAAATCCTGGGAAATAAGGCGATAATATCATGAATAATAAAGAACAATTGGAACTGGCGCACTGGGTGGTTTCGGAGGCCATTAAAAAGGGAGCCGACCAGGCCGCCGTAGATATCTCGAATTCCCGTCAGATCGATGTCGAATTCCGGGACCGCAAAATGCAAACCCTCAATGAAGCTACCTCCCGCTCATTGAGTCTGACAGTATACGCAAAAAATCGTTTTTCAAACCATTCCACCAATGATATCCGCAAGGAAGCCCTTACGCCCTTTATCGAAGAAGCGATCGGCATGACCGCATACCTCGGAGAAGACATCCATCGTACTCTGCCCGATCCGAAATACTATGAAGGCAGAAGCAGCATAGACCTTGACCGATTTGACAGCTCCTACGGTGATGTAGTCTCGGATGAACGCATCCGAATCGCCCGCGAAGTTGAAGAAGCCGCTCTTGCGGCCGAAGGCAAAATAATTTCCGTAACTTCGGGATATTCGGACTCGCGGTCCGAATCGGTTAAAGTTCACAGCAACGGTTTCGAGGGCCAAAGCAGCAGTACATATTTCGCGGCCGGCGCTGAAGCGACCGTCGCCGATGGCGAAAGTGGCCGCCCCTCCGATTATGACTGGTCCGTCGTCCTGCATAAAAAGGATCTTCCTTCTCTCGAAAAAATGGGCAGGGAAGCGGTCCGCCGGGCCATGGCCAAAGTCGGCCAGGCCAAAATGGAATCCGGAACCTACGACATGATAATCGAAAACCGCTCGGCGACCAGGCTGGTCGGTGCTATGTTTCAATGCCTGCAGGGAAGAGCACTTCAGCAGAAAAGGTCTTATCTCGAAGGTAAAATCGGAGAAAAAATCGCCTCCTAAAAATTGACCGTCATCGACGATCCGCTCATCGTCGGAGGACAGGGCTCCCGGCTCTACGACGGCGACGGTATCGCCGCAAAAAAACGGGTCATCATTGATAAGGGCGTTCTGAAGTCGTACTACATCGATTATTACTATTCCCGCAAACTCGGTATGGAACCGACTTCGGGCGGATCATCAAATGTCATAATCGAACCGGGAGAAAAAACGCTGGAGCAGTTGATTGCACAAAGCAAGAAAGGCATCTTGGTTACCGGTTTCATCGGCGGAAATTCCAACACCGCAACGGGAGATTTCTCTTATGGGATAATCGGGCAGTTAATCGAAAACGGTAAACTGGTTAAACCGGTTAACGAGATGAATCTGTCCGGGAATCTCACCGAAATCTGGGAGCACCTGGTTGAGATGGGGAACGATCCATACCCCAATTCCGCCTGGCTTCGTCCCAGTATGTTTTTCCGTGATATCTTCTTCAGCGGAGTTTAACCGTCAGTACAATGAAATTAATTTCTTAAGAGGGAGCAGCCGCTCCCTCTTGTTCTATGTCACATATATCAAATTGTGAGAAACTTTCCTCGCTTCCACGCGTAACCTGCTATAGAGAATATAATCAGAAGCGCCGGATAGAAAATTCAATTCCGCCGGAGTGTTTCTTTGGCGGAAGTTTTATAGCTATGTACGCAAAGTATAAACGCAAAGGAGATACAAGATGAACAAGCTACGAAACTTGTCGCTATTGCTCATCCCGGCACTGCTTTTGGTATTTTTTACCTCCGCGATGGCTGGCGACGGCAAAATTCCGATTACCACCAAATCGGAAAAGGCCAAAGAATATTTCCTGAAAGGCCGCGACCTTTCGGAAAAACTCCGTTTTAACGACGCCCGCGAATTCTTCCGCAAAGCGGTCCAGGCAGACCCGGATTTCGCCATTGCCTGGCAACAAATGTCCGCCACGGAACCGTCGGCGAAGGAATTTTTCGACGACCACAACAAAGCCTATGATCTCAAGGATAAAGTCTCCGAAGGGGAGAGGCTGCAAATTGAAATCCAGAGAGCGCAAATCAAAGGCGAAGCCAAAACTGCCGAAGAACTCGGGATAAAACTGGCCGCCATGTTTCCGCAGGATGAACGCGCGCAGAATTTGATGGGCAACCTGCTTTTCGGACAGCAGAAATATCAGGATGCCATCGCGTATTATAATAAGGCGGTCTCCATTAATCCCAAATTCTCACAGCCGTACAATCAGCTCGGATACGCCAACCGCTTCCTGGAAAATTACCTCGACGCCGAAAAGGCTTTCAAGCAGTACATAAAACTGATTCCCGATGATCCCAATCCGTACGATTCTTATGCCGAACTTCTGATGAAAATGGGTGAATTCAAGAAATCGATAGATTACTACGAAGATGCCTTGAAGCTGAATCCCACATTCATCGCCTCGCATCTTGGTATCGCCACCAATTACAATTTCCTGGGACAGCATAAGGATGCCCGCCGGCAATTGAAAAAATTGCTCGAAATCGCGGAAGATAATGGCCAGCGCCGCGCCGCCCATTTCACGATGGCTGTCTCTTATGCCGACCAGGGTGATTTCGATCGGGCCATCGAAGAACTGAAAAACCAGTTATCCTTCGCCGAAAGTTTAGATGACTATAATAATATGGCCGGAGATTTCGTTGCTATGGGCAATGTCTATCTGGAAACCGGCGACAACGCCAGGGCCATGGAGTTGTTCAATAAATCTCTTGAATATGCCCTTAAATCGAATGTCTCCGATTTGGTTAAAGACAACGCCCGACGACTCAATTTATATAATACCGGTCGCGCCGCTCTCGCTGATCTGGATGTATCCACGGCCAAACAAAAAGCGGCCGAATTCAAAAAGCAGACCGAAGCCGTCAATAATCCCAATCAGATTAAACTGGCTCACGAACTGCTCGGCACCATCGCCATTATCGAAGGGGAATACCAGACGGCCATTTCGGAATTGAATCAGGCAAACCTCCAGGATCCCTACAACCTCTATCGCCTGGCCGTGGCATACAAGGGAATGGGAAATGACGATAAAGCTGGCGAATATTATGATAAAGCCAAAAACTTCAATGCCCTGAACAGCTTTAACCAGGCCTTTGTCCGGGCAAAAAACGGCAATCTGAATACGGCTTCTCTTTAGTCTCTCTATACACATACAGCGCAAAAAAACCCCGGTATTAAATACCGGGGTTTTTATTTTGCTCTGAATTGAATGTTTAATCAAAACGATAACTGAAACCCATCATCAGCCGCGGTTCCAGTTTGGGCTGAGAAATGGCTTTGTCGGCATCATCATATGAATACCCGTCACGGCCGTTTTCATCGGTTCCATCCGGGTTGTACGATGTATCATGCCCGTAAAGCTTGCCGGAAAAATAGTAATCCATCCCGGCCGTAAGAACCATATCGATGTTTCCCCGCACCAGGTAATAGCTCTCTAACCCGATACCGATTCCCCATTGGTGAGAAGTAACGTCGAAGTCTTCATTCCCGCCTACGAATTTGAAATTACCGGTAAAACGACTGTGCCTCGGCCCGCCGAAGAAATACCCCCGTTTCAAGCCCAGGATATCAGTCGGGTAAACAAAATCGAATCGAAAATCCCATAATTTGCCGCTTTTTTCCGGAATACCGTTGGTAGCATCGTTAATGAAAATCCGCCGGGCATCGGTGGCGCTGCCCGGTTCAACCCCGGTGTATCCAATGCCGAGCCTGGCTTCCAGCGGAAAGTCCTGAGCGAATTTGGCGATTTTGCCGAATGCCTGGAACCCGAAGCCTCCATAATAACCCAGATTCAATCCCGCCGAAAATTCCGGCTTCGGGTTTTCCTTGGCACCGGTTGTCAGCACCATAAGGAATAGCAATACCATGACGCCCATCGCCGTTTTCATAGTCTGTCCCATTTTCATGGCAACCTCCCAAGTAAGGCTATAGCTAAGATTTTAAGATAAGACCAAAATAATCTATGATAATATAACACCGATACGATAAATCGGCTCCCAATTAATTTAAATTTAAGAATTTTTAACAATTCCCCGAAATCGTTACCTGCCGCAATCACTAGCGATATAACGTATTACAAAGAATTTCGTCAAAAATAAAAAAGGCAGGATTCGCTCCTGCCCCTTTTATCGTTTTATCCGGTCTTATTTTTTCCCGACTATCGAAGTATACCGGGTCGCCGCTCCCATGGTCCCCATTATATATTCATTCATTTCTTCAACGGTCACTTCGTCGACCAGGGCAATCATTTCGGGAACGAATTTTTGCCCGTACCCGATATATTCATAAGTTGCCATATTATTGGCCCGGTTGTTCTTCTTGTCGATTTGATAGATCAGGTTATTCTTGAGGTTTACCCTGGCGTCGGCGAATTCGGCTTCGGTAATACCTTCGGCCGCCATTTTGTTCCATTCCCGGTCCAGCGACGACAGGGCCAGCTTCACTTTGGAAGTATCCGTCCCGATAGCCGCCCGGAAACTGGCGCAATACTTATTGAAAATATCCTGAGTATACACCGCATATGCCAGCTTCTCTTTCTGCCGGAGGAACCATAGCCTTGAGCCGACATTCTTGCCCATGACTTCATCGAGCAGGGAAATGTAGCACGCCTGTTTCAGAGTCGGGTGTTCCAGAATAATACCGGTGAAAACGAATGATTGATTCCGGTCATATTCCTTGAATCCGGTGGTCTCTCCCTGAAGTTCGAGTGCCGGAGCCGGAGCCAGTTCGGCATCGGCTTTCAGCTGTCCGAACGATTTGGTCATCAATGATGCCAGTTCTTTGGCATCCATATCGGTTGCTACAGATATAATGAGATTCCGTCCCCCGACATAATCATTGTAGTACTCCCGTATATCCTCGATGGCGATTCTCGGAAGTGTCTCCATCGTGCCGTAATTCGGAAGGCCGTACGATTTATCCCCGAAAGCCGTGGTCCAGAAAAGCTTGTTCGACGCCCCGGTCTGGTTGTCTTCCTCTGACTTCAAATCCCCTTCCACTTCGGTTTTCAATTTTTCGAGTTCCTCTTCCGGAAAAGAAGGATTCATCAATGATCTGGCAATGATATCCACCACTTTTGGGAAGTTTTCGGTCAGGGAAACGAATGAGATTGCACTATAATCTTTAAAACAGTCGGTCGAAACGGTCGCCCCGAGAAAATCGAGCTCCTGCGAAATCTGCTCCGCGGTCATAGTGTTGTTGCCCTTCAGGAGCATCTTGACCGTGAGGTTGGTGATCCCGTTATCGACCTCATCTTCGGTCAGGACTCCTCCGCCGATCAGTATTCTTCCCGCCGAGAGCGACGTCGATTTGTCTACGTTGACCAGCAGCGTAATCCCGTTCGCCAGGGTGGCCTTGCCGTAGCCGTCGAGTCCGACCGTGATATCAACCGCCTCCTGTCCGCAACCGAATATGCCGTACGCCAGCATTAAACCTGTCAGAAGTATTCCATATTTCTTCATTTCGGCACCACCATCGTTTTGACGTATGAATCGGTATTCAGGTATTTCTTTGCGGCCTCATTCAATTGCGCCAATGTCACCTTCTCGATATTTTCCGGGTAGTTTAAAATGTATTCGTATCCGATGAATGAATCGTACTGCGCGATATTATCCGCAAGATCCAATCCCCGTTCGTTCGAAAGATAATAATTCGTCTTGATGGCGTTTTTCGCCTTGCGAAGCTCCTGTTCGGTAAAACCGTTTTGCTTTACCTCGTTCAGCAGTTTTACCACCTCGGTCTCGACCGTGTCTATCCTCGATGGTTCCAGGGCGGCATAAGCCAGAAGAGTCCCCTCGTATTTGGAAGTGTAAAAATTATAATTTATGGAATAAACCAGACCCAGGTTATCCTTCAATTGTTTGTACAGACGACTCGACTCCCCGTTGCCCAGCAGGTTGGCCATGATATCGAGCGTATATTGGTCCGGGCTGTCGGATTTGGGCCCGATCGACATCATCATCAGGTACGCCTGATTCACATCCTTCGGTATCGTTATCTCTTCTATCTTGTCTCGCTCCGGAGGATCGGCATATCTATCGGTGGCCACTTCACCCCGGGGGATATCCGCGAAATATTTCTTCACCAGTTCCATGGTGGCCGCCGGATCGATATCTCCCACTATGACCAGCGTCATATTGTTCGGAGCATAGTACCGTTTATAGTACGCATATACCGAATCGCGGGGAATACTCAGTATCTTTTCCTGCGTTCCCAGGACATTTTTGGCGTAAGGGTGATCGCCGTACAATGTCGCCAGCGAGGCCCGATAGGCCTTTCCGACCGGATTATCTTCGCTGATATTGATCTCTTCATACACCGCCTGGCGTTCCTTATCCATTTCCTCTTTGGGGAAATTGGAATGGAACAGCATGTCACGGTGTATCTGGAGCGCGAAATCCAGGTATTCTTTCGGCAGGGAAATAACGAAATCGGTCCAGTCCGAAGAAGTATAACCGTTGAAATAAGCCCCATGCGCCTTCATGGCGTTTCCGACTTCTTCGCCGGTCATGGTTTCGGTCCCGCGAAAGAGAATCAAATGCTCCAGCAAATGAGTGGCGCCGTCGAAATAGTCCGATTCATTCTTGGCGCCGACCTTTACTGTCGTCGAAATATTTACCTGCGGAACCTGGTGATTTTCCTTTATCATCACCTTCAGGCCGTTGTCGAGCTGCTCCCTGTGCCAGCCCCACTGGTCCGCGGCCATGACCGCCGATGCCGACATTATCAGCAAGGCCAGCCCGGCGAATATAAACTTTACTTTCATCAATACACCCTTTCTGAGTCTTTGAATAGATTTATTTCATATACGGATTTCACATACAAACGCTTACAGGTAAAGCCCAATTAAACCCATAATTCTACGATACGAGCCGCTTTCGGAATTGTTTCCCCTAACGATAATTGGAAACTTGAGTTGCCGCTTTACAGTAACTTATATATATTTAATTCAGGGAAGTATAGAACCGGAATTCTGCCGGCGATGGCTTCCCGACTCGAGGACTCAGTATGGATATGGGGATAACGTAAATGGCGTTGAGCGATGACAATCGACTCCGCCGGGAATTGACCGACCTAAAAAACCGGATCGAGGAACTCGAACGATTCGAACAGGATCGCCTCGAGGCCGAAAAGGCCCTCCGTCGCTCCGAGGCGAAATACCGCGGGCTGTTCGAACATATTCTCGAAGGTGTTTACCAGACTTACCCCGACGGTACCATCATGTCGGCCAACCCGGCCCTCGTGAAGATGCTCGGCTATGCTTCCGAAAAGGAACTCTGCGCGAAAGCCACGGCCAAGAAGCTCTACGTCGATCCCGAAGAACGCAGGGCCCTCTTAAGGAAGCTTGATAAAGACGGCGTCCTGAGAAATGTCGAATTCGAACTCCGCCGTAAAGATGGCAAGACCATCTGCGTTCTCGAAAACGCCCGCGTGGTCAGGGAGGAAGACAAAAAGTCCCATCACTACGAGGGCGTCCTGACCGATATCACCTCCCGCAAACAAACCGAACTCGAACTGAAAAAAGCCCACGAACGCCTCGAAGCCACTCTGGACGCTCTTCCCGATATCCTCTTCACGGTCGATAAGAAGGGCACTATTCTGGACTTCCGCGCCCCCGAACCGGAACTGCTGGCCGTTAAACCCGAATCGTTTCTCGGTAAAACCGTCCGGGAATGTCTCCCGAAAAAGGTCGCGACCGTCGTCATGGGCGCAATCGGCAAAGCCTCGAAAAAAGGAAAACATATCGGCGCCGTGTATTCGCTGGAAACAGACGGGAGAACCGGCTGGTTCGAATTGTCCATCGCCGCCCAGGGGGACTACCGCAAGAAAGACTGCCTCTTCGTCGCCCTGGTCCGCGATATCACCGCCCGTAAAAACAGCGAGGATAAACTCCGGGAAAAAACCGACGAGCTCGAGCGGGAACGGAAAACCCTGGCCGAAAAAAATATCACCCTTAAAAATATCCTCGAACAGATCGACCGCCAGCGCCGCGACATTCAAACCCTTCTTTACCGCGATTTCGAAAAGGAGGTCATCCCGCTTTTGAACCGCCTGAAACGCAAGGCCGACAGCGGCCTGCGCGAAGAGCTCGATATCCTCTCCCGCACCATCGATGCCGTCCTGGCCCGGGATTCCGATGAATTCAAACTGAATTTCTCCCGCCTCACTTCCCGCGAATCGGAAATCTGCGACTACATCAAGAACGGCATGTCATCCAAGGAGATATCCGAAAAACTGAGTATTTCAACCCTTACGGTGGCCAAACACCGCGAGAAGATCCGCCATAAACTGGGGCTGGCTCAACAGGGGATGAGCCTGGCTACCTTTCTCCGGTCCCATTCATAAGACTGTATACGCACTAAAATACGTAAATTTTGCTCGTTGACGTTTCATATAAAAACCCGATTTTTGAGTCAGGAGAAAACGGTGTCCGGATCGGTTCTGTCCGGACTCAGAAAATTACAGCTCGGCGGCGACGAATTTAACGGATTCGACAACTCGATATCCAGCGTGATTGACAACAGGTCGCCGGGTTTAAAAAAATCCCCCGTCCCAAAAGGAGCAATGCATGCTTGTGCGTGAAGTCATAATCTACACTGACACCGCCGACCAGAATCTCGAACGCCTGAAGAGCATCCTGTCCGACGCCTATATAAAATTCCGCGTTTGCGACCTTACGAAGGATTCCCTGGAAACAGGACAGCTGGCCGAACTGCTGAAAAGTTTCGACCTGCGTCATTTTATCCGGGATAACGGCAACGGTTCGCGGAAACTGCTCGACGAATACGCGTCGTTCAGCCGTGGCGAAATCCTGGAAAAACTGGCCGCCGACAACAGCCTGATCAACGGCCCCATTATCGTGGCGGGGCGGCTGATGACGGTCGGGTATCACTGGGATACCATTTCGCAGATCCTCTATCTTGATAAGAACGAAAAGTCGGACGAGAAGGATGATTCCAGGCCGAAAGGAAAAGCGGCCTGATTTGACTGCGGTGTCTTGAGAAAAGAAATAGACTCCTCCGTGTTGCACGGAACTCACAGGGACAAGCGCCGGGTGTGACGAGCACGAATTTTATCCGCCCGGCGCACTATTTTGTACCTGCGATTTTTCCCGATTCACATTCTTATTCCTGAATGGTTTTCAGCACAACTGAATATCCCAACCTGTCATTCCAATTCACCCTTGTCATTCCCGAACCCCCCAGTTTGTCATTCCCGACCTGATCGGGAATCCATCCCCAGTCGCAGGTCGCGGTTCCGAACGAGTTCGCCTCGCGAACGAATGAGAAACCCGACACCATGCTTTACTCCTCATGCGAAGCCATCTTCTGCGAGAAGTACCTCTTGAATTTCGACAATAACTGCCCGAATCCGGGTTCGCCCGGACCGAAATAGTCTCCGTCATCCGCCTCGAAATAGCAGGGCTCATCTTCGCCGAGTTCTCCGTACGCCGTCCATCGCTTGCTGACACCGTCGGTGGGCGAGAGGGCCGTGAACGTTTTTACATAGCGCATATCTTGATTCTCCCATAACCGGTCGATTTCGGGCAGGCAGGACCGCCCGCCGTGATGCATAAAGATAAGCGAAGTTTTTTACCGAATGCAATGGCAAAAACGGGTAGTGAACGCGGAGAGTGTGGACGCCAAAATTGCAGTCAGTAGGTCGCGGTTCCGAACGAGTTCCGCCTCGCGGAACGAGTGAGAAACCCGACAAATTCCTAAATATTCGCCCAAATAAAACCAATTTTCCCCCCGCTTGTCAATCCCCTTGGGGGACATCGATAGGGAATCTGACTCTAAGACATTTTCCATTGTCGATTTTACTCACATTTACGAATGGCCTTTCGGGAGAAGTACTCTACCTTACCGGTATTCGCATCTAACACCGCATAGTTATGCGGCTCGTATGTATCGTCGTATGAAACTCCCCTCATTGAAATGATCCACTTTATACCTCTGTCAACCAGAGGGCGAGAATAATCAACCAATACTGCAGAGAATTGATAGATGGCCATATTACTATTTGGACTAATAGAACCAATTATATCGCTTAAGCTTGTATTTGGGCAGCATTCTGGAATACCATAGATATTGGTAGTATCATCCCATATTTCGTCGTAGTTGAGTTCGTTTGTTGGATGATATATGCTATCGGCAAGCCCCAAACTGGCAAAGCATACCGTGTCTGATTCGATTTTCAGCAATCTCCCCGAAATAGCGTCAATCCAAACTTCAAAGTCATTAGGGATAATTATGTTTAAGTGCTTACAAAGATTAATATTTCTTAATCCTATGATCCACACACTATCTGAATTTGACTCGCGATTCCCCTTCCAAATTGGAATTGCCTTAATATCAACTACATCTATCCTGACCGAACCCAAATTATCGGATTTACTGAAATCCATTGTGTCCTTTAAGCCCATATATTGAACAGCATTATTGATCGCCGTGTCTCGATCAATGGTAAGAATTGGCTCATTAGCGGGTTTTACAGCATTGGAACCCAACACCAGTATAACACATGAAATAACTATTATGCTTCTCGAAAGCCTATTTGTCATAATAACCTCCAGTCCGTAAGGCAGGATCCCTGTCGAAGATCCTGAGTCTCGAAGGGTGCTTCTGCCATCTTCTCTTGTCCACCGAATAAATGCTCAATATCTTCTTTCCAGCAATTCCTGCCATCTTCTCTCATTCACCGTACTTCCCGTCAAAGTCGATATTCTGCGTCGATTCTCGAATCTTCAACCCCTGCTCCCTGAATCTATGTATCGATGAATACTTCCAATCGAACGGATCACTTACCAATCCATGCTTCACCGGATTGTAATGTATATAATTCGCATGGTTATGTAAATCCGCTTCATCCCGAATAATATGATCCCAAAACCTGCTTTGCCATACTGCCCCGGACTGCATTTTGTATCTCTCTCGATTATACTGCCCGAAAGACATCTTGAATCTCTGCATTATCTGCCCCGGATTGCATTCTCCCGAATCTAAGACCATATGAAAATGATCCGGAAGAATCACCCAATAACTCATCTGAAAGGGAGTTTTACTATAGACGTTTCTTAAGGCTCTTTTGAACAAATCTATATTATTGCATAAAATATTCTCACGGTTTCTCGTCACCACCGTAATGAAGTAATAATTTCCAGGGCTGTAATATCGTAATAACTTCGACATAAATTTAAGAATGGCGGGAGCACAGGGCTCCCGCCCTACCGTTTTAATTCAATTTAATTGAATTAACTGACACCTAATGTCAGTTGATTATTAATTATTCCGGAAATTTATCTCTGATTATTGTAGAGTACTTTCCCGTAGGGCAGGAGCCCCGCGCTCCTGCCGGCATTTTCTCGAAGAGAAAATTAAGGCATCTTGAATTCCCTTCTTCAAAATCACGCCATCATCAACCGCAAAATCTCAAATCCACTCCCGTAGGGCAGGAGCCCCGCGCTCCCGCCGGTATTTCCTCGAAGAGAAAATTTTGGTATTCCCCGGCAAAATCACGACAACATCAGTGGTGAAAATTCAACGCTCCCCTTATGTAGAAAAAGGAGCGTTTTATGATTTTGATTTACTCAAGAGAACGAGATTTCCGCCTGCGCGGAAATGACAAAAAAGGGGGCGGGAATGACTAAATGGAAAATGGGGAAAAAACGATATGCCAATTATGAAAAACAAACCCATTTCATTGGACTATACAGGAGGACACAAACTTACAGAGAATAACCCCCGAGCCCATAGAACCGTATCGCTGCCGTTTTTACCCCGGCGTCGGGGTTTTCACTCATTCACGAGGTGAATTCGTTCAGAAACTGATCTTCCCCCGATTTGGTGGACACTTTTATAAGGTTAAGTATTCATTTTCTCAAAGTCAACAGGACTTAGATATCCCAGGGTTGAATGGCGTCTGATGCGATTGTAAAAGACTTCAATCCACGCGAATATCTTCAGTTGTGCTTCGTCACGGCTGCGGAATCTCTCAAAGGCAACATATTCATTCTTCAGACTGCCGAAGAACGATTCGACACAGGCATTATCATAGCAATTACCCTTGCGGCTCATGCTGCAAACCATCTCGCTTTCCGATAATAACCACTGGTATGAATCGCTGGAATACAGCACATCCCGATCGCTATGATGCAAAAGCCCCGGGGTCGTATCACGTCTCGCCATTGCCTGACACAAAGCATTCGTCACCAGTTCCGGACTGAGACGCGACGACATTCCCCATCCAACCACCTGGCGACTATATAGATCGATGACCACGGCCAGATACAAATGACCCTCGGCGGTCTTGATATACGTGATGTCCGAAGCCCAAACCCGATTCGGCAACGGCACCTGAAACTGCCGATCCAGAACATTAGCCGCCGCCGGTCTCCTCCTGCCAGCCTTCGTCAATCGCCGAAAGCGTATCGTCATCTTCGCGATAAGCTCGTGGCCTCTCATCAGACGGGCCACCCGATGACGACCGCAGCTATATCCTCGGGCGAGCAACTCCGCGTGCATCCGCGGAGAACCATAGGTCCCGCCAACATCTTCATGTATCATGCGCATCTCTGCAACCAAAAGATTATTCTCCAAACTGCGCCGACTCGCCGACTTCTTCCGCCAGCGATAATACCCGCTCGTCGAAACTCCCAGCAACCAACATAGAACCCGAACCGGATTCCTGTCCGATTGAGATACTATGGCTTCGTATTTCGCTTCCGGGGCCGACTCTGAAAGCCAAGCGTTTTTTTTAGCAACTCCACCTGGCGCTTCAAGTCCTTGTTCTCTCGACGTAAACGAAGTATTTCCGAACGCCTTTGACGACCCGATTCACCGTAAAAGTCCGCTCCGTTCTGTCGAACCTGATCCCGCCAACGACGAAGCATGCTCCCGCTGATCCCCAACCCCCGTGCCACCAATTCCAGCGGCTGATCCGAACTCTCCAGAAACCGGACCGCCGAAAGCTTAAAATCACGGTCATATTGACGTCGTTTCTCCCCCATCCGGACACCTCCTTCTGTAATTCCAGTATAACTCATGCTTATTTTAGTGTCCACTTTTTCGGGGGAACCTCAAACTCTTGTCGCAGACCCTGAGCTTCGAAGGGCAGTTTCGACACGCTTTTTCTCGAAGAGAAAAAGGGGAATCAAGGGCGGGAGCCCCGTCGAAGTACGGTAGGTCGGTTCTGAGTGAGTTCGCTTTACGAACGAGCGAGAAACCCGACACACGATTCTCTTAACAGCTTCGGCAGGTCCTGATTCCGTTCTATTTCCTTGAGAAGCCGGAATTGTGACCTGCCGCTTCAACACTGATAGCATCGGATCGTAGGCAAAAACTCTCGCGGTTTTGACTCTCCCCCTCCTTACAAAGGAGGGGGCGGGGGGAGGTTAATTCCTATCCTCACACATACATCTGCTTCAGCTCGCCAATCCGCCCGGCGATATCGACACTGTGCGCGCATTCCGCCTTGCACGACGAACAATCTCGGCAAAGTCCCAAACCTCTATCCTTTGGAATACAATCGTACGTGTACCTGGCATGATGGAAATTCCGGTACTGCGCCGCATACATGTGTACACGCATCAGGTCGGGAATTTCCGCTCCGTTGGGGCAGGTCGCGAGACATTTCGTACACTGACGGCAGTAATCCATTCCGAGAATGATTTCCTTGTCATCGAGGAATTTCTTCTCTTCCTCGGTATATTCCAGATCGTATACCACCGACCAGTTCTGTTCCAGTTGTTCAGGGTCGGTATGCCCCGGTATCGCAGTAGCGATATTCTTATGCCTCAAGGCCCACTTCAGCATGGCCGTTTGGTTTGGTGCTCCCATTTCCTTATCGAAGACATATTTCCACCACATGCCGCCGGACTGGGTTTTCATGGCAATCAATCCCATACCCGAGTCGAAAGCCCTGTCCATCGCTTCGAATAATTCCGGGAATCCCGACAGAGCGACATTAAAGGCAATCAGAGCGACATCGAAATAGCCGTTTTTCACCGCGGCATTGAGAACGCTGGTTTGCCCCTGGTGCGTCGCAACCCCGCTGAATCGTATCTTCCCCTGCTTCTTCAAAATTTGGAAAGCCTCGTTGACTCCCGGATTATTCGCTTCTTCACCGTTATTGACATCATGCATATAGAGAATATCGACATAGTCCATCTGGAGCCGTTTCAGCGAACCCTCCAGGATCTCGATCACCTTATCGCGGCTCTGCTCCGGAGTAAGATCCTTGCGATCCTGCGGAGTGAAATTTTTGGTCGAAATTATCAGTTCGTCCCGCACTCCCAGCTTCTTGACCACATTCCCCACCATTCGTTCATTCTCGCCGTTCTGATATATTCCGGCGGTGTCGAAATGACGAATCCCCTTTTCATAACTCTGAATTACGATATTGGGTATACTGGCATTCATTACCCCCATACTGACAATTGGAAGCACGATTCCGGTCTTTCCCAACGTCCGCGTTATCGGTTTTAATTCTTTCGGTTTATCCTCCGGCGTAGATATCTGCGCGAATGCAAAATCGCCTCCCGTTGCCGCCAAACCTGCGCCGGCCAATCCCGCCAGTGATTTTCCGATAAATGACCTTCTCGATAAAGAATGGTTTTCCGACATGGCAACCCCTTTGATTCAAATAATTATTACTTTCAGGATAAAGAAGTCACTTCGAAGAGGAAACAACTATTTTTTCCTGCGAGTATGAACGATTGGGGTTTCCCTGCAAAACAAATTCGTCGACTCAAAGTCGGGTTTCCCAGGAAATTTATCCGTTGAACAGCCGAGAAACTTGACACCATTATCATAGGGTAGAAGTACTGGCCATCTTAGAATAGATCGAAACCATTGCGGTTTCGACACGCTTTTTCTCGAAGAGAAAAAGGGGAATCAAGGGCGGGAGCCCCGTCGAAGACCCTGAGTCTCGAAGGGCGCTCCCGCCGGGATTTTCTAGAATAGAAAATGTACAATCATAAAGGTCAAAACGCCGGACTATTTCCCGCCTATATCCGATGTAACCCACCCGGGCAGTTTCGATGCCTGCTTAATCCAGCTCGCCAGCTGTTTCTCATCGAACTTGTCGTCTTCGTAAATATCGAGGTAGCGTGCATCCTCAGTTTTAGACTCGCCGGGCGGGACAGGACGAAGCGACTTGCCGCGGAAAAAGGCCACCTTGACGTACTTCTTGAAGCAATGAAAGTTGAGGAACCAGCCACGGCCATCGATGCCATAGAACGGCGAATTCCACTTTACCGCCTTACGTACGTTAGGAACGGTACGCGTAATGATCGCGTCGAGACGGCGCCCGACTTCCCGTTTCCAACCCGGCATGGCCGCAATATAAGCCTGCACCGGGGAATCGCCCTCGGCCTTCGCGATCTGAGGATTGCCGCCCGAGAGGAGTCGCGACTCTGCGGCATTGGAACTGCTCTTGCCCTTTGACATGCCTGTCTGCTTCCCTTTTCCGGCTTTCCCATCGGAATTACTCTTACCGGACACACTCTTTGATGATCCATTCAGTGCTGCCGCCGCCCGAACCAGGGATTTAAAAGCCTTCTCATTTATTTTATCTCCCTCATGGAGGTCAATGGCACGTCTGGTGCTGCCTTCGAGACTGGAGTTGAAAAGACCGCCCGGGTTTTCAAGAAAGGCTCCCTTGGCGAAAGTGAGTTTAACTGCTTTTTTGTATGTTTCGCCGGTACAGATAATCCCCTCGCGGGACCACACCGGAACCCCTCTCCATTTCACTTCCTCGATCACTTCCGGGACCGCCTGCTTGATTAACCGGCGAACCCGTGAAAACATCTTGCCCTGCCAGTCCGGCAATTGCCTTATTTTCTCGTCGATAAACTTGGAGGGAGACTCCGGTTTTGGCTTAACTGCCGTATTCCTGCCTTTTGTCGCGGCCCGTCTGGATTTGTCTGCAAAAGCATCTGCACCTTTTGATTTCGGCATATGTATGGTACCCTATTCCTAAATTTTGAATTTAAATGCATCCGATTTTATACGAAATCTCTATGCCCACTACTATCACAATTCATTATTTTTTATTAGAACGGCAGGGCAGGAGCTAAAGATAATCCCTCTGAGAAACCGAGGACTCTCGCCTCCCCGCCAACTCAACTATACAAAAAGCCTTCGGCTTTTTTTGCTCCCCCTCCTTACCAAGGAGGGGGTTGGGGGGAGGTTTCTTAGCCTAATTCTTACAGCCATTCCGGGCGGAAAAGCTGCCCAATAAAAAAACGCCGGGTCTCCCCAGACTGGAAAACCCGGCGCTTCTTTAATTAGAAATATATTCTTATTCCACGGTCACGCTCTTGGCCAAATTCCGCGGCTGATCCACATCGCACCCCCGCATCAATGCCACATGGTACGCCAATAGCTGCAGCGGTATAATCGCCAATAGCGGAGTGAACAGCCGATAGGTGTTCGGAACATATATCACATGATTGGCCTTCTTCGCGATTTCGGTGTCCCCTTCGGTCGCAATCGCAATCACCTTCCCGTTACGCGCTTTGACCTCTTCGATATTGGATATGATCTTATCGTACACCGGGTCTTTCGTGGCAATTACGACCACCGGCATATTTTCATCGATTAAGGCAATCGGGCCATGTTTCATCTCTGCCGCCGGATACCCCTCGGCGTGAATGTACGAAATTTCCTTCAGCTTCAGCGCCCCTTCGAGAGCGGTCGGGAAATTCACTCCCCGGCCTAAAAACAGGAAGTTATTTCGCTTATGATATATCTCCGCAATCTTCCTGATTTCCCCGTCGACACTCTTCAGAGTTTGAGCGACCTGCTCCGGAATCCTCTGCAAATGCTGAAGAATCTCGATCCCGGATTGCGCCGACATCTGGCGCTGCCGCGCCAGAAGGGTCGTAATCATCGCCAGCACCATCACCTGTGAAGTGAAGGCCTTCGTCGACGCCACCCCGATTTCCGGCCCCGCGTGGAGATACACGCCGCCGTCGGTTTCGCGCGGGATCGTCGAACCGACCACGTTACAAATCCCCAGCACCGTCGCACCGTGATGTTTCGCCTCCCGCAGCGCCATCAGGGTATCGATCGTCTCCCCCGATTGGCTGATGACGAACATCAGCGTTCCCGGCTGTATGATCGGAGTCCGATACCGGAACTCCGAAGCGTACTCCACCTCGACCGGTATCCGCGCCAGCTCTTCTATCATGTACTCGCCGATCAACGCGGCATGCCACGATGTCCCGCAGGCCGTAATGATAATCCGGTCGATCCGCCGCAATTCTTCGTACTGAAGATTCAAGCCGTTCAGCCGCGGAATCCCCTGCTCCAGGTCGAGCCGCACCCGGATGGCATTGCTTAAAGCCTCCGGTTGTTCATGAATCTCCTTGAGCATGAAATGCTCGTAACCCCCTTTTTCGATCTGGTCGAGCGTCCAGGCAATCTCTTCGATTTTCGGATCTTTCAAAAGCTTATCGAGTGTCGTAATCTGATAATTATCCGCGGTAATCGTCGCGACCTCCCCCTCTTCGAGATATATCGCCCGCTTGGTATGCTTCAGTATCGCCGAGACATCGGATGCCACGAAATTCTCCCCCTCGCCGATCCCCAGCACCAGCGGTGAACCCTGACGCGCCGCAACGATCTTCCCTTTTTCCTTGGATGTCATCACCGCTATTCCGTACGTCCCCTCGACCTGCGTCAGGGCCATCCGTACCGCTTCGGTGATATCGCCGTTATAATACTCGCTTATCAGATGCACCAGAATCTCGGTATCGGTATCGGTTACGATGCGGTGCCCCTGTTTTTGAAGATACTCCCTCAGCGCCCGATAATTTTCGATAATCCCATTGTGTACGAGTGCAATCTCCCCCTTGGTATCGAGATGCGGATGCGCGTTCTGGTCGTTCGGCTCCCCGTGCGTCGCCCAACGGGTATGAGCGATCCCGTGACCGGAATGAAATTCTTTTCCGACCAGTTTCGATTCAAGAACTTTTATCTTCCCCGCCGACTTCTCCGCCCGAAGCGCCCCGTTTTCCGCCAGGACTATCCCCGCCGAATCGTAACCGCGATACTCCAGACGTTTCAGCCCCTCGATTAGAATCGGAAGCGCTTCGCGCTTTCCGACATACCCGACAATTCCGCACATATCATTTTCCTATTTGAAAAAACTTTCTACTTCCTTTTTTATGGAGCTGCTCAGCTTCTTGGAATCGGTCTCGACAATCAAGCGATAAATCGGTTCCGTGTTGGATTTACGTATCTGGAACCACCCTTTCGCAAAATCGAACCGCAACCCGTCGCGACGGTCAATCTTAAGATTCTCGAAACTCCTGTTCGCCGCTTTCTCCATTCCGGCCGCGCGCTTCTCGAAATCCTTCGGAAGCTCCGCTTTCGACTTTATAGTATAGTATATCGGCAGGGTTCCGGCCAACTTTGAAAGACTCATCCCGCTTTCCGCCAATATCGATGAAATAATCGCCCCCCCGATCAGGCTGTCCCGTCCGGCATGAAACAACGGATAAATCACTCCGCCGTTCCCCTCGCCGCCGATTATGGCCCTATATTTTCTCATTCCGGCGATAACGTTGGCCTCCCCCACCGAAGTATAATATGTCTTACACCCGGCCGCAGTCGCCGTATCCTCTGTAACACGCGAAGTGGACAGGTTGATTACGACATTCCCCTTCTTCCTCGAAAGAACATGCTTCACCGCCAGCGCCAGTGTCAATTCCTCCCCGATTGC
Organism: Candidatus Zixiibacteriota bacterium; assembly: GCA_041306185.1. Taxonomy (GTDB): domain Bacteria; phylum Zixibacteria; class MSB-5A5; order GN15; family PGXB01; genus JBFZFV01. The sequence continues at coordinate 116,176 of JBFZFV010000045.1, forward strand.
CTTCCCCGTCTCATCCACCAGCGCCAGACGATCCGCATCCGGGTCGCACGCCATCCCGCAATCGGCCTTGTATTTCTTCACCGCCGCGCCAAGCTGCTTCAGATTCTCCGGCGATGGCTCCGGCTTATGCACGAAATTCCCGTCCCCCTCGCAGTTAATCCGGAAGACCTTTACCCCCAGCCGTTCCAGCATCTCCGGCAAGGCAAACGACCCCGCCCCGTTGACCGCATCCACCACTACCTTCAGCCGAGCGCTCTTTATCTTGTTGCGGTTTATAATCTTAAGTTTCAATATTTCCTTGATATGCCGTTCGATCCAGCTCTCATCCACCGTATATTTTCCCAGCTTCCGGTAATCCTGATAGGCCATTATATCTTTGATAAAAATATCCTTAATCCGCTCCAGAGTCTTCTTATCGATAAACTCTCCCTTGGAATCGAAAAACTTCAGAGCGTTCCATTCCGAGGGATTATGGCTGGCCGTGAGACAAATCCCCCCTTGGGCCTTCAACCCGGTCACCGCGATTTCCACCGTCGGAGTCGGCACGATCCCGATATCCATAACGTCAATCCCCACCGACCGCAACCCGGCCACCACCGCCATTAGATATAATTCCCCCGATGGCCGGCTGTCCCGCCCCACCACCACTTTTCCCTTTCCTATCCAGGTTCCATAACTGGCCGCGTATTTCGTAACCATCACCGGGTCCAGCCCGGCCCCCACTATTCCCCGAATCCCCGAGGTAGATATCATCAACGACTTTTTCAAGGCATTGCTCCCATAGACTTTAATGTATCTTCAGTTGCTCTCGTAAGTATATGGACAACGGATTAAAATGCAATATTTACTATACGCTCCAATTTTTTATACTGATAACGGCCATGAATGAGATTAAATATAATTAACAGATAACTTGAATAGCCGATTCGTATGCCCTATTTCGAATACAACGAAAAAAAGCTCTATTACGACCGCACCGGAACCGGCCCAACTGCCCTTCTTTTCATCCATGGCCTTTTCGGAGACCACTCTACCTGGGCTTACCAAACCGCCTATTTCAAAGAACAATATGAACTTATCCTGATCGATTGCTTCGGCCACGGCCAAAGCGACAAAGATATCTCCCCCCTCGAATGGCCCCGCCTGACCGCCGAAACCTGCGTTTCCCTCATGTCCGAAATCGGCAAACCCTGGTACGTCGTCGGCCACAGCTTCGCCTCCAACATCCTCCCCGAAATCCTCAAACTCGCCGTCACCGATTCCAATCTCATGGGAACCGTCTTCGTCGACTGCACCTACCAGGGATTCGATCATGTCTTAGCGAGCCGGGAAAAATTCGCCGAACGCCTCCTCTCCCTTACCGATAACGCCCTTCCCGGAGAAACTCAACTATGGTACACCTCGCTTTTCGGAGACAAAATCCCGCCGAACGACATCGAAAACCTGATCTTGAAATCGTTCCATCGAAGCGATATCAAATGGATGATCGAATCGGTCAAAGCTTCCCGTGAATTCTGCGACAAATACCCTCCCGACCAAACCCCCAAATGGGAAAATCAAAGGATCTTTATCCTCGAAGGCGGCAAAACGCTTGGGACCGACTTCGATAAATCATGGGTGAATTTCTTCAAAGACGCCCGGTACTATCTCTTCGAAGACGATTACCATTTCTTCTATATCTCGCAGCACGGTACTTTCAACCGCCTGCTGGAACGGTTTTTCGAAAATAAGGATTAACCGGCCAGGACCCTGACCATCTGATTATGTATCCTGCCGTTGCTGGCCAGGATGTACTTATCATATATAGAATACTTTTTCCCGGAAAAGTCCGTCACCTTTCCCCCGGCCTCTTTGACTATCAAATGCCCCGCCGCCGAATCCCACGGAGATAGCTTCAACTCCCAGAAACCGTCGAACCTCCCGCAGGCCAGGTAACATAAATCGAGCGCCGCCGAACCGGCCCGCCTGATTCCCTGCACCTTCGGTGCGAAACGGTTGAAATATCTCAAATTGTTTTCCCGCGAACTCCCGATATCGTACGGAAACCCCGTCGCCAATAACGACCTCTCCAGCCTCCGCTCCGTCGACACCTTGATCCTCTTTCGATTAAGTGACGCCCCCATCCTCTTTGCCGCCGAAAACATCTCCTCTCGCAAGGGATCGTACACCGCCCCGGCGATCACTTCCCCCCGGTATTCGAGTCCAACCGAAACGCAGAATACCGGAAAGCCGTGAGCGTAATTGGTGGTGCCGTCAAGAGGGTCGACAATCCAGCGGTAATCGCTCTTCCGTTCGACTTCGGCTTCTTCTTCGGCCAGAATCGAATGCAGCGGAAATTCCCGCTGAATGATACGTGTGATCAGCTTTTCCGAAGCCAGGTCCGCCTCGGTAACGAGATTCACCCGCCCCTTGTAATCGACCCGGTTCTTGCGATGCAATTTATTCTTGAGCAATATTCCGGCGTCATGCGCCACTTTCGACGCAAAATCGCGGAACATGCGGAAATCTTTCTGACCCGGACCCACCTAAACCGCCGCCTTCATCATTTCCTGCTTGAACTGCATCTGGTGCAATCTATAATAAATCCCCTTGCGGTCAAGCAGTTCCTGGTGTTTTCCGATCTCCCGTAACTCCCCATGGTGCATGACCAGAATCTTATCGGCCTTTTCGATCGTGGAAAGACGATGCGCGATAATAATGGCGGTCCGCCCTTTCAGCAGTACTTCCAGCGCGTCCTGGATCATCTTCTCGGTTGCGGTGTCCACCGAACTGGTCGCTTCGTCCAGAATCAAAATATCCGGATTGAACGCCAGCGCCCGCGCAAACGATAATAGCTGCTTCTGGCCCGTTGACAAGGTCGCCCCCCGTTCCTTGACCTCGGCCCTGATTCCCCCCTCGCTTTCACGGATAAACCGATAAAGGTTTACCTTCTCCAGCGCTTCGATAACTTTCTCGTCGGGAATATCTTCCCGCCCCAGCCTCACATTCCCGGCATAATCGCCGGAAAAGATAAAGACATCCTGAAGCACCAATCCCATATGACGGCGCATCTGCTCGACCGGAATCCGTTGAATATCCGTCCCGTCGATCCGAATCGATCCCTTTTGATAATCGTAGAAACGGAACAACAGCGACAACATCGATGTCTTCCCGGCTCCCGTCGCCCCCACGATTGCCACCTTTTCTCCCGGTTCTACCGTGAAGCTGACATCTTTCAGTACCCATTCATCCGTATTGTACGAAAAACACACCTTGTCGAATTCGATTTTCCCTCTCGTTTCCGGAAATTCCACCGGCTCGGCATGCTTGACGACCTTCGGCTCGGTATCGAGTAAATTGAAAATCCGCTCCGATGCCGCCATGGAAGACTGCAGGATATTGTACTTCTCCGCCAAATCCCTGATCGGATGATAAAACCGTTCTACCAGCTGAATGAACGCCACCAGTTCCCCGAACGTAAGCGTCGCCGCCAGGATATCTCCGCTGCCGTAATACAGGAGCAAAGCCAGCGAAAAGGCGCTGATTATTTCTACCACCGGGAAAAAGATCGCGTAATAATAAATACCCCGAAGATGTGCGCTTCGCAGGTCGGTGTTGATTTCATTATACCTGCCGAACGTCGCCTTCTCGCGGTTGAACATCTGTATCACCGATATTCCCGTGACATGCTCCTGCGTAAAAGCGTTCAGACGCGCCAGGCGGGTCCGCACTTCGCGATAAACTCCACGCACCTTTCTGCGAAATATCATCGTCGCCACGATTAATAACGGCAATACCGCGAACGTAAGTAACGCCAGCTGCCAGTCGTAATACAGCATGGCGATCACGATCCCCACCAGTGTTATTAAATCGCCGAATACCGAAACCAGTCCCGAAGAAAACATTTCGTCCAGGACGCTGACATCGTTGGTCACCCGCGTCACCAGCCGGCCCACCGGGTTTTTATCGAAAAACTGAAGATGCAGTTTCTGCAGGTGCCGGAATATCTCCATCCGGATATCGTATTGCACCTTCTGGCCGATATACATCGTGATATACATCTGACCGTACGACAGCAAGAACGCCGTGAATAGAATCCCGGCATAAACCAGCGTGATATGAAACAACCCGCTCAGATCCTTGTCGGCAATATAATTGTCTATCCCGATCTGCACCATGACCGGAAGCAGTAACTGCAGGGCCGAACCGGATATCAGAAGGATTATCGCCGAAATCAGCGACCATCGGTACGGACGAGCGTACTTCAACAGCCGCTTCATCAACCGGCTGTCGTACGCCTTCCCCAGTGCTTCTTCTTCGTGGTAATTTTCCGCCATTCCCTGTTACATCCTGTCCAGTTCTTCTGCCAGAAGCTGCGCCCGGTACAGAGCGGCATAGCGCCCGTCCTTCTCCATCAATTCCTCGTGCGCGCCGGTTTCCGCAATCGCCCCGTCTTCCATGTAGACGATTAAATCCGCATCCTTAACCGCCGACACCCGGTGCGATATGATTATCGCGGTCCGCCGCTTCAATTCCCCTTTGAGCCTTTGATTTATCTGGTGCTCCGTCTGAGTATCCACGGCGCTGGTGGCGTCGTCCAGAATCAAAATCGGAGGATCCGTCACGATCGCCCGCGCAATCGCTACCCGCTGCTTTTGCCCGCCCGACAACGTGATGCCCCGCTCTCCCAGCATCGTTTCATATTGATTCGGGAATTCCAGGATCTCTTCATCGATTACCGCCGTTTGCGCCGCCGCTTTCACTACCGCTTCGTCGCTGTGATCGGCACCGAATAGTATGTTCCGGTTTAGAGAATCCGAAAATAGAAACGGCTCCTGCGCCACGAACCCTATTTGAGACCGCAGGGTCTTCAAATCCCAATCGTTAATGTCTATGCCGTCGATAAACAGGCTGTTCCGTGGCACCGGATGCAGCCTCCCTATCAAAGATACCAGCGTGGTCTTCCCCGATGCGGTCGGCCCCACCACTCCCACGGTCTGTCCCGCGTTTATTTTCAAATTGATATTGCGCAGGTTCGCCCGGCCGTTATACGAAAAAGTCAAATTGCGGTATTCGATACTGTCATGAAATTGCCGGTCCTTTACGGCGTTCGGTTCGGAATAGACCGATGGCTCCGTATTGAAAACATTATTAATCCGCTCCAGCGACGCCGTCCCCCGCTGGTACAGCGACACCACCCACCCCATCGCGATCATCGGCCAGATCAGCATGGCCAGGTAAGCGAAGAATGCCACCAGCGTCCCCAGGCTGATATTTCCTTCGATAACTTCCGAACCTCCGAAATACAGCACCACCAGGTTGATCGATCCCGCCAGCATGAACAGGATCGGAAAAAACATCGCCTGTACCTTAATCATGCTTTTGTTCAGTTCGATATATTTCAGGTTGTGTCCGGCGAAATCATCGATCGACGGCTCCTCCTGGTTGTAGGCCCGCACCACCCTGATACCCGCCAGGTTTTCCTGCACCCGCGAAGTTAAAACCGCAAAATATTCCTGAATTTTCGAAAACCGCGTATGCACCATCATCCCCAGCTTGTTCACCGCGAACGACAAAATCGGCAGCGGCAGCAATGAATACAACGTCAGCTTGGGAGACATGTAAACCATGAATGCGATGGCGATAATCGCGCTGAGACTGGCATTGGCGATATGCATAATCCCCGGCCCGACCATCATCCGCACCGCCTCCACGTCGTTGGTCGACCGGGCCATGATATCTCCGGTTTTGGTATTATTGTAAAAATTCTGCCCCAGCTTCAAAAGATGGTTGAACAGGTCAGATCTTAAATCGAATTCCACCTTGCGCGACATCCAGATAATGGTCCGCCGCATCATGAACCGGAACAACCCCGCCAGAATTGCCAGGATTATTATCGCAAGAACATATTTCAGAATATCCGATGATCCCGCCCCGTTTTCGATTTCATCGAACGAAAGCTTTAAAATAAAGGGATTTATCAGCATCAGGCTGTTCGAGAGAACCGTTGCCAATCCGCCCCAAATGAGGTACTTGCGGTATCGGCGAAGATAAACCCGGATCCTGGAAAATCTCGATTCTTTGACGTTACTTACCGGCATAATTGTTTAAAACGATGCCAGAGGCATCCGGTTCCCGAAAGGGCTAATATATACTATTCGCCGGAATAATTTATGATGTTTGTGAAAAATTTTAGTGCGTCGCGGTCCAGATCCCGAACCATCTCCGGTACCGGAAGCCCGCAATAGATGAGTTTTCCCTTTTGCATCCGGGTTTCGGCCAGCAAAACCCCGCTCTTCAGCGATGCAATTATCTCCTCGGCCGGAAATACCGTCGCCGGATAAGAATTCGGAACCGCCCCCATCTCCCGGATAAGGTCCGCCGGATCCACCTTATAGGTCTTATCGAATAAACGATGATTCCCCTTGCCGACCGCTATATCCCCCGGAGCCAGTCTCTCTTCCGACGCTTGGATCGACACCGGCAAATTATCCTCGCTCCAGCTGTTCCGCTGCCCGAACACCAGCACCGTTCCCCCATCCTCGATATACTGCCGCAGTTTCCCATCGACTACCGCCAGCGAAGGGTAATACTTGTCCGCGCCGGTCCCGATCGCTATTACATCGTAATACCCTATCCCCCGCGATTCCAGAAACCGGTCGCTGATCGTCTTATAATTCGCCCCGGTCATGATAAATATATCTTCCAGAATTCCCCGGTCATCCGGTATCAAAGCGATTTTCACTTTATCGTTGATCTTGTTCTCCGCAACCGCCGCCATGCAGGTATCGACCGCCGCCAGCTTCCCTTTTTCATACAGCTTGATAAAAATCCGGTCCTTCCCCACCGGGATACTTTTCGTCGCCACTACCGGTATCGCAAATTCGTACGACGCCACCCCGGCCGGCATCGTGATATGATCCTCGAACGCCCCCGCCATGATTCCCGAAGGTGTCTCGATCTTGATATTCAAATCCGCCGGTTCATCCACCGGCTTGGTAATAATAGCCGAAATCTCCAGCTGCGTCACCAATCTATCCACTTCCAGTTTCGGAAACGGCTGTATGATGACGAAATCCGGCAAAAACTTCACGCTCAGCGGAGATATCACCTTTGTCCCGGCATAAGTCGCGAATTCCAGCTTTCGCCCGTAATAATCCACCTCCCCCGTCACCAACAGAGATTCCGGCCGCAGCGTCTCCAGTCTATTATCCGGCAACTCCAGCGTATATTCCCTTACAAACTTTTTGTACGGCATCACCTCGACATAACCCGGCTCGATCTCCAGAACCTGGTTGCTCCAGTACGGATGCAGCCTCAAATTTCCTACTTTCACTTCCAGAGGTCCGTTGTTCTGAAGTTCCGCCATCACCTTTAGACGCATCCCTTGCGGGCTCTTCCGCAAATACGGCTTTGTCTCCAACGTAATCCCCGTCCGCTCCACCAGAATCTCCGACAACTCCTCAATCGCACCGTCGACATAATCCACCAGCGCCGCATCTTCCCGTCCGTTCGGATGCGCCAGGAAATCCCGCTTGATATTCTTCAGCGTCTCCACCGCCCCGAATGCGGCATTGAGGCTCTCCACCCCGTCGCAATCCTCGGAATTATCCAGCTGCGCCAGATAATCGTTGCACTCCTCAATTACCCCGTTCAACGCCATCCCCGGCACCATCAACTCTGCGGCCAGCTTATCGAGCCGGAACCGCTCGAACCCCGCCACGATCGAGGCCTTCCCCGCCTGCGACGGCAGCTGCGTCTTCACCAGGTTGTACGTATTATAGTTATTCTCGGGGTACAACTTCGGAACCTCCCCGATCAACTCCCGCGCCAGTTGCTTCATCTCCTCGAGATGCCTGCTGATATAGAAGGCATTGTTGACATGCACGCTCCCCTGCTTGCCGTAGAAATCCCGCCGATACACCTTCCGCACCTGGAACACCTTCTGCGCTTCGTACGGAAGCGACAGCCAGTACCGCTCGAACGCCTGCATCGCCTCGCTCGTGAAATCCTGCGACGATATCACGATATCCGGCTGACGCCACACCGCCACCGCCGCATACATCGAATCGAGGAAACTCCACGTAATCGAAGGCGCCGTCATCTTATAGAGCGTAATCCCCTTGGCGGAATCCTGGACCTTCCGCACCCCGAACGTTTCCCCCTGAGCCGCCGTTACCATCTTCACCCGGCAGCCCTCTTCGACCGCCAGATGAAACACCAGCGGCCAGTCGATAAGGTTATACTGCTCAAAAAGATAAACGACCTCGATGTCGTTCTTCAGGTTATCCCACCCGGCGTTGGCCGACGGGATAGAGGAGGCGCAGAGGAGCACCAGAAAAAGCGCGATTTTGGCTGTGCGACCCGGCATAAATCCCTTCTATACAATAAAAAAACCGCCAATCTATTAATCGGCGGTTTTGGCGAAAATATTTGCATTCTAAATCAATTGGTCTTTTTTCAGCCTGTCGAACAGCTTCTGGGCGATCTCCTCCGGAGTCCCCCCTTCGATCATCTCCCCCTTCTGACGCGGCGGAGGCGGCGATATCTTTACCCTTTCCGTATAGGAGTTTTTCCCGAGATTGGCCCCGTCCAGCCCCAAATCGGAGGCCGCCCACTTCGTAATCGGAGCCTTCTTGGCCTGCATTTTCCCCTTCAGCGAGGGCAACCTGGGCTCGTTGATCTCCTTGACCACCGAAACCACCGCCGGAAGACCCAATTCCACGACATCGTGGCCGTCCTCGGTCATCCGCCAGACCGTCGCCTTGCTCCCGTCGATATTCTCGATCTTCTTGACAAACATCGCCTGCGGGAGGTCCAACAGCCCGGCCACCGCTCCCGGAACCTGAGCCGAATCGTCGTCGATCGCCTGTTTCCCCGCCAGGACCAGGTCGTAGCTTCCCAGCTTCTTGAGCCCGGCCGCGAGGATTTTCGCGATCGCCTGCTGGTCCGACCCCTCGAACGCCGGATCGGTTATCAGAATCGCTTCATCGACCCCCAGCGCCAGGCAGTTGCGCAGCGCCGATTCCGCCTTTTCGGAACCGAACGTGATGACCGACACTTTCCCCTGGTGTTTTTCGCGGAGCCTTAAGCCCTCTTCTACGGCATATTCATCGAAAGGATTGACCACTCCGGGACCGGAGGGCAGGTCGACTTTGTTTTCGGCCTCGTTGACTTTGACCAGTTCGATTTCGGGCACCTGTTTTATCAGGACAGCAATATTCATTTATCCTCCCCAGCGGCAAGGTGTTGTCTGTTTTCAATGCCCCCAATAAAACCAATTTCCCCCCTCTTGTCAATGCGATTGCGAGGGGGTAGCTGGCGAATTCGCAAAACACTTGAGAGCTTGCGCCATTTTATATCCCGAATCTTACTTATCCTCCAATTAAAAAATATAAATTACGAATAAATAAAACCTGTAAATTATGCTACTCGGCTTTTAATATCTGGATCATGGTACTTGAATGTGACTCGCCCGTCCTCGAATCAAACCAGGGATTCGCTATCGCAATCCTGATGGGACTTCCTTCTATACTCTTCACGTACAACGCGCTGGTTTCATCACTACCGAGTGATTCAAGGCCGCCAAGCCCATCATAAAACGCCTTGACCTTTTCCAAATCGTCCTGGGTGACGTAGCAGAACATATCGCCGCCCATTATATTTCTTGCGAAGTTCGTCTGTTCCTTATCAAGCTGCGCCCCCGGATACACTTTAATCCCAAAAGATTCCTCTGTATCTGCGATTTCGGAAGACTCATCGGACAAAGGAGACTTGACGATTAATTCCACCCGGTTGCTGTAAAGGGCAGCCTCTTCCGCAAAATCGGGATCCTCTATAATGACATTGCCGCGGCCTTCCGCGGTTAGACGACCGGCATCTATTCCCTGAGCAACAATTGCACTAACCACTGCTTCGGCTCTTTTCTGTGAAAGGACCTTATTCGTTTCCGCATTCCCGGCTTTGTCCGTATAACATGCCACCGTCAATTCCAATGCGGGATTGGCACTCATAATCTGAACGATGTCATAAATATCCGTGCTGGAATCCTGGTTTATGGCTGCCTTGTCGTTATCGAATACAATGTTAGTAACTAATCCGCCATCGTAGTACAGGGCATCGGCTATTTGCATGGCCCGATTTTCCTGATAGGTGGAATCCTCGTCAAGCATTTCATCCGGTTCCTGTGCTATGGAATTGACCGATAACAATCCAAACAGAATCAGAAACATCCCCAACATTTTCAGCATTGAAAATTTCATGATTTCTTCCTCCAACCGTCCTCATATCGAGATACGATATGCTATAATAAAACTATTTCTTCACTAATTCGACTCTGCGGTTTTTTGCACGACCTTCTTCCGTACCGTTATCCACGATGGGTTTGTCTTCGCCGTGGCCAATCGTGCTCATACGTCCTTCTTCAATCCCCTGAACCACGATTGCATCTTTAACCGCCTTGGACCGATTTTCGGACAGGGTAATATTCGATGCCGAGTCGCCGACGTTGTCGGTATGACCCTCAACGCCTAAATTCAAATCGGGATTGGATTTCATCATTTGTACTATTTGATCGATAATCGGCCGGGAATCGGGACGGATGGTTGATTTTCCGGTATCGAAATTGATATACAAGGCAACACGTCCCTCTTTATTCAGGGCCTCGAACATGGAACTCGCCGTGACGTCCTGAGTCATGGCTTCCTTGACCACAACGGTAAGATAATAGTCGCCCCCTTCGTTAAATGGCACAACCTCGACCCACAGCTCGTTCCCCTCTTTCACGACCTTTCCCACGACCATTCGCGACCCGCTATTTTCCGCACAATCGGCACCTTCGCAGTTGCCGTCAAAAATGATAGTTCCACCCATATTTTTGATGGCGTTGACATAATTGCGGGCGATCTGAAGTTCGCTGGACGACTCTCCATCTCCGTAAAAAGTATAACCACGGGACATCTTTTTCCCCTCGACCCTGGTGCAGTCTTTCCCGTTGTAGAAATTGTATTCGTCGAATTTCCGGTCTTCGTCCCAGGTAATCTGATAATCCGGCATCCCCGAAAAATAAGGCGTATCCTTGGGCACCCGCTCTTCTGTTTCTTCCTCTTCATCCTGAGCCCGGAGAGGGGCGGATAGTATGCCGAGTAAAACGGCAACTACCGCAAATGATATAAGTCTGGCGATTCTCACGACTGCTCCTCCTGTTAATTATTTTTTATTTTTATTCAAACTGCTTTAGTATCACTGCCCGATGCTCTTCTCAGTGTGATCTTTCGGCATCCGGACGCCTCCTCACTTCACGACATCGCCGAGCAGAGCCTCGAACGCTTTGCGATTGATTTTCTGCTTCAGCGCCTCGACTTCAGCTTTGGTTGGGCCGCTCACCTGAAGCACGATGGACTTCACCGGAGCCAGGGCCTTAGCCGGGTTCATGACAACCTCCGTTTCGGCCTCCTTGCACGTACGCAGCCCGAAGACCATTGTAAGTGACGTCCCATCACTGGACTCCCACGCGAGGAATGTCGGGGTGTTTTCTATGGTGACGACATCATATTCGGTTACGTCGATGCACTTTCCGTTCACTTCGCCGACGAGGTATGGGTGAGGAAGGAGTGTGGCATCAACTTCGATGCGGTTCGCGAAATCGTCAAAAATCTGCTGGGCTGAAGCTGCGGGTACCTCGAGCGTCTTTTCGTGATTTTCCTTGTTCGCGGTTTCTTCCGGTTTATCAACCTCTTTTTCGCTCTTTTTCACGGGATCATAGATATAAGTAATATAGCTCTTCTCTGGGAAACATCCCGCGGCCCACGAAAGGCATATCATGACGCCTCCGTACTTATGCTCCGCGATGAACGGCATGGAAAACGCCTCATCCACCCCGTCGGGAATAGCCCAACGTGCTATATCGGGGACAGGCAGAACCGCCTGAAGACCAAGAAACCTTTCTTTCAACCCCTCAATCTCGGGTTTGGTTAATTGCCGACAGCCACTGCCGACATACTCGCAGGGGTCTTGCTGTGCAAAGGACGGCGTTTGCAAAGAGAGTACAGCGAAAAGAAAAAACAAAGCTTTTATTGACCTTATAATCTTATGGCCATTGCAGGTTGATTTCGCCCGGTCCGAATTAGACATGGCATCCTCCTTGGTTTATTTTTCCTGCAAATTAGTTTTTGAGGCTTTTAACTTCCCTGCAATTCAATCTACTGGCTCTATTAATATTTCTATTTAAATCTGTATTATTCTCCTATTTCATCATTTCCAGTCCGGCGCTCTGCACTGCTTCGCCCATATTCTGAAAAGTGCTGCCGCATGCGCCGATTGTTTTGTTGTATTCCTGTGCATTACCTCTGAATTCAGTACATTTGGTCTTCAATTGATCCAGCAGCGGGATAAAATCGCGAAATGTCTCGTCCTCCTGGGACCGAAAAATAAGGCGTATCCTTTGGTAACTGATCATCTTCTTCATCCTCTTCATCCTAATCCCGGATGACCGCTGATACCATTAAAACCGCGATAATGATTGTGGTAATTCGTAGAATTCTCGATGGCTTAATAGTTTTCTCCCGTAGATGTTTGTTTTGCAAACGATCATAATGTTCAAAGGGACTTCCTACTTCATTCCCGCTCCGGTTATTTCTATGGTTTCTCCTGCGTTCTGCAGAGTCGAGCCGCACTTATTGAGCGAATCATTCATACTCCTGAATTCGGTCCCCAGCATTATATTTTTGTCTCTCAATTCAATCATTGCCGGCAATGCATTTTGATAAGTTTGTATCTTTTGTGAATCTGGAAGCAGAAGGGCTTGTTCCAATTGCTCAAAAAGCTGCTCAGTGGCCGTGGCCGTGGATTCCAGCGGATCAACCGTGTTCTGTAGGAACTGATCAAGACATGATACAAAGCCTCCGATATCCTGACTTATATTCTCCAACCCCTTTGGCTTGTTGCTCCACTGCTGAATATCCCAGCTCTCACAACTGCACTCAATTGGAAATCCGCCGGTTGTCTGTGTTGGAGGGGGAGGAGGAGGAGGCTCGATGGGTGGTATTTCCTCGTCTCCCGGTTTGGGCGGCTCTGGTTCCGGCGACTCACTCGGTTCACCCGGCTTGGGTGAGGGTGGTTTTGGCTTCGGCGGTTCCGGTTGGGGCGGCTGTGGTTCTGGTGGTTTTGGCTCGGGTGGTTTGGGTTTACCACCGAAATCTTTGCAAATTTCAACTTGACGCCGGTTAGCTTCATCATATTGCTTTTGAAGTTCCTGCTGTTTCCGGGCTGGTTCCTTAAGTTTTTCACACGTGGCTTTTATAACGTCAAGATCATGACCGACCTCAAGTCCTGCTTCACCGTATTCAATCAGATCGCCGATAATCCCGATGGTCATTTGCTTGACGAAATTAACCTGGGTCTTAATATACATATCCAATAATGACCAATTGCCGGTCCAGGTCCCCTCTTCGGTAACATTCTGCAATTCCAAAAGCACATCCGCGATCTTGTCCAACGTGCTGTACTCGCCTCCCGTCAAGGATCCGAGTAGAATCTTGGTAGCCTTGACTCCCATACTTGTCAGGTGCCGATCAAGCTCACTCTTGGCCCTTACGAATTCAGGATCACTTGATATTCGCTTTATTTCCTCAAGATTTTCATCCTTTTGCTTCTTTAAATCGTCAATCTTCTCCTGTAGTTTTCTCTTGGTCTCTTCATCGCAATTGACAACCTCTATTGTGATGAGATGTTCGTCCTGATCTCCGCAAATAGTCTGGCCTTGGGCAGTAGTGACTCCTTCCTGCTTACCCTGAATCATCAGACCAACGCCCAAATTATCCACCAAAGCTATGGCCGGATTAGTGACCGGGAAGTTTAAAAGACTCCCCTCTGGGGGATCTTGCTCGGTTGGAATCTGTACCGCGGGTTTTTTCTCCCCATTCTCGTCATAAAGACCGATCTGTGGGATATCCGCGCCTCCATTGACCGAAAGAAGTTCAACCACACTTCCCGGTAGCGTAGCCTCGACTTTCTTTCCCCGTTTCGGTTGATATTCCACCTTTATTGTCGCCCGGCCGGCATTCTTGCCGGTGGCGGTAGCCGATGAGCCGGAACCGGAAACATCGAAAATATCCGGAGGATCGCATGACCAAGTATATGTACCCTCCCCCTCAGGGTCAACCGTGGCAGTAAGACTCGCTGACACTCCGATCATAATATTCGCGCATCCGGCAATATTAACCTTGGTCTTTTCCGGAGGCTTGGAGCTGAGAGACAAGTTATATTTCCATAGAAGCGGGCAATTGGTAAAATACGCCAATCCCATATATCCCATATCCCACGACCAGTCTTTCTTGAAGTCGACTTCAAGATCAGTCCGAGTGAGTATCAGCGGAGGATCAGGATGAATTTCCCGGTCTTCTATGCTCCCGATATAACACATTATTTCTGCAGTATAATGGTCGGGGGGGGTTCCGGCAGTACAGTCCGCAAGATCGGAGGAATGTATGGCAAGCTCTCCCAGACCGGTGTCCAGGTTGAAACGGAGATAGATCATGATTTTACCTTGAGCATTTCGACGGCATTGAGAATCGGTCGTCACAGAACCGTCGGTTGGGTCGATTACCTTACACGGTTCGATGAAAAGAGTGAAGGGTAATTCCCAGCTCCCATACCCTATCATTGATGTATCATCATACTCTGTCGGTTCGAGCCAGCCGGAAACATGGAAAGAGACATCTCCGCCGCGATAATCGGAGGCTGACGGATCAGGATCGAGGCGTCCCTGAGCATCGAAATCAAACCAGAGTCGCTCACTGTCTCTTCCAATAAGCGGCTTGATACTCGGTTGAGCATTACTCAGACGTGCCAATATAACCGCAATAAGGATGATGGCGGAAATTCGTAACAGACAGTGCCACTTCATAATCCAGAACCTCCCGGTTCATAAAGGAATTACTTCAAAACCAGGTTAAATCCGCACCAGAGCAAAAACACTTGCCAAAGATTTGTTTTTATGAATGAGTGCCTTAGGACCGGAGAGTTCAAAGTGATTTTATACCTGCAAACGATTTCTCCGCAGGCGACTTTATTCCCCTTTCAATGATCCATAAGTGAATCATAGGGATATCCTAAATTTGACCCGGGCTGTTGTCAAGATAATTATAAATCGCCGAAATCTTCATCTCCCATATTCTATTATCTGACAATATGGTACGGCAGCAATCGGGACCCTGACTTTCTCCGGCAACCCAAATACTACCATAAACTTAATTCGTCGGAGGTTCAGGCTTCTGGACCTCTAACTGCGTCTTCTGATGATATACCGTTACCCCGCGAAACTCCAGTGTCGGAATCAACACCTCCGATGAGTATTGAGATAACGGGTTTCCATCAATATAAAGAACGTCTCCGGAATCGAGCCCCGTATTATGTACCAGCGGCATTATATCATTAATCTGATTATTGGTCAGCCTTAATTCTCGAATGTTAATTAATGACGAAAGCGCAGAGATGTCCGTGATCTGATTCTGCATAAGATTCAACGTCTGAAGCGTATACACATTCCACAACGGTTCCACCGAAGTGATCTGGTTGAACGCCAGCCCACACAACTGCGGCCTTTTCAGATGACTCATAAAACCGATATCCGTAAGATCCATGCGATCGAAAGCCACCTCACTGAGAAAATACAGATCATAAAGCGATGAAAAATCTGTCACCTGCGTCCCCCAGAGAATGAGTCGTTGCAGCGAGTCGGTTGTGGCAAGCGGGCTGATATCACTAATCGGATTATCATCAAGGTGGAGTTGGCGAAGGGTTACCATATCGGTCAGGGGAGTAATATCGTCTATCCGATTCCGTGAGACCAGGAGGTTGACGAGTTGCTTCAAATCCCCGAGTGGAGAAAGATCCTCTATCTCGTTTCCCGCAACATCGAGGTATAGGAGCGATGTGAAATGCTCTAATCCTCCGAGTGATTGTATTCCCGTATTTTGAAACACGATCTGCCATATGGTATCGATATCCGGAGTTAAAATGTCGCCGGTTGACTTGTCGATATGGTTACGGATAGCTCTCTCCAGCGCCGAATCGGCGATAGTCACGACTTCTATCGCCGCGCAATGCACCCATACACAATTGGAAATGCTACTCCAGTTTCCCCGGTCATCACCTGACTTTAGCGTAAAATAATACGTGCAGTCCGGAGTCAGGCCGGCAATGGTCCACTGCTGTACCTGACCGGCAGGCAAAGGTTCCGGAACAGGATTTACGGCAGTAACAGCCGCAAAATTCTGGACCGTGATGGTGTCAAAAGACATGCGGAGGTCGTATTCATCGACCATTCCTCCCGAACTATCATCCCGCCGATCCTCCGGAGTAGTCCACTGTAATAAAACTGTCTGAGACGTAGATGATATAATTGACAGATCACTTACGGCGATCGGCGGCGTTTGATCGGTATCTTCGTCGTCAAGACCGGTAGATCCCGAGCAGCCGAGGGAAATAAGAATGCCAATAATGGAACAAACCAACCTTATTTCAGGAAAGGCACCCCAAGAAGTACGCGAAGATCGCATAGAATAACTCTCCTTTCACCCGCCCGAGACAAGCGGAAAGAAACCCAGCGATGTGATAATAAGATATTGCACGAATGGCAACAATGTCAAAAGAAATCCTGTTCCTATGACCGCATCCGGTATCCCGCCGCTTGTAGTGTGCATTTACCATATAGCAATGAATCCCTGATTATCGCCCGGATTATTGATTTATCCCCCTGCAAAATCACTACAACATCGGTGGTGAAAATCCTCCGCCCCCATTTGTAGGGACGGAGTCTGCGCCGGCCTTTGAGCTTCTGACTCCTGCCATTCTTAATCCGGCACGGGATCGGAGACTGGTGCCATGCAGTTAAAAAGAGGTGTATACTATGTCCAAAATCCCCAATCGGTACCCCACAGCTTGGGGCCTGTTGAAAAAGACTTGTTTTAGGCAATATGGATAATTATAAAAAGTCATGCAAACAAAACGGGAAAGAATACAGTCAGAGCTGATGCTCCTCCCGCCGTTGGAA
>JBFZFV010000046.1:0-10033 GCA_041306185.1 Candidatus Zixiibacteriota bacterium
ATCTTTCTATGGCCCATCGCGAAAGCGGATGATATTCTGCAAAGGTGGTTGAGCGCTCATCTTGTCTGTATTCGCCGCCAGGAACATAAGTTGTTTCTTGAGTATCAGCTGAAAAAATATCCCAGACGGATTATGACCGTGCCGAAATACGCGGGCAAATACCCCGTGGGATACTTTACGACGGTTGGAGTGCCGGGATGGGCATACCCCACAGTGGCGATAATCGACGGCTACGGTTTGAATGACTATATTATTGCGCGCAATCCGATTCCACCGAACAAAGAAAGAAGAATGGCTCATGAACGGTCCGCCCCGGACAGCTATATTGCTTCGTTCGTTCCGAATCTATTACCGGACCGGGACGGAGTTTATCGCTTCTATGATAGACCTGAGGAATTGGAGTTGACTGCGGCCAGGATTAAGTTGATCGAAAATTACTGGGAAAACAAAATCGTGCATGGTATAAACATCCCGGACAGTGCCATACCGTTCCCGATACCCGACTACACTTCATGACCAAATCCGGGCAATCCCTGATTAAAAGTAACGGAACATTGAGTTCATTCCGGATATGAGGAAATAAAAAAGCGGGCTGTCAAATATACAAGATAGTAAACAGCCCGGCCTTAACTGGTGTACTTTCTTTTCTCTAATTCTTGCGGTATTTCCCCTGATACAGCTCGGCGAAGAGCTTGTCCTTTTCGTATGACGACGAAATGGTTTCGATGGCGCGGGCGCAGGCCTGTTCGAGTTCGGCATCATCAAGACAATATTCGGTCAATTTGTCGAGCAGCTGCGACTTTTCATAATCGCCAGTCATATCTTCGATAAGTATAAGAGCCCCGATAATAAAGTCTTTTGGGACCTCATCTCCGCGCATCGCGTTATGAATGACGCGGCCCCGGTCGTAATCGGAATCGATAGCGTCGACGGCCCGGAGGAAAGCCTTGCGGGATTCTTCGGTCGCCATACTTTCGTGGCCGTAGTCAATCAACAACTCGGCCCGATCATAATCGGCACCCATCAATTCAATGACATTGAGGACCTTGATTACGGAGCCTTCATCGGCCCGGTCAAGATATCCCAGCGCGGTTAGAGTCCGTCTCTTATCATAATCGGAACTCATACTCCCGATGGCATCGACATAGATTCCGAACAAATCGCCGTCGGTTCCGAGACGCTGGGCGGTGTAGATCAAAAGCTCGGCCCGTTCGTAGTCGGAATCCATGAAATCGGCGAGCCTGATAATATCGGAAAGATAATCCGCCGATATCTCACCGGACTTTATTAATGTCTTGAGGACTCTTCCCCGTTCATAATCGGAATCGAGGGAGTTGATGGCCTTGATATAACCCGACGACAGGTCAAAATTGTTGTCGTTGGCGCGGGCCAGGTCGATGAGGTATTCGGCTTTTTCATAATCGGAATCCATGTTCATGGCTATTTCCATGGCCATTTCCATGGTTTTCGAATCGTTAATATTTTCGAGGCTGACCGCCGAAAGTACCCGGCGCGTTTCATAGTCGGAATCGAGAGCGGTTACGGCCTTGATGTATCCTTTCAGGAGCTCATCATTCTCGCCGCAGCGATCGCTGATGGAAATCAGGAGTTCGGCCTTTTCGTAATCGGAATCGATAACTCGGTCGATCATATCAAGCGATTTAAGCAGGTCGTCGTTGGTGAGTTCGTTCTCAAACAATGTATTAAAATATATCCGCGAGACATAATCGCTTTCCAGGCTGTATATTTCTTCGAGAACGGCGTCGACTCCCCCCTTGTCGTAAAAACGCCTGACCCGGGCTTCGGCGCCGATTCCTGAACGCCGGACCATCTTAAGCAGCATCTCGCCGACCCACTCGCGCCCTTCGCTGTCGAGATCCCGCTCGGTACCGTCGAGTTCGTACGTATACCGCATTTCGCCGCGGACGTTTTCGGCTTCGAATTTCCGGGTATCGCCGCGGTATCGTTCATAGATGGAAATGAATCCGCCGCTTTCGAGTTCCTTTATCCAGCGGTCATCGTCGGTGAATTCAATGTTTCCTTCGACTTCAATGCGGATTTTATGGCCGTCATCATTGTACTTCCAGGTGATATGATCGTCATCGCCGATAGTTAGATTATTCCCTCCGGTAAAATCCGAGAGGAAATCGCCGGCGGCACTGGCCAGGTCGGTAACCCAGTTTTCATTCAAATCGGCGTACAGGTCGGCTTGTGCTTCGTACAACTCCTGCAATTCTTCATTGGTGAGACTTTTAAGCTTTTTAGCCATTTTGGCGTTAGCGGCATTCTTATAATATTGCTCTTTGACGGCTTCGCCGAGATCCGCCTGTTTGGCCGCCAATTCGGCCAGTCCCTCGGGGTTGATTGCGATCGGAGTCCCGGGAAAATCGGGAACCTCGATATAGACATCCGGGGCAAAGAAGTCGGACGGCGGTTCGGAATCAGGGATGGATGGAACATTCACGGCGACACCGGGATCGGCAGACGGCGTATAGATAAGATCATAGTCGAGTTTTTCGCCGTTGACGATGTAATTGTACCTGTAGCCGTAACGCTTCTGGGTTTCCCTGCTATTGGGTCTCACCCAGACAACCGGGTTTTTCGTATTTGGCATGACAGCGACACGGCCGCCGGGAGTATAAACGGCAACCGGGGCTTTCGCGTCGGGAAGAGGAGTAATGATTTTAATGCGATCGAGTCCTTCGCCGTGTTCGCTTTCGCGGCCGAGCAAGGCCAGTTCATCAATGCCCCTTATCGGAGCAATAGGAGCTATATCGGGAACGACAAAATCATTAGAAGCATGATACCGGTCGTCATCATAGCTGTTTTCAAGCTGGTCGTCATAGATCAGGCCGGGGATATAAGCGGAAGCTTCGCGCCACCCTTCTTGAATGGTGCGGGAAAGTTCGCGGTAGCGGACCGCCTCGCCCGGCAGAGCGATTACGGGAGTAACTTGCACCAGCAGGGCCACGGCGAGGACCAGGATTCCGAAGATCGCGAAGGTGCGGAATCGGGACAGCCGGAGTTTTTTGAGTTTGTGCCCGGCCACTATCTTCTCAAGACGTTTGTAAATCTGTTTCTTGAACAGGGCCGCTCCCGAAGCGAGCACGGGATTGAAGGAATCTCCGGCCAGCTGGACCAGGCGGGTGAGGGTACGGGCATATTCGCGGGGTTGTCCGGTATTTTCCACGACCCATTCGTCGCAGGCGATTTCGCGTTCGAGATTCATTTTGCTGCCGATCAGGATAACGGCCGGGTGGAAGAAAAATACCGCCTGCAGCGAACGCTGCAAGAGGTTCATCCAGTCGTCATAGCGCTGAATATGGGCCAGTTCATGAAGAGTGATAGAACGGATTTCATCGCTATTTAACCTGTCGATCAGATGTTCCGGAAAGATTATGACCGGATGGAAAAACCCGATAGATACCGGAACCTGTACGATGGGAGACATCCCCACGGTTGCCTTACGCCGGGCATTGGCCTGGACGATGGTATCTATTACAAGGAGTGAATTACCGGTAGTCAAAGGGACCATGCTGCGCTTAATTCCGCGGACGGCCAGGTATCCCCGGAAAATTCTAAACATGAAGAAGCAGGAGATCAGTATCCAGAGCGAGATCACGGAAATGGGGATCATCCCCATTGCGATGGCAAGATAATCCAAGGAGCGTTTTCCGATGGAATCGGATGAAACATGTCCCGGGAAATCGAAGCGGACAAAATGCGGTCGGTCGGCGGTAGCGGAGGTTCCCGCAGTTGAGGAATTAGGGTTGGGGTTATCATTTGAAGGTTCCAACTTTGCGGATTGCCCATTGCCGTCGTATGTCGCGACGGCGAAGGTAATTTGCGAAGCCGCAGGCGCGGGCGCATTATTTTCCGTTTGGAAATGTTCGGCGACCGAGGCGACCCAGCTTTTGACGGTTCCCGGGACCGGAGAGGCCAGTATCGGGGTTACCGCCACAAACAGTAATGCCACACTCCACATGCGGTAACGGGATGCGGCGTCGAGTCTTCTGGCATAGTGAACGATCAGCCAGACCAGCGCCGTGAAGACCAGTCCGGGCCAAAAGCCGTTTATAAGAATGTTCAGGTATTGCTCGGAGTTGCGGCTGAAAAGGTCAAATAGCTGCTCCATCGCTTCCCCCTACTCGATATCTTCGATCATCTTTTTCAAGCGCTCCAGATCCTGGGTGCTGATTCTTTCATCCTCAATTATATTCTGCATCAACAGCCCCGGAGAATTCTCGAAGAAATTGTTCATCAGGTGGCGAACCGCTTTCCGGCGGGCAATATTGCGGTCGATGACGGCACGGTACACGAAGGCTCTTCCCTCTTTTACGTGCGTTACGTATCCTTTTTTCTCGAGAATCCTCATAATGGTAAGAACGGTATTATAGGCGGGGGGGTTGTCTTTGGGGAGCGCTTCCAGGATTTCATTGACGGTAGCTTCGTTACGCTCCCAGATGATTTCCATCAGCCGCAGTTCCCCGTCGGTGAGGGTTGGGGTTTTTTTACGGGCCATATCCAACCTCCATAAATATTAATTTATTAGTATTACTTTTATATACGGAGGTTTTTCGGATTTGTCAACTAATTAATTAGTTTTATCTGGAGTGGTTTGGCGGAGCCGGACATTCCGTAATGTATCGCCTTGGGATAAAATGAGTTATAAGGACAAAATATTTGGGGATGGCCAAAAAAAAGTTGGCCATCCCGTATTTTTTTTGAAACCCGGTTTTTAGGACAGGTTAAACAAGCCAGTAAGCCGTCTACCGGTCGCGGCGATAACCGCCGCCGCCGCCCCCGCCGCGTTCGCCCTGGGCGTGCGCTTCGTTAACTTTCAGGGTTCTGCCGTTGAAGTCTTTGCCGTTGAGCCCGGCGATGGCGGCTTCACCTTCGCTATCGGAACTCATTTCGACAAAACCGAAGCCTTTGGATGTGCCCCGTTCGCGGTCCTTGACGATATTGGCCTTTACCACGGTACCGAACCGACTGAAGGCGGTGTTGAGGTCCTCTTCGGTAGTGTTAAAGGGGAAATTTCCGACATAGAGATTCATATCTTTCACTCCGTGTTAGTCTGCTCTGTTTACCATGCAGAGGGTTAATGCACACTATTGCGCCTGCCTCGAACGACTTGATTATTGGGGGAATTGCGGTGAGCGGGCAAACGAAACTCCAAATACCTATAATCGCCAGAGACTTATTACCATTGCAATTCTAATTTATAAGACGAGGGTCTTTTGTCAATGGCGTTTTCGAACTTTACCAAGAATTAATTTTCGGGATTTAAAGCAAGATTTTCGGAAGGGACCCAGCCGGTCTTTCCGGATGCGGTGCGGCAACGGCACCAGCCGGATTCCTGTTCGAGAATAGTGAGCATATCCCCCAGTTTGACGGTCAGTTCAAAAGCGGAATAATCCTTTGTAATAGTACCGCGATTTCCTTTGCGTTCTATCCAGCTTTTCGGGACCCAGCCCGCCTTGCCGGATGAATCGATTGCCCAGATCCAGCCGGGCCATTCGGAGTCACGGACTTCGAGGGTGACGGATTCACCCTTCGACAGGATGAGGGGATCGGGATAAGCGGATTCATAGGCTTTGATGACGCGTGCTTCAGTCATGCCATTCCAGTCTTTCGAGGGCCATGCGGAGGTGCGCCGCGGTTTGGAATTTGCGGCTAACCAGGCTCCATTTGCGCCCTTTGATGATATCCTTGACACTCTGCGGGGCTTTTTGATACCCGGAGGCTCCGCCGATCATCTCGTAAAGAAGGTTGATCAGATGGTAGACGTCGTTCTGGATTTTTTCGCGGGTCGAGCGGCCGTGGTCGAACAGGTCGAGCAGTTTGACATCGAAGCCGAGGCCGATTCTTTTGACCATGATATTTCCTGAATGGACGTCGCCGTGGTAGTGCCCGAGGAGGTGGATTTGTTCGATACCGGAAGCGAGGGCATACAGCAGGTGCAGGGCTTCGAGGGGAGGAAGGCGTTTCCCCCGTTGCCGGGAGAGGTACTGCGACAGCATTTCGCCGTCGGCGAAATCGGAAACCAGGAATTCCACTTTCTGACCGCGAATCTGGGTGAAATCGCGGTGATGGTACTGCATCAGGATGGGGCAGGTCGAAAGGCGGTACATTTTACGGGCATAACGGAGAACCGGCACCTTGCCGGCTCCGCGGCGGGCGTAGAACAATTTCGCGGCGCGAACGATACCGGTGCGGCGCTCGACAATTTTATACACTTCGCCTTCGAACCCGCTTCCGAGGAATTCGACGACTTCGTAATTGGAGCCGAGCGAGCGTCTGGGTTGTAAATCGTAATGAGGTTGTACCATATCGATTATTCTGCAAATTTCACGGCATTCGACACAATCATATTCTATTAATAAATCTCGTCCGAGATGAATTTCCCGTTACGCAGGACAATTTCCCTTTCGTGCCCGTACGACATTATTTTGATCGCTTTTTCCGGTACGACCCAAACCATTTCATCGATTTCATCGGGGTCGGGGCTGCCGGTTTCTTTAAGGGCGGTCATATTCCAGAATTTCACCAGTTTCTCTTTTCCATTTTTGCGGTAGCGGGTTTCTCCGGCAGGCGAAAGGAGTTCAGCGGTCCACCCGGTTTCTTCCCATACTTCCCGCAAGGCGGTTTCTTCGAGGTTCTTGTCTTCCCCGTTTTTAGCTTTTCCCTTGGGGAGGCTCCAGTCATTGTATTTCGGGCGATGGACCAGGGCAATAAGGAGCCCTCCTTCACGGCGCCGCCATAAAAGCCCGCCGGCTGCCAGGATTGTATCAGATTGATTAATTTTCTCCATATTGTTCAAATATCAGTGCCATTAATGATTTTCGGAAAAGTCCGGCAAAACTCAATCCTCAGGGAACCCCTCTTTCCTGCCAGTGTTTGAAAAATAACGAACCATCATCCCTGGAGAAGCAAAAAATGTTGAAAATCCTGTTTTCCAATTCCGAATACGCCAAACCGGCAGATATCGCGCTACTATTTTTACGCGTGGGAGTGGGATTGACGATGATGCTGGGACATGGATGGGGGAAACTTACCGGTTTCGGCGAACGGGCTGCGGGATTTTCCGACCCCATCGGTCTCGGAAGCACCCTTTCGATGGCCATGGCGGTTTTCGCGGAATTTTTCTGCTCGCTGGGGCTGATTCTTGGGGTCTTTACCCGGTTCAGCGTTATCCCATTGATGTCCACCATGCTGGTGGCCTTTTTCATTGTTCATTCCGAGGACCCTTTCCGCAGGAAGGAACTGGCCCTGGTATATCTGATTCCGTTCATAACCATTTTTTTCACCGGGGCCGGAAAATATTCAATCGACTATTATATCAACAAGTGGTTCGGGAAATAATCATAATCCACTCATAATCTTAGCCGCACGGACCGGCTAAAATCCAACCCTTCTGAATTTCGCCGATTAATATATCTGGACTATTTAAATCCATTTTTTAACTTGCGCGGCGTTTTTTCGACAATATATTAATTTCTGTCGCGTATTTATACTGGTGGCAGATATTGTGCAGGATATCCCTGCGAATACAATATATAGTTGTTTTATGGGTAGAGGTTTCTCCGAACATGGAGAATAATTGCCGGCGATTTACGGCCTGCGAACAATAGCAGCAAGTTACAATGAAATCGAACAGCCAACGGAGATAGATAACAATTCAGCAGCGGGATTATTATGCATAAAATTAAAAAGAGAGACGGAAGGATTGTCGAATTCGATTCCGACAAAATATCAGGAGCTATGGAGAAGGCCTTTCGGGTGGTTCGGGGCAGGGCCGATCGGGAAGCGATTTCCGGGCTAACCGACCGGGTAATTTCTCTTATCGATGAACGCTTCACATCGTTCACGCCGGAGGTCGAACAGGTTCAGGATATCGTCGAACAGACTTTAATGGAGGCGGGATTTTTCGACGTCGCCAGGGCTTATATCCTTTATCGCGAACGTCGTCGGGAATTGCGGGAGGAGCGGAAACGGGACGCCCTTCAGCAAATCAAATCGGGTCGGCTCCAGGTCACCAAAAAAGACGGGCGTTCCGAGCCGTTCGACGAGCGGAAACTTCGGAAATATCTGCAATTCGCGGTTGAGGGTTACGAAGGGGTTTTGCATGTCAACGATCTGGTCGAGCAGTGCGAACTCGGTTTATATGAGGGAATTAAGACATCGGATATCGCCGAATTGACGACCCTGACGGCGCGGAATTTCATCGAGCGCGATCCCTGCTACAGCGAAATCACGGCACGGCTATTCCTTCAATCTTTATATCGAATAGTTTTCGGCGAGGCTGTCGACTGGAATAACCTCGAATTCCATTATCGCGAGTCATTTAAATCCAATCTCAAGGCGGCAATCAGTGCGGGCCGTCTTCAGGACGGGTTGCTGCAATACGACCTTGATAATATTGCGAGTCATCTTAAGATCGAGCGGGACAAGTACCTTGGCTATCTCGGCCTGCAGACATTGTACGACCGGTATTTCATAAGGGATATCGCGACGGCGCGCTGTCTCGAAACGCCTCAGGGTTTCTGGATGCGGGTGGCCTTGGGCCTGGCCGTTAATGAGCCGGAGCGGGAACGCCGCGCCGTGGAATTTTATGAAATCCTATCGAGCCTCCGCTATGTCAGTTCCACTCCTACCCTTTTTCATGCCGGGACCAAACATCCGCAGCTCAGTTCCTGTTATCTGACCACGATCGAGGACGATCTAAATCATATTTTTAAAAGCTATTCCGACAATGCCCAGCTTTCCAAGTGGTCGGGAGGGCTCGGTAACGACTGGACCAATGTCCGGGCCACAGGGGCGCAAATAAAATCTACGGGGGTGAACAGTCAGGGGGTAATTCCCTTTTTGAAAATCGCGAACGACACCACGGTGGCCATCAATCGTTCCGGGAAACGGAGAGGGGCCACTTGTGCTTAGCTGGAAACGTGGCATTACGACATCGAAGACTTCCTTGATTTGCGCCGCAACACCGGAGACGAACGCCGCCGCACGCATGATATGAACACGGCCAACTGGATTCCCGACCTCTTCATCAAGAGGGTAATGGAAAACGGGGAATGGACGCTGTTTTCTCCGGAAGAGGTCCCGGACCTGCACCATAAGTACGGGAAAGCGTTCGAGGGAGCTTATATCGACTACGAACGGTTGGCCGACAACGGTAAGATTCGCCTTTTTAAAAGAATAAAGGCGCAGGATCTCTGGAAAAAAATGATTACCCGCCTGTTCGAAACCGGGCATCCCTGGATTACTTTCAAGGACCCCTGCAATGTCCGATCGCCCCAGGATCATGCCGGGGTGGTGCACAGCTCAAACCTCTGCACCGAAATTACTCTGAATACTTCGAAAGATGAAACCGCGGTATGCAATCTCGGTTCGGTGAACCTGGTCAGGCACATATCAAACGGAAGATTCGATCGGGATCTTCTATCCGAAACGGTGTCAATCGCCATGCGGATGCTCGATAATGTCATCGATATAAATTATTATCCCACCTCTGAAGCAAAAACCGCCAATATGCGGCACCGGGCGGTCGGACTGGGGATCATGGGTTTCCAGGATGCCTTGTACCGTCTCAATATCAATTTCGATTCGGATGCCGCCATGTCGTTTGCCGATGAAAGCATGGAATTGATAGCGTACAATGCCATTCTATCGTCGGCTCGTCTGGCCGAAGAAAGGGGCACGTACGAAACTTATCCCGGCTCGAAATGGGGACGGGGGATATTCCCTCAAGATACCCTGGACCTTCTCGAAAGCGAGCGGGGACAGGCTATCGAGGTGCCTCGGGCAGGTAAACTGGACTGGACCCCGGTCCGGGAAGCGGTCAAGGCGCACGGGATGCGCAATTCCAACTGCATGGCGATCGCTCCGACCGCCACTATCGCCAATATCAGCGGCTGTTATCCTTCGATCGAGCCGATTTATAAAAATATTTATGTCAAATCGAACATGAGCGGAGAATTCACGGTAGTGAATCGATACCTGGTCAATGATTTGAAGGCGCTGGGAT
>JBFZFV010000047.1:0-20092 GCA_041306185.1 Candidatus Zixiibacteriota bacterium
GAAAGCTGTTGCGACGGAGGAGAATTATTTTTATATTAAAAATCTTTGGAATAACAGGCGAAAGCCCGCGAAACGACGAAAATTGCTAAACATAAATCATGAGGTAACTACATGGTAGGTATTGTCGGATATGGCGCACATATTCCTCGGCACCGGATTAAAGTTGAGGAAATCGCCAAAGTTTGGGGAGCCGATGCGCCCAGCTACAAAAAGGGCCTGATGCTCCGAGAAAAATCGGTCCCGACCCCCGATTGCGACACGATTACGCTTTCGGTCGAGGCCACCAAGAACGCTCTGAGAAGGGCCGGAAATATCAATCCTGCCGAAATCGGAGCTATTTATATCGGTTCGGAATCGCATCCCTATGCCGTGAAACCATCCGGTGTAACGGTCGCTGAGGCGATCGGGGCGACTCCGGATATCCATTGTGCCGATTACGAATTCGCCTGCAAGGCCGGTTCGGAAGCCATGTTCGTGGCTCTGGGGCTGGTCAAGTCGGGCTATGTCAAATATGCCCTGGCCATTGGCGGAGATACCTCGCAGGGGGCTCCGAGCGATGCCCTGGAATATTCCGCGGCGGCGGGGGCGGCGGCGTTTATCATGGGGACGGAAAACCTCGTGGCCGAATGTCTCGAAACGCATTCCTATATGACTGATACTCCGGATTTCTGGCGCCGGGAGCATGAATTCTATCCGCAGCATGCGGGACGATTCACCGGCGAGCCGGCTTATTTCAAGCACACTATTGGGGCGGCTGATGCGATCATGAAAAAGTCCGGGATGAAAGCCAAGGATTTCAAATATGCCGTTTTCCATCAGCCGAACGGCAAGTTCCCGCAACGGGTCTCGCAGATGCTGGGATTCAAGCAGGAGCAGATCGATCCGGGCTGGTTGTCTCCGCGTTTGGGCAACACCTATTCCGGAGCATCCCCGATCGGCCTGACCGGGACGCTGGACGTGGCCAAGCCGGGCGACCTGATTTTGATGGTATCGTACGGCTCGGGGGCCGGCTCCGATGCTTTTATCTGGAAGGTAACCGAGCGGATTAACGAGGTTCGCGACAAGGCGGTCCGGACCCACAAGCTGCTCGATGAGAATATCACGTACGTCGATTATGGCACGTACGCCAAATTCCGCCACAAAATTCTGAAGAATAAGTAAGGAGGTGATTTCGATGAGAGAAGTTGCAGTAGTTGGCGCCGGAATGACCAAATTCGGCGAAATCTGGGAGAAATCCCTCCGCGACCTTTATGTTGAAGCCGCCATGGCGGCGATAGATAATTCCGGAGTGGACAAGGTCGATTACATGACCATCGGCTGTATGTCGGGCGGACTCTTCGTGGGGCAGGAGCACCTCGGTTCACTGATGGCCGATTACCTCGGTATCAAGAATCTTCCGGCCTCCCGTGTCGAAAGCGCCTGCGCATCGGGCGGGCTGGCGTTCCGTCATGCTTTCACCGAGATTGCCTCGGGGATGTCCGATATCGTGATCGCCGGCGGCATCGAAAAGATGACCGATATTTCCGGCGACGGCGCGACGTACGCTCTGGCGACCGCGGCCGACCAGGAATACGAAGTTTACCATGGTGCGACCTTCCCGGGGCTGTATGCTCTGATGGCGGTGGCGTACATGGATAAATACAAAAAGAACTGCCGCAGTTCGCTGTCGGCGGTTTCGGTCAAGAATCACGCCAACGGAGCGCTCAATCCGTACGCGCAGTACCCGTTCAAGGTAACCGCCGAAATGGTGGAATCCTCGGTGATGGTGGCCGATCCGCTGCGGATTCTCGACTGCTCACCGATAACCGACGGCGCCGCCGCCGTGGTAATGACCACGGTCGATATCGCCAAGAAGCTCGGCAAGCCGTACATCAAGGTGATCGGTTCCGGTCATGCTACCGATAGAATCGCGCTTCATTCCCGCAAGGATATGACAACTCTCGAGGCAACCGAAGTCGCTGGCAAGAAGGCCCTGCAGATGGCCGGAAAGACTATTAAGGATATCGATTTCGCCGAAGTGCACGATTGCTTCACTATAGCTGAAATTATCGTGACCGAATCGCTCGGTTTCTTCGAAAAGGGGACCGGCGGAGACGCCGCCAGGAACGGCGTGACTTCCCGCGAAGGAGATATACCGATTAATCCTTCGGGCGGGTTGAAGTCCAAGGGGCATCCGGTGGGGGCAACCGGTATCGCTCAGATCGTTGAAATCTACAAGCAGTTGACCGGCCAGGCCGAGGGAGAACGGCAGTTGAAGAATAATCCCAAGGTTGCTCTGGCCCAGAACATGGGTGGTTCCGGCGGATCCACTCTGGTGCATATCATGGAGGTGGCCTGATGTATCCCGCACGTGACTGGAGAGAATACCCGCATCGCTACCGGCTGGAATCCGGTAAATGCAAGAAATGCGGCGCGATCGTGTTCCCGAGGCGGCTGGTATGTCCCGAATGCGGCCACCGGGAATTCGAAAAAGTGATTCTTCCCGATACCGGGAAAGTCGTTTCTTATACCATCATCAGGGTCCCTCCGTCGCAGTTCGGCGACCAGGCTCCGTACGCTCTGGCCATTGCCGAATTGACCAACGGGGTAAAGCTGATGGCTCAGATAGTGGACGTCGACCCTGAAAAGATAAAGGTCGGAATGGACGTGCGGATAGAATTCCGCCGGGTTCAAACCGACGATCATCATGGGGTTTTGAGCTACGGTTATAAGTTCGTACCGAAGTGGTACTAGATTAGATAACGGCCGGGCGGTGCCAAATCGCCCGGCCCTTTTTCCATAAACGGCATTCTCCGGGATAAAACGTAATGTATAAAATCGTATCCAAGGTCAGTACCGGGACCGATCAATTCAAGGAATATTCCCAAAAGAATAAAGAGCTTCATCTTCAACTGAAAGAACGTCTGGAGAAAGTTAAGCTGGGAGGACCGGAAAAAGCACGGCAGAGGCACGTCGAACGGGGCAAACTCCCCACCCGCGAGCGGGTCAGTTTGTTATTCGATAAAAATACTCCCTTCCTGGAACTTTCGACCCTCGCTGCGTACGATATGTACGATAATGACGCGCCGGCATCCGGGCTCATTACCGGGATCGGAGTGGTCCACGGCCGGGAAGTGATGGTGGTCGCCAACGACGCAACCGTCAAAGGGGGAACGTACTACCCCATCACGATTCTCAAGCATGCCCGGGCACAGCGGATCGCCGAGGATAACAATCTTCCGTGCGTCTACCTGGTCGATTCCGGAGGGATTTATCTGCCGCTGCAGTCGGGGGTGTTTCCCGATAAGGATCATTTCGGCAGGATTTTTTATAACCAGGCCCGCATGTCGGCGCAGGGGATACCTCAGGTTTCGGCGGTGCTCGGTTCCTGCACGGCAGGAGGGGCGTATCTTCCGGCCATGTCCGATGAAACGGTGATTGTCCGCAAGCAGGGGACGATTTTCATCGGCGGACCGCCGCTGGTGAAAGCGGCCACCGGTGAAGTGGTGTCGGCCGAGGATTTAGGCGGGGCAGATGTCCATTGCCGGACATCCGGCGTTACCGACCATTATGCTCAGGATGACAAGCACGCTCTTTCCATCTGCCGCAATATTATCGAAAATTTGAATCGTCCGGAAAAATTCCCGCTCGATATGGCCGAACCGGAAGAACCGGCGTACGATCCCGAGGAGCTGTACGGGGTGGTTCCGCCTGATCCGAAAAAGATGTACGATATTCGCGAAGTTATCGCGCGGCTGGTCGATGGATCGAAATTCCATGAATTCAAGGAATTGTACGGTATTACGCTGGTTTGCGGATTTGCCCGCATTATGGGATACCCGGTCGGGATTCTGGCCAACAACGGCGTCCTCTTTTCGGAATCGTCGCTCAAGGGGGCGCATTTTATCGAACTCTGCACCATCCGCAAAATCCCTCTGTTATTCCTGCAGAATATCACCGGTTTTATCGTGGGACGGCAGTACGAAGCGGGAGGAATTGCCCGCGATGGGGCCAAACTGGTGCATGCCGTGGCCAATGCCCAGGTACCGAGGTTCACGGTCATGGTCGGAGGGTCGTACGGGGCCGGCAATTACGCCATGTGCGGACGGGGATATTTCCCGAGGCTGCTCTGGATGTGGCCCAATTCCAAAATATGTGTCATGGGGGGCGAACAGGCCGCCGATGTCCTTGCGACCGTTAAAATCAAGCAACTCGAAAAAGAGGGGCGGAAGTTGTCGCAGAAAGAAATCGATGAAATCCGCCGCCCGGTGCTGGAGGAGTACGAAGCGCAATCATCGCCGTACTATTCCACCGCTCGGCTCTGGGATGACGGCATCGTCGGAATGACCGAAACAAGAGAGGCGATCGCACTGGGGATATCGATGTCCCTGAATCGCCATATCCCGGATCAAAAATACGGCGTCTTCAGGATGTAGAGGTGACTATGCAATCCTATAGTACAATAAAGTACAAAATCGAAGGTAATGTCGCGTTTATCGATTTCTGCCGGCCGGAAGTGCATAATGCCTTCAATGATAAGCTGATTTATGAATTGACCGACCTGTTTACGATGCTCGGAAAGGACGATTCCCTCCGCGCCGTGGTATTATCCGGCGAAGGGAAATCATTCTGCGCCGGAGCGGATTTGAACTGGATGAAACGGGTTATTAACCAGACGTACGATGAGAATCTGAAAGAATCGAACGCCCTGGCGGATTTATTCGCGCAGATTTACAATTTCCGCTGCCCGGTAATCGGGAAAGTGAACGGCGCTGCCATTGGCGGAGGAGTCGGGTTCGTGGCGGTATGCGATATCGCGATAGCGGCGGAATCGGCCAAGTTTTCGTTTTCCGAAGTTAAAATTGGAGTCGTCCCGGCCTGTATCGGGCCGTACGTAATCAAGAAGATCGGCGAAGGCAAAGCTCGGGAGTTTTTTATCACGGGCGAGCGAATGAAAGCCAAGAAGGCGCACAAAATCGGTTTGGTGAATGACTTCGTAGCCGACGACAAACTCGGGGAGACAGTTAATGATTTGCTCGCCATGATTAAATCATCAGGGCCTAATGCTGTTGCCATGGCGAAAAAGCTTGTGTCGGCGGTCCCGGGCATGAAGGAAGCGGAATATAAACCGTACACCGCCGAAATGATTGCCAAGCTGCGGGTTTCCGATGAAGGGCAGGAAGGGATGAATGCCTTTCTCGAAAAGCGGAAACCGAACTGGGTGGAAGAATAAATGGATAAGAGATATTTCAAGAAGATTCTGGTAGCCAACCGGGGAGAGATTGCGGTCCGTATCATGAATGCCTGCCGCTTGCTGGGAATACCCACTCTGGCGGTTTATTCCGAGGCCGACCGTGGAGCGGTTCATGCTCTGTTCGCCGACGAAGCGATCGAAATCGGCCCGCCGGCGCCGAGAGAATCGTACCTTTCAATCGAAAAAATAATCAAAGCGGCCAAAGATCGCGGCGCCGATGCTATCCATCCCGGTTATGGTTTTCTTTCCGAGAATTCGGAATTCGTCAAGGCCTGCGACAAGGCCGGGATTACCTTTATCGGACCATCCGCGGAATCGATGCACCTGATGGGCAACAAAGTCGAATCGCGAATCAAAATGGCTACGGCAGGGGTTCCGCTTATTCCCGGCATGAAAAAAGCCGGAGCATCGCTCGATGAATTTCAAAAAGCCGCCAATGAAGCCGGCTACCCGGTATTGATTAAGGCGGCCGCCGGAGGCGGAGGAAAGGGGATGCGGATTGTCCGCGACCCGAAGGACCTGAAGGATGCCGTCGAGGCCGCCAAGCGCGAGGCGGGCAATGCCTTTGGCGATGATACCGTTTATCTGGAAAAGTACATCGAAGATCCCCGTCATGTCGAAATACAGGTGCTGGCGGATAAAAATGGCAACACCGTACACTTATTCGAACGGGAGTGTTCCATACAAAGAAGACATCAAAAAATTATCGAAGAGACACCATCGGTCGCATTAACTCCCGAGCTGCGGGAAATGATGGGGAACGCCGCCGTTAAAGTCGCGAAAGCCGCCAATTACTATTCTGCCGGGACGGTGGAATTCCTCGTCGACAAAAACGGCTATTTCTATTTTCTCGAAATGAACACCCGTATCCAAGTGGAACATCCCGTAACCGAAATGACCACGGGAGTCGACCTGGTTGTGGAGCAGATTAGAATCGCCGCCGGTGAAAGTATTTCCCCTTACGTCATGGAAGCGAAACAGCGGGGGCATGCCATCGAATGCCGGATTTACGCCGAGGATGCCGATAATAATTTCTTCCCGTCGTCAGGGCCGTTGCTGTACTACGAAGAACCGTCGGGGCCGGGAATCAGAGTCGATTCAGGGGTGATGCAGGGTTCAGTGGTTGGGGTGGAGTACGACCCCATTTTAGCCAAGCTGATTGTCCACGCGCCGAACCGGAATCTGGCTATCAACAAAATGATCAACGCTCTGAAAGATTACAAAATTCTCGGGATTAAAACCTCCAGGAAATTCATGATCGATGTCCTTCAGCACGAAGAATTCCGCAAGGGAGCGACCTATACCAATTTCATCGAAAAGAATATGTCGGATAGAGGTGACGATTTGATACCGGCGGCGGAACTGGGGGCGGCGGTATCGGCCGCGGCGATGATGTCGAAAAACGGGCAGTCCGGCGGAGGCCCCGCTAAAGCGGTGCGGCAATCTCCGTGGCAGACGATTGGAACCTGGGAAATCGGAGCGAGGATCGGCAAATGATTAACGAATTCAAATTCAAAGATGAGCTGTTCGAAACCCGCGCCGCGGTTTCCGGAAGTGAAATCGAAGTTTCCGTAGGCGAAAACAAATACAAAATACTTTCCCTGGCTCCCGGAAAGTACGCCGTCGAGAGTAATGGTATCAAGAAGAAAGTCTGTTGTATTATAGATAAGGGGAAATCCTATCTTGATGTCGACGGCATCCTGCTGGAGCTGACCATTCCATCCGACGACGGAGTCGCCGGAGGAGCCGCCGGACAAGGCGGAGCCAAGGATAAGATCTTTGCCCCGATGCCGGGCAAGGTGGTGAAAATCCTGGTGGCGGAGGGGCAGGAGGTCGAAGAAAAACAGCCGATGGTGATTGTCGAGGCTATGAAAATGGAAAACCAGGTCAACGCTGCCGCGAAGGGAAAAGTGAAAAAGGTCAATTTTAAGGCGGGGGACCAGGTCGACACCGAAACCCCGATTATAGAATTGGAATTGGCGGAATAAAGAAAAAAAGGCCGGGTTACCGGCCTTTTTCATCAGCACCATACTGAAGCTTAGAATTTGTACCCCAGCCAGATGGACAGGTTGTTATTCTTGACGTCCGGAGGATTGGTCCCTTCGGCGATCTTGGTCATCCCCATATAGTACCGGACATCGAACAGAAACTTCTCGTTCACGAGGTCGAAGTCGGCACCGAGAATCAGACCGGCATCGTAGCTATTGAGGCCGTCATCCGTGGCGGCCGCGGATGCTATCAGCAGGGTATCTTCCATGCTGGTGGCCAGGGTAAGATTGGTGCTGGAAGTCGAGACATCCCCCTTCATCTTCATTCCGGCGGAAGCTCCGAAATAAAGGCTGGCTTTAACCGATTTTTCCTTGGTGGAAGTGAGTTTTAATAATACCGGGAATTCCAGGTAGTCATAAGCAAAGGTGTACGATTGAAGATCGGTCGTATACTTGGCTCCCCTCATGGTGTACAGGCATTCGGCCTGGATATTGACCTGGGCCGAGGCGAAATCGACTGTCCACGGGGTCTTGAAGTTGATGTAGCCGCCTCCGGATGCACCGAGACGAGCTCCCGGTTGAAGAAGGTTTACGGCTTTATCCGCGCCGCCAAAATTCGCGGCGGAAAGACCGAGCTTCAATCCGGCATTCATGCCGGCATCGGCGCTGGAATGAATTCCCAGTCCGACGAATAGAAGGATTACTGAAAAGATAAGGGCTTTACGCATTTTTCTCCCCTTACGGTTTTATCAAGATGTTTAATTCTCGATTTTTCGGCGATATACCCGCCAAACCTCTCCGAAGCGGATTGTCTTCTTTCGGGTTATCGGCAAAAGTGAGAGAAATTAAAGGGGGGCGTAATTATAGGCAACAAGGGCAATAAAAAAACCCCCGGTAAAACCGGGGGTCTTTATTAGGATTTCAAGGATATTTCTTAGAATACGAAAGCCTGGATACCGGCACCAACCTGAATCGTGGTTCCGGATACGGATTCGGTCTCAGTCGGTTCCTTCTGCTTGAAGCTGTCAGAAGTGAACAAGACGCCGAAATCGAGAGCGACGTGGTCGGCCAGCATGAAGTTGATACCGGCCTTACCGCCGAACTGGGTTCCGCTGTACTTTTCAGTTCCCCCGTTTTCGTACTTTTCGGTTCCCATCATGAACATACCCTTAACGTAAGGATAGATAGCACCCTTAATCTGGGTCGGATTCATGTTGAAGTAATAGGCGATCATCGGGCCGAATGCCAAAAAGGTCTGTTTGGAATCGCCGATCTTGTAGTTTTCGAAATGAACCATCGCTCCAATCATTATGCTCGGAGCAATGAAATAACCAAATTCCGGCATAAATGCAATGGTCGTGGGAGACTCGTCGCCGACTTTATAAAGGTCGCCGCTCTGAGTCATGAAATAAGCGCTGCCGCCGACAATCATGCTGCCCTTGTCGATGGGGCTTTCGGCAGCCATAGCGCTGAACGCAAAAAGGACTAATACTGCAGTTAACAAGAAACGTTTCACATTACCTCCTTTTAAAAGGGTTTCTTTCCTTGAAATCCGTCTACAAAACTCACTTTCATTTTAAGTGCGGCTATATAATTCCTTTTATACAATTTTGTCAACAGAAAAAATATTAAAAAAGTGTAATGTTTTTTAACTGAAATGACGCCTCGCCCCGAAGCATTGTTGCTATTATTTTCTTATATGCTCTTGATTTAAGTCGGAAATTATATAAATTATTTAACTATTTGTTTTTGAAACCTACAGTTGGAGGAGTCTATGCCGGACAAAAATAAGGCTTACATCGTTTCCGCCTGTCGCAGCGCCATCGGGACCTTTTTGGGCGGATTGTCATCGTTCACCGCAACACAATTGGGGGCTATGGCTATCAAAGAGGCTGTCAAGCGGGCCAAAATCGATCCCGCCAAAATCGACGAAGTCATTATGGGACAAGTGGTTCAAGCAGGCGTCGGGCAGGCTCCGGCACGCCAGGCCGCGATTCATGGCGGCGTCCCTCCGCATGTGGCGGCTATGACCATCAATAAAGTCTGCGGTTCCGGCTTGAAGGCGGTAATGCTTGCGGCTCAATCGATTAGAGCCGGAGATCAGGATTGTATCGTTGCCGGCGGAATGGAATCGATGTCCGGGACGCCGTATGTTCTTCACGGAGCCAAAGGGGGATTGAAATTCGGCGACAAGAAGTTGCAGGATTCCATGGTCTTGGACGGCCTCTGGTGTTCTTTCAAGAACTGGCATATGGGAGGCGCCGCTGAATTGACCGGCCGCAAAGCCAATATCAGCCGTCAGGAGCAGGATGAATTCGCCTTCAATTCCCACAGGAAGGCGGTAGCCGCAATTGAAGGGGGCAAATTCAAAAATGAAATATTCCCGGTCGAAAACCCCCAGAGAAAAGGGGATCCGGTCATTTTCGATAAAGATGAATGCCCGCGGGCCAATATTTCGATGGAGACTCTGGCGCGACTGAAACCGGCCTTCGAAAAAGACGGAACCGTCACCGCCGGAAATGCTCCGGGACTTAATGACGGTTCTTCGGCATCGGTCGTCGTCTCTGAAAAGTTCATGAAAGAACATAATCTGACACCATTGGCACGCGTGGTCGAGTATACCACGGCCGGTATTGAGCCGGAATTGCTCTTTTTCTCGCCGATTCTCGCCGTCCGCAAGCTGATGGAAAAAATGGGAATTAAGGATATCAATCATTTTGACCTGATTGAAGCCAACGAGGCTTTTTCGGTTCAAGCGCTGGCCGACGGAAAAGAACTCGGCTGGGATTGGAACCGGGTCAATGTCCATGGCGGTGCGGTAGCTCTGGGGCATCCGATCGGTGCATCCGGGACCCGTGTCCTGACCACTCTTATTTATGCTCTTAAAGACCGGGGAAAGAAAAACGGCCTGGCGACGCTCTGTCTGGGTGGCGGTCATGCCGTGGCAATGGCAATAGAGATTGTATAACAACTTTGAGGTAGGACTATGCGTACGGATGATATTAAGAAGATTGGCGTGATCGGTTCCGGGACCATGGGAAACGGAATCGCGCACGTCGCGGCCCTGTCCGGATTTGAAGTAATCCTGGTGGATGTCAAACGGGAATTCCTGGATAAAGCGATTGCCACGATTACCAAGAATTTGGATCGTATGGTAAGTAAAGAGAAGATAACCGAGCAGGATAAGACGGAAGCGTTGGGAAGAATCGCTAGCACAATTGAATTGCACGACGTCAAAAGCTGTCAGCTGGTAATCGAAGCGATTATCGAGAAGCTGGACCCGAAACTGGAATTATTCGGCGAACTGGATAAAATCTGTCTGCCGGATACCATTTTGGCTTCGAACACTTCATCGCTTCCGATAACGAAACTCGCTTCCGGCACCAAGCGTCCGGATAAAGTGGTGGGGATGCATTTCATGAACCCGGTCCCGATGATGAAACTGGTGGAGATGATTCGGGGCTTTGGAACTTCCGATGATACCTTCAAGATGGCACAGGAGGTCGGGGTTAAGATGGGGAAGACCCCGGTGCCATCCGAAGATTATCCGGGATTTATCGCCAACCGGATTCTGATGCCGATGATTAACGAAGCGATTTATGCCCTGTTCGAGGGTGTAGGGAAGGCGGAGGATATCGATACCGTCATGAAACTGGGGATGGCTCATCCGATGGGCCCGTTGACCCTGGCCGATTTTATCGGGCTGGATGTCTGCCTCGATATTCTTACTGTGCTGCACGAAGGGTTGGGAGATCCCAAGTACCGGCCTTGCCCGTTATTGAAGAAAAAAGTAGAAGCCCGCTATCTGGGACGAAAGTCCGGTCGCGGCTTCTTTGTGTACGAATAGACAGGAGCGGGATAGATGGATTTTAAGTT
The DNA here is from genome assembly GCA_041306185.1 of Candidatus Zixiibacteriota bacterium. Classification (GTDB taxonomy): domain Bacteria; phylum Zixibacteria; class MSB-5A5; order GN15; family PGXB01; genus JBFZFV01. Next base: position 11,098 of record JBFZFV010000047.1, read on the forward strand.
GACCGAAGACCAGGAAATGATGCGGGAATCGGCCCGCGAATTCGCGCAGAAACGGCTCCTTGCCATCGCCGAGGAGATGGATGCCAAAGAAGAAATCCCCGAGGAATTGCTCAAAGAAGTCGGCGAACTGGGCTATTTCGGACTGGTGGCGCCGGAAGAATACGGCGGACTGGCTGTCGATACGCTCAGCTATGCCCTGGTAATCGAAGAAATCGCCAAGGCCTGTGCCGGTTTGACCATTGCCATCAGCGTGCATAATTCTCTGGTGATTAAAGCTATCGCCATGCACGGGACCGATGCCCAGAAGGATGAATATCTTCCGAAGCTGGCCGCCGGCGAAATCATCGGTGCGTACAGTCTTTCGGAACCGAATTCCGGGACCGATGCCGGTTCGCTCAAATGTCAGGCTAAGCCTGACGGTGATTATTATATCCTGAATGGGACCAAAAGCTGGGTTTCCACGGCAAAGCACGCGGGAATCTATATAGTCTTCGTTTCCACGGATCCCGCCAACGGATCGCACGGTATTTCGGCGATAATCGTGCCGAAGGATGCCAAAGGGATGTCGCTCGGCGCTCCGGAAAAGAAAATGGGCATGAAGTGTTCCGATACCCGCGAACTTTCGTTCATGGACTGCAAGCTCCCGAAAACGAATATCCTCGGCAAAGAGAACGAGGGCTTCAAGATTGCGCTGTCGCTTCTGGATAACGGGCGTATCGGTATCGGCGCGCAGGCGCTCGGTATCGCTCAGGCCGCGTACGATGAAGCGGTCAAGTACTCCAAGGAACGCAAGCAGTTCGGAAAGGCGCTGGCCGATTTTCAGGCGATCCAGTTCAAGCTGGCCGATATGGCCACCCAGATTCACGCCGCAAGGCTTCTGGTGTACCGCGCGGCATGGCTGAAAGATCAGCCGGGGCGTCATACCATGGGAATTTCCATGGCCAAGCTGTTCGCGTCGGAGGCCGCGAATTTCGTATGCGATCAGGCGGTGCAGATTCACGGAGGATACGGCTATGTGAAGGAATACCCGGTCGAGCGTTATTTCCGAGACGCCCGCGTCACCGAGATCTACGAAGGGACTTCGGAGGCTCAGCGTATGGTTATTTCCCGTGAAATATTGAAGGATTGACGACCTATGGATTTCGATATCAAGTACAGAGATTTTCGACAGGAAGCGCGAGCTTACTGCGCCATCAATATCGGCCCCCATGCCGCCAAAATGGACCGCGACCAGGTGTATCTGAAAGAAGTTCACGACGCCGTCCATGCCAAGGGATGGTGGAGCTGCCTGATTCCGAAGAAGTACGGCGGGATAGAAATATCCACGCTCGAGTATGCCATCATCGTGGAAGAGGTTTCACGGATTTGCGGTTCGACCGGGCTGACCCTGGCGGCTCATAATTCGCTGGGAACCTGGCCGATTTACAAATTCGGCAATGAGGAACAGCACCGGAAATATCTGCCTCCGGCGGCTCAAGAAGGCAAACTTATCGCTTTCGGATTGACCGAACCGGAAGCCGGCTCCGACGCCGGCGGAACCAAAACCAAGGCGGTCAAAGACGGCGATGGTTATCTGGTTAACGGAACCAAATGTTGGATTACTTCGGCGAACCTCTGCGAATATTCCATCATGACCGCCCGGACCGACGATCGGGGTGGGGTGCACGGAATCTCTTCATTCATCATCGAAAAAGGCATGAAAGGCTTCTCCATCGGCAAAAAAGAAAACAAGATGGGGTGCCGGGGTTCCGATACCGCTTTCATGCATTTCGATGACATGAAGCTTCCGGCATGGCATCTCCTGGGAGAAGAAGGGATGGGATTCAAGCAGTTCATGATGACCCTTGACGGCGGCAGGATTTCCATCGGGGCCATGGGAATCGGCCTGGCGCAGGCGGCGCTCGAAGCGGCGGCCAAGTATTCCGAAAGCCGCGAGCAGTTCGGCAAGCCGGTCAACCGGAACCAGGCGATTCAATTCAAGCTGGCCAATATGGCGACTCAAATTGAGGCCGCGCGCCTGTTGATGTACAAAACCGCCTGGATGAAGGATAATGATATTCCTTTCACCAAGTACTCGGCGATGTGCAAGCTGTATGCCTCCGAAGTAGCTCATTATTGCACCCATCAGGCAATCCAGATCCTGGGAGCGTACGGTTATACCGATCGCTATCCGGTAGAACGATATTTCCGCGATATGAAACTCTGCGAAATCGGGGAAGGGACTTCGGAGGTCCAGCGGATCGTGATTTCGCGGGAAGTCTTGAGAGAGATTCTGGAAAACATATAAAATATTCGGTGATCAATAGAAATAAAGGCCGTTCCTCAAGGAGCGGCCTTTTATATTTATTTCCGGCTGTAACTTCATATTCTCGAATGAGTTCAAGATTGTCATAAAGACCTTTATTTGGGTTGAAATGTCCCCCGATATTGGCTATATTATTGCCACGTGAATTTATAATTATTAACCGGTTTGGAGGTACCATGCCTTTCAATAAAGTCGAATTTATCTGGATGAACGGCAAAATGGTAAAGTGGGACGATGCCAAAATTCATGTTCTTTCTCATGTGGTGCATTACGGGTCCTCTTTGTTCGAAGGAGCCCGCTGTTATAAAACTCCGAAAGGCCCGGCGATTTTCCGTCATGCCGAACATATCGATCGTCTCTGGAACTCCGCCAAAATCTATCGTATGGAAATCCCCTTTTCCAAAGAACAAATTTCCGACGCTATCATAAATCTAATCAGGGAAAACGGTCTCGATGCCTGCTATATCCGCCCCGTGGTCTATCGCGGGTATGATTCGCTCGGGGTCGATCCCCGCTCCTGCCCCGTGGATGTCGCCATTGCGGTCTGGCCGTGGGGGAAATATCTCGGACCGGAAGCGATGGAAAAGGGGGTCAAGGTTTGCATATCATCCTGGCAGCGAAACGCTCCGAATACCACCCCAATGATGGCCAAGGCCGGAGCCAATTACATGAGCGGCCAGCTTATCAAGATGGAGGCCCTTTCGCGCGGTTTCGCCGAAGGTATTGCGCTCGACGTGCACGGTTACGTATCCGAAGGGTCAGGCGAGAATATTTTTATGGTTTCCAACGGTGTTTTGGTAACCCCGCCCTTTGCGGCCTCGGTTCTTCCGGGAATCACCCGCCGGTCCATTATACAACTGGCCAAGGATCTGGGGTATAAAGTTATTGAAGAGAACATTCCACGCGAAGCACTCTATATTGCCGATGAAATCTTCTTCACCGGCTCGGCTGCGGAGGTTACTCCGATTTCGGAAATCGATGGTATAAAAATAGGAAGCGGCGTGCGGGGTCCCATTACCGGGCAATTGCAGAAAGCCTTTTTCGATATTGTCGAAGGGAAAGTTGATGACCGGCACGGCTGGCTGACTCTGGTGACGCCAAAAGGGGCGGCCAAAACGGTTTGAGGTGATAAAGTGAAAATAGCGATAGGAAGCGATCATGCCGGGTTTGAGTTGAAGGAACAGGTCAAGAAAATCCTGGCCAAACTGGGACATGAGGTCGTCGATTTTGGGACCAATGGCAAGGATTCGGTCGACTATCCCGACTATGGCATAAAAGTGGCCCGCGCGGTAGCCAGTAAGGAAGTCGAACGGGGGGTAGCGGTCTGCTGGACGGGCGGCGGAATGGCGATAGCCACCAATAAGATTAAGGGAATCCGCGCCGGGCTCTGTTTAAACAAGGATATGGCCTATTTCTCTCGGTACCATAACGATACCAATGTGCTGGCGCTGTCGCAAAAGTATAATGACCCTAGAGAAGTCGAGGAACTGGTAAAAACCTGGCTGGAAACTGCATTCGAAGGAGGAAGGCATACCCGGCGGCTGCAGAAAATAGCCGACGCCGAATGCTGACCCGACCATAGAAGATATTTGTTTTCTTTGAAAGGAAGACGAAAGAGATGTCTTATCTTAAAGAGATCGATCCCGAAATTTACGATGCCCTGACCAAGGAAATCAATCGCGAATCGGATAAACTGGAACTGATCGCCTCGGAAAACTTCGTTTCCGAAGCAGTGATGGAAGCGGCCGGCGGTGTCATGACCAATAAGTACGCCGAAGGTTATCCCGGGAAAAGGTACTACGGCGGATGCGAATTTGTCGATATCGCCGAAAACCTTGCCCGCGAACGGGCGAAGCAGCTTTTCAAATGCGACCATGCCAATGTCCAGCCTCATTCCGGTTCTCAGGCCAATATGGCGGCCTATTTCACGGTCCTGAAACCGGGGGATAAAGTCATGGGGCTTGATCTCTCGCACGGCGGACATCTGACTCACGGCCATCCCATCAACTTTTCCGGGATGCTCTATGAATTCCACGGCTACCAGGTCGACCGGGAAACCGAAGTTATCGACTATGATGCCCTTTTGAAACAGGCGAAAGAAATCCGCCCGAAAATGATCGTCACCGGGGCCTCGGCTTATCCGCGCGCGCTCGATTTCAAGAAATTCCGCGAAATCGCTGATGTCGTCGAAGCATATTTAATGGTCGATATCGCTCATATCGCGGGACTGGTCGCCACCGGTTGGCATGAATCGCCGATCCCCTATGCCGATTTCGTCACCACCACCACTCATAAGACCCTGCGCGGCCCGCGCGGAGGGATGGTGATGTGCAAGGAAAAGTATGCCGCCGATCTTGACCGCACCGTTATGCCCGGCATCCAGGGGGGACCGCTGATGCATATCATCGCCGCCAAGGCGGTGGCGTTCAAGGAGGCGCTTCAGCCGGAGTTCAAGGTATACCAGGGGCGGATTCTGGCCAACGCCAAGACCATGTCGGAAGAGCTTAAAAAGAAGGGCTACCATATCGTTTCCGGCGGAACCGATACCCATCTCTTCCTGATGTCGTTCATCGACCGGGAATTTTCGGGAAAGAAGGTTGAAATCGCGTTGGATAAGGCCGGAATCACGGTTAATAAGAATACCGTCCCATTCGATACCCGCAAGCCGTTTGTGACTTCGGGAATCAGAGTCGGGACCCCGGCGATTACCACTCGCGGGATGGGAGTCGGCGAAATGAAACGGATCGCCGATTTCATCGACCGCGCTATTAAAAACCTGGAAAACGATGAAGCTCTGGCCGGAATAGCAGGGGAAGTCAAGCAGCTTTGCGATAAATTCCCGCTTTACTCCGAGCGGAAATAGCCTGACTCATAGAAATCGTTCCGAATTCGGCCGGATGTAACAATCCGGCCTTTTATTTTTTGAAATCATTGCTTTTGGAACGAGAACCTCATTTATTACAGGTGACTTGTATTATTTTATTGAAACGGCTATCTGCCGTTTGTATAATCTGAAATCGGAGGAAATATGCTGATACAATTCGCCATTTTCCCTACCGGGAACAAGGAATCGGCCTCCGGCGACGTTGCTGAAATAATCGATATGATTGACAAGTCCGGCCTGCCTTATAAGACATCCGCCATGTCGACCGTCATCGAGGGGGAATGGGACGAAGTAATGGCTTTGATAAACAGCTGCCGTCTGAAAATGCGGGAGAAAAACCGCCGCGTTTATATGGTTTTGACCATGGATGACCGCGAAGGGCTCAACGACCGTCTCAAGGGAAAAGTGGAATCGGTCGAAAAGAAATTGAAGCGAAAGATTAATTCTTAGTTTAAGGAAGAACTATGGGAGCGTTTAGAGTAGTCCTTATCACTGCCTCCACCGACAAAGCCCCGGAATTGTCCCGCGCACTGGTGGAAAATCGTCTGGCCGGATGCGTGAATATTGTCGAGCGGGTGAAATCGACTTATTGGTGGAAAGGGGAGATCCGTAACGACAGCGAATCTTTGCTGATCGTTAATACCACCACCAAAAAGGTGGAATCGTTAATTAAATTCGTCAAGCAGAGCCATGAATACGAGGTCCCCGAAGTTATATCCATGACTATCGCCGAAGGGAATCCGGATTACCTCGACTGGCTCGATCAGGAGACGGCCGGGTGAAATACCGCGAAGTATCGAAAGGCCAGTATTTGATCCGCCTCGATCAGGGGGACGAGGTGATCGGATCGATTACGGCCTTTGCCCATGATGAAAATGTCAAGGCCGCCTTTTTTTCCGGCATCGGCGGTATTACCAATGCCTCGATCGGCAATTATAACGCGGCGGCGCGGCAATACATTGCCAAAACCTACAAGAATATGCTCGAAGTAGGGTACCTCAACGGGAACATTGCGCTGCAGGAAGAAAGTAATGAAATCATGGTGCATGCCCATATCACCGCGGCCAACGATGAGGACGGCATCGTGGTGGGCCATCTATTCGGTGCCCAGGTTGAGATAACTCTGGAAATATATTTGAGAGCTTTCGATTTCGAGCTTTATCGGAAAAACGATCCCGAAACGGAGTATCGCATTTGGCATCTGTAAATGTCGATTCCCCGACGATTTCCTTCACTACGGATTTCGGCCTTTCAGACAACTATGCGGGGATAATCAAAGGCATTATCGCTCGGATAAATCCCCTGGTAAAAATCATCGACCTCAATCATAATCTCCCGCCGTTTGATATCGATTCCGCGAAGTACCAACTGCAAACCGCCTATCGTTCTTTTCCCGACGGAGCCATCCATCTGGCCGTCGTGGATCCCGGCGTGGGAACCAAACGCAACCCAATCGCAATCGAAACCGATGAATATTTCTTCGTCGGTCCCGATAACGGGTTGTTTTCATTTCTGGATAAGGGGAGCATTCGCAATATCGTTCGTCTCGACAACGAAGAATATTTTTCAATGGCAATTTCGACTACTTTTCACGGACGGGATATCTTCGCTCCGGCCGCCGGGTGGTTGTCGCTGGGAATTGCCGTAACGGAACTGGGTAAGACTCTGCGATTTATTAAAAAGACAGCGGTGAAATCCAATCGGGTCAATAAATCCGGTGTTTTCGGACGGATTATCTATATCGATGGCTTTGGCAATTGTGTCACATCCATTGCCGAAAATGAAGTCGGAGGACGAAAAGCGCGAGTGATTGTATCCGAAACCCCCTGCGGATTGGTGAAAAAATCTTTCGGCGATGTCAGGCAGGGGAAACCGGTGGCCTATATTAATTCCTTCGGATACTTCGAAATCGGCGTCAATCTCGGTTCGGCCGCCGAGAAATACGGCATTATGGTCGGCGACAAGGTCCAAATTTTGTTTGCATAGCATGTTCAATCCCGATAAATTCATTTCGTATCGGCCATTGCTGGAAATAAGAATCGAAGGTCAGTGAAACATGAAGTGCCCATTTTGCGGACATGAGGAAGATAAGGTCGTCGATTCCCGTTCGGCGCGGGATAACCGTGCTATCCGCCGCCGCCGGGAATGCCTGGCTTGCGGGCAGAGATATACGACCTATGAATACATCGAAGATGTTTCCCTGATTGTAATCAAAACCGACGACCGCCGCGAGCCCTTCGACCGCCAGAAATTAATCAACGGCATCAAGCTGGCCTGCAATAAACGGCCGGTTTCGATAAAAAAGATCGAAGCTATGGTGGATGAAATCGAAGAGGAACTCCATAAAATGTCACGGTCCGAGGTCCCCAGCTCCAAAATCGGCGAAATGGTCATGGCGGCATTGAAGGATACCGATGATATCGCCTATGTTCGGTTCGCTTCGGTATACCGTAAATTTCAGGATAAATCGGAATTCATGGCCGAATTGAAAAAGCTATTGGAAAAGGAATAGCTTCCGTATTTCCCTCAAGATAAAAAGCCATTGACACTGTTAGGGTTATTTACCTAATTCCCCTTGGTTATGGATAACGACATTCCCGAAAAAAAGGAGAAGGGCATTTTATCCGATTTGCCGTTTCTCGACCATGTCGAGGAACTCCGCTGGCGGCTGATAAAATCGATTCTCGCCGTGGCGGTTATAGCGTTCGCCTCGTTCGCCTTTTCCGAACATCTTTATAAATGGATCACTATCCCGCTGGGTGATGTGAAACTGCATTTTACGGAAGTAACCGGCTCCTTTTATGCTTATCTGAAACTATCCATCTACGCCGGAATTATCCTGGCTTCACCGATTGTTTTTTACCAGCTCTGGTGTTTCATTTCACCGGGGCTCTATAAATCCGAAAAACGGATGATTATCCCCATGGTTTTCTTTTCGACAATTCTATTTTTAATTGGGGGAGCATTCTGCTTTCTGGTCGTTCTTCCTTTTGCGATTGCATTCCTGCTGGGCTACGGCGCCGATGTCATGACCCCGATTATTACCATCAACAGCTATATCTCATTTGCGGGGATGATGGTGCTGGCATTCGGCCTGGCCTTTGAATTGCCGGTGGTCGGATATTTTCTGGGCAAAATCGGTTTGGTTTCATCCCGCTTTATGCGCAAAATCCGTCCTTATGCCGTGGTGTTGATACTTATTCTGGCGGCGATTTTGACCCCAACCCCGGATGTAGCGTCGCAACTGCTTTTGGCGGTTCCTATGTGGATTCTTTATGAAATAACCATACTGATTGTCCGCCTGACCGGAAAGAAAAAATAGTCCGGTTCGAAATTTGCCGGATAAAAGGAATGAGAATACGTAAATCTTGAGAACAAACCGTTTATATAAAGGAACAGGAGTATGAACCCGCTTAAAAAATGGATTATAGCCATCAGGGCTCCCTTTTTTACCGGTATTGCCATGCCGATTATCTTCGGCACCGCGCTGGCCTATTACGAAACAGGCACCATACACTGGCTGGCGGCGGTTGTTACGCTGCTCGGAGGAGTTTTCGCACAAGCGGCGGCCAATTTGTCCAACGACTATTTTGACCATAAGACTACCGATGACGATATCAACAAGAGCTTCACTCCGTTTTCCGGCGGCTCCCGCGTTATTCAGAATAAAATTGTCTCCGCGAAAGGGGTATTGACCGGCGCTTTCGCTTTTTATGCCTTGGCTCTGGCTTGCGGGATATATTTGACCACGATTACTCCGGGATACTGGATTCTCTATCTGGCGATTGCCGGGTTCATCGGAGGCT
>JBFZFV010000048.1:0-82229 GCA_041306185.1 Candidatus Zixiibacteriota bacterium
CGGGAAAAGCCCTGGAGCCTGCCGAAGGCGGCTTCGGTGCAGGCCAATGGGGTCGATACCCTGAAGATTTTGGGGCTTCGCTTCGATTTTCAATACGAAGATCCGGACGATCCGAATACCACGGGCCGGGGGAATTTCGATTTTCGCGATACCCTCACTTTTTTTGAAGAAGAGGGGCATGCGATCGATCCCTCGCCGCATAACAGGGCTTATTTCGAATCTCACTTTGAAGCCCTGGATCGCTTTTATCGTTTTGTCAGCGAAGGAAAACTGGTGCTTGAATGGGAAGTCTATCCGACCGATCCCGATTCTGTGTACCATCTTCCGCGTCCCATGGCAGCATATGGTGCGGGAAGCGACATTGATGAGATTATCGCGAGGTTGATAGATTCGTTCTTTGTCGATTGTTTCCAACTGGTGGATACTTCGGAAGCGGCCATTACTTTTTCCGATTACGATTCTTATTTCCTGTTTCACGCCGGATCGGATCGGCAGAACGATATCGGTTTTCCACCGACCCAGGCGGACCTGTTCACCGGATATGCCACGCGGGGGGATGACCGGGAGCCGCTGTATGTAGACGGCGGGAGTACCCTGGTTTACGACGCTCTTATCATGCCGGAAACGGGAAGCCAGGATAACCGTGCGACCGCGTTGAACGCGGTGATGGCACACGAGTTCGGGCATCAACTGGGGCTGGTCGACCTATATCGGACCGATAATTTCTTCACGCAGATCGGCGATTTCGGCATGATGGACAATAACGGTTTCGGGACCGGCATCGATTTCGGCTTCGAAGTCGGGCGGGCCTTCGGGACCATGCCGGTCTATCCCATGGCCTGGTCGCGGGCCTTTCTGGGATTTGTGGAGCCGGTGGTATTTCATCATGATGCCGATATTACTCTGGTGGCGGCAGAGATGGTCAGCGGCGGCGTTGAAATCGCGAAAATTCCGATCAATGAATACGAATATTACCTGCTGGAGAACCGGCAGGTGGAAGTGGACGGGCTGACCACGGCGCTTCTGGCCGATTCGGTGACGGGGGTGATTCAGGGGCCGGTGTACTATAATCAGGTAAACGGGACAAAAACTTTCACCGGAGAGTACGATTTTCTGCTGCCCGGTTCGGGAATGCTGATCTGGCATATTGACGAACGGGTGGCGGCGACGGAATACCAGAATTCCGGGTATACCTTATTTGACGTCAATCGCCTGCAATTGGATCCGTACCATCGCTTTGTCGAATTGATGGAGGCGGACGGGCTGGTGAATTTCGGCGGGAATTTCTACGCCGGATACGGCGAACAGGAAGACATGTACTATGCCGGGAATAATACTTCGTTTACTCCTAATACCAATCCTCCGGCCCTGGGCTACAACGGGGTCAACAGCCATGTGTACATAACCGGGATTTCGGCATCGGACGTCGAGATGACCTGCCAGCTTGATTTCGATCATTTCACGCCGAATTTCCCGAGGCGGGCGGGATATCCCGGTATCGGGATTTCGCCGGTGGCGGCGGATATCGATGGTGATGGTTTGACCGAGATTGTCGCGGTATCGGATAAAAATCTTCTGGCAGTCAGGGAAAACGGCGGGCATATGTTCCGTTATGTCCCGTTGTACTACGATACTTCGTACAGCTCGACCAATCGCCTGGTCGATTCGCTTCCGCTTCTGGGGCGGACTTTCGAGACTATTTCAGCGGGACCGGTAATTGGCGATTTTGGGACCGGAGCGGATTCGCAGCTGGTGGCGATTGCGGCCTTGGATACGGTGTATATTCATACCTTGAGAGATGACGATTTTGACGGGCTCGGAGATTTGTATGTCCCGGCCATCGAGATGCCTTCGCTGGCGGTCTGGATGTCATTCGGACAATACCTCGATGTCGCAACGGTCTTTACCAATGCGATTCTGATGCTGTCGATCGATGAGACCGGGAGTGTGGAACCGTACAAAGAAATTCCGGTACCGGCTCCGTATGGATTTGCACGAATCGGGGACGCCTTTACCGCCCTTGCCGGCGATACCGCGGGAACTTATATCGATCTTTTTTATGTAACGCGCGATACCACCTGGTTTTTGGAGACGGACAGGCTTTACAGCTACGGACCGGTGGTGGCCGATTTGAATCGAGACAGCCTGCCGGAAGTAATCATGGCATCACCTGATGGCTATGTCAATGCCGTTACGATCGATACTTCGGGTTCTACGGTGCAGTTTGTCGCTTATAAGAACCGGCGGGTTGCCGATTCGATTACGTCGAATCCGGTCGTTGCGGATCTCGATGACGATGGCTATGCCGATATCATTTTCGGCGGCGTGAATAAAATATATGCGGTGGATCGCAACCTGGTGTATCTGACCGGATTCCCGGCCACGATCGACCGGGAGATTCTTAATGCATCGGTGGTATCGACTCCGGTAGTGGCCGATATTAACGGAGACGAAAAGCAGGATATCCTGTCGATGACCTCGGCGGGCAACCTGTATGCGTTCGGGCCGGACTTGCTGTACGGCTTTCCTCTTGGAATCGGCGGAGTGGGGGTGAGTTCCATCCTGTTGCCGGGGGACGGTCTTGGAGAACCGATATATTTGGATTTGCAGCATTACGGTTATGCCTCACCAGTATTGTTTGATAATGCGCGAGGGGGCGGAATGGCAGTTCTCGCCGCCGACGGATGGATCTACTGCTATGATATCGTTTATGATCCGGCCTTCGCACACTGGCCGATGTACGGCGGGAATCCGTCCGGGAGTTTCAATCTGCCCAATTCGAAACTGGCCGATCCGGAGCCTCCTGAGGTTTTTTCCGGGGATGATTTTTTCTGCTATCCCAATCCGACCAAAACGGGGATGACGACGATTCGTTATTACCTTGGATTAAACGCTGAGGTGGCTTTGAAAGTCTTTGATATGTCGGGCAGGCTTGTGGATCAGCAAAACACACAGGGGAGCGGCGGGCTGTTCAACGAATTTGCCTGGGATGGATCGAAATTGCCGACCGGAGTGTACCGGTGTTACATTGAGGCGAATTTCGGGGATTTTCCCCGGACGGCTTATACCGATATTGCCATCGTGAAATAAGGGGATGAAGACGAGATGAAATCAGTCAGGTGGTCACTGTTGCTTCTGGTTATGCTGTTGCCGGTTAATACTTTCGGAGTGGAGTTCGACCCGGGTCGGATGGAACTCGAGGTGGAAGCTCTGAAAGGGCAGAATTTTTCAGCTTCGGAGTTTACCGCCGAGGTGGATGATATCAACGCGGAGCAAAGTGAATCCCTGAAGATATCGTATCCCGGAAAGAAGTCTCCTTTTCTGGCGTTCGCCTTATCGGCGGTAATTCCAGGGGCAGGTCAGCTGTACAACGGTTCGAATATATTCAAGACAATCGGGTTTCTCGCGTTCGACGGCGCCCTGTGGGGCGGCCATGTTATGTGGCACCAGGACGGCATGGATTTAACCCGGGAATTCGAGGCCTATGCCAATGAGCACTGGACCGAAGGGGATACGACCAATAATAATGCCGACCTCGATCCGCAAACATATCGCGGGTATCTGCTGGCGGAGTACGGGGATGTCAACGATACCACGGTGGGGGAATTCACGCACAGCCTTCCCAGCACCAGGACACAGCAGTATTACGAAATGATCGGTAAGTACGATCAGTTCGCGGGGGGCTGGGACGATTACTGGCTTCCTCCCGATTCCGGAAACGTTCTGACTTCGAACCGTCTTCATTATGAAGATATGCGGAAGAATGCGAACGACAAGCTGACTCAGGCCGACAGGATGATATATATATCGATTATCAATCACCTGATTTCTGCGGTGGATGCCGCGCTGTCGGCGAATCGTCACAATAAGAAATATGGCGGTATCGAAAGCGACTGGAGTATAAAGACCGAAATGCACTATTATTCGGCCACAGAGCAGATTCCCATTGTTCGATTTACCAGGAAATTTTAGGAATGAAGATGAAAATACGATTGGTCACAAAGCTCGTTCCGATTCTTCTGATGATATCGGTTATGGCCGGTGGGAAGACATTTGCCGGGGTTGAACTTCCGGTTTCACCGATCAACGCTCCGGTTGGATTGCTGTATGGCGATGAATTCGATACCGAAAGCAAAAAAACCGGCGACAACAAGACTACCGAAGTCAGACCGTTCGAAAAGGGGACAAAAAAGATTTCCAAGGCGAAGGCGGTGGTGCTGTCGCTTCTGGTCCCGGGGGCGGGGCAGTTTTATGCCGATGCCGGCGGACGGGGCGAGATATTCATGGGAGCGGAAGCGGCCATCTGGATCGGGTATTTCGCTTTTCACAGTTACGGCAACTGGAAAGAAGACGATTATATCAATTACGCCACGCGAAACGCCGGTATCGATCCTTCGGGCAAGGACGACGAATTCTACCGCAACCTGGTGTTTTATAACAGCCGCGAGGAATATAATCGTTCCGGGAGGATCATCGATCCTTCCAGCCCGTACTATGCTCCCAACAGCGGATACGATTGGTACTGGACCGGCACCGACAGCCGGATGATTTATCGGAATATCCGAAACCAGAGCGAAACCGCGTTTCGCAAGGCCACTTTCATGCTCGGAATGGCCGTATTCAACCGCATCTTATCCGGTATCGACGCTTTCCGGGTCGCCCAGAAGAAATCCCGCGAAATCAACGACGATATTTTATGGGGTAAAGAAAACATCGATATCGATCTGAAGGGGAACCCGTTCGGAAGCAATCCGCATATCGGGCTGGAAGTATCACGGCGGTTTTAAAAGTGCGTCGAATTTCTTTTGCCATAATCATATTTTCTTTATTCCTTCTGGCCGGATGTCCTCCGAAGCCGGAAATCAATTCAATAACGGGAAAAGTTCCTCAGGCTCTGATGCCGGTAGGTGTCATAAGCGGTACAATATTGGGCAGGCAGCTCGCGCACCCGGTCGGGATAACATCGGACGACCGGGGCAATCTGTACTTGGTGGATGCGGGGAACAACCGCCTGATTAAGTTCGACTCCGACTTAAGGCCGGTGCGTGATGCGGGAGGGTTTGGATACGCGGAAGGATTATTGAACGGCCCGACCCATATCGAAATCGACAACAACCTGAACCTGTATGTATCCGATCCCGGCAACCAGCGGGTTTCGATTTATGACGCGAGCCTGAATTTCGCCGAAGTCGTATCTTTAATCGACGACGAGGATCCCCTGAAGTACGGGAGGCCGTCGGGACTGGTGGTGAATCGATTCGGCGAAGTCTGGATTGCGGATTACGATAAGGCGCAGATTCTCATTTACAATAATGTCAGGCAATTCAGCCGCATAATCGGGGGGAGCGAGACGATCGGGCTGTTTCTGAATCCGGAGGGGATGTGTAATGCTCCCAATGACAGGGTTCTGGTCTGCGATGCCGGCAACGGCATGATAAAGATATTCGATAATATCGGGGTACAGCGCGACGATATAGGATACGGGATGCTGGATTATCCCTTCGATGCCGTCTGCGACCGGTACGGGAATATTTGGGTTTGCGATGCGGAGCAAAATAAAATATTTTGCTTCAATATGGCCGGGGACAGGCTGTTCGGAATCGGAGAATCCGGGAGCGAAGGATCTTACAGTTTCGATAATCCTTGCGGGTTGACCGTTACCCCGGACGGCCGGTTGGTAATTTCGGATAAAGGCAATAACCGCCTGGTAATTTATGAGATTCTCTATCAGGAGTGACGGCAAAGGAACGCTTAACGGCGGTTTTTTGCTGGTTTTCCTGACACTCCTCTGGTTTCCACAAAACGGTTTTTCAGCGCTAAAAATAATCTCACGTGAAAATGTGACTCCCCGCATTAAATTGTGGGCGGGTCCGATAATTTCCGATTCGGATTCTCTATTCATTGATTTAAACAAGCTTCAACGGGACCGCGATTATAAAATCGATTATCTCAACGGCTCGGTTCAATTGACATTGCCCGATAGTGCGGCATTTGATTCGCTCAGGATCTATTATTCACCACTTCCATCCTGGCTCGAACGGCGTTACGGCAATGCCGTTGGGCAGACGATCACGTCGAAACATGCTCCGGCGATTTCTTCGGGAGGGAATACGTATAGTGAAATTTCAGGACAGAAGGGATCGGAATTGAATATTTCGGGGGCGAAGCGGTTTTCGTTTCTGACACAGACATCGGGCAACTCGCAATTCGAGCAGTCCCTGGAATTGTCGGTCAAGGGGAAGTTGACCGAGGGGGTTGAAGTGATCGGTTCGGTTTCGGACCGGGGATACAATTCGGAGTACGGGACGGTCAACAGCCGTATCAACGAACTGGATAAGGTAAATTTGACGGTGCGGTCGCAATCGTTTTTCGCCGAAGTGGGGAATCTGGAGCTGATCCGGGATTCGGAATACCGTTCGCCGATTTTAAAGCAGGTGAGCGGCTTGCAGGCAAGGTATCGCACGGACAGGTTTTCAGGATATGGGACGGTGGCACGGCCAAGAGGAAAATTCGAAACGACACGATTTTACGGCTCTGACGGCACTCAGGGACCATACAGGGTAAGGGCGGGAAACAAGATCGACCCGGTGGTGCCGAATTCCGAAACGGTCTGGGTGAATGGAAAACAACTGGAGCGGGGAGCGGACAAGGATTATATCATGGATTATCCTGCCGCCACGATTGCATTCACGGTCAGGGTGCCGATAGATTCCCGTTCGCGCATCGAAATCGATTTCGAACCGCTGACCTCCGATTACCAGAAGGAGCTGTATCGTACGGGTGGAGGGTATAGCTTCGGGGATTCGGTGTTTTCCGTGTCGGTGGATTTTCTTCTTGAGGGAGACAATAAGGACAGGCTAAAAAGCGGAGAATTATCGGAAAGCGATATCAGCATCTTGCAGGCAGCGGGAGATAATGCGGATGGTGTGATTCGGGACGGTGCCGTTGCGGATACTTCCGGAGATTACCTGGAGCGGTTCGACGGCGGGGGCAATCGCTATTTCGAGTATATCGGGAACGGTAACGGCGATTACCGGGTTAGTTTTTCGCCGGACGACAGCGGGTCATATGTTTATGACGGGGGCGAACGGTATCGGTATGTCGGGGCCGGTGAGGGAGATTATTCGCCTATCGTGAGAATTCCCGTTCCGGCTCAGGAGAGGCAGTACAATGTAGGATTGAAGTTTAATCCCTCAAGCGACGCCAGGTTCGGAGTGAAGGTTTATGGTTCCGATTATGACCGGAACCTGTTCTCGGGGCTCGATGACGGCGACAATACCGGGGCGCGCTATGTATTGGAGGCGGGCCTGGGTGCAGTGCCGCGACTATATACCGAAAAGAGCGGGATTTCTGTCAACGCCGATTACAGTGGGGCGAATTTCAAAATATATAATCGGAGGTCGGCTCCGGACAATCAACGGAAATATCTGATTCCGGATGTGATCGATACCACGGTAGATCGGAATGAAATATTGTCGTCGGCGACAGGGTACATAGGGGGGCCGGTCGGGCTTCTTGTCGAAGGGGCCTACCTTGATTACCGGGATCGTTTTCGTTCGCTGAACGGAAAAATGTCGCTCTATCCTTCGAATAAGTGCAGGTATCTGCCGGTGCTGTCAGCGGGGCTTATTGAATCGGATAAGGATGAAGCGGGAGAAAAGTCTTCCGGAACCGGACGAGTGGCTCAACTGGACTGGAATGCTGCCATAAACAAGGATGCTTCGGTAAATCTCATGGCAAGGTACGATCGGCGAAAAAACGAATATTCCGGAGAATTGCGGGGGACGACCGAGCGGGAAGTGCGGATTGGAGGGTCTTACGATAAATTGTCGGCGACCCTCGAACGGTACGATGAGGATACCCTGATTGTCTCGTGGCGGGATAAACTGGTGCGGGATCGGGGGGCGTTGCAGATCAGCAAGAATATCGGCAATGTATCGACCGAATGGTATCTGGGAGTACAACGGCAGCATTATGGAAAAGCAAGGGAAGACCAGTTGCTGGCTCGCCTGAGCTGGAGTTATTCCGCTCCGAAAAAATACCTGACCATAACCGGGCGTTACACTATTTCGGATGAAAACCGTTTTCAGCGGGGGATTCGGTATGTAGAGGTCGACCCGGGTCAGGGGCAATATATATATGAAGACGGGCAGTATATCCCGGACCCGGAAGGGAATTTTATCGAGATTGAGGAAATTCTATCGGAGCAGGCGGCGGTGCAATCGGGAGAGAAAACTTTCGATATCACCTGGCGCCCAAAGCAGGCTTACTTCAGGGGAACGGCCAACGTCAGCGAGGAATTGCTGGCTCCGGAAAAGCGGAATCTATTCTGGCTGATACCGGGATATTCCGACGGGGGGATGTCATATCTTCAGCGGCGAAGATACTATGCCGGTGATTTGAAACTCTGGCGGAGGGGAAGTTATTTCTTCTTCAACCTGTCTGGGTCGTACAATTCGGAAATCAGAAATGTTGCGGACGCCGAAAACGAGCGCCTGGAATGGCAGGGGAAGGCGACCTTTCATGAATCGTTCGGGGACTGGCATTATCTCCAAAATGGAGAGATATTCAATTATCGCCGGGATCAGTATTTTAATTCGCCGGGAAATATCGATGGATATACCTTCTCCTTGGAATCATACTATGATACATTCTGGGGGCAGTTGAACGGGAAGGTCGGTTATCGTTATGCCGAAGACAAGACGGGGGCGAGATCGAAGCAGGTCGTGGCGGGGGTAAATCCCGTTTTGAGGTACATCAGGAATGGGGAAAGTTCGCTGAAAATCGAAGGGTACTACCAGGAATTGAAAGCGGAGGAATTCATATCGTACAAGCTGACCGATAATAAATCCGGCAAAACCGGGGTGGAATGGAAATTGCGCTCGGATTATAAAGTGAGCGGTGCGGTGCGTCTTTCGCTCTATTTGACCGGGAGGCATTCCGATGACCGCAAGCCGCGCTTTACCGGCAGGGGGGAGATGGTTGCGAACTTTTAGCGGCATACTGGCAGGCCTGATTCTGGTGTGGAGCGCTTTCGCGCAAGGCCAGGTCGTAATCGAGGGTGGGAGTTCATCGGAGCGCGCGCTTATCCGGGAAGCAATAAACGCTGCTACACCTGAGCAGGCGATTGAAGCAGCAGATTCGATATTCGCGGACTTGGGATATTTCGACGGTATTGCTGTGGTAATGCACGATACGCTGTGGATAGCGTTCGGAGAAAAATATCGTATCGGGAAGATTATACTGGTGCATGACATTAACGATACTATTCCGGTCGACCGGGAATTCAGTAGGGAGATTATGCATGAGGAAATGCAGGCGCTGCTCGATGATTACCTGAACCGGGGATTCTATTATGCCGGAGTGTCTCCGGTGGATTATGTGAAGCGGGATGGCTGGGTAGATATACATTGCAGGTTGCAGCCCGGTCCGGCGATGACGATATCTCAGGTGGAATTAACCGGTTTGAAAAGAACTTCTCCGGAACACCTGCGGAAATACATCGATCTTAAGACCGGGGATACTATAAGGGATGATGCCGTTGAAGTGTCAGTGGCCAGACTAAGCGAGCTGGATTACGTGGCACTTGCCTCAGCGCCCGAAATTCGTCCGGAACCGGGTTATGATCGGGTCCGGGTGGTATATTATTTTCAGGAACAGAAATCGCTCTTTATAGAGGGGAGCGGCGGATATGTTCCGGAGGATGACGGCTATTTCATGTGGTATTTGAATACCCGGTTGCGGAATATATTCGGGCACGGGAAGTACGCCGCCATATTCGTCGACCGTCGCGAAAAGAATAAAGCGGTTTTCCGGGCGGAATATCGTCAGCCGGTCTTTTTCGCCGGGAGAGGAGAAGCCGGATTGACCCTTGCGACCCGCGATTACCGGGAGCAGTTTTATGAATTCAATGCGGAACTGCACTATAAACTGGAATTATTGAAGAAATCGAAAATCGGGCTGGTGCTTAACTGGAAAATCGTCGAGCCGGATTCCGGACTGGGATATTCGTATGTATCGTACGGAGTGGGATTGAGTTTCGAATCGGGCGGAATAATAGCGAGAAGAGAGATCGGGTTTCAATCGGCGTTGAACTGGAAAATCGTTTACAACTCGCGGGAATATGATATAAATCAGGAGGACGGAGACATCTCTCGGACGGTAAATAACGATACCCGTGTTATTCTGAAAGGGGAAGTTTCGGCACGGTTTCCGGGTTCACTGCATTGGTATGGGGCTCTTAATGCGCACAATATTGAAAGCGGGGAGAAGCCGCTGCCGGTTTCGGAATTGGTTTTATTCGGCGGACCGGGGAGTCTTCGGGGCTATCGCAACGACCAGTTCGCGGGGCGGAGAGTATTTATCGGTTCGATCGAACCGAGGCTGTTCTGGGACCGGGAATCATACTTGTTAGCATTTTTAGATGCTGCCTATTATGAGTACTATTCGCCGGTTTCGACCGGTTATGTATTGAAGAATGATGAAGCGAAGTTCGGGTACGGCTTCGGGTTTATGCTGGGGGGGAACGAAAGGTCTTTGAAAATTTCGCTGGCCTGGGGCGAGGCAAGCGCAATAGACGAGCCCCGTTTGAATATAACCCTCCTTAACGAATTTTAATTAGTTGACTTAAAATATTAGCCGATTTATTGTTAGCCGTGTTTGGAATTATTCCCATATTGCGCCTGATCCGGATCCACAACTGCTTGATTGCAGGGGTAGGGGTCTGGATGGGCTGGTATCTGGCCGGAGATGTTTATTACGAAATCAATATCTATTTGGCCGCGCTGGCGGCGGCGTTTGTCTGCGGCGCGGGGAATGCCTTCAACGACCTGGTAGATATCGAAACCGATCGGATCAATCATCCCACTCGTCCTTTGCCAAACATGGAATTGCCTCCGTACATCGCGGTTCTTCTGGCCATAGTCCTGAATATCACGGCGATTATCCTGGCCGCGGTGGTCAACTGGAAAGTCCTGATCGTGGTCATATTTGCGGAAACGCTGCTTCTGGCTTATAATGTCACTTTGAAAAAACTACCGTTGTGGGGGAATATTTCGGTCTCTTTATTAGGAGCGTTGACGTTCATATCCGGGTCGTTAATCCGGGAGAATCCGGACCTGTTGTCTCTTCCGGGGCCGATGGTCCCGGCGGTGTTTGCGTTTCTGTTTCATTTCGGACGGGAATTGGTAAAGGACGTTCAGGACCATAAAGGGGATAGCGCGGCCTCGTTCCGGACCCTGCCGTCGATCATACCCCGTTGGCTGGTCCACATTATTATAGGGTTTCTGTTTTTCGGAGTGATACTGCTGACTTTGATTCCGATTTCGAATAACTGGTATGCTAGCCATTTTAATGATATTGTGATTTACCTGGTCGATCTGCCGCTGGCCCTTTTGACAATTTATCTTTTTGCAGGGAAACGTCCGGAGCGCTATAAGGTAACCAGTAACATATTGAAAGTTCTTATGCTGGCGGGACTTATTGCGTTTTATCTGGGCAAAAACGGGACCTCGTGAAACTCTGCGTAAAATTCTCTGTATAAGAGTAATTAATCGCGCGACAAGGCCGGATTGGGAATTTACTTATTTGCGAGATTTTTAAAGACAATAATTTATGAAACTGCTTAAAGTGTTCCGGGTGTTTCTGGCCGTAATAATTGCCGGTTTATCTTTTGTTTCCGCCCAGGATAAGCAGATCAGCCTTTCGGCGCAATTGACCGACAGCGATATCAAATTCGAAGAAACCACCGATCTTCAGGTGACTGTTATCTGGCGGGGGGAACGGGCAAAGTACATGTTCGAGCCTTTTCCGCTTCCGCAAACCCAAAACCTGATGGTCCAGGGGACTTCGACAGCAGTCACGAGCGGAACCGACAGCCTGGGGTCATATTTCAGTCGAACTTATACCTATACTTTCAAGCCGATCACCGGCGGTATCGGGCTGATCGACCCGATCACGCTCAGGTATGTCGAAGTGCCGGATTCTCTTCCGGGAGAATTAACCACGCAGCAGTTCCAGGTGGCGATCTCCGAGCCGCAAGTCGTGAAGCACAGCAACAATCAGTGGTATTCTTATCTTTTATATATTTTCGGCGGGTTTGGGATACTGGTAATCGGTTTCGGCGCGGTATGGTATTTCAAATTGAGAAAAAAGACTCAGGTGGAACCGATTTTAACGGCAGAAGAGCTTTTTCTTAATGAATTCAATCAGGGGAAAAAGGAGGGGGGAAGCGACCGGAAGATTTTTTTCACCCGGCTGCACAGGGCGCTGACAAAATATATCGAGGTGAAATACGATTTTTCGACAACCGGAAAGACTTCCGTGCATATAACAGAATACCTTGAAAACAGACAGATGGATATGGAACACCGGGAAAAGCTGATAAAATGGCTGAGTACGGCGGAAAAGGAGAAATATGCTCCCCTGGCCGGAGAACCGGGCGATACTATCAGACTGGCGACTGAGATAGAGAATCATTTTCGGAATTTGAATAAAAGTTCGTGATGCGGAGGCGCAATGAATAAAGATATCGAGCAAATTCAGGCGGTAGTGGAAAAAGAGGCGGGCTTTGTCGAAAAACTGACCTCGCAGATCGGCAATGTCATTGTCGGACAGAAATACATGGTCGAACGGCTATTGATAGGAATCCTGGCGGACGGGCATGTTTTGCTGGAAGGGGTTCCGGGCTTGGCGAAGACTCTATCGGTTAAGACCCTTTCCGATGCCATCGACGCCAAATTCCGGCGGCTGCAGTTTACACCGGATCTTCTTCCGGCCGACCTGATCGGCACCATGATTTACAATCCGCAGAAAGCGGAATTCTACGCCAAGAAAGGCCCGATTTTTGCCAATATCGTGCTGGCGGACGAAATCAACCGTGCTCCGGCGAAGGTGCAGTCGGCGCTTCTGGAAGCGATGCAGGAACGCCAGGTGACTATCGGCGATTCCACGTTTCCACTGGACAAGCCGTTTTTGGTTTTGGCGACGCAGAACCCCATTGAACAGGAAGGAACTTATCCCCTGCCGGAAGCTCAGGTGGACCGGTTCATGCTGAAATTGAAAATCGGCTATCCCACTCCGGCGGAAGAACGGGTAATCATGGATCGGATGACCACCGGCGATGAGATCAAAGTCGACAAGGTGATTTCGCCGAAGGATATTGTCAGAGTCCGGGAAGTGATTCACGATATCTATGTGGACGACAAAGTAAAAGACTATATCCTCAATATCGTTTTTGCCACCCGCGAACCGGAAAAGTACGGTATGCCGGAACTGAAAGATTTGATTGCGTACGGCGCCTCTCCGCGTGCCACGATTTATTTGAATCTGGCCGCGAAGGCTCATGCCTTTATCAGGGGAAGAGGGTATGTTACTCCCGAAGATATCAAGGCGGTCGGCCAAGATGTCTTGCGGCATCGCCTGCTGGTAACGTACGAAGCGGAAGCGGAAGAGAAAACTTCGGACGATTTGGTCCGGCAGATTTTCGATCATATCGAAGTACCGTAAGAGCGATGGACCAGAAAGAAGTATTCAAGAATATCCGGCGGATCGAAATCAGGACCAAGCGCCTGGTGAACGATCTCTTTTCCGGCGAATACCACTCCACCTTCAAGGGGCAGGGGATGGAATTCGAGGAGGTACGTCAGTACCAGCCGGGGGACGATATCCGTCTCATCGACTGGAACGTGACCGCCCGGACCGGGTATCCCTATGTCAAGAAATTCCGTGAAGAGCGCGAATTGTCGGTGATATTCCTGGTCGATGCTTCGTCGTCGGGGTATTTCGGAACCAAGGAGCGGTTTAAAGAAGACGCCGCCGCGGAACTATGCGCGCTCTTGGCCTTCTCGGCGATCAAGAACAACGATAAAGTCGGGATGATAATATTTTCCGACCGGATCGAGAAATTTGTCCCGCCCAAGAAAGGACGGGCGCACGTGCTGAGGTTGATCCGCGAGATTCTCTATTTCAAGCCGGAAGGAACGGGAACCGATATCGCGGGGGCACTGGAGTATTTCAACCGGGTAATCAAGAAAAAATCGGTGGTGTTTTTGATTTCGGACTTTCTATCGGAAGAATATCTGAAACCGCTGCAGATCGCCAATAACAAACATGATATCATCGCGATGAAAATTACCGACCCGCGCGAAATGCATTTCGATAACGTGGGCTTGATCGAACTGGAAGACGCCGAAACCGGGGAGACTCTGATTATCGATACTTCGTCGGGGGAATTCCGGAAGGATTTCGCGGAAAAAGCGGAAGTCGACAATGCCGCGCTGAAGCGGTCGTTCCGGCTGATTAATCTCGATTTTATCCAGATTATTACCAACCAGTCGTACATCGTGCCGTTGATAAACTTTTTCCGCATGAGAGAGAAGCGTCGGTGAGGAGAATGCTGTTATGGCCAATGAAAATAAATCGCTGATACCGTCATTAAGCCTGATCGTATCGCTGGTGACTCTGGTCGCGGTGGGGCTGATATTCTGGAACAGCCGAAGCGGAGATGTGACCCCGCAGAATGAAATTTCAAAGAAACTGGCCGGCGAACTGGCGGACAATAACCTGTATCAGGCATCGATTGACGAATACGAAAAGATACTGGATAATCCCGCTACCGATGATTTAACCCGGGCTAATATCAATTATCTAATCGGTAAAAGCTATTTCGAGAACCTCGGAGATTACGAAAGCGCCGCGGCTTATCTTATTAAAGCGCGGTCGTTAAATCCGGATGGTTCATTTTATAATGAGGCAGGGTTGCTTTTGGTGAATTCACTGGAAAAGATGGGGAGGATGCTCGATGCCCGCCGGGAGCTCGATAAGGCAGTTGATCTCGATTCGGTGTACGCCGCCAACGAAGGAAAAACGGTGGTAGCGAAAATAAACGACCGGCCGGTGTTCATGGAGGATGTCGAGGAAAAGCTGCAGATGCTTCCGCCGGAAATGCAGCAGGATTATTCCACCACCGAAAGCAAGATAAACGCGGTGAAAAATTATGTCGGGGAGGAATTGATTTACAGGGCGGCCATCCGGGATGGATTCGATCGGAATCCGGAAGTGCTGAAGACATCCGATTTATTGAACCGGCAAATCATAGTACAAAAATATGTGTCCGATAAGGTGCTCGGAGATATCAAGGTCGATCAGAGCGATATCACGAATTTCTACGAGGCCAACAAAGAAAAGATGTTCGACAACAAGCCGTTTCAGGCGGTGCAGAAAGAGGTCGTGCAGGCGTACCAGCAGGTTAAGACCGAAGAGGCGTTCAATAATTATGTCTCGAGACTGATGGCGGTCGAAAACGTGCAGATATTCGAGAACAAAATAAAATGACAAGGTATCACCTTTTATATTTGATAGTCGTGATGTTGCTGGCCGGATTTTCCGCAAAAGCCCAGAATATGAACATCCCGGATACGGTGCAGTCGGCCGAGGGAATCCGGGTGGAGACCGCTATCGATCGCGCCGAAATATATATCGGCGACCTGATAAACTACCGCCTGACTATCTATCATGACAGCGATATCGTGCTGACGCCTCCTCCGATCGGAGCCAATCTTGGAGCCTTTGATGTCAAGGACTACCAGGCCGATGATACCAGACGGACCAACGACGGGAAGTACAAAATCGAAAGCCGCTTTGCGCTGACAACATTCACGACCGGCGATTATATTATCCCTCCAATTCCGGTGGAATATATGACTCCGGACAGTGTCAGGCATATCATCGTGTCAGAGGCGATTGCTATCAAGGTCAAGTCGCTTCTGGGAGAAGAAGCGGGGGATTCGCTCGATATCCGCGATCTCAAACCGCAGTACGTTTTCGCTTCATCTAACAGGTGGCTCTACTATACGATCGCCGGCATTCTCCTTGCTGCATTGGTTGTGGGCTATTTAATCTGGCGGAGGAAACGGCGTATGATGGAAACCGGGGAGCCGGTCGATCTGCGCGACCCATGGGAAATCGCTTTCGAAAAGCTCGCGTATCTGAAAGAAACGGATTATCTCGAGAAAAAGAAGTACAAGCAGTATTATGTGGATCTTTCGGATATATTCCGGGAATATATCGGCAGGATGTACCATTTCCCGGCGCTGGATATGACGACGTTCGAATTATTGAGCAAGCTGGAAGAAATGGAACTGGAACCGTCCTTGTACGGCCGTATCGGGAAATTATTGAATTTTTCCGATCTGGTCAAGTTCGCCAAATTCGAGCCGGATGCCAGCCGCCCGATGTTCGATTTCGATGAAGTGCATGAGATAGTCGAGTATGTCAGGCAGAT
Source organism: Candidatus Zixiibacteriota bacterium (assembly GCA_041306185.1). Classification (GTDB taxonomy): domain Bacteria; phylum Zixibacteria; class MSB-5A5; order GN15; family PGXB01; genus JBFZFV01. Next base: position 16,283 of record JBFZFV010000048.1, read on the forward strand.
CGAACAAACCAAGCTATCTCAGATAGAGCCGGTGGCGACGACTGCCTCGAAGGAGGAAGCCGGTGTTTAGATTCGCGGGATTCAATGTAACGCTGTTCGACCAGAACCTGGCAATCTCACCGTACATTATACTGGCGGTGGGGCTGGCCCTGGCTATCGCGATGATAGTTTACCGGATTAGAACAGGGAGGTTTAAAAGCGCGACTATCAAGTATTCCGATTTGAAAATCGTCAAACGGTCCGCCAAGACCGGACGGTCGCGATTCCGATTCCTGTTGACGGTGTTCAGAGTGGCGGCGCTACTGCTGCTTTTCCTCGCTTTCGCGCGCCCACAGGCCGGAACCGAAAACCGCGAGGTGACTTCCGAGGGTATCGACATCATGTTGGCGCTGGACGTTTCCGGTTCGATGAAGGCCGAGGATTTCAAGCCGCTCAACCGGTTGTATGTCGCCAAGGAAGAGATAAAGAAATTCGTCGAGAAACGGGTATCCGACCGGATCGGGCTGGTAGTATTCTCGGCGGCGTCATTTACCCAGTGCCCGCTGACGCTCGATTACGGGGTGCTTTTAAATTTCCTCGACCAAGTGAAATTCGGTATGATTAAAGATGGGACTGCCATTGGGATGGCGCTGGCCAATTGCATCAATCGCCTGCGGGAATCTCCCTCGAAATCCAAAGTAATTGTACTATTGACCGATGGCGTCAATAACGCCGGGCAGATCGATCCTCTGACTGCGTCCACGATCGCCAAGACCATGAACGTGAAGATTTACACCATCGGAGTGGGAAAACCGGGAAATGCCATGTACCCGGTGGATGACCCCATTTTCGGGAAGAGGTATGTCTATCTCCCCAATGAAATCGACGAAAAGACTCTTCGGGAAATTGCGGAGAAAACCGGCGGGAAATATTTCCGGGCGCGGTCGGAAGAAGAACTGGAAGAAATATATACCGAGATCGATCAATTGGAAAAAACCGAAGTGAAAGTGAAAGAATACACCCAGTACCGGGAGCTGTTCCCTGATTTCGTGTTCGTGGGGTTGGCGTTATTGGTGCTGGAGATATTTTTGGGACAGACTGTATTCAGGAAGATACCGTAATTTATGAGATTCGCGGCACCCGAAAATCTGGCATTATTCGCCCTGGTGGTGTTTTTCGCTTTTTTCTTTGTCTGGGCTATCCGGCGTAAGAAAAAGCTCCTGGAGCGGTTCGGGGATATTTTCCTGATCATGAAGAATGCTCCGTATATTTCGTTCGCGCGGCAGGGGGGCAAGGCGGTCATAATCCTGGCCGGGCTGGCGTTTTTGACGCTTACCCTTTCGCAACTGCAGTGCGGGACTCATATGGAAATGATGAAACGGGAAGGAATCGATATTATTATCGCCATTGATGTATCCAATTCCATGCTGGCGGAGGATATCAAGCCGAACCGCATAAACAAGGCCAGGCAGGAGGTCAGGGGAATCCTGGAACGCCTGCAGGGGGACAGGGTCGGGCTCGTGGCCTTTGCCGGGGAGGCGTTCATACAATGTCCGCTGACTCTCGATTATTCCGCTGCCGAGATATTTCTGGATGTCATCGATGTCGGGTTAATCGAGCAGCAGGGAACCGCGATCGGGGACGCTATCAGGAAAGCGACGGAGGGATTCGAGACGCTTGAAAAGAAACATAAAGCACTAATACTGCTGACCGACGGCGAAGACCAGAATACCGATCCCATTGATGCAGCCGAAAAGGCTCGCGCGGCGGGCATAAAGATATATACTGTGGGAATCGGGTCGGTGATGGGGGAACCAATCCCGGTGCTGAATCGTAAAGGAGAAAGAGTCGGGTATAAGAAAGACGAAAAGGGGGAAGTGATTGTCACCAAGCTGGATGAGGTGACCCTGCAGAAAATCGCCCAGATAACCGGCGGCAAGTACTACCGGGCTTCGGCCGGAGAGATGGAACTGGACCGCGTGTATGAGGAAATCAGCAAAATGGAAAAGAAAGAATTGGAAGGCAAGCTACTGATGCAGTATGAAGATCGTTTCCAGTATCCCTTGTTCTTTGCCATTCTTCTGATTGCGTGGGAATTTTTCATATCCGAACGAACCAGGAAGAAAGTCCAGGGGGCGGCCCGATGAAAAAGATATTGTTTGTAATACTCGCTCTCCTTATGATAAATGTCACGGCGAAAACGGATGATTTCACCGGGCTGGTAAAGAAAGGGAATGAGGCCTTTCAAAACGGGAAGTATGACGAAGCACTGGGGTATTATCACCAGGCCGAGGTGGAACGACCGGAAACTGCCGAGCTGTATTATAATATCGCCGGGGCGCTGTATAGAGACGGCAAGTACGAGGAGGCGGTCGACAAGTTTCAGACGTCGATGAATACCGAGGATATCCGGCAGACTCAGCAGGCACAGTACAATCTGGGGAATGTCTATTACCGCATGGGGGATTATCAGAATGCGATTCAGGCTTACACCGAGGCTTTAAAGCTCAATCCCGATGATATCGATGCCAAGTACAATCTCGAATTGGCCCGCAAGATGCTCAAAGAGCAGATGAAGCCGGAACAGCAGAACGACCAGCAGCAGCAACAGCAACAACAGCAGCAACAGGAACAACAACAGCAGCAGGAAGAGCAGCAAAAGCCGGAAGAGAAAGAGCAGAATCAGGAGCAGCAACAACAACAGCAGCAGCAACAGCAGGAGATGGCACAAGAGGATGAAATGTCCAAGGAGGACGCCGAGAGAATCCTGAATGCTCTGAAGGATGACGAAAAGGATGTCCAGAAGGAACGCCAGCAGCAACAGGCTGTCGGCAATTATAAAGGCAACGACTGGTGATTCGTAAGCTGATTTTCATTTTCATATTTTCTTTCGTCTGGTCATCGGGCTGGTGCCAGGACAATGTGACTATAGAGATGTATATAAGTCCCGATACTATCGGACTGGACGGCCAGGCCATGCTTTCAATCGTGGTGAAAAGCGGCCGGCAGAATCTCCCTGCTCCGCAAATGCCGAATCTTTCCATGTTCGATGCGGTCTCTTCGGGGACTTCGACCAATATTTCGATCGTAAACGGCGCGGTGGAGTCGAGCCAGGCGTACAATTATATATTATATCCCAAGCAGCAGGGCACGTTTAATATTAAACCGGCCTTTATTGTCCTCGACCGAAAGCGGTACGAATCTAACGAAGTCACCCTGACTGTTTTAAAACAGGGGGTCGGGACACCGAAAGGGACGCAGGAAGCGGCCCAGGACAGTCAAACCGGCGAAACCAGGGATGTTTTTTTGGTGGCGCAGCTGGATAAAAAGAGGGCGTTCGTCAATCAACAGGTTACCCTGACCATAAAATTCTATAATGCTGTCAGGCTGCTTTCGCAGCCCGATTATACTCCGCCTCAAACCAGTGATTTCTGGAGCGAATCGATCGAACCGCAACGATCGTACACGGAAACGATTAACGGGAGGCGGTACAATGTCATCGAGCTGAATACCGCGCTGTTCCCGACTCGTCCCGGAGAGTTGACCATCGGCTCGGCCATGGCCTCGGTACAGGTTCCCGACAACAGCGCCGGCCGCTCACGGGATCCGTTCCGGATGTTCGACAGCTTTTTCGATCGGGGGGTAACCCGAACGGTTCGAACCAGACCGCTGACCCTCGACGTGCAGCCGCTTCCTGCCGAAGGTAAACCGAGCGGTTACAGCGGGACGGTCGGAGATTTTGCCATATCCTCAACCGCCGACAAAACCACCGTTGAAGTAAATCAGCCGATCACGGTTACGTACAAAATCAACGGAACGGGGAATATCAAGACCGTTGCGGAGCCGAAGATCGAGGAGACCAATGATTTCCGGGTGTACCGGGCATCGAGCGATGAGAAAGTATCGAAGCTTCAGGGCATAGTCGGCGGCACCAAGATTTATGAAGAGACTTATATCCCGAAACGAGCCGGAAACCTGGTCATCCCTGCGGTCGAATTGAGCTTTTTCGACCCCAGGGCCAAAAAGTACAAGACTATTTCAAGCAAGCCGATCAATATCACCGCGACGGCGGCTTCGCTGAATCAATATGCCGAACTTCCGATTCCGAATGTCGCCGGAAGGGTCATCGATCCCAATGCCAAGGATATCAGGTATATTAAAACCGACTCAGGGAGATTAGAGAAAGAAAAGCCGCTGATTCTTTTAACGCCCCTTTATTTGACCCTTAACGGACTTCCGGTATTGCTTTTGGCCTTTGTCTGGGTGGCGAGCAGGAGAAGAGAAAGGCTGGCTTCGGATATTGGCTATGCTCGTTCCCGGGCGGCAAAGAGGATGGCCCGCAAACGTCTGGGGAAAGCCCGGAAGATCGCCGGGTCGGCCAACGCCGCGGAATTTTTCGCCGAGATTCGGATGGCCCTGTTTTCGTACGTCGCCGACAAACTAAATATCTCGCCGCATGGCATGACCGGAGACCAGCTGCTTGCCATCGTGACCGGCGGCGGAGCGGATGAAGATACCGTCAAAGATCTGAAGAACCTGTTAAGAAAGGCCGATTTTGCGCAGTATTCTTCGGCGAAAGTATCGGCCGAGGATATCAAGGATTCTCTTGATAAGGCTGAAAATATCATGGTGAAGCTGGAAGGAATCAGGCTTGAGCAAGCTGCTTAAAATACTAGTGGTACTAACGATTGTGACTGCGGCCTGCGGACCGGTTTCGGCTGCGGTTAAGGATTCGATCTTTGCGGCAGCAAATGACAGTTATCAGAATAAGGACTATGAAGCCGCATTGGAAAGTTATTTAAAGCTATCAGAGAACGGCTATGAATCGGCGCCCCTTTTCTACAATATGGGAAACTGCTTTTTCAAAACTGGGAGGCCGGGCTATGCCATCCTGTATTATTTAAAGGCCCAGACGCTTGATCCGTTCGATGAGGATATCGCCAATAATTTGACTTTTGCCAGACAATTCATGCCGACCCGGCTTGAGGGGGTCCAGATAAACCCGGTATCGACTTTTATGGGGACTCTGACGGAACCGTTTTCGCTGAATAATCTGGCCTGGATTTCATCCGGATTATTTATTCTGTTCCTGATTTGTTTGTCCTGGAAAATATATTCGGGGGGAGGAGGTTTGGCTATAAAGGTAATCCTGTATAGCCTTCTGGTCCTGGTCATTATATCATCCGGCCTGACTACTTATGAATATCGGACTGACTATAAGGTAAAGAAGGGGGTCATCGTAGCCGACGAAACCCGCATTTACAGCGGTCCGGGTGAAGATAACGATGTGGAATTCGTCGGCGGATTCGGTCTGGAATTCGAGGTGGAATCGGAAACTCCGGATTATTACCTGGTATTATTCGAAAACAAGCGCAAGGGATGGATTCTAAAATCGGACGTTGAATTGATTTAGGCGATAATTCTTGGCGTTTTTTGATTTGACAGCCCCATTATAACCATATATTATCCTCGAAACTACCCCCGGTCGTATCGGGGGATTAATTTTTTAAAGATATGCCGGGATTCTTGAAAAAAAAGCAGTTCTGGGGGTCTATTGTTGCATTCGCCATTCTGGCGTATGTCATTCGAGATATCAGCCTCCAGGATGTAACGAATTTAATCGACCGGGTCGATTATCAATTCGTTGCCCTGGCACTGGCGTCTCAATTCGTGGTGATAATGACCAAGGCGTTTCGCTGGAAGACCATAGTCGAGAAGGCCAAGCGGCTTTCCTATATAAGAGTGGTTCCCCTATTTTCGGCGGGGCAGGTCATAAATATTCTTCTCCCGGCCCTGACCGGCCAGGCGGGGAGGATTCTTCTCTTTGCCCGGAAAGCGGATTTATCGAAGACTTTCGTCCTGTCGACAGTAGTTATCGAGGTGCTGTTTGATTCCATAAGCCTGCTGATTTGTATCGGGTTGTTATCAACGGCGACGATCGTATTCCCCCGCCAGTATGAGCATATCAGCTATATATTGACCGCCGCAACACTGGTTTTGTTTATGCTGCTCTATTTGATTTTAATATTCGACCGGAAATTCGAGGATTTCTACCGGCGGCGGTTCAGGGATAAATGGCCGAGCATTTATGTTGGGATCAGAAGGTTTCACCGCTCGTTCACCAAGGGGATATCCCTCCTAAAATCGAGTAAATACCTGGTCAGTACTCTGGGAGCATCTCTCTTATCCTGGTTATTTCATGCGGCCGTGATTTATTTCCTGTTTTTGTCATTCGGTTTCAAGTTGCCTTTGATATCGGCCGTGGTTATTATGGTCATCAATACCGTGGCTTTAATGGTTCCGATTACTCCCGGCAATGCCGGAACTTTCGAACTGGCCGTGGCCGCTCCGCTTCTGGCTTTCAATATCGGGCGGACCGACGCCGTGATGTTTGCCCTGGCCCTTCATATAGTCGATTTTCTTCCGATTATGTTGATGGGGTCGCTGTTTATTCACACCGAGCGGCTTAGCCTGAAGGAGATCGGACAGGCCGGGGAAGAGGACCGGGAGCTGCTAAGAAGCCTGGAAACGGGAGAAGACGAGACGATTCCGGAAGAGAAGAAAGTATGATTAAGTCATTTCTTTGGAAACAGGGACAACCGGTAAAGCGGTTTGAGGGGATTGCCGATTTCGACGCCATGTTCGCCGATCCCGACGCGGTGTTGTGGATCGATATGAACGACCCCACCGATGAGGAATCGTTCATCCTGACCAATGATTTCCATTTCCATCCTCTGGCCATTGAAGATGTCATCGAGGAGGAAGACGCCATCACGGAACTTCCCCGTTCCAAGATCGACAACTACCGGGATTACCTCTATGTGGAATTCCAGATCTCGGAATATATCGGCATGGAGGAGGGGATTGGGTTACAGGAAGTGCATATTTTCCTGACCAAAAATACCGTCGTGACGGTTCATTACGAACCGCATAAGATATTCAACTATCTGCATAACCGGGCGGTCAGAGATGAACGATTGATGGCGCGCGGTGCGGAATTTCTCCTGCATGCTTTAATAGACGTTATGGTTGACAATTACAACAATATCCTGGAATTCCTTGACCGGGAAGTGGACAAAATAGAGGAAGATGTCCTGTCGGAGCCTGATGAAGATACGGTTCGGCGCATTTTTACCCTTCGCCGGGATATTTACGAATTGAAGCGAATCGTGCTTCCTCAGCGGGAGATGTTGACTCAAATCAGCCGCAGGCAATTCCCCATGATTTCGGAACGGGCGGCCTTTTATTTCAGCGATATTCTCGATCACCTCACCAGAATCATCGAACTATCTGAATCGCATAGGGATACCTTGATTACGGCGCTTGAAGTTTATTTCTCGCACGTCTCCACCAAAACCAATGATATTATCAAAGTTCTTACCATCTTTACGGTTATCCTGATGCCGGCGACATTTCTGGTAGGGCTGTGGGGGATGAATTTCAAAAGCATGCCGGAATTGAATTGGGATTACGGCTATTTGCTTTTCTGGGCGGTTTTGATCGGGGTAACGGTATCCATGATATTATTCTTCAAGAAGAAGAAGTGGCTGTAAGGATTTTCTGGTAGTTATCCGCCGAATAGAGGGAGATTTTGTCATCACGTTAGGATTCTGTTAGACTTTTCCCAGAAAGACTCATAATTGAACAGGAGAAACCTGTTTCGGCCAAAAAAGTGATTTTTTTCACAAAAAGACCGAAACATTCTCTTGACAACTGCGTTAAAGGTCGTATAGTAGATACCCGATAGTATGTAAAATAATACCTACCGGTCAGTATTTAGAAAAAGGCGGAACGGTGAAGCAAAGTCCCAAGATGCCTGCGGAAAAGAGGCGGGCGCAATTGATCAAGGCGGCCGAGAAAGTAATCGGCCGGAAAGGATACGCCAAGGCCACGACCGATGAGATAGCCCGCGAGGCGGGTTTAACCAAGGGAGCTCTTTATTTCCATTTTAAAAGCAAGGAGGATATGTTCTTTGGGGCTATCCGCCAGAAAATGGATATTCACACGCAGTTCTATATAGATTTTTTGCGGGATGATGTTCCCGGGGAACAAATAATCAAAAACATGATCCACGGCGGATTCGAGAATCTGACTGAAAAGCGGTTCATCAGCTTCGATTTTCTTCAAAAAGCCCATAAGGTTCGTTCGATCCAGCAGTATCTGGAAAAAGAGCAACTGGAAATGCGGAGGGTTATTGTCGAATACCTCCGGCGCCGGTTGAAAGTGAAAAAGAGGGTCCTGGAGCGTCTGTTCGATATATTGCATACTTTTTTCGAAGGTTTGTATGTTCAGGTCCAGGCATATAAGTATCATCCCGATTTGCCGGAGCTGGAAAGGAATTTGTGTGAAATCGTAGATATGTATCTGAGGAGGAATAGAACATAAGGTATGAGACTACTTAGTGTTATAACCACGACAACGGCATTGCTGCTGGCATGTGCCGGCATTTCGGCGGCGGGGATGATATTGACTATCGACCAGGTCCGGGAGCGGGCGCTGGAGTACAACCGCCAGTTATTGTCGGCCCGTAAAGAACTCGATCGCGCCCAGGGAGAAATTATATCGGCCCGGTCGGGAGCGCTTCCGACCCTGGCCCTTGACGGCCGCTACACCCGCAACCTGACCCGCCAGGAAATATTCCTGGGTGACGAGAAAATCCCGATCTCGCAGAACAACGATTTTGATTTCAGTCTTTCGTTGACTCAACCTTTATATCTTGGGGGTAAGATTAATGCCGCGCTGGCGATTGCGAAGATTTATAAGAATTACTCCGAAGAAAAGGTAAAAGAGGCGGAACGGGACATCGTTTTTCTGGCGGAATCCTACTTTTACAGCGCCATTCTGGCGGAAACGAACCTCGATGTGATAAAAAAGGCCGACGCGCAACTGACCTATAATCTCGATATCGCAGAGAAATATTTCGGCCAGGGAATGATTTCGGAATACGAACTGCTTCGGGCCAGGGTCGAGAAGTTGAACATTGAACCGCAACTGGTTGCCGCCGAGTCGGACTTGAGCGTATCCCGTAAACAGTTGAAATCCTTTTTGGGAATTTCTCTGGGAGAGGAAATCAGCCTGATTACTCCGTCGCGAGATACTTCGCTGGCGGAAACGCCGGAGCTGGATTCCCTTATTTATCATGCTCTGAATAACCGCCCGGAAATGCAGCAGGCGAAGCTGGAAAAGCAGGGATATAAGAAAGCGGTGCAGATTGCGCGAAGCGGCTGGTTTTATCCGAACCTGCATTTGAACGGAACTTATTCCTGGTCGGCTTCGACCGATGATCTCCGTATCGGCGGACAGGAACATACCGACAGCTGGAACGTTTCGTTGATGCTTAATATTCCACTTTTCGACGGCGGCAGGACGGTCGGCGAGGTGCGCAAAGCGCAGGTCGATTATTACCAGGCGGACCTGGCGGAAAAACAATTGTATGATGATATAGTTCTCGAAGTGGAGCAGGCGTACGACAATTTGATTCAATCCGGCAAGGCCCTGGCGACTCAGACCGAAACGATCGCCCAGGCTGAGGAGGGGATGCGGATTGCCGACCTTCGGTACGAATCGGGGGTGGGAACGCAACTCGAGGTTTTATCGGCGCAAACGGCGTTGACTCAGGCTCGGTCACAGCTGGCACAGACCGTTTTTCATCTCCGCCTGGCCAAAGCCGCACTGAAAAAAGCTACCGGTTACGATATTTATTAATGAGGGCACCTATGTATCAATTGATGAAAAAAATAACAGCATTCACCATATTCGCGGCCGCGCTGTTTATCTGGGGATGTTCCGGCAACAGCGGTGATACCACGACGCAGGAAGAGCAGGCGGTGTCGGTGCGGGCGATGGTTATCGAACCGGTATCGAAAGAGCTTAAGAAAGTATATACCGGCACCCTGGAAGGGGAAAAGCAGGCGGTTATTCGGGCGAAGATTCCCGAAGCTGTGGCTTCGATCGAATCCCGCGAGGGGAGTCAGGTAAAAGCGAACACCGTGATTGTCACGCTCGATAAGACGGGAGCGTCGTCGACCTATTTCCAGACACAGTCGGTTTTCAAGAATGCCGAGAAGAATTATAACAAGATGCAGTATCTGTACGATCAGGGTGCCATTTCCGAAGCAGAATACGACGGCGCCAGGACCGAGTATGAAGTTGCGAAGGCGAATTTCGAGGCTTCGCGCCAGACGGTGGAATTGACCACTTCCATTTCCGGAACGGTGACATCGGTCGATGTTTCGGTCGGCGACTATGTTGCGGCCGGGCAACAGGTGGCGACGGTGGCCACAATAGACCGGCTTCGGATTAAACTCGGGGTCAATCCTGAGGATATCAAATATTTCAATATCGGCGATCAGGTTGAGGTCTATGTTGAGAATGACGCCCGGTCGAAAGCGATCGGCAAGGTAATCACGGTGGCCAGATCGGCCGATCCGGTTACCAGGGCTTTTCAGGTTCAGGTGGAATTGGATAATGCCGGACACAGTCTCAAACCCGGGACTTTCGCACGGGCCGAAATCGTAATCGAACGATTCGATAATATTCTTACCATTCCGCAAAAAGCGATAATACTAAAGGGCGATAAATCGTACGTATATTTTGTTGAAGGAGACCGGGTAAGACTCGGGGAAATCCGGAAAGGCGTCGATTTCAACGGTATGGCCCAGGTTTTGGACGGATTAAATCCCGGAGATACGGTCGTGACGGTCGGGCAGGATTATCTCGGAGATGGGTTTAAAATCCGCCTGAATGCCCTATCGACCTCGGGACAGGAGGAGAAACAGTCGTGAAACTGGCCGAAGTATCAATACGGAGACCGGTTTTTACGGTCATGATTATAACGGCACTGGTGGTGCTGGGCTATACATCATTCCAGGGAATGAACACCGACCTCATGCCGGAGATTGATTTTCCGTTCGTTGTCGTACAGACCTATTATGAAGGGGCCGGGGCGGAGGCGGTCGAGACCGATGTCAGCAAGAAAATCGAAGATGCGGTCAATCCCATAAACGGGGTGAAGCATATACAATCCCGTTCATCGGAAGGGTACTCCATGGTTTTCATCGAGTTCGAACTCGAAAAGGACGAGATGGAGGCCGCCAATGAGGTCCGTGAAAAAGTGTCGGCCATCAGAGGAGATTTACCCGACGATATCGATGAGCCGATTATTTCCAAATACGATCCCGACAGCGAGCCGATCATTTCGCTGACCGTATCTGGAGAACGTTCCCTGAAGGAAATTACCGAATATGTTAAGGATGACATCAAGAAACTTCTTGAAGCGATACCGGGAGTCGGTTCCGTCAATCTGATCGGCGGTTATGAGCGGGAAGTCAATATTTTTCTTGATATCGATAAAATGGAATCGTACGAGATTCCGCTTGATAAGGTCCGCAGTTCCATCATGACCGCCAACATGGAAATTCCGGGCGGCCGGGTGGATGAAGGGGACCGGGAATTCATCGTTCGCACCATGGGGAGAATAACGTCGGTTTCCGAATTCAACAACATCGTAATCGACAACCCTCACGGTCATCCGGTTTATCTCAAGGATATCGCCAGGGTAGAGGACGGTATCGAAGAACGGCGGTCACTGGCCCGGGTAAACGGTCTCGATGCCATCGTGCTCGATATATCCCGGCAGTCGGGAGGCAACACCGTTGAAGTGGCGCGCGCGGTTAAGTCTGAAATTACAAGACTTCAACAGGCGCTTCCGAACGATATCAAAATCAATGTGATTGTCGACAATTCGACTTTTATCGAAGATTCCATTCATGAAGTACTGATGAATATCTATTATGGCGGATTCCTGGCAATCCTGGTGATTTTCCTCTTTCTGGCCGATGTTCGGACCACGATAATTTCGGGAATTGCCATCCCGATTTCGATTGTCGCGACTTTTACCTTCATGAGCGCCCTGGGATTTACCTTGAATATTATCTCGATGCTGGCGCTGGCTATCGGGGTGGGGTTACTGATTGATGATGCCATTGTGGTCATCGAAAATATTTATCGCCGACTGGAAGGGGGGGATACGCCTTTACACGCGGCTTTAAACGGAACCAAGGAAATCGGCCTGGCCGTTATGGCGACGACCTTCGCTATCGTGGTGGTGTTTCTCCCGGTAGCCTTCATGAAGGGAATTATCGGGCGATTCTTCTTCCAGTTCGGTATGACGGTCGCTTTTTCTGTGCTGGTTTCCCTGTTTGTAGCTTTCACGCTGACTCCGATGCTGTCTTCGCGCTGGCTGACCCTCGAGCAGAATAAAAGCGTACCCTCGGTCTGGAATGCTCTTCCGGTGGTCAAGCGGCCGAGGTTTTTCCTGTTTCGGTGGCTATTGGAGCTGTACCTGTTGTTCGCGAAACTGGTGGTGAAACTGGTCATTGATCCGCTGATCTTTGTCTTATGGAAGATAATCCAGTTCGCTCTTTTTGCCGGGAAACCGATCAACCGTTACTTTGACCGGTTGAATGATAAGTACAAAACCGGTCTGGCCTGGGCATTGCGCCACCGGTTCCTGGTTGTTACAATTGCGGTTGTTTCGTTTGCTGCATCACTTTATCTGGGATTCACCGTCGCCGGGGTGGAATTCCAGCCGGTTACCGACCAAGGGCAGATAGTCATATCAGTTGAAACTCCTCCGGGAACCGACCTCGAAACGACTTCAAAACGCCTCGCCGAAATCGAAGATCTGGTGCAGAACAACTTCGAGGGCATCGAGTTGATTTACACCAATATCGGTTCGGGCCAGAGTCCGGTTAACGAGGGGCGTCTCTACGTAAAACTGGTCGACAAGGAACTGCGTCCGCTGTCGGCTCAGAAAATGACCGATAGTATCAGGACCATCATATCTTTTATACCCGGTATTGAGTACGCGGTTGCGGGGGAAGCGGACCAGGCCGGCAGTAATCGGCAGGCGTCGTTGTCGGTGCGAGGCAACGACATCGCCGTTCTTACCGAATTAACCGAAAAAATCGAAAATATATTCCGTTCTATTCCCGGTGCGGTCGATATCACGAATTCGCTGGTGGAAGGGAAACCGGAATTGCAGGTAAACGTCGACCGCCGTCTCGCCAACGATCTCGGAATTAATGTATACGGCGTCGGGAGTACGATTCGTTCTCTGGTAGACGGTGAGGAAATCACCCGCTATAAAGAGGGGGATAAGGAATACGATGTTCGAATTCGTCTGCGGGAAGAGGACCGGGCGAATACCGCGCAGATAGGTCGAATCATGGTTGCCAGCAGTCGTGAGATTGAAGGGAAAAGGAATTTCCTCGTTCCCCTGTCCCGTATCGCTGCATTTGATAAGACCTCGGCGATCGGCCAGTACAACCGTTATGACCGCCTGCGTGAAGTCAGAATCGGAGCCAACGTCACATCCGAAGCTTTCGCGGGAACAGTGATTAACGAAGCGGTGGCGAGGATTGAAGAGGATTTGGATATTCCGCCCGGATATTATGTCGGCAAGGCCGGCATGTCGGAAATCATGGAAGAATCCTTTGGCTATATGTTTGAGGCCCTTTTACTTGCAGTGGTATTCATTTATTTGATTCTGGCTTCGCAGTTTGAATCGTTTTTTGATCCTTTCTCCATCATGTTTTCGCTGCCGCTGGCCCTGGTGGGAGCTATCGCGGCCCTGATAATCATGGGGAACTCCATATCGATTATGTCGTTTATAGGTATTATCATGTTAATGGGACTGGTAACCAAGAATGCGATTCTGCTGATCGATTTTATCAAGCAGAATCGACGGCGGGGGGTCGAGCGGACCGAGGCTATCCTGATTGCGGGACCGATCCGGCTTCGCCCGATTCTTATGACCACCATTTCCCTGATTTTCGGGGTGATGCCGATCGCCTTGGGAATCGGACCGGGAGCGGAACTGCGGGCGCCGATGGCTCGTGCGGTGGTCGGCGGGATGACCAGTTCGACTATTTTAACCTTGATTGTGGTGCCGGTCGTATATACCATTATCGATGACATAATTGCCTTCTTTTTAAAACGCGAAACTGTGCAGGTAACGGAAGAGAGTATCGAAAATGCCTGAAACCGTGGTTAAACCGGCGGCCGATTTTCATCAAACCAAGATATTCAGCGATTTCCTGGCGAAAAAACCGGCCTTGAAGAAGTATTTCCTTTTTGACGATCCGCGCGTGGTGGCGCAAAATCTTGGAGCGCCGAAAATCGACCGGGATTTTTTATGCGATATCCTGAAAAAACAAAATGAATTGTTTGGCGCGAAATCAGAGACTTTTCGGAATATTGAGTTGCTGCGAGATGAAGAAACCGTTACGATATTCGCGGGGCAGCAGTCGGGGCTTTTTGGCGGACCGCTGTTGACCTTATATAAGGCAATCGGGATTGTCAAGAAAGCGGTGCAACTGCAAAGCGAAATCGGTCGCTCGGTGGTCCCGGTCTTCTGGATAGCCTGCGATGACCACGATTTTGCGGAAATAAATCACACCTTTATGCCGAATCGAGAGGGAGAACTCGACAAGATTTCCTATGAGCCGAAAGAGATTCCCCCGGTTGCAATAGCTGACTTGTGTTTTGATGACGAAGCGGCTTACAACCGGATGGTGGAGCAGACCACGAATTCGCTCGGCGATACCGATTTTACGGCACTTCTTTATAAACGGTTATTTGCGGCCTATAAACAGGATACTTCGCTGGTGAAGGCATTTGCCCGCTGGATGGCCGATATCATGCCGGATTTGGGTCTGATCTTTTTCTGCCCCAATAATAAAGATGCCAAGACCATCTCCAAAAGCTTCTTCAAACGACTGGTTGAAGGGCATTTCAAGGTCAAGGAGGTTTTGCAAAAAACCGAGGAGAGCCTCATTGCCGACGGTTACCATATTCAGGCGGAGAAAAGAGATTCGGCGGTGCACTTGTTTTATCATAACCCGGAACGGACGCCGATTCATTTCGAGGGAGAGGAATTCATGGTCGGCGAGAAGCGATTGGGCCTGCCCGCGCTGCTCGATTTAATCGATAAGTTTCCGGAAAGATTCTCGCCCGATGTCCTGACCCGTCCTGTCTGGCAGTCCTATTTGTTTCCGGTCGTGGCACAATCCGGGGGACCGGCGGAGATTGCATATTTCGGACAGATAGGAAAGCTGTTTGACCTGCTAAAGCTGGTGCAGCCGTACATCGTGCCCCGTCCATCTTTGACCCTGGTTGATAAACGGAACGAAGAACTTCTAGAAGAACACGATATTTCGCTGGAAAATCTGGCCGGCGATGTCGAGCAGTTGATAAATCGGGTGGTGGGTGAAACTCTGCCGGAGGATATCCGGGATAAGATGGAATCGTTTAAGAACGATCTGGAAGTTGAATACAAGGAATTGACCCGGCTGATCGCCGAAAGTTATAAAAATCTCGAACCGATGGCCGAGCAGACGTACGGCAGGATCGCGGATGCCCTGAATCGCCTGGAAAAGAAAATCCTGGCCGAGCATAAGAAAGAAAACGATGTGGTCAGGAACCGGATCTATAAACTTCAGGCCGGGCTGTTCCCGAACAAGGCTTTCCAGGAACGCTCGTTGAACATATCTTATTTTATTTCGAAGTACGGATTCGAACTGGTGGATTTCATCGCCGACCGGCTCGATATAAAAACCTCGGAGCATCAATTGATCAGACTATCGGAATTTACGGGCTAAATGAGAATCGGAATCACCTGTTACCCGGTCGCCGGAGGCTCCGGGATTGTCGCTACCGAACTGGGCCAGAAACTGGCCGAACGGGGTCATCAGGTGCATTTCATCAGTTATGCTTTGCCGTTCCGGCTCGATAGGTACCAGCAGAATCTCTTTTTCCACGGGGTGGAAACGACGGCGTATCCGCTGTTCAAGCACCCTCCGTACACTCTCGCCCTCGCGGCAAAGATGGCACAGGTTGCCTGCCAGCAGGAACTGGAAATCCTGCATGTCCATTATGCCGTGCCGCATGCCACCTGCGCTTTCCTCGCCAAACAGATGGTGACCTGCCGGGCGCCGAAAATTATTACGACTCTGCACGGGACCGATATAACCCTGGTGGGGGCCGACCCGTCGTATTTCGACATCACCAAATTTTCAATCGATGCCTCTGACGGCGTCACGGCGGTTTCGAAATATCTCGCGGATGAAACCAATGAAATCTTCCGGGTGACAAAACCGATCGAAGTGATATATAATTTCTTCGACAAAACCCGCTTCAAGCCGGAACTGGCGCAATGTTCCCGCAAGCAGTTCGCTCGCGATGACGAGGTTTTGATAACGCATACCTCGAATTTCCGTCCCGTGAAACGAACTCTCGACGTCCTCGACATTTTCGACCGCATCAACCAGAAGATGCCGGCCAAGCTGCTTTTAATCGGCGAAGGTCCCGATGCCATCCTGGCCCGGCGTCAGATTACCAAGCGGAATCTCGGTGATAAGGTGATCTTTCTGGGCAACCAGAGCCGCCCCGAAGCAATCCTGCCGCTGTCGGATTTGTTTTTGCTGCCGTCGGAAGAAGAATCATTCGGGCTGGCGGCGCTGGAGGCTCTGGCCTGCGGAGTCCCGGTGATCGGGACACTCAAAACCGGGCTGGTGGAAGTTATCGATCACGAAATCGACGGCTTTCTGTTCCCGATCGGCGAAACCAAATTGATGGCGGAAGCTGCGATTGCACTATTAAGCGATAAACCGCGACTTAAGCAGTTCAAGGAAAACGCCGCCAGGATTTCGCTTCAGAAATTCGATTCCGACAATGTCATTACGCAATACGAGAATTATTACCGGAAAATATTGAATGGCTGAACCAAAACTGGATGTCCTGGCGATTGTCGCGCACCGCGACGATATCGAAATCACGGCCGGCGGGACCATTATCAAGCTGACCGAAAAAGGGAAGAAAGTCGGGGTGCTCGATCTGACCGAAGGGGAGATGGGGACGAAGGGGACCGCCGAGGAACGGGCCCGCGATGCCGAAAACGCCTCGAAAATTATGGGGCTGGCCTGGCGGGATAATTTGCAGCTTCCCGATTCCGACGTCGAAGTCAACCGCGAAAATAAATTATTGATTGCATCGATCATACGCCAAACCCGGCCGGAACTGGTGATATTGCCATTCTGGGTGCAGCGGCATCCCGATCATTTGTATGCCATGCAGCTCGGTTATGACGCCTGTTACCTGGCCGGATTGAAAAAGCTCGATATACCGGGCGAAGCGCATCGCCCCCGTAAAATCATTTATGCTTCGTCGTTCCGCGATGTGCAGCACTCGTTTTTTGTCGATATCACCAATCAGATGGAACGAAAACTCGAGGCGGTCCGGGCGTATAAATCGCAGTTCGACGGGACTCCGGAAGCGAAAATGATTTATAAGCCGGGGGTGGATATTTTCGAATATATGGAAATTACGGCGCGGTACTACGGCCACCGGGTGGGGGTAAAATACGCCGAGGCTTTCTGTATCAAAGAGAATATCCTGATTGATGATCCCTCGGAAATGCCGGTCAAGTCGATTTAGTTTCCTCTGCTATTTCCATTCTTCTTATATCTTCACGCAGCATATTGTGGTTATACCCTTCCTTACGGGCACGGAGATCGAAATAGAGGATTGGTATTGCCACTAAAGGTATGCTGTCCAAAAGAATTCTTATGGGTATCCTGAGATACCATGGTAGAAAAAGGCTGCCGATATAGGGCATCATTAGAATAATCAAGATAAAAAATAAAGTCCCGAAGCAATGCCACCAATATCCGTCAACTAGGCGCTTGCTTCGTGAAATTCCATCGGTTATCCCAAGATTCTCAAGGACAATTGCTTGTGTGTATAAAGACCAGCATATAAGCAGATAAATCGCAAATGGTATCCCGATTAATGTGATTATTAAGAATAGAACGGCGATTCCTACAAGCAGGGAAGTTGCTATTAGATATAGTGATTTACCGATCACCAATCGTAGTGCAGAGATAATACTTCTTTCTTCTTCGAGATAGTGATTGCAGATTATAATCAAAAATGCCGCCTCAACGATCGGAACGACGATGGTGTTATAAAGTATTACAAGCAAGGCGGATAATATTAATGGCAGGAGTTTATCCGGCGTTATTTCCGGAGGATCGCCGAATAATTGAAACATCATGTAGGCTAAACCGATATTCGGAAGATAAGCGATTCCGTAAAGCAAAATTATTTTCAGAAAATTCTTGAAATAGACGGTGAAAATTTCTCCGATAATATCGCCGATGTTTCTCGGCCCGAGGATACTCCCGATGATATCCGGTCCGGTGCGGATGTCAACCAATTTGGGATCTTTTGGAATTCCGCCGACAAGAACTTCCGTTCCGAACCTTCCGGGTTCCGGAACCATATTATAGCTTCCGCATTGTTTGCAAAGGGCGTTTTCTCCGGGTTCGAGAATGTTGACCGTAATTTCAGATCCGCAGTTACGGCATTTGAAGACCATTGGCATAGAACTCCCTTCGATTCAAATCGGATACTCCCATCATAGGTTTTAGGGCCGAATTCAACAACATAATTTTCCGGCGGGGCTTGTTCGGTCGGCCCGGTTTTATTATATTCGTTTTCGGAAGCGGATAGGGTCTGGTGGCCCTTGCGGTCTTCAAAACCGTGGGGAGGCGGTTAGGCTGTCTCCGGTGGGTTCGATTCCCACCCCTTCCGCTTTTTTTATGTTTGTCATTGAATTATTAGGCTCGCATTTTTCCTTGCCTACGAATAGTTTACGGGACTATATTAGCGGTCACATGGATATTGGTAAAGCCGATTAAATAAAGGGGAACCATCATTCCCATTTCGGTTATAAACGGCTGTAATTGGCGGATTTAGGAAATTTGGAAACACTGATATCGGTTATTGTCCCGGCCTGCAACGAAGAAGGCAATATCGAAGAATTCTGCCGGCAATTCGACGAGATGTTCAAAAGAAGCCAGCGGCAGTACGAGCTGGTCTATATCGACGACGGCTCCACCGACGGCACCTGGGAAAAAATCGAAGCGGCCCGGCAGAAGTACGGATTTGTCCGGGCGAAAAGACATCCTTTCAATCTCGGTTTGACCGAGGCTTTGAAAACGGGATTCGCCGCAGCGCGCGGGGGAATCTATGTTTTCTACCCGGCCGACCTGCAGTATAAACCGGCAGACATTCCAACGCTGGTTGAACCGATATTCCAGGGGGCCGATGTCACCACCGGGTGGAAACAGGGGAAATATAAGAAGCGTTTCGTTTCTTCGGTGTATAACTATTTGAGCCGGAAAATTTTCGGGCTGAATGTGCATGATCTCAATTCGGTCAAGGCCTTTCGCGCCGAAGTAATCCGGGATGTTTTCCTCCGGAAAGACTGGCATCGTTACCTGGTGGTCCTGGCCGCCGATCAGGGTTACCGCGTCGAGGAGGTCAAGATTCCGCTGTATGACCGTAATTGGGGAAAATCGAAATTTTCGGTCTGGAGGATTCCGGTGGGAGTGCTCGATATGGTGGCGGTAAAAACTCAAATATCGTTTCTCAAAAAGCCGTTGTTGTTTTTCGGATTGCTCGGTTCAATCTTTTTCTTCTTCGGGTTCCTGGTCGGCCTGACGGCGCTCTATTTTCGCTTTGTCCTCGGCGACGGTTTCCGTCCGCTTCTTTACCTGGTCATTTTGATGGTGGGATTCGGCCTGGGGCTGTTTATCCTGGGGTTCCTGGCGGAAGGACTGGCCGCTCTGAAAGAGGAGCTGGGGGCGGTTCGGAAAAAACTGGACAGCCTGGATATTCCGAAGATGAGAGAAAAATCGTAGCAGTCAAGCGATAACGGAGTTCTACTTTGGCGAAAAATAAACCTGGCAAAAATCCGGATTCGCCGGCGATGTCGTCGGCCAGCTTTAATCCCGAAACATTCAAATATTTTGTACCGGTCCTGGCGCTGGTGCTGCTTTTAGGGGTAACCTTTCTTTTTTCCGATTTTATCTTTTCCGACCAGATGTTGTCCGGTTCCGATACTTTGAACGCCGGGATATTTTTCCGCCATTTCTATGTCGAATATTTCAAGGCGCACGGTTCGGTGCCGGTCTGGAATCCGTACATATTCGGAGGGTTGCCGTTTGTCGACGCTTTCCACGGCGATACCTATTACCCGCTGTCGATCTATAAGTTTTTCGGAAATTTCTACCGGGCGCTGGGGCTGAATCTTGTTTTCCATATTTTCCTGGCCGGATTGTTCATGTATTTCACGGCGCGGCAGTTTCGGTTGTCGCGGGTGGCTTCTGCTCTGGCCGGAGTCGCGTATGGCTTTTCGGGGCTGCTGGTATCATGGGTCGCTCCGGGACACGACGGCAAAATATTCGTTACGACATTATTCCCATTGAGCATACTTTTTCTCGACCGGGCTTTCGAGAAAAAAGCGCTGTTGAATTTCACACTATTGGGGTTGGTGATAGGCGTCATTATCCTCAGCCCGCATCCGCAGTTGTCGTACTATTCGCTCTGGGCCCTTGCTTTTTACGGTATATTTAAAATGGTAAATCGGTTCCGCGAAACCAAGGCGATAGGCTCGGTGATAAAACCGGGCGTGTTACTGGCTTTTGCGGTGGTCCTGGGGCTGGCCATTTCGGCGGTGCAATTTTTCCCCGGTTATGTTTATACTTCCGAATATTCTCCCCGGGCCGATACCAAAAGCGGGTACGAATGGGCGACTTCCTGGTCGCTGCATCAGGAAGAGGCGTTTTCTCAGATAGTTCCGGAGTTTTCAGGTGTCGATGCCGGGCAGGACAGCCATTACTGGGGCAAGAATGCTTTCAAGGATAATTCCGAATACGCCGGAGTGATTCCGCTGTTTCTGGCGATAATTGCGGTGTTTTTCCTGCGGAAAAAGGAGACCTGGTTTTTCGGCGGGCTGGCCCTATTCGCCTTTATCTATGCCCTCGGAGATACCACACCGCTCTTTAAAATATTTTTCCATATCATTCCGAAGGTTAAATCGCTGCGGGCGCCTTCGACGATTATGTTCATTTTCCTCTTCTCGATATGTCTCCTGGGTGGATTTGGATTGCAGTACATCATCGACAAGGGGCGGCAGATGGACCCGGTCACGCGTAAGCGATTCCTTCTATACTTGTTCGGGATACCGGGATTTCTGTTATTCTTAGCCCTTCTCTTTTCGGCGGCCGGCGAGACGATGCTGTCGATCTACACTTCGATATTTTACGGAAGTGCCAAAACCGTGGCGAATCAGCAGGGGATTACCCGCTGGCAAATCGCGCTCATGCAACTGCCGAATATCGTTTCAGGATTTTGGGTCGTGACTTTCCTGCTTGCCGGGACGGCATTGGCGGTATTTATGTATTTGAACCGTAAGGCCGGAGTGGTCATTTTACTTTTGATCCCGCTCCTTGCGATGATCGACGGCATCCGGTTTAACGGCAAGTTTATCAAAACATTCGATTATAAACGGCAGTACAGCGAAAACCAGCTGACGGAGTTCGTACATCAATTGCCGGGGCATTTCCGCATGGCCAATTTACAGGCGGCTCCCCCCGATTATTTCCCCTATTTCGGAATTCCGGTGCCGGTCGGATATCATGGAAACCAGTTGCGCTGGTATGACGATTTGCTGGGCGGGCCGGGGGCTTCCAATCAGTACAATCCCCGCTTTTTGAATCTGGCAGGAGCGAAATACGGTATCGTTAACGGGCAGTTACCGGAAAATTATTTCGGGCCGATCCCGGTCAAAACCGTGCGGGATTTCGGAGGGGCCAAAATATTCCAGAACGACAACGCCGTACCGCGGGCGTTCCTGGTGAATCGTTACCAGGTAATTCCCGAACGCAAGGATATCTACCCCAGGATTTACAACGAAAATGAAGATTTGAGTAAAATGGTCTATCTGGAAGAAAAACCGCCTCCGGATATCGTTCCTGTCGACAGCGGGGTCATGAAAGCCGAAATCGTTTCATATGCTGTAGATTCGGTTCTTATAAATATCGAAACCGACCATGAGGCCCTGCTGGTTCTGACCGACACCTGGTATCCGAAATGGCACGCTTATGTCGACGGCGTCGAGACAACCATGTACCGCGCCGACGGTGCATTCCGGGCGGTCGCGGTTAAAGCGGGGACGAAACAGGTCCTGTTCAGGTACGACCATTCCGCCAACGATCCTTACCTCTATACCACGATTTTCGCCCTGATACTGGTGGGGCTGATCCTGCTGTTTTACCTGTATCGTTATTATAAGTATGAGAGATTTACGGAAGCATCATGAGCGAAGATAAACGGGTACTGATAATATTCCCGACCTACAACGAGAAAGAAAATATCGAGAAGATAGTCCGGGCGGTTCTTCCGCTTGATTCGCGGATCAATGTCCTGATTGTAGATGATAATTCTCCGGATGGCACCGGGCAGATCGCGGATAATCTGGCGAAGGAAAGCGACAAGGTCCATGTCCTGCACCGGCAGAAAAAAGATGGTCTGGGACGGGCTTACGTCGCGGGCTTCAGGTGGGGAATCGAGCAGAAGTACGATTACATTTTCGAAATGGATGCCGATTTTTCCCATGATCCCGCTTACATTAAGAATTTTCTGATTGCCATCGAAGAGGCCGATATCGTCCTTGGTTCCCGTTATATTTCTGGGGTCAACGTGATTAACTGGCCGATGAGCCGGCTGCTGCTTTCGTACTTCGCCAATGTCTATACCCGTGTCGTGACGGGTCTTCCGGTTTGCGACGCCACCGGAGGCTTCAAGTGTTTCCGGCGGGAGGTGCTGGAGGCGATCAATCTCGATGCCCTGAAATCGAACGGATATGCTTTCCAGATCGAAGTATCGATGCGGGCCTGGAAAAAGGGATTTCGAATCAGGGAAATTCCGATTGTCTTCACCGACCGTCAGGAAGGGGCATCGAAAATGTCCAAGAAAATTGTCCGCGAGGCGATCTGGATGGTCTGGCGGCTACGTCTGATGGCAATATTCGGTAAATTAAAGTAGTGAATTCCCCTAATAACGAAATAAGTGTCACCGCAATCGTGGTGACGTACAATTCTTCCGAGAATATCGTGCAATGCCTGAAAGCATTGCATCGGGAAATCGAGACGGTCGGGGGCGAAATCCTCGTGGTGGATAATTGTTCGAAAGACAGCACCGCCGAAATCGTAAGAGAGGTATTTCCCGATCTGGAATTAATTGTCCCGCCGAAAAATCTTGGGTTCGGTTCGGCCAATAACCTTGCTGCGGAAAAAGGGAAGGGCAAGTACATCCTGATGGCAAATCCGGATCTGGTGCTCGATGATGGAGCCCTGAAAATACTCCTGGATAATATAAATGGCTACGAGGACAGCGGCGCGGCCGTGGCGCGATTACGCAATTCCGACGGTTCTTTCCAGCCTACCTGCCGTAATTTCCCTAATTTTTACAATATCTTTTTTTCGCGAGGTTCGGTGTTGAATCCCGACCGCTGGGGAGGGAAGAATAATTATACTATTGGCGAATTCGGGCGGGTAACCTCGGTTCCGGCGGCCTCGGCGGCCTGCATGCTGATGGAGCGGGATTTTTTCCTGAAGATCGGCGGGTTTGACCCCCGCTTTTTCCTGTTCATGGAAGATACCGATTTGTCGCTTCGTATCTGTCAGGCCAAACGGAAGATATATTTCATACCGGAAGCCGAGGCGATTCATTATTGGGGAAAAGGGTCGAAGATTTCCCGGTCGCGACGAACCTGGTATCACCATGTTTCGGTCTGGAAATATTATCTCAAGCATTATCCCAACGGCTTTTCGCTCTTTTTGCTTCCGGTGGCCCTGGGAATAAATTTTGTCATACGGGCCATCACCGGTTACGACCCGACCTGAGACTAAATTACGGTATATTTTGAGGTTGTTAATTTATAGGATTTTATTATCTTTGGTTCTTGTACGAAAACAGGGTAATTTCGAAGAGACGAAAATTCCGCTATGGATGACAGACAAATACTCGATTTTGAAAAGCCGATTGCCGAGCTTGAGAAGAAGATCTCCGACATGAAGGATTTTGCCGCCGGGGCGAATATCGAGCTCGAAGGGGAAATTCAGTCACTTCAAAAGAAGGTCGACCGGATGCGCGACGAAATATATTCCGGCCTGACCCGGTGGCAAAAAGTTCTTCTGGCCCGGCATCCCCGCCGTCCCTATACCCTTGATTATATAAACCTGATGACCACCGATTTTATGGAGTTGCACGGAGATCGCGGATTTGCCGACGACCATGCCGTAGTCGGGGGATTCGCCCGGATTGGGGGGCGCCCGATTATGATTATCGGCCAGCAAAAAGGGCGCGATACCAAACAGAAGCTATTCCGGAATTTCGGAATGATGCATCCCGAGGGGTATCGTAAGGCATTACGGCTCTTTAAGATGGCCGAAAAATTCCGCAAGCCGATTGTGGTCCTGATTGATACGCCGGGGGCATATCCCGGAATCGGCGCCGAGGAACGCGGGCAGGCCGAAGCGATTGCGAAGAATATTCGCGAAATGTCGATTTTAAAGGTCCCGGTAATAATCATAATTATCGGCGAAGGGGCCTCAGGGGGAGCGCTCGGAATCGGAGTCGGCGACCGGGTTTATATGCTGGAATTTTCGTGGTATTCGGTTATTTCTCCCGAAGGCTGTGCCGCGATACTTTGGAGGAGCAACGCTCACGCCCCGGAAGCGGCCGAAGCATTGAAACTGACGGCCGGGGATTTAATGGATCTGGGTCTGATCGATAAAATAATCCCGGAACCGCCGGGCGGAGCGCATAATAATCACAAGCAAATGGCCGAAAACTTAAAAAATGAAATAATTTCTACCCTGGATGAACTCGGACAGCTACCCCCGGAGGAATTGCTGAAGAAGCGGCTGGAAAAGTTCCGGGTGATGGGTGTATATAAGGAATAGGGGGAAACCTATGGCACTTTCCGAAGAAATCCTGAGCATAATCGTATGTCCCCAGTGCAAGGGGGAATTGCAGTACGAACGCAATAAAAATAGGCTTGCCTGTGACAACTGCCGGCTGGTCTTCCGGGTGGAAGATGATATCCCGGTTCTACTTATTGATGAAGCGGAATCTCTCGATTAAGGAGAAGATATATGAAACTGTCGAAATTTTGTTCCGAGGATTTGATAACCTTCAACCTGAAAGCAAAAGAAAAGGATGCCGCTTTAAAGGAACTGGTTCAACTGGTCGGGAAATCGAATCTGGTCAAGGATGCCGAGCAGCTTTTGAATGATGTCCGGGAGCGCGAAGAACTGGTTACTACCGGGGTCGGTTACGGGGTGGCCTTTCCACACGCCAAAACGAAAGCCACCAAGGGTATTGTAATTGCTTTTGGGAGGTCCAACGACGGAATCGATTTCGATGCTATGGATCATAAGCCGGTGAATTTATTTTTCCTGATTGCGGCTCCTGAAGATGCCATCGGAGCACATCTTAATGTCATGGCCCGGCTGTCGTACATTATGAAATCCGAAGAAAATCGTCAGAAAATGATGGAAGTAACGTCGCCCGGAGAATTGCTGCAATTGATCGATTCGGTCGATTGATGGTCGCATTTAAGGTGCAGGGAGGCACTTAATCTATGAACTGGTTCACGACGATTATCAGCCGAAATCGTCGCGCCTTCAGCTACGGCGTTATCGCCGTCCTCTTTTTCATTATCCTGGTCGGGAAAAGCAGCATTCGACCGGCAGTTGCGAATGCCTGCATGACCATCTTTTATTATCCGTTTGTGGAAATCCGTGACAATGTCAAAAGCCTGATGGAAGTTTCGGAAACCAACCGGCGCCTGAAAAACTCCCTTACCGAGGCCTCGCTGCAGCTCAGCGCCATGGCCGAGGCTCGCCGGGAAAACCAGCGTCTGCGGGAGTTCCTCGGTTTCGAACCTGCCGAGGATTACCAGGTGGTGCCGGTGAAAATTATCTCCCTGATATACAATCAGCATCCGGTAGCCGCAGTCATCAACAAGGGACAGCGCGATTCCATCATGGTAAACCAGCCGGTCATCAACCGTTTCGGGCTGGTGGGGAAAGTCCGCGAGGTGATGCCGGATTACGCCACGGTGCAATTGTTGACCGATCCCTCCAATGCCGTATCCGCCCGTATCGCCGAAAGCCGTCAGATCGGAATTGTCCGTTATGTTCCGGGAGAAGGAATGATATTCGATAATCTCCCGGCGGATGCCGTGGTTAATCCCGGCGATATCATCATTACTTCCGGTTTGGGCGGAGTGTATCCATCGGGGCTTTCCGTGGCCGTGGTGGATTCGGCGGCGACTCCCAAGGGAGAAATCAGGAAATCGGTATGGTTGAGGCCGAGCGTGGAATTCCTCGAGATCGAGGAGCTGTACGTATTGAAGCGGGGGACCCCATGAAGGTGATACCATACATCATATACCTGTTCCTGCTTACTTTTCATGATATCATCCTGCGTGAATTGATATCTGTTTACGACGTTGCAATCGATTTCACTATCCTCCTGGTAGTCCTGGTGGCGTTGTATAAGTCTGAGGAGGAAGCGGTCTGGTTCGCATTCTTCGCCGGGATGATTACGGGGGTGGGGGACATGGCGATGATGCCTTATGAAATCCTGACGGTGGTATTACTGGCGATAGCTTCCAATCAAATGGCGGCGCGGATCAACCTCGAATCGATCGCCTCCAGAGTTATAATTCTTACCTCGGCGGTAATCGTACACCGCATTATAGTCACGATTATGGTATCGTCCACGGAATTCTTCTATATGTTCGTACGCAACATTATCCCTGCCGCAATCTATACCATGCTGATAGGTTTGATATTTTTCATGATCAAAGACGGGCGTATAACCTGGCAGAGAATAAAAGCACTATTCTAAAAAAATGGATCAATTTCGAGTCGACAAAGCCCTTCGGGCGAACATCGGTTATGTTGTCCTGATACTTGCTCTGCTGATTATTATCGGCGGTTTGTTTTATCATCAGGTCATAAAGCATAACGAATACCTGATTCAATCGGAAAGCAATCGCATCCGGGTGCAGCCGGTTATCCCGAAAAGAGGGGTCATCTATGATCGAAATTACCAGGTAATCGGCGAAAACATGCTGTCGTTCACCGTGTCGGTGGTTCCCTTCGAAGTCGAAAAGGGTGTTACTTACAACCGCCTGTCAACGCTTTTGGGGATGGATTCGGCCACGGTCGAAAAGCGGGCGAGAGCCAACTTTGTCAGTAATTTCATGCCGACCCCGATAAAACGGGGACTCGGCATCGATGTGGTCTCGATTCTCGAAGAGCAGGGGGATAAATTTCCCGGCGTGACGTACAGCGCGGAATCGGTCCGGCGATACGAGAAGGATATTTCGGCGGAATCGTTTATCGGGTATGTCGGCGAAGTCTCGGAAGAGGAAATCAAGGCCGAAGCGGACAAGGAATACCGCCCCGGCAGTCTCGTGGGGAAAAAAGGCATCGAAAAGGCGTATGACCAGATGCTGCGGGGCATCGAAGGGACCGATTATATCGAAGTCTCCGCGAAGGGCAAAATCGTGGGACCTTACCAGGGAAAGGCGCCCATTCCGGCGGTTCCCGGGTCCGATATCAGTCTTACCATCGATGTCGACCTGCAGCGGTTTATCGTCGCGAATTTCGACAGTGAATCATGCTGCGGCGCGGTGGTCTGTATGGATCCCCGCAACGGAGAAATCCTTGCCCTGGCCTCATTCCCGGAGCTGGATCCCAATATTTTTTCGCGACCGATTCCGCCCGATATCTGGCAGGGAATCATCACCGACAGCAATCACCCCTTGTTGAATCGCCCGATCGCGGGGCTGTATCCTCCGGGTTCGACGACCAAGTTACTGACTGCCGGAGCCGCCCTGGAACTGAATAAAATCACCGAGCATACTCTGCTTCGTCCCTGCCTTGGCGGAATGCAGTTCGGTAACCGGCTTTTCCGCTGCTGGGAACCGCGCGGACACGGGCGCCTTAACGTGTACGGCGCGATCGAACAATCATGCGACGTGTACTTTTACCAGGTCGGGCAACTGATAGGAGTCGATCCGTTTTATGAATATGCCGTAAAAAGCGGCTTCGGAAAGAAAACCGGCATCGACATTGTCGGTGAATTCGACGGAATAGCGCCAAATACGGCCTACCTAGATAAATTGTACGGAGCGAAAAAATGGTCGCCGCTTTTGATTTTGAATATGGCTATAGGGCAGGGGGAATTTACCATTACACCGCTGCAACTGGCGCAATTTTTCGGCGGACTGGCCAACAACGGGCTCGTATATAAACCGCACCTGCTGCGTGAAATCCGGAATCCCGACGGCGGTACTATTAAAATTGCTCCGTCACCGGCCTTCCGACTGCCGTTTTCTCAGAATACCCTTAAGATACTCAATGACGCACTGGAACTGGTCGTGCAGGGAGAGCATGGAACGGCCCGGGGAAGAAAACGAAAAGAGTACGATATTTCGGGAAAGACCGGGACCGCTCAAAATCCGCACGGTAATGAACATGCCTGGTTTGTAGCCTTTGCTCCGTCGGATAATCCCCGGATTGTTTGTGTCGCGATTGTCGAATTGGGAGGGCACGGTTCCGAAGCGGCAGCTCCTCTGGTGGGCAAAATAATACATTATTACCTGATGAATAAAGTCCCCGGTTTTGCCGAGATGGTTTCCCGCCGGGCGTCGGAGAAAATGTAATGCTGGAATATCGGCAAATAAACTGGCGTCTCATTATGGCCGCCCTGGCGTTGTCTGTCATCGGTATTTTTCTCATTTATTCGGCGCGCTATGACGCAATCTCGGGAACTTCGGCAGATTACTATTCGAGGCAGGTTGTCTGGCTGATTGGAGCCTTGGCGCTTTTCGCAGTCTTGATACACCTTCCCGTTCGGATTATCGATTTCTTTTCGTATCCACTCTATGGGCTGTCTCTGATATTATTAATCTTGGTACTATTTGTCGGAGTCTCCAAAACCGGAGCGGCCCGTTCCTTTTATCTCGGGCCGATGCACCTGACTCCCTCCGATATCGCCAAGATGGCGTTATTGATCACCTTATCGCGATTCCTGGCTTACTCCAAACGTCCTCCTGCGTCTGTCATGAGGATATTCATTTCAGGCTCACTGGCGTTTATTCCGTTTGTCCTGGTAATGCGACAGCCGGACCTGGGAACATCGCTGGTTTTCGTGGTGCTCTTGTTCAGTCTCTGGTACTGGTCGGGATTGTCTCCTTTTTACCTGATCTTAATCGTATCGCCATTAATATCGCTATTGGCTGCATTTCACTGGATTACCTGGGTTATCTATCTGGCGCTATTGATAATAGCGTTGTTGATTTTCAGGCCGGGAGTGTTATTCGGAACCTTAACCGTCATTGCCAACCTGGCTTTCGGAACGATTACCCCGTTTATCTGGAACAGCCTTGCGGAATACCAGAAACTTCGCATTCTGACCTTCCTCGATCCCGGGCGCGACCCGCGCCAGGCGGGATACCAGATTATTCAATCAAAAATTGCGGTTGGTTCCGGGGGATTAATAGGGAAGGGATACTTGGGGGGATCGCAGAGCCAGTTAGAATTTCTTCCGGAGCGGCATACCGATTTTATTTTTTCAGTGTTGGGCGAGGAATTCGGATTTTTGGGAACAACCATCGTGGTCATGATTTTCGGTTATATTTTCTATCGAGGGATATTAATAGCGTCCCGATGCCGTTCGCGGTTCATTTCAAATATGGCCTGGGGAGCGGTTACCATACTGTTCTTTCAGTTTTTCATCAATGTCGGGATGACATTCGGGCTGGCGCCCGTAACCGGATTGCCCTTGCCTTTTTTAAGCTACGGCGGGACTTCGATGATCCTCTCCTGGACTCTCCTCGGCTTCCTGATATTGGCCGATTATTACTGGACGGAATATTAATCCGAGGATAATATGAATGCGTTCAAAACGATTTTATGCGCCGCTTTCCTGGCGCTTCCTTTTACCAATACCGGTGCGGAACCGAATGCCCTGATGGAATTGTGCGGACGCGGCACGGCCCCAAAAACGGATTCATTGCAATCGTACTATGCCGTCGGGGAAATTACGCTCGGAGGGATACCGGGAACGGCTGAGATGTACTATAAACATCCCGGCAGGTATCGAATGATGGTTAATCTCAGTATCCTCAGCATTACCCAGGTATTCGACGGGGAGCGAGCCTGGATGATCGATCAGAATAACCAGATGATGGAGTTGACCGGTCATGAAAAAGCCAAAATCATCAATTCCGCTTACATGGCCGGCTTTTCGTTTATGCGTAACGACGGTCTTCCGGGAAAGGTGAATTTTGTTCGCGATACTGTCATCGGAGATTCTGCTTATAAAATTTACCGAGTTCTCCCGAACGGAGGGGATTCCCTGTGGATATTCTGCAACACCGTATCCGCTCGTATCGAAATCCTTCAGGAACGGCTCGATGAAATCGGTATTACCACCTATCAGTCGGATTTCCGCGACGTCGAGGGTTTCGAAATACCCTTTGCTTCGAAAATCGTATCCCCGATACCGGCGCTCAATTCGACCATTACCTTTACCGAATTTAATGTAAACCCGGTCCTGCCCGATTCGCTCTTTGTGATGGGCGGCGGCGATTTGGTCGATTATCGGTTTCCCGATAACGAAGATTCGGTGGTGGTTCCGATGAACTATCACAACGGGCATATTTATTTCAGGGCGGCGGTGGATGGAGACAGCTCCCGCTATTTCATCCTCGATTCCGGGGCCGGGTTGAATATTCTGAATAAAAGCTACGCCGACGAAATTGGCATCGAAGCCAGGGGAGGGTTCGCGGCCAAGGGGGTGTCCGGCTACGGGGAAGCGTCAATCGGGCAGATAGATTCCGTTAATATCGGGGAAATTACGCTCTTCGATCAGACGGTAGCCGTTACCGGTTTCGATGAAATGCTGCACGACATTGAGGGCAACAGCCTCGGCGGTATTTTGGGCTATGATATCCTGTCAAGAATGCCGGTCAGGATCGATTATGGCGGTCAGAGACTGATTTTCTATAATCCTCGGACATTCATAACACCGGGCGCTTACCACGAACTGAAGTTCGATTATTTCATGAAAATCCCGCTGATAGAATGCGGTTTTGTCGGTATTCCGGGGAAATTCCTGCTCGATCTGGGGAATGCCTACAGTATTATTCTACATAATTCGTTTATCGATAAAAATGATATTCAGGACAGTCTTTTAAATGTAGAGGATTCCGATTTCGCCATAGGTGGAATCGGCGGTTTGACCAAGGTTTCGAAGGCCGCCGTCAGGGAGTTTCGAATCGCCGGCATGTCGATCGCAGACCAGGGGATCTGGATTGCCGAAGGGGAAAGCGGCATATCCGGTTCGAATGAAATAGACGGCAATATCGGGAACCGCTTCCTGGAAAAATTCTCGATTATCATGGATTATAAATCAAAAAAAATCTATATTAAAGCCCTGTAAATGCCGAGAATGCGGTCAATAAGTCGCATTGGAACAAATATCGACTTAAGGCGTTGAATCGATTGAGGAAACAGCAATACCCTTAAGAAAGATTGCAGGAGTTGTTATCGCCGGAAGCGCTCAGGATTGGCATTTTATCAGGAGGAATGTAGTGAAAAGACAAGCAAATGCAGTTGTTGCGGGATTATTCCTGTTTGTCGCGCTTTCGGTATTTCCGGCCTTTGCGGAGGCCATCGAAATCACCAAAACCGGTTTCGGTTACAGCCATTTTGCCGGGGCTCGCTTCGGCGCGTGGGCCATGCTTGGTGATGAGACCGTGACGGATGGAGTATCGCAGCCTGTCGAATTATCAGCGGGGGCGTTGTACGGCGAATTTTTCTATGCCCACCGCGTCCACCCGATGATTTCGGCCGAGATTTCGATCGGGGTATTCAGTCAGGGGGACATCACTTATGACGCCGGTTCGGCGGTTTACTACTATGGTGCGAAGGTGTATCCGATTTTGATAAGCGCCAAGTTTTATCCTTTCAGTGCCAATACGGGCCATTCCATGCACCCGTATCTTCGGGCCGGAGGAGGTGTGGCCTACGGTACCAGGGATGCGATCGATCCTTATTATTATGGATATGATTATTTCATCGAGGATACCGAGACCAAATTCACCTATGCGGTCGGGGCCGGGGTGGACTGGGCGGTCGCCTCGCAGATTGGATTGAATCTCGATTTTAAGTATGTTCCGATAAAGTTTGGAAAGCCGCTGGCCGGGTTCAAGGATTATTCCGGCTGGCAGCTGGTCTTTGGAGTAGGATATATTTTTCAGTCAAAGAAACATTAATACGGAATAGCCAATACCCGAGGAGGATGATGTATGGCTGTTAAAGTCGGTATAAACGGATTTGGACGAATAGGACGACTGGTCTTTCGGGCCGCCCACGGTAAAGATATCCAGATTGTCGGCATAAATGATATAACCGATGCCGCCACGCTGGCTCACCTGCTTAAATATGATTCCATTCATCGCAAGTATTCGGGGAAGGTCGGAGCGGACGGCAACAACCTTATTGTTGACGGGGTGAAAATTCCCATTACCGCGGAAAAGGACCCTGCCAAACTGCCGTGGGGTAAACTCGGAGCGGAAGTAATCGTCGAATCGACCGGTCTTTTCAAAGACAAGGAGAAGGCCGGCAAGCATATTTCCGCCGGGGCCAAGAAGGTATTGATATCGGCCCCAGCCAAGGAGCCCGATGGAACATTCGTGATCGGTGTGAACGATAAGGACTACGATAAGAAAAAACATAATATCATTTCTATCGGAAGCTGCACGACCAACTGCCTGGCGCCGGTCGCCAAGGTCCTGGTCGATACATTCGGTATCGAAAAGGGCTTTATGACCACGATCCATTCCTATACCAACGATCAGCGTATTCTGGATCTTCCGCACAAGGATCTGCGCCGTGCCCGGGCCGCCGCGATGTCGATGATACCGACTACCACCGGCGCCGCTCGCGCTATCGCTCTGGTCATACCGCAGTTGAAGGGTCGCCTCGACGGCGGTTCCATGCGGGTCCCGACCCCTGACGGCTCTATCGTCGACCTGGTGGCCATCCTCGAAAAAGAGGCTTCGGTCGATCAGATTAACGCTGCGATGAAGAAGGCCGCCGAAGGCCCGATGAAGGGAATTCTGGAATACTGCGAGGATCCGATTGTCTCTTCGGATGTTATCGGCAATTCGCACAGCTCGGTATTCGATTCCCTTTCGACCATGGCGAATGGCAAGTTCGTAAAGATATTCTCCTGGTACGACAACGAATGGGGCTTCTCCTGCCGCATGGTCGATATGGTTCGCAAAATGATGTAATTCATATATTACCAAAGCCCCCGCGTTTGGGGGCTTTTTCTCTTTATGGAGAATGATATGAACAAGCTTTCAATCGAAAATATTAAGGTAGCCGGAAAAAAAGTCCTGGTTCGGGTCGATTTTAATGTCCCGCTTGATGACAAGCAGCAAATCACCGACGACCGCCGTATCACGGCGGCGCTTCCGACTATCAAAAAGCTGATGGACGATGGCGGCCGGGTGATTTTATGCAGTCACCTCGGTCGTCCCAAAGGAAAGATCGTTCCGGAAATGTCGCTGAAACCGGTGGCACAACGGCTGAAGGAGCTGTTGGGCGTGGATGTCCGTTTCGCACCCGATTGTATCGGGCCCAAGGTCGCGAATATGGTCGGAGCCATGGACGACGGCGATGTTATTCTTCTGGAGAACCTCCGTTTCCACAAGGAAGAAACCGACAATGATCCCGGTTTCGCCAATCTCCTGGCCGGCCTGGCCGATATTTATGTCAATGATGCTTTCGGTTCGGCTCACCGTGCTCATGCCTCGACCGAAGGGGTGACGAAATATATTAAGACTTGTGCGGCCGGGTACCTGATGGAAAAAGAACTGAAATTTCTCGATATGGCGCTGTCGAATCCGCAAAGGCCTTTTTCGGCGATTCTGGGAGGAGCCAAAATTTCCGGCAAGATCGATGTCATTGAAAACCTGATGGGGAAGGTGAACAAGATTTTTATCGGCGGTGGCATGATCTTCACATTTTTCAAGGCGATGGGAAAGAATATCGGACAATCACTGCTGGAAGAGGACCGTGTCCACATGGCCGCCGATTTACTGGAACGGGCAACTAAGAAAAATCTAAAGATAATCCTTCCGATCGATGTCGTGGTTGCCGGTGAAATTGACGAAAACGCCGAAGCGAAAGTGGTTTCGGTGGACAACATCCCCGATAATATGAAAGGGCTCGATATCGGTCCGAAGACTATCGAACTTTTTAAATCCGAATTGATGGACAGCAAAACCGTGCTTTGGAACGGCCCTATGGGAGTTTTCGAAGTGAAGAAATTCGCCGAGGGGACGTTTGCAATCGCCCGTTTGCTGGCCGATATTACCGGAAAGGGAGCGATTACGGTGGTCGGCGGAGGGGATTCGGCCTCGGCGGTGAAAAAATCGGGACTGAAGGATAAGCTGAGCCATGTATCGACCGGAGGCGGAGCCTCGCTGGAATTTCTGGAAGGGAAAGTGCTGCCGGGAGTGGCGGCTTTGACTGACGCTTGATGAGGAGCAGATGATGCGACGAATTATTATTGCGGGCAACTGGAAGATGAACATGACCAACTCCGAAGCGGTCGATCTCGCCAAAGGGCTGATGCGGCACGGAGGAGACGGCGGCCGGAAAAGAGTGGTTATTTGTCCGCCGTTTACGGCTCTTTCGGATGTTTCGCGGGCGACCACCGGAACGCAGCTTTATCTCGGGGCACAGAATATGTATCCCGAAAATTCCGGTGCTTTTACCGGCGAAATCTCGCCCGATATGCTATTGACAATCGGGGTGACCTATGTTATTTTGGGACACTCGGAAAGAAGAGAATACCTCTCCGAGAGCGATGAATTCGTCAACCGGAAAGTCCGGATGGCCCTGGATTCGGGGCTTATCCCGATAGTCTGTGTCGGCGAAAAAATCGCGGAACGCGAAGCCGGGCGCACCGAGGAGGTTGTCGGCGGGCAGATTGACGGTTCGCTGGCCGGCCTCAGCGATGACGACCTGAAGCAGACCGTGATCGCGTATGAACCGGTCTGGGCGATCGGGACCGGCAAGACCGCTTCGCCGGAAATGGCGGAGGAGGTACATGCCTTCATTCGGGGACGACTTCGCGCGAAATATGGCAACACCGCCGACGAGGTTTCGATTCTGTACGGCGGCTCCATGAAAGGGAGCAACGCCGCGGAATTGCTGAACCAGCCCGATATTGACGGGGGATTGGTCGGCGGAGCGAGTTTGAAGGCAGAAGAGTTTATTAAGATTATTAACTCGGCATAACGGAGGTTTCGCTTGTTATTTACGTTGATGATTATTTTCCACACGGCGGTTTGTATCATTTTGATGATCGTCATCCTCATGCAATCCGCCAAAGGTGAAGGACTCGCGGGGGCTTTCGGCGGGGGCGGCGGTCTTTCCGGGGCGGTATTCGGCGGACGCGGCGCAGCGACTTTTCTTTCGAAAGCCACCACTATCCTGGCTATTGTCTTCTTTGTCAACTGCGGAGTCCTGGCATTTATGTCGAGTAATCGCAGCGGCCCCGGTTCATCGAGCACTGAGGCCCGTTCAGTAGTAACCGAACAGGCTCAAAGGGAACTGGAAGAGCAGCAGGCCCAGCAGCAAATGACGCCGACGGATACAACCGGTGGCGACCTGTTCGATACCGGAATTCCATCCGAAACGGAGGGGACACCGCAGGATACATCCGGCAATTAAGTTTTTCGAAATTATCTGCGGAAGTGGTGGAATTGGTAGACACACTATCTTGAGGGGGTAGCGGCGCGAGCTGTGGGGGTTCAAATCCCCCCTTCCGCATGAAATATGCAACCCTCGAGCGAATAGCCCGAGGGTTTTTATTTTACCATATTCGCCGGTGATATTCCAAAATTCATAAAAATCGAATAAAAAACACCCATATTTTAAATCCGGGAGGATTATTGAATGTTTATGGATAAACAATCATGTTGTGGGGATCATATGTTTAAATCAAATCGAATCGGAAAAGTCATTAAAACCTCCATACCTATCATTATTTTTCTATTGGCAATTGGCCCAACATTGCATGCCGATGATGTTATCGATACCGGAAGTGTAATTTTCATTCATCCTGATGGAACCGGGGCCTCCATGTGGCACGCTCTTCGCAATTATTATTATGGACCGGACAGCATTTCGAACTGGGACAGACTGGAAAGGATGGGAATGTATCGCTCGCATGTTCTCAATTCCACCAACAGCAGTTCGCATGGGGGCGCGACTATTCACTCTTACGGAGTCAAAGTCAATTTCGACACCTACGGCAATGTCCCGGAAAAACCGGTGAAGTCCCTTTCCGGAAAGGGTACCAGTATTCTGATGGAAGCCCGCGATGCCGGTTTGGCTACGGCTTTGATTAACAGCGGCCATATCTGCGAACCGGGAACCGGCGTGTTCGCGGCAGGTACCGTCGATCGCGATAGTACCGATGTTATATCCGAGCAGATCATAAACAGCGGAACCGATATAATCCTCTCCGGGGGCGAGGTTCTGCTTCTACCAAAAGGAATCGCAGGCCGGCACGGTAAGGAGGGGAAAAGAAAAGATGGCAGGAACCTGATCCAGCAGGCGAAAGAAAACGGTTATACCGTGGTTTACAATCGTGAGGAACTTTTGAATCTCCCGGCCGGGGTGAAAAAAGTCCTCGGAGTATTCGCCGCGAAACATACGTTCAACGACAATTCCGAAGAATATCTAAAGGAACATAACCTGCCACTATATTATGACGATGCTCCGACCCTGGCCGAAATGACCTCGGTCGCGTTAAAGATATTAAAACAGGATGGCCGCCGGTTTTTGATGATCGTGGAAGAAGAAGGGACCGACAATTTCGGCAATTACAATAATGCTATGGGTGAATTAACTGCCCTGAAGAGAGCCGATGACGCTATCGGAGTGGCCGTCGATTATATAAAAGACAATCCCCGGACTCTGTTGATAACCGCCGCCGATAGTGAAGCAGGGGGATTTCAGCTCCTGGCCATACGGGACAGTACGGATTTTGATAAGCCTCTTCCCGATACTACCGACAACGGGGCGCCTCTCGATGGAATCGAGGGAACCGGGACCGTTCCCTTTAAGGCT
This sequence comes from Candidatus Zixiibacteriota bacterium, assembly GCA_041306185.1. Lineage (GTDB taxonomy): Bacteria > Zixibacteria > MSB-5A5 > GN15 > PGXB01 > JBFZFV01. The sequence goes on from JBFZFV010000048.1 coordinate 53,413, forward strand.
GCTCCGGATAAAAACGGCGTTGTCCTTCGTTTTGGAGTCGGCTGGGCTAGTTTTGAGGATGTTGCTGGAGATGTCATAGCACGCGCACACGGGCTCAATTCCCACCTGCTTAAAAACAATGTCGACAATACCGATATCTATCGCATTATGTACGCAACCTTGTTCGGCAAAATGCTTCCGGAATATTGATAATAGGGTGCGGAAATATATAAATATTTTGCGCCCCACAAGCCATAAGGCCCGCAGGGCGCTTTCAGGCGAGAGGATGGATGAAGGGGGGAATATGAGTTATTATTCCCCGGCGCCCGTATTTGTTTCGCGTCTGTGAGGGGTTGAATGTCGAAAACCGCCGGAAGTTCGCTTCTTATAAAGATGGCGCTGCGGTAAATCTAAGATTAGATACGGTAATTCGATGGCCAGGTTTCTTATTTCCGATTCAATGCAGCCGTATATTTTTGTTGACCGCTCTTAGAAACCGCTCTAATTAGATAGTCATGCTTCGCAAAACCATTATAATTGCACTGTTTTCGGCCATGCTGGCGGTTTTTGCCGGAGCCCAGGAAAAAGCTCCGGCCGATTCCGTCAAAATAGGAAAGCCGGTAAGCACCGACAAAAAATCTCAGGAGCAGAAGACTCCGAAGAAAAAGCCGGACAAAAAAATCGCGTTTACTTTCGATAATTTCCCCGGCGATCCTATCTATTCTCTGAAGGATTTGCAGGAAATCAACGCCTCCATCCTGGCCAAACTGGCCGAATACAAGGCTCCCGCCGCGGCCTTCGTGGTCGGGGAGTATCTCGAAGGGGAGGCCTGGGAAATCGTCATAAAATGGCTCGATGCCGGTCATATAATCGGCTTTCATACTTATTCCGGGCAGTCACTGTACGATGCTCCACTGGCGATTTTCATCGAAGATGTCAAGCGGGGAAGACAGTCGGTCGAAGATCTGGTCGCGACTTACAAGCAGAAGGAGCGCTATTTTCGCTTTCCTTTCCTACAATATCCGACCGATGAAAACACGCGCGTTGTTCTCGACGACGAATTTGGCCAGGCCGGTATAAAAGTGGCGCACGCCTCGGTGGTCACGGAAGATTTCGTCTACAACATGAGTTTCGAAAAGATGTACCACGGCGCCGACAGCGCCGACCTGGCCCAATTCCGGCAGGAATACATCGATCATATCCTCGAACGCATGGGGCATTTCGAAACCGTGGCGCAGGAAATTGTGGGAAGACAGGTGCGGCAGATTATGCAGCTCCGGGTCAACCGACTCAATGCCGTATTCCTTGGAGATATTCTCGCGGAACTTCAAGATAAAGGGTATGAATTCGTCAGTCTTCCCCATGCCCTGAGTGATTACGTTTATCAGGAAGAAGATTTTTATTACGGCTCCACGGGTATTTCCTACCTCGAACGCCTTAAATATTCCGAATGATTTTCTATATATCTGTACTTGCCTGATTGTCCCAAATTTGATATTTTGGTTCAAAATTCAGGAATGGATAACCGGGAGTGATATCGTGGACATAATCGAATTCGCCATGAAAATGGAACTGGATGGCAAGGCATATTACGAAAAATTATCATCATCGACGGCAAACAAGGAATTGAAGAAAATCCTCAATGAACTGGCCGAAGAGGAAAATCGGCATTACGAATATTTCCGCCGCTTGAAAAGCGATCCGCATGATATGTCGGGTGGCAGCGATTTGCGCGGAAGCAAGACGCTCGATAAAGCGCGGAATATATTCGAACAACTGGCGGCGCTGAAACGGGAAGAGCCGTTCGAAGAGGATATCGTTTCGGCCTGGACCCATGCCTTGCGCAACGAAGAAAAATCCGAGGCCTTTTATAAGGAAAAGGCCGAAAAAGAACCTGATGAAAAGCGTAAAAAACTGCTGTTGAAAATCGCCGACGAAGAGAATAATCACAAGCATATGGTATCGGGCGTGATTATGTACATGAAATCGCCGGGGACCTTTATCGATTCGGCACAGTATAAAGATTTCCGTTCTCTGGAAGGCTGGGACCCGGGGAAGATGTGATATTCCCGTAATTCGCTGTCAATTTTGTACTATCCCAATTCTTAGATAACTCAAACATTAGAGCGTCAAAACTCGCCAATATTGGTCTATTTTGTTACATATTGCTTCTATTAGTGATTTTTTTCACAACTATACCTTGACTTTGCTAAGCATTTTGCCAATATTCAGTTAAAGATAGCCGCACCGGATTTCAACCGGCCCGTTCAACTGGGGTATCCGGATGGAGGAATAGCAGGCAGGTGGCAATGCTGACCGTGGAAGCAACAAAGGAACCCGAACCGATGAACGCCTCGAAAGGTTATCGCTATCCCGAATTCTCCAAACAGATTATAGCTATTGTGGGAGGTTTCGGAAGCGGCAAAACTGAAGTTGCAGTCAACCTGGCTAAATTTCTGGCCACCGCCCAACAATCTCCCGTGACTATCGTCGATCTCGACCTGGTCAATCCCTATTTCAGATCCAGGGAAGCAATAGTGGAACTGGAAAAACTGGGAGTTCGTGCCGTAGCGCCGAGAGGGGGGCAATTCTACGCCGATCTGCCCATTCTTTTACCGGAAGTGAAGGGAGTAATCGACAACCCGCAGGGGATATTGATCCTCGATGTTGGCGGGGATGCCCAGGGGACCAGAGCTTTGGGGTCGCTATCGGCGGAATTCAAACCCGGAACATACGAGATGCTGATGGTCATTAATTCCAGGAGGCCAGCGACGTCGAATCTCAACACTACTCTGAATACCATGTCACGGATTGAAATGACCGCACATCTGGAATTCACCGGCTTGATTTCAAACAGCCACCTGATCGACGAAACCGATTACGAAGTCATCAAGGAGGGGTACGATCTGGCGGTGCAAGTGGGAAGGATGAAGGGGATACCCGTCAATTTCGTCAGCGCGAAAAGGAAATTTCTTGACGAAATAAAACCGTCGGCGTTCAAATGCGCCGTTTTGCCGCTGACCCGGCTGATGCTGAAGCCGTGGGAGAGGCCCGAGAATTGAAGATAATGACTTTTTTGGGGAAATAGATTATGCCCGGAGTACGAATAGACAAAAATTACTGCAAGGGATGCGAGCTTTGCGTGATGAATTGCCCCATGGGGATACTTTCGATGTCGAAAGATATCAACCTCAAGGGTTACTTTTACGCCCAGGTGCACGAACCGACCAAATGTATCGGCTGCATGATATGTGCCATCACCTGTCCCGATGTGGCCATCGAAGTTCGCACGCACGGAACGCAATTCCTCCCCTTTGAATATTGAGGATGGAAATAGATTATGGCAAAGAAATTGATGAAAGGCAACGAGGCGATCGGCGAAGCCGCCATAGCGGCCGGCGCCATTAATTATTTCGCATACCCGATTACTCCGCAGTCGGAAGTCGCCGAATACCTCTGCTGGCGGCTTCCCGAAGTCGGCGGGGTATTCGTCCAGGCCGAATCGGAAGTGGCCGTCGGGAATATGCTGTTCGGCGCCGCAGCTTCGGGGAAAAGAGTTTTTACGACGTCATCCAGTCCCGGCATCAGCCTGATGCAGGAAGCGATTTCGTACATGGCGGGAGCGCATCTTCCGGTGGTGCTGGTGAATATCATGCGGGGCGGTCCGGGGCTCGGAGGTATCCTCCCGGCGCAGTCCGACTATTTCCAGGCAACCAAGGGAGGCGGACATGGCGATTATCACGTTATCGTGCTGGCTCCGTCTTCGGTTCAGGAGGCGGTCGACCTGACTATCCTGGCTTTCGATCTGGCCGACAAGTATCGTACTCCTGTAATGATTATCGGGGATGGCATGATCGGCCAGATGATGGAATCGGTCGAATTCCCGGAAAAATATCGCGAGCAGAATGTGCCCGATAAAATCGACTGGGCCTTGACCGGAGCGAAAGGCCGCAAGGCTCGCATTACCAAGTCGTTGTTCCTCGATCCGGAAAAACTGGAAATCAACAGCTTCGAATTGGCAAAGAGATATGAAATAATCAAAAAGGCCGAAGTCCGTTTCGAACTTTACAAGGTCTCTCCGAAAAATAAAATATTGATTACGGCCTATGGCACTATGGCGCGGATCTGCCAGACTGCTATTGATGAACTGGACGGTGAAGGTATCAGCGTCGGGCTGTTCCGCCCGATTTCGCTTTTCCCTTACCCCGAAAAAGAAATCTATAAAGAAGCGGCCAAAACCAATATCAAAGCCGTTCTCGATATCGAAATGTCGACCGGACAGATGATCGAGGATGTTGAACGCTGTCTGAAAGGGATTAAGCCGATTGAATTTTATGGTAGAACCGGCGGTATCGTGCCGACTCCGAATGAAGTAAAAGATAAAGTCCGGGAAATCCTGAAAGGTGAGAAACCGGCTCCCAAAAAGACGAGGAAAAAGAAGTGATCGCATGATCATGTGAGGATAGAATGTCATATTCAGCATCAACTATATTTAAAAGGCCGGAATCGCTCAGTACCAATATTACTCACTATTGTCCGGGATGCACCCACGGCATCATTCACCGTCTCGTGGCCGAAGCGCTCGATGAGCTTGGGCTGAAAGACCGTGCCGTCGGGGTGGCCCCGGTGGGCTGTTCCGTCCTGATATACAATTATTTCAATGTCGATTTTCTTGAAGCCCCGCACGGGCGGGCTCCGGCTTTGGCGACCGGTTTCAAGCGGGTCCGTCCCGATATGATTGTGTTTACTTATCAAGGGGACGGCGACCTGGCCTCGATCGGAATGGGGGAAATCGTGCACGCCGCCAATCGCGGAGAGAAGTTTACGACTATCTTTGTCAACAACGCCATTTACGGTATGACCGGCGGACAGATGGCTCCGACCACCATGCCGATGCAGAAAACGACCACCTCTCCGGCCGGACGCGATGTTAACCAGGCCGGGTATCCCATACGGATGTCGGAACTATTGTCGACTTTGAGGACTCCGTCGTTTATCGCGCGCGGAGCGGTCCATACTCCGATGCACGTTATAAATACCAAGAAGCTGATTAAAAAGGCCTTCCGTCTTCAGAAAGAAGAAAAATGCTTCTCGCTGGTCGAAGTCCTCTCGACCTGCCCCACTAACTGGGGTATCGATCCCTGCAAGTCGACCGAATGGCTGGCAGGAAATATGGTGCCGTACTATCCGCTCGGGGTCTACAAGGATCCTGAAAAGGAGGAACGGCATGACTGAGCAGCTTGAAGTAGTCTTTGCCGGATTCGGAGGGCAGGGAGTCATGACCGCGGGGCAGCTATTGGCCTACACCGCTATGGGCGAAGGCAAGCAGGTGGTCTGGATACCGTCGTACGGTCCGGAAATGCGCGGAGGAACCGCCAACTGTACCGTGGTGGTCAGCGATAAGCGCATCGGTTCGCCGATTATCAACAATCCGAAATCGGCCTGCGTATTCAACCGTCCTTCGCTCGACAAGTTCGGACCGCTGATTAAATCCGGAGGGTTGCTGTTGATTAACAGCTCCCTGATCGACGTCGCTTCCGGACGGAACGATGTCGACGAAATCCTGGTTCCCTGCAACGATATCGCGATAAAGGTCGGTTCTCCGAAAGTGGCCAACATGGTCATGCTGGCGGCTTTTGTCGAGGCGACCGGGGTGGTCAGTTTTGCCGCCCTCAAGAAAATGCTGCAGGAAAAACTGGGAACACGCAAAAAAGAGATGATGGAAATAAATTACCGGGCTTTCGAAGAAGGCCGCAAGATCGGTAAAAAGATGGCGCAAAAGGGTTAAGGACTATGGCGCAAGCAACCGCGGTTAAAAAACCTGATATAAAGAAGATCAAGAAGATCATCGAAAATTCGCCGCAGGACAAAAAGCAGTTGATCATGATCCTGCAGGATATCCAGCGGGAACTGCATTATCTTCCGATCGAGGCCCTGCAGGAAGTGGCGGCTTATCTCGGTTTATCGTACAGCCACGTTTACAGTGCGGCGACTTTCTATAAATCGTTCAGCCTCGTTCCGCGAGGTGAAATCACCATTCGTGTCTGCAAGGGAACGGCCTGCCATATCAAGGGAGCCGATTTGATTCTCGACCAGTTGAAGGCGGGAATCGGAGTCGGCGCCGGTGAAACTTCGCCCGATTTGAAATATACCGTCGAAGTGGTCAACTGTGTCGGAGCCTGCGCCATGGCTCCGGTGATGATCGTCAACGATAAATACTTCGGCGAAGTGAAATGCAGCCGGGCAGTCCGGATAGCGGAGAAGGGCTGATATGAAGCTAGACAGCATTAAAAAACTGGATGCCTGGCAGAAAGAATGCCGCAAGAAGCTCGATTCGCAGAAGACTAAAGTCCTGGTTTGTCTTGGTCCCGGATGTCTGGCCGGAGGTTCGGATATAATCCTCAAGGAATTCGAGAACATCCTCAAAACTAAAAAAATCCCCGGAATTACTCTGGAAGCGGTCAAGAAGACCGGGTGTCACGGATTCTGCGCTCGTGGCCCGATGGTCGTGATCGAACCGGCGGGTATCTTTTATACCAAAGTCAAGAAGACCGATGTCAAAGATATCATCGAAAAGACCCTGATGAAGGGCGAGATAATCGAAAGGCTCCTTTATAAGAATCCTGACACCGAAGAAATCTACAAAGACTGGCGCAAGATACCGTTTTATGCCCGCCAGCAAAGAATTGCCTTGCGGAATGTCGGGCAGATCGATCCCGATGAAATCACCGACTATATCGCCAACGGAGGATATTCCGCACTGGCGAAAGTGCTCGGCACTATGAAGCCACGCCAGGTTATCGAAGAAGTAACCAAATCGGGACTTCGGGGTCGCGGCGGCGCCGGTTTCCCGACTGGAAAAAAATGGGCAACCTGTGCTCGCGAGGTATCCGATATCCGTTATGTCCTCTGCAACGGCGATGAGGGAGACCCCGGAGCGTTCATGGATCGTTGCATCATGGAGGGAGACCCGCACACCGTTCTGGAAGGAATGATTATCTGCGCTTATGCGGTCGGCTCGACCGAAGGGTACATGTATGTCCGTGAAGAATATCCTCTGGCGGTGGTGAACCTGCAAAAAGCCATCGAAGATGCTTACGAACATGGCCTGCTTGGCAAGAATATCTTGGGGACGGACCATTCGTTCGATATCAAGATATCCCGGGGCGGCGGAGCTTTCGTTTGCGGCGAAAGTTCGGCGCTGATGAAATCGATCGCCGGCGAAATCGGCGAACCACGCGCCAAGTATGTCCGTTCGGTGCAAAAGGGATTGTACGATAAACCGACCGTTTTGAACAATGTCGAATCGTACGCCAATATCCCCGAAATTATCAATAAAGGGGCGGACTGGTTCGCCTCGATCGGGACGAAGAAAAGCACCGGCACCAAAGCATTCTCGCTGGCCGGGAAAGTCCGCAACACCGGCTTGATCGAAGTCCCCATGGGAGTAACTCTTCGTGAGATTATTTTCGAAATCGGCGGAGGAGTCCTTGACGGCCGTGAATTCAAGGCGGTGCAGACCGGGGGACCATCCGGCGGATGCCTCCCCGCTTCAAAGCTCGATTTGCCGGTGGATTTCGACACCCTCACCGAAAACGGTTCCATGATGGGTTCCGGCGGAATGATTATTATGGATGACCGCACCTGTATGGTCGATGTCGCCCGCTACTTCCTGAATTTTCTGGTGGAAGAATCGTGCGGGAAATGCGTGCCCTGCAGAGAAGGGCTCTTCCAACTCCACCAGCTCTGCCTGAAAGTCTGCAACGGCGAAGCGACTGAGGAAGATTTGGCCCTGATGGAGCGGCTGTCAAAAACCATCGTCAAAGCCTCTTTATGCGGGCTGGGGCAGTCGGGTCCGAACCCATTCACCAGCACTGCGATGTATTTCCGGGACGAGTATATGGCCCATATCAAGGATCATAAATGCCCCGGAGGCGTCTGCAAGAAATTGATTACTTATAGAGTGAACGATGAATGCAACGGCTGCATGGCCTGTATCCGGGTCTGTAACTCCAACGCCATAACGGGCGTGAAAAAGCAAAAACATGTGATCGACGAAGTCAAGTGCGATCGCTGCGGTGCCTGTTACGCGGTTTGTAACTTTGAAGCTATCGATATTGTGTGATAAAGGGACATTATGGTTAATTTAACGATAAATGGCAAACCGGTCAAGGCCTCCGAAGGGGAAATGCTCCTTGCGGTTATCCGGCGAATGGGAATAGATGTCCCGGCATTGTGCGATCATGCCGCCATCGAACCGGCCGGAAATTGCCGCCTCTGCATGGTCGAAATCACCAAGAAGGAATGGGACGGCTGGAAGAAATCGGTTACATCCTGTCTCTATCCGGTCGAAGAAGGCCTGATCGTGCAAACCCATACCGAAGAATTGCACGAAATCCGTAAAACCATCCTAGACCTGCAGCTGGCGAACTGCCCCAATTCCGACGTCATCCAGAAACTGGCAGCGGAGTATGGCGTCTATAAGACCAGCTTCCAGGTTCAGCCGGAAGGGGATAACTGCATCATGTGTTACGCCTGCACCCGTATCTGCGAGGTCCTGGGACGTAACGCCATTTCTCCGACCCAGCGGGGACACAACAAGGTGATCGCTCCGCCGTTCGGAGTCGAGCCGCCCGATTGCATCGGCTGTCTCAGCTGTGCTCATATCTGCCCCACCGATCATATCACCTGGCACGACGACCACGGCGTCCGGGTAATCTGGGAAAAGAAATTCGAACTAATCGAATGCAGTAAGTGCGGGAAACGGACCATCACCCGCGAATTCGCCGATTTCCTGATTAAGGAGCGGGAACTTCCGAAAGAATATTTCGAAATCTGCGACGACTGCAAGCGGAAGGAAACCGCCAAAAAGTTCGGCACGCTGGCGATTAAGGTAAGGGAGGCGGCGATATGATGGAATACAGATTTCAGGTAATCCCGGACCTCTGCACCGGATGCAAAACCTGCGAAGTCGCCTGCGCCTTCGCTCATGCCAAGAACGGCAAACCGGGGAGGTCTCGCATTTATCCGTTGGCTCACGCCAAAGACCAGTTTGTCCCGGTGACCTGTCTTCAGTGCGACGATGCCGCCTGTGTCAAATCCTGCATGTTTAATGCTCTTCGCCGCAACGAAGAAACCGGCGCCATCGAAATCGACTACGGCCGCTGTGTGAAATGCCAGGCCTGTGTCGCGGCCTGTCCGTTTGGATGCGCCCTGGTCGACGAGGAACAGGATGAAATCGTCAAGTGCGACCTCTGCGGAGGAAGCCCCGCCTGTGCCCGGTTCTGCCCGGAATCGGCTCTGCGATATGTAAAGATTGAGACGGCCTAAGACTTTGATTCTCAGGTAGTTAATCCAGGCGGGATGATTCTGTCGTCCCGCCCTTTTTTTGCAAAGCAATTGACTTCTCGCCCCGCCTTCCATATTTTCAAACTCTGGTAACTCAAAAGGATTGAAGATGTACAAAAAAGTTTTACTGACTATCTCGCTTGCAATATTGATTTTAATCCCCCTGATAATTACCGGCTGCTCCGGAGAAGAAAAGACCGAAGAAAACACCGAGAATCAGCTGCCGGAATACCCCAACTGGACCACTTATACTTACCGCAGTTTTGTCTATCATTTCCGTCGGGATGCCTCGTGGCGGGACAAGATGGATCAGCTTTCCGGAGCATTCGAAAACGCCCTGAAACAGGACTGCGGATTTTTCAATAAGCCTGCTCCGGCCGAGCCGATTCACGTCTTTATTTACAATACCCCCGATGAAGCTAAAACCCTTATCGGAAAGCCGTTGCCGTATGTCACCGACAACCAGATTCACTGGGAACGAATTACCGTGGCTTACGGTGCCGGGATTATGATGTATTTACTTGAGTACTGGGGGATGGACGATCCCAAATATATTTTTATGAAAGAGGGGATGATCGCGCTTCGGGATTATTCCAGGAGAGATTACCATGAACAGACCGGGAGATTTATTAACGAAGGATTTTATCTTCCTCTCGACACGTTAATCGACAACAATGCCTATCTGCAGCACGAATCGCAGTTGCGGTCGTGGGAAGCGGCTTCGCTGGTGGCGTTCATGACCCTTAATTTCGGAGTCGACAATTTCCTTAAAATCTGGGATTCCGATAAACCCTTTGCCGAAAGTATCAGGGAATATGCCCGGATCGATCTTCATCAATTCGAACATCTCTGGAATCAGTACGCAATACAAGAGTATCAAAAAGCTCAGGAAAACAAATAACTGGAGGTTATATGGCCGACCAGGAATGGAAATCAGCAATAACCAATATCGGGCCGGGGAAAATCCAGGTCCGGGGATACGATATCGCCGAAATTATGGACAAACTCTCGTTCGCCGAGACCGTGTTCCTGATTCTGAAAGGGGAACTTCCGACCAAAAGCGAAGCGGAAATGATGAACGCGATTCTGGTGTCGTCGGTGGATCACGGCTGTTCGCCGCCGTCGGTTTTGGGGACACGCAATGTCATCTCCGGAGGCAACCCGCTCAATGCCGCCGTGGCCGGCGGAGTGCTGGTGATCGGTGATAGCCATGGCGGAGCCATCGAAAAATCCGCGAAGATCATGCAGGAATGGGCCGCCAAAGAAGGGAGTCCATCGGAACTGGCCGGCAAGCTGACCGACTGGCTGAAAGAGAAGGGAATCCGTATGCCCGGATTCGGACATCGCCTGCATAATATCGATCCGCGTACTCTCAAGCTGTTTGAAATCGCTGCGAAGAACAATTTCTCCGGACGGCATATCGAGCTGTGCAAAGAGATTGAAAAAGCCCTCGCCGAAAAACTTGGCAAGGCTCTTCCTATCAACGTTGATGGTGCCATCGCGGCGGTCATTTCCGACATGGGTTTCGATTGGAGACTGGGGAAAGGCTTCTTTATCATTTCCCGCGTACCCGGCTTGATCGCTCATGCCTACGAAGAAATGACCCGCGAAAAACCGATGCGGCAGCTTGGCAACCGCAATTTCGTCTACGACGGCCCGGAGGAGAGGAAGATATCTTAAATAGCACCATGCAACTCGTCCTTGCAACACAAAATAGAGATAAAATTCGGGAGATTAGAAATCTCTTGAAAGACCTTCCTGTCGAAATCAGGACCGTCGATGATTTCGAAGATTTCCCCGATATCGAAGAAACCGGCGAAACCCTCGAAGAAAACGCCATCCTGAAAGCTCGCGGTATCGCAGAATTCACCGGGCTAGCCGCCCTGGCCGATGATTCGGGGCTGGAAGTCGATTTCCTCGGAGGAAAGCCCGGAGTCTATTCCTCCCGTTACGCCGGCCCCGGCTGTACCTACGCGGACAATAACCGCAAACTGCTCGAGGAATTGAAAAGCGTTCCCGATAATAAGCGGGGGGCCAGGTTCCGAACGGTCATCGCCGTTGCCTGGGATAAAGATAATGTCGAAACAGCCGATGGAACGGTCGAGGGGATAATAACTTCGAAACGAATCGGGGACAACGGTTTCGGCTACGATCCGGTTTTCTTCTATGAACCGGCCGGAATGACTTTCGCCGAAATGACCCTCGACGAAAAAAATCGTATATCCCATAGGGGAAAGGCACTTCGCAAGGCCCGGGACCTTTTGGCCAAAAAGCTGAAAATTAGAATCTGAAGGGACCGGTTGCGAATCCCGTCCCCTGTCCGTATATTATCGCGACACCGATTCGGGGTGTGGCGCAGTCCGGTTAGCGCACTTGCTTTGGGAGCAAGATGTCGGAGGTTCGAATCCTCTCACCCCGATTTTTATTCTCAATGAAAAGAGGTAATATGCCGGTTCTCATCCTTAAAGGCCTGCCGCAGAAGAAACCTTCCAAAATCCGAAAGGCCCTTAAAAATGCCTGCGCCGCCATTGCGAAGGAGTACGGCAGCCCGGTTAAACATGTCTGGGCCACTTGGGAAGAGATAAAGCCGGGGATGTACATCGAAGGGGATGTATCGTACAAAAAACAGCCCAAGAAATCGCACCCAATCCTGGGACAATTACTATGTCTGGAAGGCAAAAGCCCCGAAGAAATCGAACGCTTGCTGGCGGTGGCTTCGGAAACCGTGGGCGAATCTCTTGGGATGCCCGGAAACGTCTTTATCACCTACCATGAAGTCGCCCGGGGACAGGCGGTATCCGGAGATACCGTTGTGAAGTAATCGCGTATTCGGGGGCGAATATGACCGAAAAATCCCGGATCTTTATCGGGACTTCCGGCTGGAATTATAATCACTGGCGAAAACACTTTTATCCTGAAAAGCTTCCGGTTAGAAGTTGGCTTGAGTACTATACCGAGAATTTCGACACGGTCGAAATTAATAACTCCTTCTATCAACTTCCCAAAGAGAATGCCATCAAGAACTGGATGGAAACCACTCCCGGCAACTTCACTTTCGCCGTTAAGGCCAGCCGATATATCACACACATGAAAAAGCTGAAAGAGCCGGAAGACGCCTTTTCTAAGTTTTTCGACCGAATAAAGATGCTTGGTAAAAAACTCGGGCCTGCCCTGTTTCAGCTTCCTCCGAGATGGCACGCCGATCCGGATAGGCTGGCGGCGTTCATGAAACTGATTCCGAAAAAACTCCGGGTCGCGTTCGAATTCCGCGACGACACCTGGTGGAAAGATAATATCCTCGATATCCTGAAAAAGCATAACGCCGCATTTTGTATCTATGAACTCGACGGCGTAAATTCTCCGGTCGAAATCACCGCCGATTTTATCTATTTGCGGATGCACGGCCCGAAAGGATCGTACGAGGGAAGCTATGATGATAGCGAATTGGCGGAATGGGCCGATAAAATCAAGAAATGGAGCCGCAAAGGGCTCGATGTTTATTGTTATTTCGACAACGACGAAAAAGCCTACGCGGCGAAAAATGCCCTGACTCTCAAACGGATGCTGGAATAAGAAAAGGTGTCATTTTGCCGATTAGAAATCTATATTAGTAAGATTTCATTTAAGGAATTACTATATGAAATTCCCGCTTCAGAATCGAAGATATGTTTCAATATTGCTGGCTCTGTTCGCGGTAGTTTTTGCCATCCTTGCCATCGGACCAACCGACCGGCAGGATTGGACCCTCGAAAATACTCTGGCGATAATTCTGGTGGGATATTTATTATTGACTTACAGATCGTTCCCTCTTTCCCGCATTTCGTATACCCTGATTTTCGTTTTTCTCTGTCTTCACGAAATCGGAGCGCATTATACCTATGCCGAAGTCCCCTATGATGCTTTTTTCAAATCTATTTTCGGAACCACCTTCAACGAATTGATGGGGTGGCAGCGAAACCACTTCGATCGCCTGGTGCATTTTTCTTATGGATTGCTCCTGTCATATCCGATACGGGAGATTTTCCACCGGGTGGTGAATGTCAAAGGGTTCTGGGGATATTTCCTTCCGCTGGACGTGACAATGTCCACCTCGATGATCTTCGAACTATTCGAATGGGGAGCGGTTATGATAGTGGGGGGTGAACTCGGGATGGCTTACCTGGGAACTCAGGGGGATGTCTGGGACGCCCACAAAGATATGGGACTGGCCACCTGCGGAGCGATTATTACCATGACCGTTACGGCACTTATCAATTATTACATTCAACGCGACTTTGCCGTGGAATGGAATCAATCTTTTAAAGTTAAAGGTCAAAAACCGCTGGGAGAAGACGAAATCGCGCGGCTTTTACTCGCCAAGAAGCGGGCGTCAAAAAGGGCCGAACGGGAAGGTGAAATGGGTTAGTTGGCGGATTATTCTTCCGAAGTGGCTTCCAGACCAGTCTTCAACATGTATTCCGCCACCAGCTCCAAACGTTCTTCACCGAGATGAGCGAATGGCGGCATGGGAGCGAATTCCGGCCGCTTTTTTCCCGGATTTTTAGCCCAGGTGATAATCCCTGCGGGATTATCCTTGTAAATCGAATAAATCTCGGTCAATGGCGGAGCCGCCAGGACCTTATTTGCGGCATGACAGGCCGCGCAGTTGATGAATACCTGCTCACCAGTAGGCCCGCCTCCCACAGCATCACCGGCCGACAATCCGGCGTCGAGACGCATATGAGTCGCCAGCATGATGGCCCGGAATTTGGCGTCCTGATCGGCAATCTGCTGCTTGTGCGGTTCGATACTGGCTTCACGATAAACGTGGCGAACCGTTCCCATCACTCCGACAAGAATGGCAAAAACTATAACGGCTGCGACCAGATACTTCCCGATTCTGGCATTATCGGAAATGATATCTTTATAGAGAATAAACAGCACTACTGCCGCCAGCACTACCCCGATGCCGACAAGTATCAGCATTGTCGAAGTAATTCCTCCGAAGGGAAGCGTAAACAGCAAAAGCGGTCCGAAAATCAGTTGGGCGGCGGTTAGATAGAAAGCGATTCGATAAAACAACCGTCTCAATTCCGCCCGTTCGAATTCCGGAAGGTACTGCTCGATGGGGAATTTCTTTCTTCCGAACCACCAGGCCAGGAATAATCCGGTCAAGGCCAGCGAGGCCGCCAGAAAATGAAAATACCTCGGGAAAACATTTCCAATTCGCAGCGAGGAAAAAAATCCGCTGACGTTTACCCACTCTCCCGGAAATAACATCAGATTTATGTTGGAAAGAAAAATAAACGGAATGGTCAAGAATAGGAAAGTGGCGCTTCCTCCGACTACCATATGCAGGGTTTTTTTCGATTCCCGCCAGGTATCCCAGGTGTACTTATGGAGATAGGCCAAAAGAAACGCTGCCGTCACCAGCGGGATTATCATCCCCCAGACATATCCGGTAATAGCATTGGCCGAATAGAAATGCAAAGTGTAAGCGAGGTTGATGCATAAAAGCGGTCCGACTCCCAAAACCACCGCAATGCTCTTATTGACCGTAATCGTTTCGGCAATCTTTTTGGCCAGCTTACCATATCTGGGAAAGTGCAATCCGATGATCTCGAAAAGCAGGGCAAAGACCGATCCCCCCAGCATAAGATTCACGAAAAAAATATGAGCCAGAAATAGTATAACGAGGAGGATCTTTAAATCCCATTCATCAAGCGGCAGCGGCAATCCCAAATCCCGCGGAAGCGGAACAGGCTGTGAAAGTAATGTATTCAATATTGTACTTGTCATCTTACGGCATCCCGGTTCCAGCAGCATTGACGCCGGGGCGGATTGTCCAGCCAGTCGGGCCATCCAGTATATATTCATGGTTGAATTGCATCTGGCGCAGGAACGCAATCAAGGCCTCGGCCTCTTTGTCGCTTCCGGGAAACGGCGGCATGTAGGTTCGCGACGTATGCATGGTCTTGATGAAAGCCATCATAGCAGCGGCGTCCCATGGTTCGTTTCCGTACAACAGGGTAAACTTCGTAACCACGCTGTTAAGCCCCCGTGTTGTATGGCAGCGCGAACAGGCCACCATGAACACATCTTTGCCAGCCTCGATCTTATTACTTTCGGTTACGCGGTGATTTTTTACATAGGTGGCGTAGGGGAGAATCCCGTCCCTTTGGTAAACAGGCAATTCATCCACCGTTACTCCGTTGGAATACATGTAATCGGCGATTACGAACGGTTTGCGGATAAACTCCCGAACCCGTTCGAAATGCCCCATGAGCCAGATGCCCATTATGAACGGAATTACCAGGGCAATTCCGGGAAGTAACTTCGGTTTTAATCCTCCGATAAGGGCGAACAAAATTATTAATCCCAAAGTAATGGCCATGATAACAGCCAGGGTATCATGCCATTGCATGAAGCGCTGGGTCATCAGTCCAACCGAGATATTTCCGGCCATTTCCGCCGGAACGCGATGCCAGTACCATATTGACGATGCCAGAAACGGCGGAAACCAGGCCAGCATCCAGATCGCCACGAACCGGACCCCCTTGCGGCGAAGGTCGCTCCCCTTTTTTGTAAAAAAGAACATCAAAAACCAGAAGAGCAATCCCGCAATTATCAGAGCGTAGGTAGTCCTGAACGCCAATTGCGGGAAATATGCGGGGTTGAAAACCGCCGATATGAACGATTGGTCCTGCGGCCAGGTCCCGGAGCGCATCATGAAACCGAGCACCGCCACGATAATTATCATGGTGAACCAGGAAAAAATCGAAAGGGCCGCGCCGACCGCGATATGGACCTTTTTCATTTTTTCCGATACCCATTTTTTCCAGGTCAGGAAATAAATCAGTATCAATATTACTTCGGTGATGAAAACCAGCCATTCGGTGAACCAGGCCCAGAAAAAGACCCGCAAGAGACTGCCGATTCCGAACGGAGAAATCAGCGCGGTGGTCAGCCAGATGCCGACCCCGGTCAAGGCTCCGGCGGTCGTTGTCACGATGAATAAAACGAATGTGATTTTATAGGCGAGCTTATCCCATTCCTGGCTCCCGGTGCGATAGCCGCGCCATTCCATCAGGGTGACCAGGGGATAGGCTCCGACCGCGAACGCATGATTTATGAAAACATGGATACTGGCAACGACCGCTATCAGGATCCGGTTACCCAGCAAATCCATAAAGAACATCGGGAAATCCATAGCCCCAATATGTACTCCGATTAAAAGTGATGCAACCCCAAATTTATAAAAAAGACAATTCCGGTTCCCGGATGAATTTTGAATAAAAAATAGACTATTTTACGAGAGTTTTATTCAGGCAGCATTTTTTGTATTTGAGGCCGCTTCCGCAGGGGCAGAGATCGTTTCGCCCGACCCGGTCGTCGTCGTTGTGAACGGTGCGGTCCCGCAAAAAGACCGGCTCGGGGCGATTCGAAAGCGTAAGCTTCGGCTTCGCCGGAACCGGGATGGAAGCGGAAGGCAATAATTTCTCAAAAAACCGGGTATAGAGCTCTCCGACCCGTTCGAAGCTGTAATGATCGACCAGCCACTTTCGGGAATTTTCCGCTAGTTCTGCGTATTCCTGTTCGCTCAAATTCAAATAACGCATCATCGTTTCGGATAGATTTTTCCGTGTTACATGCACGATGGCGGGGTTCCCGAGTCGTCCCATAGACATATCGAGCGCCTTTTGCGAAACATAACTAAAGGTAGGCACCCCCATAGCGCAGGCTTCGAGCGCCGACCTCCCCCAGTAACCCATATGGGGATCCATATATTCAAAAAAGTAGCGGCATTTCGGCATCAGCTTCATCCGTGTTTCCCAAGGCATGGTCCAATCGAGGGTCAAATGCCATCCTGAATGATTAGTTTTAATAATATGCTCAAGCATGACTATATCTTCGTGAGCGGTGGTGCTTTTATGTTCCGGGCGATAACAGCCGATAGCGCCCTGATCTCGTTCCGAAATCGGCAAAGGCTTCAGAGCATCGATTTCGACCGCGTGCGGGATGAATTCCGCGTCGTATTCCTCCGGATAGCGATAAGTGGGATTCTGGACCACCAGATTTATCCCGGAATGGCGCAGGTATTGATTTATGGTTGCATGATTTTCACGATATAGGGTTCCCGTGAAAGTATTGGTTTTAACTTTCTTTGACGGGACCGGTAACAATCCGTTGAACGAGGGGAGCAGGTCGTTCCAGAGATGAACCAGGTCGGCCCGTTCCAGGAGCTCCATTGCTTTTTTGTATTCCTCGGGATAGTCGCTCGCCTTTCCCGGATTCTGGGTATAGCAAATAGGGATAACGACATCCGAAGGATAGCCGAAAATATGCTGATTAAGAGAAATATGCCGGCATTCGATTCTTCCGACCCGATTAATTGCCCGGACCGCCGAATAGCTCGATCCTGCCCAGTCCGCTTTGCCCAGAAAAACTACCAGTTTTTTCGACATATTTGAATACTATAATTGCTGTCCTGTTCCCGCGGCCATATCCAGTTCCGGGATCCGTTGTTGTGGCAGAAATACAATCAACTTGGTCGGATGAGGAACCCGGTATTTCACCGGTGCCACGAAATTTTCCATCTGCCATTGTGAACGGTGGCGTTCATATTCGTTATTAAAAACATCGTCCTGCGCGGTAACCACCTTGGGCGTAGAAATCAAAATTGAACGGGATTTTCTGCGGCATTCCGAAAAAAGCTTCTGCCCGTCTTCGGGAGTAAAGTGCTCCAGAACGTCGACCATGATTATTAAATCGTAAATATGATCCAAGGTCGGGAGAACCTTAAGAGCGTCGCCGATATAAATATTATCATAAATCTGTCGCTGCAGGTCCGTCACGTAATCGGGGTTGGCTTCGATGCCGTCAATCCGCCGCTGCCAGTCGCCGTAAGTATTACGTCCGTCCCAGATTTCCAGGTATTCGCGGGCCAGGAAGCCGAATTTCCCGAAACCGATTCCGATATCCAGAAGGCTTTGAGGTTTCAACAGCATCATCAGCTGGACGATTTGATTTATCTGGTTTGGAGCACTGGACGGCATAAATTCCCCTTTTAAGATACAGGTCCTATCTATGGGAATTTATCGACAGATTGTGCAAATAATTAACAGGGAAGTGGGCAAGAACAAGCCCCTCCGGGGAAGAGGGGCTGTTGGCTTTTGTCAACCGGGATATTTGCCCGTGATATAATCTTTAAGATACCGGTTCTCGATCTGGAGATTTTTGGCCATGGTTTTAACGATATCTCCGATAGAAATAATCCCCGCGATCTTTTTGCCGTCCATAATCGGAAGGTGGCGAAAGCGGTTGTTGGTCATAAGGGCTTCGACCATGTCGATATCGTCGTCCGGGAGACCTATGACGACATTGGTGGTCATGATATCCTTTATTCTCGAATTGAAGGCGGTCGTGCTGTCATCGGCATATTTATGAAGCAACCGAAAAATATCCCTTTCGGTGACAATTCCCCGCAGGGTGCCTTCGGCCTCAACCAAAAGTGCTCCGATTTTTTTCGAATTGATTTCATCCATTGCCTCCCTGACAGTAGCTTCCGGTGAAATTCGATAGGTGGTTCCTCCCTTGGAATTCAGAATATCACTGACTTTCATGTCGCCTCCTATTTCCCTTTAAAATATTCAATATTTATACGCATAATACCCCCGCAGATTTAGCGATGAAGCACGCGGAAGCCGTTGATTTACAACATTATTTCAAAAACGAGCACTCAAACCGAAGCAGCGAATATATCAGGTCGTCGTATAATTCGTTCCGATACAGGTGATGCTGCCTCAGAGTGCCGTCAAGGTGGAAGCCCAGCCCCTCCAGGAGTTTCCGGGAAGCTTCATTGAACGAGCCGGTCTGGGCGTGGACCTTATTTAGATCCATTTCTCCGAAGAGGTATCTAATTAGAGTCTCAAGGGCGTCGCCGGCGTAGCCCTTTTTGCGCTCATCGGGAGCGATCAAGTACCCCAGTTCGGCGGATCGATTCAGCCGGTTGAGATTGAAATAAGATATGTGACCGACCCCGCCGTGGTTCTCTTTCGCGGTTATGATGAAATTCGCATGTTCATCGCTATCGGGGCGTTTCTTCATTTTATCCACCCGCTCTTCAGGGGAGATTATTTTGATGGGGCGACAGGACAGCATCTGAGGGTCCGAAATTAAAAACCAGCGATGAACTTCGGCAAAGTCATCCGGGTTGGCAGGGCGCAGATATACTACTTTTCCAACCAGGGAGGGAGCCGTGGGGTATTGCTTCAAATCCTCTTTTTTGGTAAATGCCTTCATCTTGAATACCTCTTTGGGCATTAAAATCGTTTCGAACCTTTCCTGGCGCAATATTAAAAATTGATTTTAAGAGAAACTGCCGGCTTAATTTTGCTTGCATACTTGATTAATATGGTATAGTCTAAGGCTGCTTAAAACTATGAAGAACTTTCTGCTTTACCATTTTCCGGCCCTGCTTTATGCAGCTATAATATTGGCCCTGTCTTCAATCCCGCGGACGGATTTTCCGGAAATCGCGTTTCTTCGGGCCGACAAACTGCTCCATTTCGCGGAGTATGCCCTTTTTGCGGTTTTGATATATCGGTCCATGTCGGAACTTCTGAAAAAATACCCTGTGAAATACTCGATTTGGGTATCCTTATTAATTGTAATGATTTTTGCGGCCGCGGATGAATATTATCAGAGCTATATTCCGGGAAGAAATTCCGATCCGGTCGACCTCATTATCGACATTGCGGGCGCCGCCCTGATACTCTTTTGGCTCTGGTTCCGTCATCGGCGCAATATCGCCACGGATGAATTATAATATCACAATTAGGCAATCGCTTGCACTAAGCTTAACCATTAATTAGCTTGACATTTAAGCCATATAATGTATAATAAACTCGGCTAATAACTTATAGATACCTACTAATGTAACCTCTATATAAAATTTCGGTATTGACTTTGCTGGTAGGGATTATGGGCAGTTGTGTAAACGTGCCAAATGAGGTCAAGAGGTTGATAAGGCAGGAAGTCCGGTTGCCTGAAAAGAACACGGCATGGAATTATCAAATATCAATGGGACTGCAATTTAAGTCAATTCGAGCTTTTGGTGTTTGCATTTCCGGCAGGGTCATATTGCCGGATTGTGGTTTGAATGAGCGATGCATATTAGACGATGCCATCGGGATAAAATGAAATTCACCGGTATGAACATCCAAGTAACAAATCGCGCCTGTAATTTTGTAACGAAAATTATTTATAATGGAAATACTCTGAATGCAAAATTAGGAGAAGGAAAATGAAAAGAATGAAGCCAATTCTTTTTGGATTGCTTGCTGCATTCCTCGCCTTTAACGTGGCTCATGCGGATTTGAGCGTTACGCCTCAAATTCCCGAAGCCTCGGGCGGAAGCGTTCCGTTGGGAACACCTTTCAGCGTGGAATTGATTTTTAATTATACCCAACCCGAAGGAATCTCTCTTGGAGGTGGGGCCTACGGTATCGGCTTCTACAGTCCCGACGGCAGTATTGCTGATGTGGGTCACCGCAATACCGGAGGATCCGGGCTTGACGGCAGTATCGAATTCTCTTCGACCTGGTCTTCAGCCTTTTCCTTATATAATGATTTCGTACCGCCCATAAACTATGATGGAGTCCTTCCAGACGCCGTCTATAATACTTTTATAAGCCTCGGAGGTTTGGTGCCGAATACCGGACCGCAAACCCATGTGACTTTCCGGTTTCAGGTAGATGAGGCCGCCGGCGGCGGAACCGGT
The DNA here is from genome assembly GCA_041306185.1 of Candidatus Zixiibacteriota bacterium. Taxonomy (GTDB): domain Bacteria; phylum Zixibacteria; class MSB-5A5; order GN15; family PGXB01; genus JBFZFV01. The sequence continues at coordinate 74,501 of JBFZFV010000048.1, forward strand.
GGTACCCTTTGCGTTGATTCCGCCGGTTCGGGAGAGAATTCCGACCAGGATTGGCTTTTTGAAGCGTCGGTAGGCGACGTAAGTTTTAACGGCGGACAGCCGCTTTGTATTACCATCGGCGAAATCAGCCCAAATCATCCGCCGGTTATTACCTGCGCGCCCGATCCGACCGTGGCCGTCTCCGAAGCGGTTGCTTTTACCGTTACGGCCACCGATGAGGATATCGATGATGTCCTGACCTTTTCGGCTGATGTCCTTCCGGATGGAGCCAGCCTGGATCCCAATACCGGCCAGTTTACCTGGAATACCGACTGCTCCGATGCCGGGACCTATCCCATCCAGTTTACCGTCAGCGACGGTCAGGACACCGATGACTGCACCATGACTATTACCGTTACTGCCGATGTAACCGATCCGGTTATTACCTGCCCCGAAGACATCGTGGTCGATAACGATCCCGGCAGCTGTTATGCCATGGTCAATTTCGAAGTTACCGCCACCGATAATTGCCCCGGGGTGGTTGTAAGCACCAATTATAATTCCGGAGTGCATTACCCGCAGGGGACGACCGAAATAATCGCAACCGCGACCGACGCGGCCGGGAATACTTCGACCTGTTCATTCAATATTACGGTTAATGAAGTTGAACCCCCGATCATCTACTGCCCTTCGGATATAGCTGTCGAATGCGGGACTTCGATTGATCCTTCGGTAACCGGCTCCGCGACCGCAGAAGACGCCTGCGATTTCAATCCGATTGTAACCTACTCGGATGTTACGGATGGAGATGTTGTTACCAGAACCTGGACGGCAACCGATGCCGCCGGAAACTCAGTTTCCTGCGATCAGATTATCACGATTGTGGATGAAACCGACCCGGTTATCACCTGCCCCGATGATCTGACCATTACCTGCACCGACACCATGGTACCGGAATTTACCGGTTTTGCCGTCGCCAGCGACAACTGCGATGAATCGCCGACCATTACTTTTACCGATACGGAAACTCCGGGTGTTTGTCCTCAGGAGAAAGTGGTAACCCGTACCTGGACGGCGACCGATGATTCCGGCAATACCGCCACCTGTGTCCAGACGATTACGGTCGTGGATGATTTGGCCCCGTCACTTACCTGCCCGGGAGATATCACTTTGCCGTTCGGTTCGTCGACCGACCCGGCCACTACCGGGATGGCCACCGCGACCGATAACTGCTCGACCAATCTGAATATGACGTACAGTGATGAAGTGAACGGTAATGTCATTACCCGTACCTGGACCGTATCCGATGAATGCGATAATGAAACATCCTGCACTCAGTCTATTACTTTGCAGGGTTCCGGTTCGCCGGTGATTACCTGCCCGCATGATTTGACCCTGGATTGCAGGGCCTCGCTTGATCCGGCTGAAACCGGGACCGCCACGGCCACCGACGATAACGATCCCGAGCCGACCATCACATACACCGATGAGGTAACTCCCGGTGACTGCGATTATAATTTCGTTTTGGCAAGGACCTGGTCGGCCGAAGATGACGACGGCAACATTTCCACCTGCATCCAGACCATAACGGTTCAGGATATCGATGCTCCGGCCATAACCTGTCCGGACGATGTAACTATCGATTGTGCCGCTTCGACCGATCCGGAATTTACCGGATATCCGACGGTCGAAGATTTCTGCGATGGCACTCCGGTCGTTACCTTTAGCGATGCGTCCGGTGATGGCACCATTGTCAGAACCTGGACCGCGACCGATATTTGCGGCAATGCCGCCACCTGCGACCAGATAATTACTATTGAAGATAATACCGCGCCGGTTATTTCGGAATGTCCCATCGATATTACCGTAACCTGCGTTTTGGATACTTTGGCCGACAATACCGGGACTCCGGTGTTCACGGACGATTGTGATTCGCAACCGACCTTGACCTGGGCCAGCGTCGTTACCGAAGGAACCTGCATTAACGATTTCATCGTTACCAGGACCTTTACGGTTACCGACGAGTCGGGCAATTCCTCGACCTGCGTTCAGACAATAACGGTATTCGACGATGTCGCTCCGGTGATAACCTGCCCGGATGATATTCAGGTCGCCTTCGACGGGAGCACCGAACCTGATGAAACGGGATATCCGGAAGTCACCGAGAATTGCGATGGCGATGTCGAAGTCACTTATGCCGACGTGAACGCTGAGGAAATCATTTCCAGAACCTGGACTGCGACCGACGCCTGCGGTAATTCCGCAAGCTGCACCCAGCTGATTACCATCCTGCCGATGCCGGATCCCACCATCGGAACCGATCCGACGGTTTTCGATTTCACCCTCATTGAAGGGGAGATTTTGACCGGCATCTCGATGGATGTTTTCGAAACCTTAAACCGCAACATATCATTTTCGGTGTTCAACTATAGGGAATGGCTGACTCTGAATGATGCTTTCCCGCAGACGACTCCGCATACGATTACCTTCGATATCGATGCCACCGATGTCCAGATCGGAGATTGGGCGGATACTCTGCAGATTATTTCCGGCGATGCTGTTAATTCTCCGGTTCAGGTCGTCGTCAATATCACTGTGGAACCGGCCGTCGCGCCGCCCGATTCGGTTTGGGTGTCGACCGTCCCCGGGGTCCCGGGAAGCCATATCGTCGTTCCGGTTTACTTCCGGAATAACGATCCTCTTGGAAAAATCAGTCTTCCGATGACATGGAATTCGAATGCTCTTATTCTCGATTCCGTCTCGTTCCTCGGGACCCGGGTCAGTTCGGTTGATAACAATAGCTACATCCATAATGAAGGTCTCCGCCAGGTATTGATTACCGTCGATCCGGTTTTCAGTGATCTCATTCCGAGCGGCCGGGGACTTCTGGCAAAACTGCATTTTAAAGTTTACGACTTTATTCCGACCCTTCCGGCCACGGTCGTAATTAACAAGACCGTTATCGGGATGGACGGATATCTCTATTTTGAAGATGAATTCGGTGCCGAAACCGTTCCGGTCTTCACTCCGGGCGGTGCCGTAATCGATGAAGAAGCCGGCCAGACCTGCGGGCGGGTAATCGATATCTTCGGCAATGAAATTGAAGGCGCTACGGTAGAACTCTGGGATGATTTCCCTGCCGGCGCCATGATGACCTCACTGCCGACCGATATCAACGGCCAGTTCACTTGCGGGACGCTCGGCGTGGTACCGTTCGACGCTTATGCGCATAAGGACGGCTACTATCCCGGCCTGGTCGAAGATATTGATTACGATGAAATCGGATTCGATATCATCCTTACCCCGGTGAGCGATGTGCACGAAAGCCCCGACGGAGTCGATTTCTTCAGCGGCGAAAACTGCCTGAGTTATTATCAGAATCTGCCGCTGCCGGTCGGTTCGGTTGTCGACGGTTTCAATCCCGATGGTATCCATTGCGGAACCGCCTATGTAACCACTCCGGGCGTATATAACATGAGAGTATACGGTGACGATCCTCGGACAACCGAAAAAGACGGCGCTTATCCCGGTGAAGAAATTTCCTTCTTCATCAACGGCTATCCGGCGAATGCCGCTGGCAATACCGCCTTCATGGGTAACGGCCCGCTGCAGGAAGTCTGTCTCGACCTGTTCCGGGTTGACGAGGTTGTCATCGATCTCGATGCCGGCTGGAACCTGATTTCATGGAATGTCGACACTCCGACGGACGATGTCGAAGAGCTGTTCGCCGATATCATGGATGATGTCGAAGTCATTCTCGGATTCGAACAGGGTGGATTCACCTTCGATCCGATCCTGCCGGAATTCTCGACTCTGCAGGATTGCGACCACCTGCACGGATTCTGGGTGAAGATGTACAATCCGCGGACTTTGATTCTCAATGGTTCGCCGATTGCCGCGACCACCCCGATTTCGCTGGAATTCGGCTGGAACCTTGTTTCCTACCTGCCGAACGAAGGCTTTGCGCCGGATTACGCCCTCGGCTCGGTCCACGACATGCTCGATGTCGCCATGGGTTGGAAAGATGGCGGACCTGAAACTTACGATCCGTTCCTCCCCGAATATGCGACCTTGACCGAGATGGCTCCCAAATTCGGCTACTGGCTGAACATGGACAGCGATGTCATGCTGGTTTATCCTGGAGCCGGACCGCTTGTATCGTTCAAGCAGATACCGGTCAGGATGAATATGGCGGCGAAACAGAACGCCGTGGCCGCCTCTCGAATCTGGGTGGATGCCTTCTCGCGTCAGTTGACCCTGGATGGCCTGACCATTTCGGGCGGAACCCAAATCAAGGCGATTACTTCTGATGGACTCGTCGTCGGCGCCGGAACGGTTGCTACCGACGGTAAATTCGGATTCATGCCGATTTATGGCGACGATCCGATGACCGATGCGATCGAAGGTCCGTCGTCCGGACAGACCATCAGTTTCGTGGTCGGCAACGTCGAAACGAATGAAACCTTCGTATGGGATGCCGATAATCGCACCGTCGAAATTTCGGCTCTTACTGCAAAGGGAGGTTCCGACGATCCGGCTCTGCCGAGCGAATACGGCCTGCATCAGAATTACCCGAACCCGTTCAACCCGTCGACCACTATTTCCTTCTCGATGCCGAGTTCCGGAAAGGTTTCCATCGAGGTTTACAATATCCTCGGTGCCAGGGTCGCCACGGTATTCGATGGTATGGCCGAAGCCGGAACCACCTCGGTAATCTGGGACGGCCGTAACGAAAACGGTGAGCAGGTCGCGACGGGAATCTACTTCTCGCGGATGAAATGCGACCAGTTCGAACAATCGCGTAAAATGGTCCTGATGAAATAGAGACGATAACCCAATTTCCAGCCCGGCCGTCCGCCGCGAGCGGGCGGCCGGTAAGGAAGGTGATAAAGTGAATAGAAAATTAATCAGAACATTTGCAACGGTTGCGATAGGGTTCCTGCTGGCCTGCGGAAGTATTTCGGCCCAGCCGATCTGGACCGACTATTACGGCGGTAAAACCGATATGACTCTGTATAATGGAGTTCCCGCCCCGATTGGGTCTATCGTGGAAATCCTTTACGAAGGGGAAAGCGTCGGAGCGGATACGGTTATTATCGGAGCGGGCAAGTATGGTTTAATCGGCGTTATCGGTACCGATGATATCACCACCGGCGAAGAATTAACGTTCCTTTTGAACGGTCGACCCGCCACGATACTTGGACCGGAAGATGCGACCTTTGGATCAATGGGCGATGTTAAGGAAGTCAATCTTTCCGCCGAAGGTGTCGTGCAGGCCGATTTCGATCCCGCCACCGACCAGTTCGGGTCCCCCAGTGCTACGGTTCCCTTCGTTATTACCGTTCACAATACCGGCAATGGGATCGATTTCTATAAAATTACGGCGGTCTCTTCGACCCACGGCTGGCTTTTTACTTACAACGAGAAATTCACCTACGTTCATGCCGGCCAGACAGGGCACGTGACTTTCAGCCTGATAGTCCCTCCTTCGCCCTCGGTGGCGATTGAAGAAATCCAGTACACGGTTGCTTCGATGCTCGATCCCACCGTCAATTATTCCGGGACGGTAATCGTCGATCTCGCGCCGACCGACGCCGATGACGAAACCGGTGACAATTTGCCGGGCGGATTCGAGCTGTTCCAGAATTACCCGAATCCGTTCAACCCCTCCACCACGATCGCGTTTGAATTGCCGAAATCCTCTCCGGTAACGGTTGAGGTTTACAATTTACTCGGCGAGCTGATCGAACGGGCGGAATTGGGGAGGCTTTCGGCGGGACGCCATTCCTATAATTTTCAGGCCGGAAATCTGGCCAGCGGTATTTATCTTTACCGCTTGAAGGCGGGGGAATATTCCGCGATAAAGAAAATGGCCCTGCTTAAATAACAAATAGAAGCGAATTAAACCCCCGGTCACCCGGGGGTTTTTTTATTCTCGGCAGGCAAAAAAAACTTGTTAGCAAAAAACTAATAAGATATTTTGGGGCGAAACCGTAAACCGTTAATGAGCACAAGCGGAGTCTAATTGAAAATCGATTATTCTGCAGCGGGAAAAACCGATAAGGGGTTGGTTCGTGCCGGCAACGAGGATTCGATTCTACTTAACCAGGACAGCAATATATTCATAGTCTGCGACGGAATGGGGGGACACCAGGCCGGTGAAGTCGCCTCGAAAGAAGCCTGTGAAGTCATCAATTTTTGCTTTACGAATCTGGCCGACCGAATCCAGTCAAAAACGGAATTAAACTTACCCGACCGGATTCCTCCGCGCGGGGATCTTTTGGTTAAGGCTATCCGTATCGCCAACCGCAGTATTTATATCCACAGCCGTTCGGCGGTAAACTTGACCGGTATGGGGACAACGGTTGTTGCCGTGGCGCTGGAGGAAGGTCTTCTGAGTATTGCTCATGCCGGAGACAGCCGTGTTTATCGGCTATTCAATGGTGAGCTGACTCGGCTGACCACCGACCATTCCTGGGTATCGGAACTGCAGGCTTCCGGAAATATGACCGAAGAAGAGGCCAATATGGTAGCCGGGAAAAATGTTATTACCCGCGCCCTCGGAGTGAATGAACGGGTCGATATCGATTACCGCGCCAATAAGGTGACGTCCGGAGAAATATACATTCTCTGTTCAGACGGGCTTTGCGGTTACGCCGAAGACGACGAGATAAAAAAGGTGGCCCTGGAATGCGACGGCGACGTCGATAAAATTGTCAAAAGGCTAATTCAACTGGCCAACGACCATGGGGGACAGGATAATGTTTCGGTAGTCGCGCTTAAAATAATAGAAGCCGAAGTCCGGCAGAATGTCAGCGCATACGAACCGGTTACTATCTCTAAGGAAGACGATGCTGCCCTTGCCGTGGAAAACGAACTGGTCAACGCTATCCTGGATCTAAAAAAAAGTCTGGAAAGCACGCAGGTTGAAGAGGAGTTGACTACTCAGGAAAAGCGGAAAAGCGCTTTTCCGCTGTTTTTGATTTTCCTCGTATTCATAGTAATTGCAATTGTCTTTATTTATTTTACCCTGAATAAATAGCCCGGTTAATCCCTTCCTATTAATCTATATCTTGACAACCGAATATTATTTGCCATATTATTTGTTGTCCTGATAAATGGAATGCGCCCATAGCTCAACTGGATAGAGCGTCTGGCTACGGACCAGAAGGCTGGGGGTTCAAATCCTCCTGGGCGTATTTTCTTATGCCCGCGCTGTTTCTTCGAACCTCTCTGCGTGGAGACAGGCCGCACCGCCATTATATCCTTCTATTTACGGGTTTTCGGAGCCTTCCTGCAGTAGGATTTATTGGCTTGCGCGCAATCTTGTTAAAGGATAAATTATAAGAGATAACAAAATCCGCTTGACCTTCCGGCTTCTGCCGGTGTAAGCTGCGGCAGGTTTTCCCCTTCGGGGATGCCGGGTTATCATAATGCAAACAAAGGTTTTACGATTCGACAGAGCATGAATCAACCGCCAGGAAGGGATGGTCTATGATCGAGATCAGGACCCATGGCCGCGGAGGCCAGGGATCGGTAATCGCTTCCGAGATTCTAGCGGACGCATTTTTCCACGAAGGTAAATTCGTTCAGGCATTTCCCGCCTTCGGCGTCGAACGCCGCGGAGCCCCGGTGATGGCTTTTACGAGGGTTTCCGACGGGGAGGTCAGGGAGCGGTGCCAGATCTACGAGCCCGATCATCTCATAGTCCTCGATCCGGTGATTATAGAGACCGTGAACATCACCGAGG
>JBFZFV010000049.1:0-52192 GCA_041306185.1 Candidatus Zixiibacteriota bacterium
ATCAAGCACGGTGAAATCACGCGCGATATGGAGTTATGGCTTGAGCGCCAGGACGGAGAAAAGCGGATTCTCCAGACCAGCGCCGCTCCGGTCAGGGACAGCAAGGGTGATATTTGCGCCGGGGTAGTGGTATTCAGCGACATAACCGAGAGGAAGATGACTCAAAATGCGCTTCGCGAACAGGCATCGACCCTGCGCGGAATTCTATCCTCCACTCCGGCCGGGATACTCATGGTGATCGACCGGAAAATCACATGGGCGAGCAACAGATTTTACGATTTGATCGGGTATTACCGGGAGGAACTCCTCGAACGAAATACCGAGATATTGTACCCCGATAATTTCGAATACGAACGGGTTGGGAAGGAACTGTACGCTCAAATCGAAAAGAGCAGCATCGGGACTCTGGAAGCGAAATTCAGGGATAAGGGGGGGCAAATTTTCGAAGTTTTAATCAGCGGGATGCTGCTTGATCCCAATAGTCCGGAAAGGGGTCATGTGTTTTCGATCCTGGATATAACAAAAAACAAGGAAGCGGAGGCTATGGCGGCCAGGAACCTGGCGCGATTCCGGGCGATATTCGAGAGCACCAAGGCAGGGATAGTACTGACCGACCTGGCTGGTAATATTGTCCAGGCCAACCGCGCGTACGAGGCAATGGTGGGATATTCAGGCGAGGAGTTGTGCCGGATGAATGTTTGCGACTTCACCAATCCTGAAGACGTGGAAACCACCAGGCAGGTAATAAGAGAATTCCTGGAAGGAGAAGTGAGTGCTCGGACGTTCGAGAAAAGGTATCGAAGAAAAGAGGGGGACGAAATAAATGTATCGGTGACAGGATCGGTGATCCTGGATACCAGGGGCAAAATAGAAAACCTAATGGCAGTGGTAATCGATATTACCGAGCAGAAAAATTCCGAAGCGGCGCTGCAAGCGGCCTTGAAGGAAATCGAGGGATTGAAAGAACGGCTCGAGGCGGAAAACACTTATTTGCGAGAAGAGATTGGAGAGGTACACGGGGCCGACCAAATACTGGGCGAAGACGATCACTTCCTGGAGACGATGGAGAAAGTGCGGCGAGTCTCCCCCACTGACGCCACGGTTTTGATAATTGGAGAAACCGGGGTAGGCAAGGAACTGGTGGCACGGGCAATCCATCAACAGAGCCGGCGCAAAGACGCTTCGATGATAAAGGTCAACTGCGCCAGTATTCCCCGTGAATTATTCGAAAGCGAATTTTTCGGGCATGTCCGGGGGTCGTTTACGGGAGCGGTCGCGGACAGAAGCGGGAGGTTCGAATTAGCTGACGGGGGAACGTTGTTTTTGGATGAGGTCGGCGAGATTCCGCTCGAACTGCAAAGTAAGCTCCTGCGGGTTTTGCAGGAAGGGGAATATGAGCGTATCGGAGAGGAAAAGACCAGGAAAGTTGATGTCCGCATCATAGCGGCGACCAACAGGGATATCGAGGCGGAGGTAATAAAGGGGCGATTCCGGCAGGACCTGTACTATCGGCTGTCGGTCTTCCCTGTCGAGGTTCCTCCACTACGGCAAAGGCCCGACGATATCCCGATTCTGGCCGACTATTTCCTGGGGCAGATTAGCCGGCGGATCGGGGTGCAAAAGCCGGAATTGACCGAAACGCACTACCGGCAGCTGCAGGGGTATAACTGGCCCGGGAATGTCAGAGAGTTGCAGAATCTAATCGAGCGGGCCGTGATTACATCGATGGGCGATGATCTGGTTTTCCCGCTTCCGGATGCGGAGCATTTATCCGACAAGCCATCGGCAAGGGCGATAAAATTCGTAAGTCCGAACGCAATCATAAAAGAAGATCAGCTAAAAGAGATCGAGACCGCGAATATCATTGCGGCGCTGGAGAAGTCCGACTGGAAGGTTTCGGGGCCGGCGGGAGCGGCGGAGCTATTGGGGATGAATGCCTCGACGCTGTATTCCAGGATTAAGGTTTTAGGGATTAAGCCGGACGATAGAACTGAAATCGACGATAAATAAAAAACCCGGGAAGGAACTCTCGGGTCAAAAAAGTGGAGGGGGGAGGATTCGAACCTCCGAAGGCTTCGCCGACAGATTTACAGTCTGTTCCCTTTGGCCACTCGGGAACCCCTCCAATTCTGTCATTTATTCGGCGCATTCAGGATTTTAGTCCCCACCAGCGAAAAATAAGCCGGCGAAGGGACTCGAACCCCCGACTGGCTGATTACAAATCAGCTACTCTACCATCTGAGTTACGCCGGCGCCGAAATCAGGCCTCTAATCTATATAAAAGAATCGGCAAGTCAAGCCAATTATCGAGCCTGAAAGTCAATCGCTGCGAATATCTTGTCTAAATTTTCCGTTTCCAGCGAGTCCCCTGCGGGGTATCCTCGAGGATGATACCCTTGGCCAGTAGATCTTCGCGGATGCGGTCGGCTTCGGCGAAATTTTTGGACCTTTTGGCGGCGGTCCGTTTTTGTATCAACGATTCGATTTCCTCATCGGTTTCATCCGATTTGGTCAGGAAGTTCAAGACGGTATTGACTTTCTCGAAAGCCGCGAGGGCTTTGTCTCTCTCCCCTGCCGAGAGATTGTTTTCGGAACGGAGGCGGTTGATATCCCGAATAAAATCAAAGACTTCACCGAGGGCAGGGGAAATATTGAGGTCGTCGTCGAGAGCCGCTTCGAAACCGTGCAGCAACTTTTCAATGACTTTAGTTCCTTCGCCGTTCGCTTCCCCGCCGGGGTAGTCTTTCAGATTGATATAAAAATCGTTGTACCGCTCCAGGGCATTGCGGGCGGCGTCGAGGCCATCCATGGTGAAATTCAGGGGCTGACGATAGTGAGTTGCAATAAGGACATATCGTATGGCCGCAGCCGGGTAGCCCTTATTTACCAGCTCGCGAATGGTGAAGAAATTCCCCAGGGATTTCGACATCTTGCGTCCTTCGACAATCAGGTGTTCGTTGTGAAGCCAGAAGCGCGAAAATTCGACACCGTGAGCTCCTTCGGACTGCGCGATTTCGTTTTCGTGGTGCGGGAATTTGTTATCGATCCCGCCGGTGTGGATATCGAAGGTTTCGCCGAGGTATTTCATCGACATGGCCGAGCATTCGATATGCCAGCCGGGGCGCCCGCGGCCGAGTTCGGTATCCCAGTAAATGTCGCCATCGGCCTCATCCCAGGCTTTCCAGAGGGCGAAATCGGAGATCGATTCTTTTTCGTATTCATCGCTGGCGATGCGGGTTCCCGATTTCAATTCCGCCTTGTCGATGCGATTCAGTTTACCGTACGGAGGATATTTATCTATGGCGAAGTAGTAGTTTCCACCGACCTTGTAAGCCAGTCCCTTCTCGACAAGTTTCTTGATAATCACGACCATCTCGTCGATGTGCCTGGTCGCTTCGGGGTAATAAGTGGCCCGAGCGATGCCGAGGGTATCGAGATCGTCGAAGAAGGCCTTTTTGTACTGCGCGGTATATTCATCGAGGCTGATTTTTCGTTCACGGCAGGCTTTAATTATTTTGTCGTCGATATCGGTCAGGTTCATGACGTGAACCAGATCGTATCCTTTGTATTCAAGATAACGGTGCAGCAAATCGATAAAAATGTTCGCCCGGAAATTCCCGATATGGGCGAAATCGTATACCGTGGGGCCGCAGGTATACATCCGGACCTTGTTGTCGTCGAGCGGATGGAATTCTTCCAGCTCGCGGGACATGGTGTTGTAAAACTTCAGCGCCATAGGTTTTGCCTAATATTTATAGAGTGCATCTACCGTCTTTTTATCCAGTTTCTTTATCACTTCCGTAATCAGCTTGACGGTATTGTCGTAATCCTCGCGATAAATTATGCTGTTATGCGAATGGATATATCGCGTGGGCGGTCCCATATAGACCGAAGGAACCCCCTCACCGGACTTATGAACCGGGCCGCCGTCGGACCCTCCGCGCGGCATCGACGTGAGATGGTACGGAATTTTCTTAGCTTCGGCGGTTTCCATGATTAATTCACGCAGCCGCTTATTCGGGATCATACTCCCTTCATAAACTAAAAGCGAAGGACCGTTTCCGAGCCGTTCCGGTCTCTTATAGTCTTCCGGCGGGACATCCCGGGCGATGCCGACATCGACGATGATGGCGACGTCAGGTTTCACGATATTGGCCACCGTGGTGGCTCCTCGGGAGCCGACTTCTTCCTGAACGGTACCGACGCTGTACAGTGTATTGGGATGGTTACCCGATTTGAAATTTTTCAGGACATCGACGGCAATGGCACAGGAAACACGGTTGTCGAAAGCCTTGGCCAGGTACATTTTCTTGTGATTCATGATGGTGAAGCTCGATTCGGGGACGATGGAATCTCCGACTCTGACCCCGAGCTTTTTGGTAACATCGTATTTTTCCATTGTCCCGACATCGATGAACATATCGTCGATCGACATCACCTTTTTGCGATCGTCATCCTTAAGAATATGCGGCGGCTGCGAACCGACCACGCCGATAACGGGACCTTTGGAAGTCAGGATGCGGACCCGCTGTCCCAGGACAACATGCGGCCACCATCCGCCGAGGGTAAGGAACTTGATGAATCCCTCCGGCGTGATCTCGCTGACCATGAAGCCGATTTCATCGAGATGTCCGGCGACCATTACGCGCGGGGAATCACTTTTCCCTTTTTTGCGGCCGATGACGGAGCCGAGGCGATCATGGCTGATTTCGGCGTATCCTTTCAGATATCGAGCCATCACCTCACGGGCGCTGTCTTCGTATCCCGAAGGCCCGTTGGCGTCGGTAATTTCCTGCAATAGTTTTTCGGTACTATCCATAACCACTCCAAATTAGGAATTAAAATTCAGGCGAATAATATAAGTAAACGTCCCGGCGAGGTCAAATGTTACCATTTGTTATTCCTAACATCGGGAGTAATTCACTGAGGGCTTTGATAATGATAACATCGCGCGGCATGGGATTGGGATATTCTCTACCCTCGCGGAATCTTATTATGGCTCTCATGCCGCTTTCGCGGGGACCGAGGTAATCTTCAAGATAGCGGTCGCCGACAAAAAGCAGCCGTTCGGGAGGAAGACCGATTAAACGGATGGCTTCGTCGTAAATTTTCGGATGAGGCTTCCTCCACCCAAAAGTCGATGAGAAAATAGTAAAATCGAAAAGAGAATGAAGGCGATATTGTGCCAGTTCCTTGACATGGTAATTTTCGGGAAAGATGGTGTTCGAAACCAATCCGATTTTCTTTCCGGCTTTTTTCAATCTATCAAGCACGGAAACGGTATCCGCGAAAATGGTCAACTGGGCGACAACGGGGCGATAATAAGCTTCGAAAAAGCGGTCGGCCAGTTCCTCGGGATCGGGTAGGTTCGTTTCTTCCAATAGCCTTACCAGCGGCGTGAGAATATTGTATTCTATCAAAGTCTCGGCGGCTTCATCGCGGTATTCTTCTCTGATTTTAAGATAGGTATCCGAAAACTCCTCGAGCGGCGGGGGGGCCATACTTTCTTCAACCAGGAATTCATAACCGCTTTTCAGGCAATCGAGGTTGAGTATTCTCCATGGGATATTTTCGTATTCGATGAGCGTCGAACCCATGTCGAAAATAATACCGTCGACGTCAATCTTATTCTTCATTTTCCTTTTCTTCCATGGAAGCGGTACAAATTCGCCTGATAAGTTCATCGAAATCGATTCCGGAAGCCTTTGCGGCCATGGGAGCCAGGGAGAGTTCGGTCATTCCCGGAATGGTATTGACTTCAAGGAACCAAGGCTTATTATCTTTGTCGAGGATAAAATCGACCCGGGCGAGTCCCCGGCAGCCGATTTGTTCGTACATCCGGGCAGCATATTTCATGATAAGGTCGGCGACTTTTTCATCGATTTCTGCCGGGCAGATGTACTGCGACATTCCCTTGGTGTACTTGCATTGGTAATCATACAATTCGTTTTTCGGGATGATTTCGACAATCGGCAGCGGGGTTCCATTCAGGACCGAGCAGGTGACTTCTCTCCCCTTGATGTACTGCTCGACCACAGCCTGAATCCCTTCTTTGAAAGCGGTTTCCAGCGCCGGTTTGATCCGGGCAGCCTCTTTTACGAGAGTCAGACCGACCGTGGAACCGGAATTGTTGGGTTTGACGATCAACGGGAGGGGGAACTCCCTGAGGATCTGACGAGTTGGGTCGACGCTCTTCAATTTACCTTTTTCGAACAGGAGCCATTTCGGAGTCGGGATATTTTCGGAGACGGCCAGTTTTTTGGACATGGCCTTGTTCATGGCCAGAGCCGAAGCCAGCATACGCGAACCGGTGTATTTGATGCCGGCTAGATCGAGGATGGCTTGAATGGTTCCGTCTTCGCCGGCTCCTCCGTGCAAAGCGATGAAAACAAGATCTATATTCTTGTATTCTTTCTTATCGAGGGTTTTGGAAATTACCAGGCTTTGTGGCGCTTCCACGCCAAGTTTAGAGAGAGATTTATCGTCGGCCTTCAGCATGAAACGGCCGCTGTCGTCGAGCAGGGTTTGGCCGCTGGCGCTGTCGATGGCCATGACGCTGTAACCGTTACGCTGAAGGGCTTCGGTTACGGCCCGGGCACTGGTGAGCGAGACGGCGCGTTCCGAGGAATTTCCTCCGGCCAGAACCAGCACTTTTAATTTATGCTCCATAATTCTTCCTTGAACGAATTTTGTACACAATAAAGAGAATCACCGCAATGATTATTATCGGCCAGGCGAGATTTTCATAAATATGGAAATATTCGATAATAGTCTCGAAATTGGAGACGAAGAGATAGCCGCTGAACAACACCAGGACATTAAAAAGGAGAAATGAGATGGACATCAGGAGAATTGTCCGATATTGATTATATGCAGACAGGCCGGAAATCACGGCAATGGCGGCGCGGACTCCGACAATAAAGCGGTTGAATATCAAAAGAAGGTCTCCCCTTCGTTTGAACCATTTTTCAAGATGGTAGATATCCTCGCGGGAAATCAGTTTCATATTTTTCCGAATAAAATATTCTCTACCCAGGTTCTTTCCGAGATAGTACAGCAGGACCACCGACAAAATGCCTCCGAGATTTATGACAAAATAGGCGATCCAGACGTTAAGCCTCCCCGAGGCCGCGATGGCTCCGGCTGAAAGAGTAACCAGATCTCCGGGAAAGGGGGGGAAAATATTTTCGATGAATGCGGCCAGAAACAGGGCGGCGTAAATCCAGAAGGGACCGTAGGCGAAAATCCGGTCGAGGATTTCATTAATCAGCTGCAGCGACTGTTCCATTATCCTTGTAAATGAGTGCGGCAGCGGTGGCGGCAATACCTTCCTTGCGCCCGATAAATCCCATCTGCTCGTTACTGGTGGCTTTAATTGAAATACTATTTTCCGGTATTAAGAGAATACGTGCGATTTTGCCCTGCATAGAGGGAATATGGGGGCTCATTTTCGGTTCTTCGGCGATGATGACGGTATCCACGTTACCTACCTGGTAGCCCTCTTTAACGATCAATTCGAAAACGCGGGCCAGGAGAAGGGTCGACTTGATGTCTTTGAATTCTTCGTTGGTATCGGGGAAATGCCGTCCGATATCCCCCAAGCCGGCCGCTCCGAGGAGGGCATCTGCGATGGCGTGCAGCAGGACATCGGCATCGCTGTGTCCATCGAGGCCCATTTCGTACGGGATTATAACTCCTCCGATAACCAGGGTGCGGTTGTAGGCAAAGCGGTGGGAATCGTATCCCATGCCGATGCGGATTTCAGGCTTCATTGGTTTTTCCCAGACAATGCTTAATGTATTCCAAATCGTTTTCTTCAGTAACCTTGGGATTGGGAAATTCGGGAATCAAAGTTTTTACTTTGAAGCCCATGGCTTCGACCAGATTGGCATCGTCGGAGGCGGAAAGGTCATCGGGCGCCAACTGGTGAGCGCGCATCAGGATATCGTACTGGAAAACCTGCGGCGTTTCGGCAAGGTAAAGCTTGGTGCGGTCGAGAGTCGAAAGGATGAAACCGGCCTCCACCCTTTTGACGGTGTCACTTACAGGTCGGGCGAGGATGGCGGCCCGTTCCTTTTGGGCAAGGGCTACGACTTTATCAATATCGGAAGGGCTTATTAGCGGGCGAGCACCATCGTGGACGGCAACATACGACGTGGCAAAAGGGATGCTTTCCAGTCCCCGGCGGACCGAAGCCTGGCGCGATGGCCCTCCCGAGACAATCCTATTCACCTTTTGGAAGCCGTAGGGCTGGACGATTTTTTCGCGGACATACAGGAGATGTTCTTCGGCAACCACGACCGCGATTTCGTCGATGGAAGCGGCCCGTTCAAATTTCGCGATGGTGTGGCTCAAAAGCGGTTTATCACCGGCCATGCGGAATTGCTTGGGGATTTTTCCGCCGAATCTTTTCCCCTGTCCGGCAGCGACGATTATGGCTATGGTGCTCATAGATAATTAATATAAAGAGGGGCAAAGGGGGAAAAAAGTTTAAAATTTTCAGTGGATAATCATGCAATCGCCATAGCTATAAAAGCGGTATTGGTTTTCCACGGCGGCGCGATAGGCCCGCATGATGTTCTCTCGTCCGGCGAAAGCTGAGACCAGGATTATCAGCGAGGATTTGGGAAGATGGAAGTTGGTTATCATTTTGTCGACAACTTTGAATTCGTGGCCGGGCTTGATATAAAGGTCGACATTGCCAGTATACGGAAGGATTTCCCCGTCTTTGACTTCCGCCGATTCCAGGGTACGGACCGAGGTGGTTCCGACTGCGACGACTTTACCGCCGGCTTCTTTGATGCGGGAAATGGCCTTGGCGGCGGATTTGGTGATTTCGGCAAATTCGGGGTCGACGGTGTGGTCTTCGATATTATCGGTCTTGACGGTTTTGAAAGTACCGTAGCCGACATGGAGAGTAATCGGAATAATCTTGATTCCTTTGTCTTTTATCTTATCGAGGGTTTTCTGGGTAAAATGGAGCCCGGCGGTGGGGGCAGCTACCGATTTGTCTTTGGTTCCGAGGGCGTAGACGGTCTGGTAGCGGGATTCGTCGCTTTTATCCGGTTCGCGGTGAATGTAAATGGGGAGCGGGACTTCGCCGAAACGCTTTATGATGCGTTCGGCCTCGGTACGGCTCTGGAAGCGGACGATGGATTTGCCGTCGGGGTTTTTCCTGACGACTTCGACGCCGTCCATATCACCGACGTAAAGGACTTCCCCTTCCTTTACCCGGCGGCCGGGATGAGTCAGGACCACCCAGGAAATCCTCCCTTCGTGCTTAATTTCTTCTAGGAGAAAGACTTCGACGCGTCCCCCGGAGGCTCTGCGGGCCCGCAGACGGGCCTTGAAGACCTTGGTATTATTCAAAACCAGGGCGTCACCGGGATTGAGGAAGTCGATGATATCCGAAAATTTGTGGTGGCCGATTTCTCCGCTTTCGCGGCGAAGGGACATCAATTTCGAGCCGTCGCGACGTTTGGCGGGATAGAGGGCCAGAAGTTCTTCCGGGAGGTCGTAGTTGAATAATTCTAAATCCATGTCTGCCTTTAAATTTAAAAGGGGAATTAAAAGGATTTATTGACGGTTTGTCAAGAATCGTAATTGACTAAAAAATAAAACAATATCATATATGAAGATTGCCAATTAACCGGAAATAGTGGGAAACTGACCCCAACGATAAAACGGTCTGGATTTTATGGAATTACTTGGAACTAACCCCGGACGAAGAATTCTTTTCTATTACTTCGCCGCGATTTTGGCGGGGGCGATTCTTTTGGCTTTGCCGGTAAGCAGTAGCGGTGAGCCGCTAGCGTTTATCAATGCCCTTTTCACGGCGACCTCGGCAATATGCGTAACCGGGCTGTCGGTGATAGACATCGGCCAGAGGCTATCGCTTTTTGGTCAGGTAGTATTATTGGGATTGATACAGCTGGGGGGATTGGGAATAATGACCTTTGCCACCATGCTTATGATTTCGATGGGGACCAAATTAACTTTGAATGAACGCCTAAGTCTTTCGCAGACCATGGAAAGTAGTATAAAAGTGCGGCCGCTGCATATGATTATGGCTATTTTTACGACTACAATAATCGTGGAGGGAGTCGGTGCAGTCCTGTTATTCTGGCAGTTTCAGGATAAAATGGGTCCTGACCAGGCGATATTCACGGCCATTTTTCACGCGATTTCGGCTTTCTGCAATGCCGGATTTTCCACATTCAGCGACAGCCTGGAATCATTCAGCACGGACTATCCGATGATTTTCATTTTTTCCTTCCTCATCATTGCGGGAGGGTTGGGGTTCGTGGTGGTTCGCGAATTAATCGCGGCAGCCTATTCGAGGAAATTCAAGATTTCGATGCACACCAAATTATGTTTATGGGTAACCTTAATACTCCTTGTCGGGGGCACTATTGTCTATTCATTGGCAGAAGCCGATAATATCTTTCCGCGGATGGGAATTGCGGGGGGGGTTGCAAACTGCTTTTTCCAGACGGTGACGTCACGGACGGCGGGTTTTAATACCATATCTCAAGGATCATTTTCAGATATGAGCCTGTTAATAACGATGATATTGATGTTCATCGGTGCCTGTCCGGGATCGTGCGGCGGAGGGATAAAAACCACGACTTTCGCAGTCGTCATATTGGTGATCGTGAATCGATTCCGGGGACGGTCACGGGCCTCGGCGTTCAGGAGAGCATTTACCAGAGAGACGGTCGGTGGGGCGTTTACGATTTTTCATCTTTCGATTATTATCATTCTGATAATGTTGTCGGTATTTTTATTTATGGAGAGCCTTCCGGCTTCTCATGTTGCGACAAAGGGATGGTTTTTGGAGCATGCCTTCGAAATCATATCTGCCTTTGGTACGGTGGGGCTTTCCATGGGAATAACGCCGGATTTGGAGAACACGGGCAAAATAGTTATTATGATCATGATGTTTATAGGGAGAGTCGGACTTTTGACTCTGGCCTATGCACTGGCGAAACCTCCGCAAAAAGGGGAAATTGTCTACGCCGAGGAACCGATAATGGTAGGATAGGAAAAGAACTATATGAAGCAATTCGCGATAATAGGTTTGGGGAATTTCGGTGCCAAAGTCGCCCGGGAATTGACAGCGATGGATTGCCGTGTAACGGCAATCGACAACGATAAGGCGAAGGTGCAGGCTATCCAGGAGGATGTGTACCAGGCAATCATCGCCGAAGCCACCGACCGGAATTTCCTGGAGAACCTGGAGCCGAAGCAGTTCGACCATTTTATCATATCCACCGGCGAGGATGCTCATGCCGCGATTTTGATCACGCTATACCTGAATGAACTCGAAGCAAAACATATCATCGTCAAGGCGGCCAGTTCCGATCATGCCAAGGTGCTGAAGAAAGTAGGCGCTGCCGAGGCCATAATCCCGGAAGAACAAATGGCAATCAAACTTGCCCATTCGCTGGCTCGTCCCAATATTATCGACTTCCTCCCCCTTTCCAGTGAATACTGCGTGGTGGAGATGAAGCCGCCCGAGAAATTCATCGGGAAAAAGCTGAAGCAGCTCGATTTGCGAAATAAATACAATATCCAGGTGGTATCGATTAAGCATTCCGAACGGGGGGAATATCTTCACGTCCCCGGAGGGGACTATACAATCAGATCCAGCGATATCCTGATGGTGCTCGGTAAAGAGGAGGATGTCAATCGCATTAAAGGTTAGGCATTAGAATCTCCCCTTTGGAAAAGAGGTTTGCCTTTCCTCCCACTTTGACCAGAATATCCTTTTCTCGTTTTTTTGCATACAGGTGAAGCCGTGAGGGGCGGCAGATTTCATGACCCTGTTCGACCTTAATATCGATCCCATCCTTATCGAAATAATTATGACGGACCAGATATCCCGCCAGGCAGCCATTGGCGCTTCCGGTGGCGGGGTCTTCGGGAACCCCCAGGGACTCGGCGAACATCCGGACTGACAGCTGGTTTTCGCGGCTACGCGTTTCCGGCGCGAAGAGGCAGAAATTCCCGGTATCGAAATGCTTGACATAGGAATAATACTTATCCCGATGGAGCGATGCCCGTTTGAGGGCATCGAGAGTTTTCAGAGGGATAATCAAAGCCGGAAATCCGGTGGAGACGACCTCCAGCGGGAATCTTTTGTCAATATCCTCGGGATTAAGGCGGATGATTTCCGCGATAACATCAATATCGGCGCGATTTCCGAATGTCGGCGGTAATTGAGTCATGGTCAGTATATCGGGATGATCATTCACATAGGATAAGTCAACCGGGATATCCCCGGCTTTTTCCTTAAGGACAATACGTTTGACCGGTTTTTTTATTAGAAAGGTCTGAATGACATATGCGGTTCCGATGGTGGGATGGCCGGCGAAAGGGATTTCTTCTCGGGGAGTAAAGATCCGCACCGGCCAGGAGCCGTTTATTTCCCGGTTGGACATGATAAAAGTAGTTTCGGAGAAATTCATCTCGCGGGCGATTTTCTGCATTGTGTCATCGCGGTACTGCGAACCGTCCAGAAAAACCGCCAGCTGGTTGCCTCCGAACGGTTCTTCCGCGAAGACATCGACGATATAGAATACTTTATTGGGCATATTTACCTCCGAGTCCGGAATCTACCCTTATTACTGCTGTTTGCAAGAGAGGGTTTGTACTATAAAACAAAAAGCCCCCTTTGATGCGGGGGCTTTCAAAAGATTGTCGAGCAATTACGCCATGCCGGCGATTTTCAGGAAGGTTTCGGCCTTCATGTATTCTTCGATCAGCTGCGCCCGGAGGGAGGTTAATTCGTTGGCTTCGACGCCGAAAAATTCGAATACCTGTTTGGGGATGTTGTTTTTTTCAGGGGCATCGTCCGAATCGCCGATAGTACTCATATGTGCGACGTAATCCGACAAGCAAATGAGGTAAGCGAAGTCTTCGCTATCGTTCGGAACGGTCGGATTATGATGGAATCCGATGGCATCGGCCATGCGGTCCGGCAGTTTCCATTGCATCGACAGTTCTTTGCCCAGCATGGCGTGGTCGAATCCCAGGATTTCCATTTCATATTCCCGCTCGGCCCGGTGAGGATTTTCTTTCAGCATGGTCATTATTTTGGCATGTTCCATCGGCATAAAGCAGCAGATAATCATTTTACCGATGTCGTGAATCAGCCCGCAGGAGAAGGCCGGGTCGGGATTGAAGATTTCTCCGCTGCGGAAATTTTTGGCCAGGAGTCTTGCGGAAAAGGCCGCTGACAGAGAATGCCTCCAGAAAACCTCGTGGTATTCTTTGTTGCTGTCGTTGGCTTTGAACATATTCAAGACCGACGCAGACAGGACGAGGTTCTTGACCGCTTCAAGGCCGATAATCATGACCGCATGTTTAACCGAATCGATTTCCCGCTGCAGGCCGTAGAAAGCGGAGTTGGTCAGCTTCAGGACTTTCACCGACATGGCAGGGTCTTCGGAAAGGATGGAGGCTACGTCTCCTACCGAAGTATTCGGATCATTCAGGACCTTTTGGATCTGTTCGAATACAATCGGAGGGGTGGGCAGGTTCCTGATGCTGCCGATGATCTTCTTGATTTTGACCTCCGGTTCTACCGCCGCTGTAGAATTAATTGGATTCATGAATATTGTACCATTCTATTGAAGATTATTCTTTTTCCTCATCAATTGACGGCTCATCGTCGTTCGATTCGCCCCGGTCATCGAGTCCCTCGAATAAATCCGGGTACCGTGCCTGGAGATAGGAAATTTCCACGAGGTCGTCGCCGGTTAATTTTTCAGCTATTTTATTCATCACTTTGGATCTGCTGTAAAATCCCCGGGCGACTCTTTCTTTGATTTCGCGAAGCCTTTCCTGCGCCATACCGTCGACTTTCCCGCCCGGTTTCTGCTGCAGGTTCCTGGCATCGTCGGATAATTCCAGCGAGTCTTTTTTCTCTCCGGGCCGTGTTTCGCGGCTTCCAGCCTTGTTTTCAGGTCCCTCCCCTTCGTCAAGCGGGAGATTCTCTCTGTTTATCGGTCCGATCTTCATCTGGTTACCTCCGAATCCGAATCGGAAGTTTTAATATCTTCAGTTCTTATTATCAACAAACAGCGGGGCCGGATCAGCCTCGCGAATGTACTTAAGCAGTTTGCTGCTGTTTTTAAGTTCCAGCAGCTCGGTTTTAATCCGGCCATGCCGTGATTTCAAATACGCTTCATTTTCCTTGACGAGACTGATGTTTTTCTTTACCAGAGTGATAATACTGTTCACCAGTTTGCGCACTTCCGGCGCGGCCGAAGCGATATGGAAATATTTCGGGTTCTTTTCTTTCATTGAAGCAATCTTGGTTTCCGATTCCTGAATTCTTTTATGGCACCGTTCGATTTCGGTATAGAGATCGAGCAGCTTTTCATCCTTTTCGAATTTAATCATATCCTTCTGCTTGTCAATAAGGATGTAAAGAGACTGGTAGAAAGAGTATTCCTCTTTCAGGATAAAGACCAGTTCCCGTTCGAGCTGCGTGATTTCGTTGTATTCCATTTTATCCGCCTCGCTAAACCGATACCGAAAGTCTTCGGGTGGGCTTGTTTTCTATCTTATCCTGTTTGGTTTCGGAATTATTCTGCCGGGCGAGTTCGGCCCAGGCGGACCGGATATTTTCGAGGATCCCGATACATTCCTCAATAGTTTTGGTATCTTTCGTCGCCTGGGTATAAATAATCCGCTCGACGATATAGGCATAGAGCTGCCCCAGCTTGACCGCGATATCCCCTCCCTTGTCGTTGTCGAGCGAAGTGTAAAGGTGGACCATCACGGTTTTGGTTTTTTCCAGGGCGGCCTGCGCGGCATCGTCGTTGCCCTCCTTGCAGGCAGTGATGGCATCCCGCATTTTGCGGACAACTCCATCGTACACCTGTACAAGCAGTTCGGGGGTGGATTTCCCCGCGGAGTCGATCATCTGGTACGTGTACAGTTTCTTATTCATGGTATTCCTATTAATTGAACATGACGTTAAAGTTCGATTGAATGCTTTCCAGCTGCTGAGATAAATATGTCGACATCGACTCGTATTCCGACAGAGCGGTCTCCATGGCGGTAAACTGCTCGTACAGAGCGGTGCGGCGGCGTTCCAGCCGGGCTTCGTAATTGGCGATCTGCGTTTCCAAATCGGAAACCTGGCTGTTAATCGAGGTAATACGCCGGTCGATGATACCGTCGGACGCCTTGGTCATATTATTCAGGGCCTGTTCCATGATCGAACCGAGTCCCCTGATGACGGTGATATTTCCTTCGTAATCCTGGGTGATACTTTCTTCATCGAAGGTGATTTTCAACCGCAGGCCGGCGGTGGTTTCGTTGTCTTCGTCACCTTCGAGAATCTGCCCGATGCCGGTCGCGGATTCACCGTTTATGGTCCCTTCAACGTCTCTGCCCCGCACCGTGGTTCCCTGGTGCAGACCGAGGTATTGATTGGCGGTGTTGGTAGTGGTGAGCATTTCGATGCGGGAGGTATCGCCGTAAGTGTTACTGGTAAGTTTCAAATAGCCGGTGTCCCCGTTATCGACCCATTCAACTTTGACTCCCCGTCCGCCGATGTTATCGTCGTTATCGAGGCGGTTCTGGAGTTCCTCGGCCAGTTCTTCGCCGGAATTATAGGTTTTATCCGCGATTTTGATTAATTCGGAATGGCGGCCGTCCACCGATATCTGGAATTCATTGTGAGTCGAATCGATAACCAGCGGGATAACCGAGGGGTCGTTTATAGCCGCTCCCTGGTAGTATCCCTGAGTCGCCGCCTGAGTGATATCGACGTTGAAAGATACGCCCGACGCGGTTTCGTTGGCGGCGGATAAAAATTCAATGGCATTGTTGGAGGAGGTCCCGGTGTTAATGAACAGCTTGACGAAATTGTCGAAGTCTTCATCGATAGCTTTGGTCAGGGCTGAAGCATTGGCGATGGCCAGCCGTCCCGAGGCATCGGAACGAATTCCGATGGCAGAAAGGCTGTTGATAAACTGACCCAGCCCTTTAACAGTCGAAGTGGTGGCAATGCGCAGGCTTGACTGCATGATCTGAAGGCTGTAGTCGGCGAAGAGAACCCCCGATTCAGTGGTGTCGGTATTATAGGTGAATTGATCTTCGATGAAATCCATGACGTCGTTGTACTTATCGACGAAATTTTGTACGAAATCCCTGACCGCCGCGGTATCGCGGGCGGATTTAATGGTAATGCTGTCGTTGGCATTATCGGGATCGTTGGTATTGTTCACGTTCAGGGTCAGTCCGGGGACGACATCCTTGAAGACATTGGTCTTGGAAGTGGCAATAATCGGCGAGCCGCTCCCTCCGCCGCCGATGGAAATTTTGGCGTCGGTGGCATCCTGAAGAGTCGGCGCGAAAGTCCCGACCTGGAAAGTATCTCCGGCGGTGAGTAGACCGGACGAGAAAGCCAGTTTCAAGCCGTCATATTCGAGTCCCTCCAAAAGGACGTCCACTTCGCTGTCCGCTTCGGTGACCAGGATGGAACCGCTATTGGTGCCGTCGTTCCAATTGATGGTGATATTGTCGGAACCGATGGTCCCGCTGTTTTGTACCGTGAAAGTGTAAATTTTATTCCGGTCGCCGGAAAACGACGCGGTCGAACCGAGCGAGACAGCCGAGGTTGTGTCGTTGGAGAATGAAACCGTTTCGGGATTATCGAAAGAACCGTTGACAAAATCAAGGGTCTCCCCGCCCGACAAATCGATTTCAAAATTAATATCCTCGCCTGCCCCGGTACTATCCCCGGTAAGAAGCAGGCGGTATGCTTTCGAAGAAGAACCATCATTGACGATCGAAGCGGTAACACCGGCATCGGCGGCATTGATGGCATCTTTGATTCCGATCAGAGTATTGTTACTCGAAGTAATATCGATGGTGGTAAATCCTTCGGTCCCAAGAGCCAGTTTAATGGTGCCGGTGCCGAACAGCGATTCGGTGGTTTCATCGAATCCCTGGCTGGCAATCTGGTGATTTTGGGCGAGTTGTTCCACCCTTACCTTATAAGTACCGAAAGCGACATTGCTGGCGGCCGAGGCGGTGAGGATGGTTTCATCGGATACGCTGATATCGTATCGCTGGAACTGGCTTTCTCGTTTCAGGAGATTGGCAGATGTTTCCAGGCTCATGAATTTGGCGAGAATGGCCTTATAGGCAGCCGCCTGTTGCGTTTTGTATGTCTTATCCTGTTCAAGAACGGTAACAGGTTGGCGTTCGGCTTCTATGATACTATCAACGATACTGGTGATATCGAGTCCCGATACAATACCTTCTATGGACTGCGATCCTGGCATTTCGACTCCCGGTCAAAGTTTCCCTATTTATGTTCCAATACCCAACGGAAGAAACAGGCGCATTCCTATGACCTTCCGGCGGGGATTCTTTCTATCTATTTATCTTATCGGAAGTTTTGGGTTTTTTTTCAGTTTTAGAAGAGGCTTGGGAATCAGGAATATGTTCGGTTTCCGGCATAAAAAAACCGGCGGGAGTGAATCCTCCCGCCGGTATAGAGGTATCGGTATTAACCGAAGAGCGACAGAACCACCTGAGGCATCTGGTTGGCATGCGAAAGCATCGCGGTGCCAGCCTGCATCAGGATCTGGTTCTTCACGAAATTGGACATTTCGGAAGCCATATCGGTGTCGCGGATATTGGATTCCGACGACTGCAGGTTCTGAGAGGCGATCCGGAGGTTTCTCAGGTTGGATTCCAGAGTATTCTTCTGGAAACTACCGAGCGTGCCACGAGTCGTGGAGACTTCGTTAATGGCATTGTCGATAATGGCCTGTGAATCCTGGGCGCCTTCAACGGTCATAACGTTAATCTTGGCAAGCGAATCGAACATGTTGTTGGTGACGTTCCTGCCGAGCTGCGAAGCAGCCATGTCGCGAAGGGCGATCTTGGCGGTCTGGCCGACGTTGGCGCCGATCTGGAAAACCAGCGACTGGTCGGTGTTCGAAATGGTTTCGGCACCGCCATCAGCGGTCAGGCCGATGTTGATCTTGATCGATTCTTCACGAGTATTGTCGTAGATGACAGTGTCTTCGCCGGCAATAACGGTCTGGGACGAGCTGCCGTCGAGGCTGACGTTGAAGCGGGCAGCCTGAACGGTGAGCAGCAGGTTACCGAGCGACACGCCGCCGCCAGTGGAGGACAGACCGTCGACGGTAATTCCGACCGAACCGCGGTCGGCATCGCCGTCAGCCGCGCTATACAGAGTATAATCGCGGGCAACGCCGTAATCGACACGGTCGAGAGTGTTGATATAACCGTCCAGGGAAACCATGGCATCACGGCCTTCCCAGGC
The DNA here is from genome assembly GCA_041306185.1 of Candidatus Zixiibacteriota bacterium. Taxonomy (GTDB): domain Bacteria; phylum Zixibacteria; class MSB-5A5; order GN15; family PGXB01; genus JBFZFV01. The sequence goes on from JBFZFV010000049.1 coordinate 18,323, forward strand.
GACGGTATCAACGGAAGCGCCAAGAGCGGTAGCCGCGGAACCTTCACCGGTGACGGCCGCATCAAGGACCTTAATGGTGTAAGCAGAACCCTGATCGGCAAGGGTGAAGTCGACACGGTTGCTGTCCGGACCGCCGGCCTGAGCCAGGACGTTCTGGACGCCGGTGGCGGCAAGGCCGAAACCGGTACCGACGGCGTCATCGAGACGACCGTTTATGGTGGCAATCAATGCCGCCATAGTGGTGATAGCAGCAGCACCAGCCGCGAACTGAATGGTAACGGTCTGGTTGGCAGAGTTATCATAAGTATCGTTGACAATGGCTTCAAGCCGGAGATTCTGATCGGCAACACCACGACCGGATTCGGCTACCCAGCCGGCCAGTGCGGCAACGGCAGTACCGTTTTGAGAACCGGCGGCGGTATAAGTGCCGGCGACGAAATCGCTGGCGCCACTCCAGGCCTGAACGGCCACGGAATGATTGCTGCCGACGCCCACGGATTCAAAGCCGAGTTCGTTGCCAATGATGGTGGCACGAACCTGACCGTCGAGAGCGGTGCCGGTAATAGCGGTATTGAGATCGTCGCGAGCATCGGTAGAGGCGTAGGTCGCGGCGTCGGCCAGATCAACCGTGAAAGAAAGGTCGATCGTGGCGGATATCGTAGAACCGTTCTGATAGGCAACGTGGAAAGAGTAGGTTCCATTGTTCACCGAGGTAAAACCACCCGCGAGGTTGGCATTACCCATGGCGGTCGCCTGAGCGGCACCCGCGCCGAAAACGATACCGTTGCTCCAGTTGTCAGTGGCAATCACGGAAGAACCGTTATTCTTGAGAGCCGCAAAAGAGGTCTGAATAACGTCGAGATTGTGCACGCCGTCGGTCAGGTTGGTCGGCTGGCCACTCGGGGCCAAAGCCGTATCGAGCGAAACACCGCTGGTAGTGGTGTTAAGAGCAGCACTTGACTCGGTGGTCTTGACGGCGGAAATGTAGTGATCGCCGTTCGACAAATAGCTTTCGCGGATGGTCACGCCGGAAGCACCGTCGGTCGTGAAGGCCGCAACGTTGGCATTGGAGCCGTCGAGCAGCTTCTTGGTACCAAACTGGGTGTTGGCGGCAATACGGTCGATGGTCTTAACGGCGTTGTCAATTTCAGCCTGGTCGGCTTCGAGCTGAGCGGTGTCATTGAAGCCTTCATTGGCAGCGTGAATAGCCAGTTCTCTCATGGAGACCAGCAGTGAGTTCAATTCGGTAAGAGCGCCTTCAGCGGTCTGAATCATGTTGATGGATCCTTCGGAGTTCGAAATCGCCTTGTTCAGACCGGCGATCTGAGCGCGGAACTGTTCGGAAATAACCAGACCTGCCGGATCGTCGGCAGCACGGTTAATGCGATAACCCGACGACAGCTTTTCCATCGACTGGGACAGGCCGATCGTCGTGTTTACCATGTTCCGGTGGGCATCAATCGCGGCAATGTTGTTGTTAATGCGAAGTGACATCTATCATTTCCTCCTTGGAATGATCGGGATTTCCTTTCCCCTATACTTCATTTCCGGACCATTGGTCCGAGACTCATCCGATGTCACTCTTCCTATTAAAAAATCAGTGCCTAATTGTTTTCCTTCCCTTTATCATCCTCCCCTATGTTTTAATTAATTAACTTTAACGCCTTTTTCTTAAAATTTGCTTTTTCACTTTTCTGATTAGAATAATCGGCATTTGGAGATAAAACTTTATGAATCGACTGTCCTAAACCGGAGTTTAAAGGACGTATTTCAATGTAGTATCTGGGCTTTAGAGGGCACCAGTTCGGCCAGCGTTTTTTGAGCCGCCTCATGGCCAGGGGCCAATTTTAATACCTGTGTAAAACCGAGGATCGCCGAATCGGCATAACCAAGGTTGCGATAACAGTCTGCCATGTAAAACAGCGCTTCCACCCCGGTGGGATTGTGTCGCAAATACTTTTCCAGATGGTTTATAGCCTCGGCATAATTACCTGTCTTATAAAGACATGCTCCGACTGCGGATTCTATCACAAGATCTTCCGGAGCAATTTCCAGATATTTTGTCAAAAGGACCAGCGAATCTTTGTATTTTTCAAGATGAAACTTGGTCAACCCCAAATTCCGATATAAATACCCGAGATTCGAGTCGTTTTCAAGGGCCTGAGTATAAAATACTTCCGCCTTGTCAAATTCTCCCAAACGAAAATGACAGGCGGCGATTTTGATTCGAATTTCTATATCGGATGAGTTTTGTCCGAGATAGCTGGTATATTTTTCCAGGGCTTCATGGTTTTTTCCGAGACCGAGATAAATATCACCCAGATCCCGCTGATAGCCGATGTTTCCGGGGTTTTTGCGGCAGAGGTTTTCGAATATTTCGGCGGCACGATGGAGTTGTCCGTTGTTGGCAAAATAGGTCCCAGCTTTCAAGTCGATGCTTTCGTCGCCGGTATTATATTTGACGGCCAGTTCATATTGCTCGGCGGCACCGTCAAGAATCCCCTTAAGTTCGAAACAGCGGGCCCTGATAAGATGCGCTTCCGAGGAAACGGAATTTTTAACCAATTCCTCGTCGGCGAATTTCGCGGCGGAATCGAGGTCATTGCGATTGAGATAGATTCGGGCCAGGCGGAGGCAGATATTTTCGAAAACACCGTGTTCTTCGTAGGCTTTAATGAAATGCTTCTCGGCCGCCTCGAAGTTGCCGGAATATTCTTCGAGCAATCCCAGATTATAATGGGCAATGTATCGCGCTTCGATGAATACCAGAAGGATATCCTCTTTGAGGGCCTCGGCCGATACTTTCTGCTGTTCGGTTAAATAGCGGTTGTAATAATCCCGAGCCTTATTGTACTCCCCTTTTCCGACATAAATATGTCCGAGGAGCATCAGGGGATCGAGATAATTGTCCTTCAGTTTCAGCGCCTTCAAGGCATATTCTTCGGCTTCACGGTATCGGTTCAATTTATATAGTGCGGAAGCTTTTTGGTAATGCGCCATCAGATGAATGGTTTTATGTTCGGGGGTCAGCTCGATGGTCCTGGCGGCGTGATAAATGGCCTTTTCATGGGCATCCGGTTTGTCTTCATAATCGACACTGCGGTACAACTGGGCCAGGTTGAAATGGGCAAAGGCGAAATCGGGATTCTCTTCGATCTGTTTCTCCAGGAGCGCGCGGGTCCGTTCGAATTTCCGCTCCATTTTGTCGGAGGACAAATTGTACCCATAATGCCAGATGCTGATTTCGGCCTTGAGCGTCTTTTCATCTTTATCATACTGAAGCTGGTTATGCACGATTCCGTCGTAGCGGATGCCGCTCTCCCGCCTGAAAAATCTTATGGAAGGCAAATGGGACGAAATGCGGCGGTCGGTTGGATCCATGTTGTAAACGTTGACCGTAACGGTACGGTAGTCCTGTTGCGCCAGGGCCTGTTTGATGAGCGGGATATGGGCCTGGTCGACTTCTTCGTCGGCATCGATAATAAACACCCAGTCGCAGGCGGCCTGGTCGATGGAGTGATTGCGATGGAACGAGAAATTGCCGGTCCAGTCCTGATGGAATATTTTGGTGCCGAATTCTTTGGCGATTTCGACGGTGCGATCGGTGGAGCCGGTATCGACAATAATGATTTCATCCACCCAGCTGCGGATCGAATTGAGGCATCCCGGAAGCATCTCTTCTTCGTTCTTGACGATCATACAAGCGGATACCGTGGCGCGGTTTTCCAGGGTTTTGCGGAGCATCTGCAGTTCCTGGACCTGCGAGCAGTCTTTCATGCCCCGATTGATTATCTTTTCCGCCTCGTCGTACCGCCGCGCCTGCAAGAAGAAATTCGCCAGATTCAAGTAGGCATTGGGATTCGAGGGGCGAGCCGCGATGGCCTTCTCGAAATATTCAACGGTTTTTGCGATATCGTCATTCGCCCTGGCCGCGACACCGAGATAATTGTATATAAGATGCTCCCTGCCGTAACTTAACAGGGATTTCTTGAATTTCGATTCAGCAAGAGATTGATACAGGTCGAGGTATTTGAGCCCGGCTTCGAGCGCTCTGCTATATTCCTTGTAGTTCAAGGCGATAAAGCAATCGGCGAAATAGAAATCGGGATCGGTAAGATCGAGTTCCTGCCCCGACCGGCACATTATTTCGGCTCCGGCATAGTCGCCGAGGTTGACCAAGCTATAGGTCATCAGGCGGTAGTATTCAAGGGCCTGCTTTTTGTTTTTGCGGAGAATGGTCCGGTTGAAACTTTCGAGTTTCAGAATGACTTCGTTCAGCTTGTTGCCGGCATACAGGTCATAGGCATCAAGTAAAGCGGCCGCGGGATTGAATCCGGCGGTTATCTTTGCCCGGGATTTTTTCTGTGCAGGGCTAATCTTATTCGTTCCGGTTGTCTTTTTCTTCGGCACCGCAAATTTCCTATTTAGACGGCGGCTTCGGCCAGCTCTTCTTCCAGCTTGAGCTGTTCGTTTAAATCCTTCTGATCGATAACGTAATGTTTCAGCTTGTAATCGGAATTGACCATCACCAGCTGCTTGGCCAGTCTGGTTTTCGTGTTGATCAAGATCGGACCCTGCATGTTGACGCTCATGCGGCCGGGGTCGGCCGGAATCGTGGCGATTACGTAAGTTTCGACGTGCTTTACATCGGCGACCCTGATTTCCTCGATCTCCTTGGGGTTGACTTCGATCCGGTACTCCGGACTGAAGAACAGCGGATTGACGATAATAAAGGCCACGCCGGGGTCCTCGACCGACTGGAACCACATGAATGGTTCAAAATCGGCGCTTTCGATGATGCAGTATCTCTTCAACTGCTCGAAACCGAGGATCGGTTTTGCCATGGTGATGACCTTGGCATCCGGTATATCCAGTTCTCCGAAACGTATGGTGGTTACTCTCATCTTCCCATTCCCTGTATTCTATGGATATTTGTTATCATGTTAAAAAGTTCAATAACGACGGTTGTATTATTTTCGACGATGCAATCAAAGCCGCCTGGTAGCTGTTTTCCTGGGTGGCGAGGTCGGCGACCAATTGAGTCAAATCGGCATCTTCGACATCGCTTAGCAACGACGTGTAATTGAGGTTCAGGTCGGTCAGGCGCGAAGAGGCCGATTCCAGGCGGATGACCTTAGATCCCACCATCGACCGCTGGTTGAGCAATTGATCGATGCTGTCATACATATTGTCGATCAGGTTGGAAGTATCGTCGGCGTTGCCGTTGCGTATAACCTCTTCGAGGATTATCAACGAACCGAGAATATCGGGTGAACCGTATATACCCCATTCATGGGCGGTGTTCCCGTCGTTGACTTCCTGGATGGTCAGCGATTCGGTATGGATGGTCGGCTCGATTTGTATCCCGGTTTGCGCGGCATTGACGGTGGCATTGATATCGAGACCGGAGCCGTTTATCAAATCGAGGACATCCTGTAAGGTAACGGCATTGGTAAGATCAATATCGACCGAGCGGATCCCCTGTGAAATTTTCAGAATCCCCTGGTCGATACCATGACCGCTGTTGAGATCGCTTAAGCGGGTGGTCGCCAGAAGCAGAGGATTCAAATCACTGCCGCTGTAATCGAACTGGAATGAACCGAGAAGTCCCAGATCCTGTGCCACGGTCTGGCCGGTATCGGCTTCGGTGACGCTGTAATCCGACAGGGGCTGAAGGTTTTCGCCGTTAAGGACACCGGCGATAGTTCCTTTGATTCCCAGCGATGCGGCGGTATTGCTGTCGTCGAGGTCGCTGATAATCAATTCCGTGGCGGGCCAGTCGGAATCGATGATATCCAGTCCCGTTCCGGCGAAGTTGATGGTTGCCATAATGCCGGCGGCCTGGAGGTCGGAATTGCCGTTAATAATATTCCTGACATCGCCAATGGTTTCGGCACCGCTGATATCGATGCCGATATCGATGGAATCATCCGCGGTGTGGAAACGCAGAACACCGGTGGTCAGGTCTATACCGGAGCCGGTGCGGAGGTTTTCGAGCTTGGTGCTGTCGGAAATTTGTCCGGAATCGCTGACGATCCATTGGAGGTTGTTTCCCTCGACGCCGTACCCGGCGGAAATGTTGGTAAATCCCGCAATCGCCAGCTGGTTGTTTATCTGGGAAACGGCATCATTCAAATTCAGGGCGGTGCTGATATCAATTGTAATTGAATTCGCGGGGGGATCGAGGTTGTTGTCGGTAAGGACGAGCATCCCCGGCATACCGCCGTAAGTTAAATCGACTCCCGCGCCACCGTTCAGATCGGCCAGCAGCGTGGCGGCGTTGATCCCCGCTTTTAAATCGTTATTTTCGCCGAGGACCGAAAGGGACTTGAATAGTACATCTGCGGCGTTCAGGTTGACCGACATTTTCGAGCCGGCCTCGATATTCACCTTGGTGACGCCGTTATCTCCGTCATAGCGATAGCCGTTCTGCCCGCTTCTGACCGAAAGAGTATCGGTGCGAAATCCCGAAAAAATGTATCTTCCGGAAGATTTCGTATTTATCATATCGATCAACTGCTGGCGGATAAGCGAAATCTCATCGGCGGAAACTCCGTTGGCGACCGGGTCGATATTGGAGGAGCTGCTCATGGCAATCGCCTGTTCATTGGCCGATTGAATGAGGTCTTTCATATCTCCGAGAATATTGTCATAGCTGGACAGCAGACCGGTGCTGCTGGAAATGTTTCGCTGATACTGCGTGATTTCGGAAAGAGTGGCCCGGTAACGCAGGTCCTTATGGGTGCCGATAGGGTCGTCGGATGATTTATTGATCCGCCGGCCGGTCGACATCTGGCTTTGCAGCAGCATAAACCGGTCGAGCGATCTTCCCAGATTGGAAATAACCGCGTTCGAGATCATGTTATTTGTAACGCGCATACTGCACCTCAGTCGATGGCAATCGTCCTTACAGTGATATTAATGGTCGGCCGGGCCGAATTTTCAGCCTTCGTGCGGACGATCCTCTCCCCCTTTATTCGGTTTCTTTCCCGACTTCTTGTATTTGATGTCGGGGGCGTCTTTCTTTCCGGGTTCGCCGGAAATCTTATCTTTGAGCATCTTCATCACGTTGGCCAGATCCTTCTTGACCGACTTGGCAGCCTTGCGGTTTTCTTCCTGGATCTTGACATAAATTTCTTCGCGATGAACTACTACCTTAGACGGCGCCTCGATACCGATTCTGACCTGGCGGCCGAACACCCCCAGGACGGTGACTTTTATTTCATCACCGATGGTAATCGATTCACCCAACTTCCTTGTCAGTATTAACAATTTACCCTCCGTGGTCTCGGTTTTTTAATTACCCGATTCCGCTATAATTATCTTCCCACTAAGCCCATGTTGTTGATGACCATATCCAGGGCTTCGTCCATAGTGGTGATGACACGCGCGGCGGCATCGAAAGCATGCTGGTATTTGATCATCTGGGCCATTTCCTCGTCGAGCGACACTCCCTGTACACTCTGACGCGAATTTTCAATTTGTTCCACCAGCAGCGCATAATCCTCCCGGAATTGCATCGCTTTGCTGGTTTCCACTCCCACCTTGCTGATAATTGAGTTGTAGTATTCTCCCATGGTCGCCTTGCCGTTGTTGAACATGAGCGCTTCCCGGAGATCGGCAATGGCCAGGGCGTTGACATTATCTCCCACCTCTCCCGATTGCGACGCCGCAATCAGGTTGATATCCTGTTCGATATCGAACGCTAACGAAATTTTCTCGGCGGTATCGTACCGCGAATCGAAATAGCTGTACCCGGTCGTACCATCCAGACCGTAACCGGCTTCATGAATGGCGTTCACCTGGGATACCAGGGTCCCGGCCATTTCGTTGAGGCTGTCCATATAACCGGTGATGACATCGTCGCGGGTATCGATCAACCCTTTCAACTGCCCGTTGCCGCTGAGCACGACGTTCTCGGAATTTTCCCAGCGCAGTTCGCTGACCCGCACCCCTCCCACCGTGGTCGGCTGGGTGGTAATCCGGATGGAACGTTGATCGTCGGCAAGAATCATCGAGCCGATCTGCACCATGACGGCGCCGTTTTTCAGTTCAAGGGTGTTGACGTCAACCAGTTCCGAAAGCTGGTCGATCAACAGGTCGCGGCGGTCGCGTAGATCATTGGCCTTGTCGCCGTCGACTTCTTCTCGCGAAATTTTCTTATTCAGTAATGCGATTTCGTTCGACAGGCTGTTGACATTTTCCACCATGAGATCGACATCTTTATTTATGGAGGTCTGCAGGTCCTGCAGTCCCTTATATAATCGATGAAATTCGCCGGTGACGAGATTGGTCTTTTCAAGGAGCGCAATCCTGGCCGAGGCCGATTCGGTCTGGCCGAACTGAGTCAGGTCATCCCAGGCGTTCCAGAATTCGTTCAGAAGTTCGGAAAGGGTGCCGTCGTTAGGTTCATTGAACATCGCTTCGATCTGGGTCATGGTCTTTTCCATGGCCTGCCACTGACCGAGGTTCTTGTTTTCCTGACGGTACTGCTGGTTTAGAAAAAGATCGCGGACACTGCGGATATCGGTTGCCTGGACGCCGGAACCGACCGGCCCCGCCTGGTGCGGTTCGGGGAGGGTGGTCGTAATGGACACCCGCTGCCGGGTATAACCGGGGGTATTGACGTTCGCGATATTATGACCGATGGTGTTCAGCCACAACTGATGAGTGGCCAGGGCTTTTTTGCCTGTTTCCAGTCCGCTGAATAATCCCGCCATCAGGCTCTCCTATCGAGGGCGATCGGCCGCGAGTTTTCGGCCTTTTTCCCTTCTTTCCGATAATTTTCCGAGGGAGCGTTGATACTCCCCAGAAGTTCCATGGTCTTCATGATATTTTCACGGGAACGGTTGATAAGCATTTCGTTCTGGGATTTCATCCGCGAGATGCGGCTGTTCAGATCCAGAATACTATCGCGAAGCTGCCCCAGTACAAATGCCTGTTCGGATGAAACGCATTCGATAAGTCGGGAAATGGTCAGGTCTCCATCCGAGCCTACTTCCGATGCCAACTCCTTTGTTAATTTCTCCCGTCTTTTCGAAAGCAGTCGGCTCTCGACCGCTTTCTCTCGCTGGATGTCGGTGATTCGATTGAGTTCACCGACATCGTTTTTTACCAGAGCTTTTTGCTGCTGCTCCAGGAGATCGAGGAACGTTTCAAAGAGGGACGCCTCTTTCTGGAGAATCGCTATCAGCTCCAGGACCGGTTCCGGATAGGAACCATCGTTGTACAGATTATTCGGCATCTTTATAATTCTCTTTAGTTCATCCGTTTACTCATCGGAGGTCTCCTCGGCTGGAAGCCGGGCAAGGATACCTTTCACGTATTCCCGGGTTTCCGGGTATGGGGGTATGCCCCCATGGCGGTCAACCGCGCCCGGGCCGGCGTTATATGCCGCCAGGGCCAGCTTGATATCGCCGAAACGGTCGAGCATCTGCTTCAGATATTTGGCTCCCCCCTCGAGATTTTCTTCGGGGTCGAAAATATTTTTCACTCCCATATCGGTCGCGGTGGTGTCGATCAGCTGCATCAGCCCTTTGGCTCCGGCCTCGGAAACCGCCCTGGGATTGAAATTCGATTCGGATCTTATGACCGACCGAATCAATTCGGGGTTCAGTTCGTATTTTTCGGCGACTTTGTCGATAGTCTTATCGAATTCCTCGCGATCGAATTCCACAGTTTTTCCCCTGGTACTTTTCATTTTAAGCGGAGTCGGGGATAAATCCCTTTCCGGTTTGACTTCGATGTATTTTCTCGCGGGGAGCATTTCATTGGGGGATATTTTTTCGGGAGTTTTATTATTGCCGCTTTCGGCGCCAAACCGGGCCTCGACCTGCTTTTCCATCGATTTATAAAGCATGCTCGCGAGGCTTTTATCGCTTATGCCGGACATTTTTTCGGCCAGTTCCTGGTCGAACATCTGGGTATAGATATCTTTTCCCAAACCGTCACCGAGTCCCATTCCTTTACCCATTGACGATTCGGGAATTGTTTGCCTCATGGATTTGAGGAGCTGGTACATAAAGAGCGATTCGATATCTTTCGCCGCTTTGTACAGCTTTTTCTTTTCCGACTCGATCGTCGGTTTATTGCGCAGTTCCACGGCGCGCGGCTGCCTGATCGCCGAGGAATCTTCCGGCAATAAAGTCACATTCATTACAGAATCACCAATTCCGCCCGAAGCGCACCGGCTTCCTTCAGGGCCTGGAAGATTGCGATTATGTCGCGCGGAGCCGCCCCCAGGTTATTGAGAGCCTCGGCGATATCGGCCAGCGACACCATTTCGCTGGTATGCATGACCCGGGTGGGAGACTCATCGACCGTAATCTGGTATTCGTTGGTGACGGTGGTCTGGCCCTGCGAGAAAGGTTCCGGCTGCGATACCGAAGGGTAGGTCTTTATATTGACGGTAATATTTCCGTGCGCGATGGCAACCGGCGCCAGCGAGACATGTTCTCCGGCCACGATAGTGCCGGTCCGTTCGTTGATAACGACCTTCGCGATTTGATCCGGGTCGATCCACATCTTGCCGATATCAGAAATAAAGTGCATCCGCTCGTTGTTGTAATTCATTGAGTCGGGGACAATTATCCTGATGGTCGAGACATTATCGATATGAGCGACATAGCCATACTTATTGTTGATGGACTGCGCGATTCTCGTGGCGGTGGTATAATCGGGTGAATTCAAAGTCAGGACAATATCCCTGCTTTCGCCCATGATATTTAAAGGACGATTCACTGTACCACCATCCGGGACCCGCCCGACCAGCGTGTAGTTATTGATAATTTTGTTTCCCTCGTCGACCTGCACGTTGAATCCTCCGATTGATATCGGCCCCTGCGCCGTAGCGAAGACATCTCCCCCGGCGGAGGACAGAGGGGTCAAAATCAGGGTTCCTCCCTGAAGCGATGAAGCATCGCCGATCGAAGAAACCGAGACATCGATTTTGGAGCCGACTTGAGTGGTCGATTTAAGCTTCGCGGTCACCATGACGGCGGCAACGTTCTTGACTTTCATCTGGTCGGCGCTGACGGTTACTCCCATCCGCTCCATCATATTGGCAATCGATTGGGCGGTGAACGGAGAGCCTTTGCCGTCGCCGGTTCCATCCAACCCGACCACCAGGCCGTAGCCGACCAGGTCTATTTCGTACTCATTATGAATCCGGGTAATATCTTTGACCCGCGTCGCGGCGGAAGCATCGGGACAATAGAATATCCCAATAACCAAGGCCGCCAGTGCGACAAAAGCGGGTATTGAAATCGTATGGACTGCCCTCAACATATTTTATTCTCCCTTAGAATATCCAGTTAAGCAGCCGCATCAGCAGACCGGGACGGGCGGCGTCGTTGGCCGCACCTTTGCCGGTGTAAGCGATTTCAGCGTCCGCGATGAGATAAGATTCAATGGTGTTATCCGGCTTGATGTCTTTTTGCCGAACAACGCCGGTGAGAGTCAGGGTTTCCTTGTCCTTGGAAATACCGATGGTGCGCGATCCCTCGATAATCAGATCGCCGTTGTCTTTGATTCCGACAACGGTCACCGACATTTTCGAACGAAGCACCGCGGACTTGAGGTTCTCCCCTTTCCCCTGGTGGCTCCCTTCATTGGAGCCGTCGACGCTGAAGAACGGCAGAAAACGAAGGGTTCCGTGTCCGGGACCGCCGGAAGTGGAAAACGAGCCCGATTTTTCGGTCTTGGTTTCACTCTGGCTGGAAGCGTCGGAGCTTTCGTACACCAGCACGGTTAGAATATCACCGATATGGTGCGCTTTAATGTCGGTGAACAGAGAATTCCCCTGCCCGAAATCCCCCGACCAGAGCTTGACGGTAAAGGGGAGCAGGAGGAAGATAATCGTGAGTATCAATATTTTCCGCATTTTCATCCTATGCCTCATCAATTGGAAATCTGCACCGTTTTGGAATCAATCACCGTGCAGAGTATCGTTTTTCGGGATTCGTCATTTCTGACCCTTATCATTTCACCCGGCTGCCCGTCCTCCAGGGCGGTTCCCCGGGCGGTAATTTCGAGCGGACCGTTGATATATTGGATGGAGACTCCCTGACCGCTTAAAATGGGAGGTACCGATTCTACCAAGCCTGTGGTCAGGATTTGGTCTTTTTTAATACTCTTGAGGGACCACACCCCGGTCAGATCATCATCCGATGTAAGTGGCTTGTCGGTCAGGGAGGTAATCTCCATCCGTTTGAGGGTAAGTTTTTCGGGATTTATTTGTTCGCGCCGTCCGATGCGATCGGTCGTCACATAAACGATTTCATGGTATGCGATTCTAACCCGCACCTGGTCCTCGGCGATTTTTTCGCCGTTTTGGTATGCGGAAATTTCGAAGGCCATCAGGCCGCGCGGTTCGGTTCGTGTAAGCTGCTTGAAGTCGAGGCTGTCGTAGGCACCTTCGGGGATTTGGATTTCCCTCGTCCGCATTTCGACTTCAGTATTGAGGGGATCGAGATTATACATCCTGATAATCCCGTTTTGGATATCTTTCACGACTTCGTCACCGGCGAATCCATCGGCGGTTACGAAAGTCAGGATTATCAGCCATTTGAGCCAGTTCCATCTGCTCGGGGCGTTCATGCTATCCTCTATCGTCTGAGGTTATTGGCGATTTGAGTCATTTCGTCGCCGGTCTGGATCACCTTGGAATTGATTTCGTAGGCCCGCTGGGCGACAATCATGTTGATCATTTCATCGACCACCTGCACGTTCGACAATTCCAGATAACCCTGTTCGATTTGTCCCAGCCCGTCCTGTGTCGGAGTCCCCAGGATCGGTTCGCCCGAAGCCGGAGTTTCGACAAAGAGGTTATGCCCCACGGCGGAAAGTCCGGCCGGGTTGACGAACCGGGCCAGCTCCAGATTGCCGACTTCCTGCGGTTCATTGGTTCCCACCAGTTGCACCGAAACCACACCGTCGATACTTACCGAGACTGCGGTGGCGTCTTCGGGAATGGTTATATCGGGTGAGACGCGGAAACCGTCGGAGGTAACCAGCTCTCCTTCAGAGGAAAGCTTGAAAGAACCGTCACGGGTGTACGAGATGGTACCGTCAGGCATTTCCACCTGGAAAAAGCCGTTGCCTGAAATGGCGAGATCGAGCGGGTTATCGGTCTGAGCGAAATCTCCGACCGAAAATTCCCGCGCCGTGGATACCGGTTTGACACCGTAACCGATGGCGAGGTTGGTCGGGATGGTGGCTCCGATTGCCGAAGCGGTCCCGGCCCTGCGGTAATTCTGATAAAGAACGTCCTGGAATTCCACCTTGGATCGTTTGAATCCGGTGGTATTGACGTTCGCCAGATTGTTGGCAATATTGTCGATGTTCATCTGCTGGGCGGTCATACCGGTCGCCGCCGTGCGCATTCCTTTAATCATATCTACCCCTTATGCGAATTTTCCTATACAGCTCGGCCAACGTTATTTATAAGTTTCTCAAGCGATTCGTCCTGAACCTTTAAAGAATTTGCCGAAGCCTCATAGTTGCGGAAGGCGATGATCATTTCGACCATATGCTTCACCACGTCGACATTGGAATCTTCAAGGTAACCCTGACGGACGTAATAACCGGCGGCCTGGACCGGGTCCACTCCGTCGGGAAGGACATATGAATAATCGCCGATTTTTGCCAGTTGGGTGGGATCATCGACATCGACGACCCGAATAGTACTGACGATATCGCCGTCAACTTCGACCTCTCCGGATTCGGAAATGGTCACTGCGGAATTCCCGGCGACATTGATGGGTCCTCCTTCGCTGAGGAGCCGTTTTCCTTCGGGATTGATGACATATCCCGCTGAATCGACCGCGAAATTGCCGGCGCGGGTCAGTTCAGGGGAACCGTCCTCCCCTTCTATCAGGAAAAAGCCGGAACCTTCGATGGCGAGATCGAGTTCGTTGCCGGTCTTTTCGAAGTTACCCTGGTCGTAATTGGTGTATACCTGGTCTATCATGGGAGTTTCCCAGTCCGTTCGGCGCGGACGATTCCGGGCTTCGGCCCTGGTAAGTTCCTGCGTGAAGACGGCGTCTTTCTTGAATCCGGGAGTGGACGCATTGGCCAGATTATTTGCGATTGTTTCCTGCTGCCTGATTCGAGGAATCATGGCGGAACCGGAACGATATAAGCCTTTAATCATAAATGGTATACCTCCGCGATTCTGTAATGCAACGGGCGTGCCGCAGTCGCGCCGGCAGCGGCAGTCGCTCCATAACGCCTTGAAATACAATTAGTAACGGACGAAATAATTCGTTGGAGAGCAGCGGCCGGTGTTGAGAAAATCAGGGAATCAGGGAAAAGATTTCCATCCCTGTCCGCATCCCTTTCCGGGTTTTTGTACAAGGGGAGTTGTTGTGACTGATGAAAAATGGATGCAAGCTGCTTCACACTTTGATTATAGCGGGATAATTTTCGCTTGAAATTCCCGGGGCGGGGCTGTATATTTATAATTGAGCTTACGGATACAACCTGTTGATATTCTTCAGGATTACCCGCACGGTCCGCAGATACTGTAAAAAATGGAGGTTTTTTGCATCGCTTTTGCTAAAAAGATAGACGGCGTATCTTTGAAGGGACCATATGAGGAAAATAAGAATACTTTCAGGTTTATTGATTTTGATCCTGGCCGTTCCGGCCCTCGCTCTCGATAAGGTTACGGTAGACTCTGTTACCGCCTATCCCGGAGGAACCGCGGTCCTTCCCATTTATTTCGAAAATGACGACCCGCTTGATGCCGTGGAAGTTGTTCTTGAGTACGATAATGCCTTGCTTACGATCGATTCGTTTTCAACCCTCGGCAGCAGAGTAGAGTATATCGACGTTGGCGATATTTCTTTCGTCGATTCGGCTGAATTCATCGATTTGTGGATACCGGTGCTTGACGGAGACGAACCCTCGATTCCGGTGGGATCAGGATTATTGGCTAATCTCTATTTTACGACTGATGTAGTTGCGGCGGGGAGTACTTTCCCCATAGATTCTACAAGATGGCCGGGCGTAGTCGTAAAGAAAGTACTATATTCTGTTGGAGGCTATTCCGTTCATCCTGATTTCGAAAAGGGTTTTATCACGGTCCTATCGGCCCCTCCGACTAACGATTCCATCTGGGTCGATTCGATCGGTGCGGTGGCAGGGAGCCAGGCCGAGGTCCTGATTTACTGTAAGAATGAAGAAGATGTCAGAGCAATAGATTTGTCGCTGGGATACTCATCGGCGAACCTGCTGTACGATCATGTGGAATTCGATGGCACCCGCGGGCTGGCCGCCAACCAGACGGTGGAAGCCAATGCCGGACTGCGGCAGATTCATATATCGCTGGAGTACGGCGATACCGAGCCGCTGGCTCCCGGAACCGGCGCTATGGCGAGGATTGTTTTCGATGTTTCGGCGGCTGCTCCGAGCGAGACCGTGGTTATCGATTCGGTTAGTTATCTGGGAGTTACACCATTGAGAATACATCAGGCGATATCGGGCGGAGGAGCTTCGTTCGTCCCCTATTTCACCCGGGGATTCGTGGATATTAAGTTAACGACCGATGTCGACGACGACAGACCGGATGTGCTTCCGACCGAGTACGCTCTGTTCCAGAATACACCCAATCCGTTCAATCCTGCCACGACAATCGAATTCGATTTACCACGAGCCGGACATGTCAAGCTGGATATTTTAAATATCCTGGGGCAGAAAGTCATGAGGCTGGTGGATAAGGAATTCCCGGCGGGACACCATTCGGTAATTTTCGACACCAGGGAAAACGGCCGCGAACTGGCCACCGGGGTGTATTTCTACCGGATTGAAAGCGACGATTTCAAGCAAAGCAAAAAGATGTTACTCCTAAAATAAAAACTATCAGGGATTTTTGCGGACTTTACACAAACTGAAAGTTTTTGGCTCTCGCCTCAGGCGGGAGTTTTTTTATGCCGGGACATTTGTGACGCGATTTCGTCCTGCTCTTTTTGGATCTGCAGGTTCTGCCCTTTATCGTGACGAGTCCGGTGCCGTTCACGAAGCTTTTCATAAATCCTGCGCTGCTTGGTGGCCTCGACCAAGTCCAGCCTCTTGTCTTCGGCATTTTTGTTGAATGCCCGGAGCAATTCTTTACCGGTCAGTTCATCCCGGTTGAGTTTTGCAAAGTATCGATTGTACGATATCAGGCGGTTGATATTCAGTCTGCCTTCAAGGTGGTCACGCATATCTCCCTGCTGGGAAGACCGCATGTTTCTTATATCTTCCAGACTTCGTTCCTGATTGGTCACCTGTTGCAGGGCGGCGGCGTGAATCTTCTGCTTTTCTTTTTCCCGATGTTCCTTCAGGCGAAGGATCGGTTCGAGACGGAATTTAAACTTTTTCATTGATATTGTTCAGGTATTCCAGAGGATTTTTTTGCTTTTTCAAGGTCTTGCCGTTTGCGGCAGGATTCGGCGGTGGGGAGACCGTTTCACGATCGGCCATGACTTCTTTCAATTGATCCAGTATAGCATCGAATTCACAATGCTCTTTGATTTCCTGGCGGAAGAATTCATTCAATTCATCGATCTTGGAAATGGCATAATCGATTTTCTTTGACGAGCCTTTGACATAGGCGCCGATGTTTATCAAATCTTCCGATTCCCGATAAGTAGCGATTACTTCACGGACTTTTCCGGCCAGTGTAATATGTTCTGGTGAGGAAACATCAATCATGAGGCGGCTGATGGAATCGAGAACATCCACGGCCGGGTACTGATTCAACGACGCCAGTCTTCGCGATAGAGCCACATGGCCGTCGATAATCGACCGCACGGAATCCGAAATCGGTTCGTTGAAATCATCCCCTTCGACCAGGACCGTATACAGTCCCGTGATCGAACCCTTCTCGCCCGCTCCGGCTCTTTCCAGCAGTTTCGGAAGCATGGCGAAGACCGAGGGTGTGTACCCTTTGGTAGCGGGAGGCTCACCGACCGCCAGGCCGATTTCACGCTGGGCAATGGCGATACGGGTGATGGAATCCATCAGGAGCATGACGTCTTTGCCCTGGTCGCGGAAATATTCCGCGATAGCGGTGGCGGCAAAGGCTCCTTTGATTCGAATAAGTGAGGGCTGATCGGAGGTAACCGCGACGACTATGGAGCGTTTTAAGCCCTCTTCGCCGAGATCTTTTTCGATAAATTCGCGGACTTCGCGACCGCGTTCTCCCACCAGAGCTATCACATTTATATCTGCGGTCGAGCCGCGTGCAATCATCCCCATCATGACCGACTTGCCGACGCCCGATCCGGCGAAAATTCCCATACGCTGACCGCGGCCAACTGCGGCCATGATATCGATGGCCTTGATGCCGGTGCGAATCGGTTCCCTGATTCTTCTTCTTTTCATCGCCGGGATGGCTTTCCCCTCAATGGAGCGAGATTCGGGGCATAATATTGCCCCTTTGCCGTCGAGCGGTTCGCCGAGCCCGCCGATGACGCGGCCGATCAGGGGATTGCCGACCGGAATCCGCAGTTTTTCTCCCGTTGAGATAACGATCGATCCGGGTGTTATACCGGAAACGGAACCGAACGGCATTAAAAGGATTCTGCTGTCGCGAAAGCCGACCACTTCGGCGGGGATCTTCTCCCCCGTTTCGGGACATTCGATACGGCAGAGGTCGCCGATCGAGACCGCCGGGCCGATTGATTCGATAATCAAACCGACTATTTGCACCACCCGGCCCGATTGCTTGATAGTGCTGACTTCGGCGATTTTCCGTGAATAGATATCGAAAGGTACGGCCCGCATCTTTTACGCTCCGCCGTATTGCATGACGCTTTCTATGATGGCCATCTGGGTTTCGAGACGGACATCGACGTCTCCGGTCGGAGTTTCGATAAAGCAGCCGCCGAATTTCACGCGGCTGTCCGGCTCGAAGGATAATTCCTTGATCGAGGTCGAACCCCCTTTAAATCTTTCCAACTGGGTTTCCAGGAGCGGGAGATGGTCGGGATTGACTTTCACTTTAATTTTGGATTTGTCGGTAAGTTTTTCGAGGACTTTTTCGATAATTCCGGCGGTTATATCGGGATCGATTTTCGCCGCATCGAAAGTAATCTTGCGCGAAATCTGGATGACCAGTTCGGTCAGGCTTTGCCTTGCAGAAAGATACAGCTCTTCCCGCTGGCGAACGGCGTCCTTGATGATGCTGTCGAAATTGGCGGTGACTTCGCGGGCTTCGCGCTGACCTTCTTTCAATCCCTGACTTTGGCCTTCGGCGAAGCCTTTCTTGTATCCTTCGGAATAGGCTTTTTCCCGGGTTTCTTTTTCGATGCGCTGGATTTCGTCAAGAAGCATTTCCTGGATTCGGTGCTTTTCGTCAATGAGCCTTCTCTTCTCGCCGTGCAGCCGTTGCACCAGTTCGGCGAAATGCCGTATAGCGACCAGCTTCCGGCCGCTGACCGAAGTGACGATTTCCACATTACCGCATTCTTCGCGAATGGCCTCTTCGGCAACCAGGTCGGCTTCCAAATCGGACGACAGGTTGCCGATAACGATATTTTTATCGATAACGGCGCTTTGAAGCAGTCTAGACAACGACGTCGTCCTTTCCGCCGCGGCCGGAAATCACAATCTGGCCTTCCTCTTCGAGACGGCGGACCGATTCGACGATCGACTGCTGCGCAGCCTCGACATCGGACAGGCGCATCGGACCCATGAATTCCATTTCTTCCTTAATCATAACCGCGACACGTTCGGAAACGTTGGAATATATCTTGGTCCGGACTTCTTCGCTGGCGGCCTTTAGAGCGATAGCCAGATCGCGCGATTCGACTTCCTTGAGCAGCCGCTGGATCGAACGGTCGTCGAGCAGGACGATATCGTCGAAGACGAACATCATGTTCTTGATTTCCGCGGCCAGTTCGGAATCTTCCGCTTCAATCGACTGCAGGATGTTTTTCTCCGCCGAGGTTTCGATGAGGTTTAAAATTTCCGCCATCGCCTTGGCCCCGCCCGAAACCGACAGGTCGGAGTTGGCGGTGGATTCGAAATGCCCCGAAAGGGTATCTTCGATTTCTTTCAGGACATCAGGCGATATTTTTTCCATGGTGGCGATACGCAGGGCGACTTCCGACTGCAGCTCGGCAGGCAGATCTGAAAGAACCGCCGCCGCCATCTGCGGTGAAAGTTGCGTGAGAATCACCGCGATGGTCTGAGGATGCTCGTTCTGAATATATCCTACCAGCTGCTTGGAATCGATTTCTTTAAGGAGATTGAATCCGCTGGAATGGAAGGACGACTCCAGGCGGTTGATGATATCTTCGGCCCGGCGGGGCCCGACCGCTTTATTGAGAATTTCCCGGGCGTAATCGACACCCCCCTGAGAGATATATTCTCTGGCCATGAATATCTCATGGCATTCGGTGATAATTTTCTCCTCGACGTCCCCGGGAACATCGCGCATATTGGCGATTTCCACCGTCAGGCGTTCCACGTCGGAATCGGGAAGGCTTTTCAAGACCAGCGACGATACTTCGCTGCCGAAGGCGATCAACGCGATTGCGGCCTTCTGAATCGGAGTAAGAGCCTCATATTTTATCATTTTTCTTTACCCTCCGCCGACATCAAGGTCTTTATGACCCGAGCGATTTCTTCGGGACGGTTAAAGGCTTCCTTTTGCATATGGTCAACCAGCCTCGGCTTCCTGGCCCGCGTAATGACGACCGGTTCTTCTTCGGATTCTTCTCCGGACTCGGCGTCGGCCGCAGTTTCGCCTTCGGCGCCGGCCGCTTCCCCGACCGGTTCGACCGGCGGGAACAGACGGTTAAACAGCTTCTTTATTTTCTTCCGGGCATACAGGAAGCCCAGGAGGAGCAACAGCACCAGGCCGACTTTCTTGCCGATTTCGAGATAGAATTCCCGTTGTACCATCTGGTCGAGCTTGTCCCGTTCGACGTCCACCTCGGTTCGATCGAACGACAGATTCACGACTTCAATGGCATCGTTGCGTTGCGAATCGAATCCCACCGCGCTTTTAACGATTGCCGAAATGCGGTCTATTTCATCCTGCGGGCGCGGGACATACACTTTCTCCATGACACCGTCGGCGTTGGGAGCCATTTCATTGACCCCGTCGAGCATCACGGCGACACTCAGGCGGTCGATATTCCCGACCGAGTTTATTATGTGTTCGACGGTTTTATTGATTTCGTAATTGGTAATGGTAGTTTCCGATGATTTCTCGTCTTTGGTTTCGGCGGTCTCTTCCTGCTTATCCTGAGCCGATTGTGCCTCGCTGGTTTTTTCTTCGCTCCGTACGACCGGTGAATTGGGATCGTATATCTCGGACGTCCGTTCCGCCTGCTGGAAATTGATATCGGCGGAGACGCGCACGATGGATTTCCCCGATCCGATAACGCCGTCGAGAAGAGTCTGCGCTTTATCTTCGAGGTACTGCTCGACGTTCTTGCGGACTTCCAGCTGCGAGGCGGTCAGGCCGGCAAGCGGGTCATTCTGAAGTGTCGACGAGAGCAGGTTGCCGTCGTAATCGATGATCGAGATATTTTCCGGCTTTAATCCCTCGACCGATGACGCCACCAGGTGGGTGATACCGGCCAATTGCGATTTGGTCAGTCCCCCCTGGCGTTTTAATTTCAATACTACCGATGCCGTTGCTTCCTGCTTGTCCTGTTTAAAGAGCCGCTCTTTGGGCATGACGATATGGACTCGCGCCGCATGGACATCTTTGAGCTGCATGATGGTATTCATCAGCTCTCCTTCGAGAGCCCGCCGGAAATTCAAATTTTGCAGAAATTCGGTCATACCGAGATTGGATTGATCGAAGATGGAATAACCGACATGCCCGGATTCCGGCAGTCCCTGTGATGCGAGTTCGATCCTGAGGCGATAGACATCGTCACTCGATACCAGGATAGTCCCGCCGCCGCTTTCCAGCTTGAAATCGACCCCGTTTTCGTTAAGGTAATTGGCGATTTCACCGGCGTCGGCGGATTCCAGATCGGAATACAGGACCGAATAACTGATGCTGTTCGCCCAGAAGAAGATAACCGCAATACCGGCTATGGCCCCTGCGCCGAATATCCCCAGAAAGGTAATTTGTCCGGGAGATAGCGATTTAAGATAGTCGAAAAAGCGCTGGAAGTATTCTTTGAATGACTCCATTCCAAATCCTATTTAGTTTTTGGCTGCCGCTCCAATGGCAGTCGTGATTAAACCAAACGCCTACATCGGCATTTTAACCAGGCTCTGGTATCCTTCGACCAGACGATTCCTGATTTCGAGAAGCAGATCCATCGATACCCCGGCCTTTTCCACGGCGATCATGACCTGGTGCAGGTCCACCGCTTCACCGGCCGCCATCTGTTCCTGGATTGATGCAGCATCCTGCTGCAGCTCGTTGACCGAATTAATCATATTGCCGAAGACTTCCGTGAACTTCCCCTGTTCGGCGGTTTCCTCCGGCGCGACCTTTTCGATCAGGCGGCTTTGCAGTCCCGGAACGAGACGTTGTACGGTTCCGATATCTCCGCTCATAATCTCACATCGACAAAGCGACCCAGGCCGTCCTGGCCCGAATTGCCGTTCGCTTTATTGGCATTGAATTTTTCAAAGACAAGTTCGAAGGCTTTCTTTTCTTCGGCCGAGAGCATCTCGGTAAACTTCGATCCGCTTACTCTGACGCCGAGGTCCGAATTGATTTTTTCCTTCTGGACCGGAATGTTAATTTTCCCGGTCGGTTCTGCCGGCTTGTTGGTTTCGATTTCGGCAGGCTGGCGATTAGCCGCCGGCCGTTCGGTCATCTGCCGGTAGGTGTTAATTCCAATACTGTTGATCTTCATTTATGGAAGCCTCCCCATTATATATCCAGAGCATTATTTGCCATTTCTTTAGCGGACATGATCGCCATGGTGTTGGCTTCGTAAGCGCGCGAGGCCGCCATCATGTCGACCATTTCAGTGACAACTTCAATGTCAGGGACTTTCACGAATCCGTCGGCATCCGCATCGGGATGATCGGGATCGTGCACCAGGCGATAGGCATTTTCCGGGTCCTGAATTTCTTCTCCGGAAGTCTTCGCGATTTCCACGGTATTGTTGGAATGCCGCGGACTGCTTGGAATATGACCGGCATTGGTCCGGTGGAGTTTGGTCTGGGCGCGGTTCATTTCGGCCCGGAACGGGATCGATTCTTCGGCCTCTTCGACCACCACCCGCTTCCTGCGGTAAGGACCGCCGTCATTGGTACGGGTGGTTTCGACATTGGCCAGATTCTGCGCCACAACATCCAGTTTTTTGCGCTGAAGGGTCAGGCCCGACGCCGAAATATCGATGGAATTGAAAAGTCCTGACATTTTATATCACTCCATTATTTACTTCTTATAGCCTGCTTCAATGCTTGAAATTTTCCGGCCAGGAGCCTGGCGCCGACACTATAATAAAGTTGGTTTTCGGCCAGGTTGGAGACTTCCTGATCCACATCCACATTATTAACTCCGCCGTCAGCCTGGGTTCTGTTTACGATTACATCCGGCCCTTTATCTTTCGAGGCGCCGACCGGGATATGGGCCGGGTTGGTCAGCTTGCCTTCGATATGGCCGTCCTTATTCAGTTCCTTGCGGAGTTCGGCGTGGAAGTCAAGATCCTTGCTGCGGTAGCCGGGAGTCGAAACATTGGTCAGATTGCCGGCGATGAGCTTGTGTCGTGCCGATGACAAATCGAGAAACGATTGCATCAGCGGAACGCCGACTTTCTTAAATACCATATTGTCTAATAAATTCGACATACTTTCTCCGGTCATCCTTTACGCAAGGGGCGTGCCACAATTTTACGGCTCGCGTAAGTCGTTGACTTACAATGAGAAGGCTGACCGGAAGTTTTATGGGTACGATTTTGACAAGGAAAGGATTTCCCGGAAAGGACGAAAGTATTTCCGCTAATACTCGGAATAGAATTGCGATGATGGTTCCGTGGCGGTGATTTTCATGGTCAGGACCACAATATCGACACGGCGGTTTTTGGCGCGATCTTCATCGGCGTTATTCGGGACCAGCGGGCGGAATTCTCCGTAACCGAGGGCCGAAATCATTTCGGGAGCGACACTATGATTGTCGATCATGAAGCGGACAACTTCGGTGGCACGGGCCGATGATAGTTCCCAGTTGGAGGGATATTTTATGGTATTGATAGGGCGGTTATCGGTATGCCCCTCGATACGGATATGATTGGGAAGCCCGGCCAAATGCCCAGCTACCATATGAAGGGTGTTTTTTGCTTTATCGGTAAGGTCGGCAGAACCGAGGTCGAACAGCGCCGATTCCATAATGTGTATGACCAGTCCCCTTTCGGTAACTTCGGTGTTGACCAGGTTCTCGTTGCCGAGTCCCTGGAAGTCCCGCTTGATAGCGTCGCCGATCGATTTCAAAAAGCCGATTTTTAATACTCCCTGCCCGGACATGGCGCCGATTTGATTGCCCTGCTTGATTACCAATGTCCCCCCCTTGAGGACCCCGGAGAGAGCTTCCTGCATTTCTCCGAATTTTTTGGCATCCACTTTGGACATGGAGTACATGACAATAAAAAACGCCAGCAGGAGGGTGATTAAATCGGAGTAGGTCAAAAGCCAGCGTTCCAGGTTTTCGTGGGAATCATCGTTTTTTTTTCGACGAGCCATAACCTACATCTCTTCTCCTCGGTACGACGGGGGAATAAACGACAGGAGTTTGGTTTTGACGACCCGCGGGTTGTCTCCGGATTGAATCGAAACCACTCCTTCCATGATTAAATCGAGTTTGGCCAGTTCTTCTTCATGACGGAGCCGCAACTTGTCGCCGATCGGAAGATAAACCAGGTTGGCCATCCCGATACCCCAGAGAGTTGCGATAAAGGCTCCCGCGATCGCGGCGGCCATTCGTTCCGGTTCCTCGGTATTGCTGAGGGTATGTATCAGTCCGAGAACGGTTCCGATGATACCGAGGGTCGGAGAGAACCCGCCCAGTTTCTGGAACAGAAGAATTCCCCGTTTATGACGCTCTTCGACATACGCGATTTCGGTTTCAAGGATGGTTTTGAGAACGGTGATTTCGGTTCCGTCGATGACCAGTTGTATGGCTTTACGGAAAAAGGGATCGGTGATACGCTTCAGGTCGTTTTCAAGACCGAGGATACCTTCGCGGCGGGCCTTTTCGGACATGCGGACAATCATGTTAATGGTCTCAATGGGCTCGGGAGATTTACCGAAAAAGGCCAGGGTGAGATACTTGGGGATACGGAGCAGGGTTTCGAACGAGGTCGTAATGAAGGTCGCCCCAATGGTTCCGCAGATAACGATAATCATTGCCGGAGCCTGGATAATAGAGCTGAGATGGCCTCCTTCCATAATGAAAGAGGCAATGACGGCCCCAATACCGATGATTAATCCAAGAAGTGTCGCTAAATCCATAACTATATTCGCGGCAATCTCTTTGCGGAAATTACCGCGTATTTTTCACCCTTTCAATCTCTCAAATTATCGGCAATTTCCTGCGAATATATAGCTTTAGAGAGCCAATTCGAGGTTTTGTGGAAATTTATGAAGGGGCCGGAGGCTAATCGTCCTGATCCTGGCCCGCGATCCCGTAATCAACCAATTTATTACGAATTGTCCTTGGGGTGATATCGAGAGCCTCCGCCGCTTTGGTCTTGTTTCCGCCAAATCTTTCCAGGGTCTTCAGGATCAAGAGCTTTTCCCCTTCGGCAAGAGTCATTTCAGATCCGGTATTGATAGATTCGCCGGATAGTTTCCCCAGCACCAGTTCCGCAGGGAAATCCTGCCTGGCCAGGGTACTGGTTGGGGCCGTTACAACCGCCCGTTCGATATAGTTTTCCAGTTCACGGATATTCCCCGGCCAGTGATAATTCATGAAGAGCTTCATGACATTATCTTCAATACCACGAATGTCTTTATTGTTTTCGCGATTGTATTTCTGGATGAAATGATTGGTCAGAAGCGGAATATCCTCTAGGCGGTCTTTGAGCGGGGGCAGTTCCACCGGAATAACATTCAGACGATAGTACAAGTCTTCGCGGAAACGACTTTCCTTGATGGCCCGTTTCAAATCCTGGTTCGAAGTCGCAATAATTCTGACATCGACTTTGATGGTATCCCCCGATCCGATCCTTTCGAATTCTTTCTCCTGCAGGACACGGAGGAGTTTCGCCTGAAGGCCCATCGGTATTTCGGAAATTTCGTCAAGCAGCAGGGTTCCCCCGTCGGCCAGTTCGAATCGTCCCTTGTGCTGGCGGACCGCTCCGGTGAAAGCCCCTTTTTCGTAGCCGAACAACTCCGATTCCACCAGGTTTTCCGGAAGAGCCGCGCAGTTCAACTTTATGAAAGGACGTTCCCGCCTGATGGAAGCATGATGAAAGGCGCGCGCCACCAGTTCTTTACCGGTTCCGGAGGGGCCGGTAATCAGGACAGTCGAGCGGGCATCGGCAGTCGATTCCACCAGCTCGAAAATCTCTTTCATACGTTGAGTCTTGCCGACGATATTCTGGAACCTATGAATCAAATCAGTTTTAAGGCGTTTATTCTCGGAACGCAGCGAAACGACTTCTTCGATCCGGTGAATCATCATTTCGACGGCGTCGGGGGAAATCGGCTTAAGGATATAATCGTAGGCGCCAAGTTTCATGGCCGTGACGGCATTTTCAACCGTACCATACGCGGTAATCATAATGGCTAACAGGTCGGGGTTTTGGGACCGCACTATTTCCAGAAGCTCGATTCCATCCATCCCTTTCATTTTGATATCGGATATCATAACGTCGAATGCGGTATTCCCCATAATCCCCAGCGCTTCGCGGGCCGACAATACGCTCTTGACGGAATGACCGGTCCGGGTAATCGATTCCACCAGGAAATCGTTTACCAGCGGGTCATCGTCGACCACCAGTATCTGAAGCTTCATGAATTTTTCCCCCTCGAAATAGAAGTAAAAGCAGGCAGGACAATATTGAATTTGGTCCCTTGATTTATTGTTGAAGTAACTTTGATATCTCCGCCGTGGGCTTTGATAATTTTCCAGGCGATAGCCAGACCGAGTCCATGCCCGTTGTCTTTGGTAGAATAAAACGGCGAGAAAATCCGCCCGATGTCTTCGGAAGATATTCCCCGCCCGTTATCTTCGATTTCGAATACCAGCACCGCTTCGTTTCCGACCAGATCCAGCCGACTGCGAGTCTCTTCGTCGATTTCCTCCGGATTGAGAAGAGCGGTTGCGAGAACAATCTTCGGCTCGCCGCCGCAGGCCTCGAGAGCATTCGCGATAATATTGAAAACCGCCTGGCGCATCAGCTGGCGATCGATCTCAATTTCAATAATATCGGTTTCGCTGAATTCCCGTATGATTATTTCATCGGCGTTATCGAGATCATATTCGGAGGCAAAGCTCCTGCAAAGCAGGTCCAGGTAAGAATTGAAATTTATCCTGGTTTTATGCAGAGTCTCATGGCGCGCGAAATCGAGCAGGGTCTGAATCGTACGATTGATGCTGTTGACGCCGTCAACGATTTTCTGAGCCATTTCCGCCTTGGGCTGGTCACCGGCGCAATCGCGGGCCAGGAACGTGGCAAATCCGCTGATCGCCACCAGAGGGTTACGAATCTCGTGAGCGATCGATGCCGCCATCTCCCCCAGCGAGGCCAGGATCTTCATCCGCGACAACTGTTCTTCCATGTGCTTGATACCGGTGATATCCTGGAACAGCTCCACCGCTCCGACTATCCGTCCTTCGGCGGTCCTGAGAATCGAAGTCGATGCTGAGAGGGTCAGGTGTTCCCCGGAACAGGTCACGACCTTCTTTTCACAGCGATCGAAAACTCGGCCGGTCCTGACAGTGGTAACCGCAGATATCTCTTTCGAACCGGTTTCCTGCATGATTTCATCATAGGTGATGCCGAGACGGCACTGCTTTTCTTCGGGTATATGCAGGATTTCCCTCGCCGCGGGATTCAGGTGGGTCACCATCCCGGCCTTATTGACGGACATAACACCCGAGGTCAGCGAATTTAAAATGGAATTCAGAAATTCGGTCACGGCCCGGTTTTCCACTACCAGCGATTGCAGGCTGCGGTTAATGGCCTGGAGTTCCTCGCTTTGCCGAGTATAAGTTTCTTTAAGAGATAAATACTGATTCTGAAGTCCGGTGATGACTTTGTTGAAAGAGGCGTACGATTCCGCGAACCGCCCAACTTCGTCGGAAATTGTTATATCGAGCGTTTCCTTATCTTCCATGTCCAATTCCTATGTCCACTGTATAAGGATATTTTTTTGCGCATCCAATCGCAACAATTATTTCAATCCGAAACGGTATTTAACACAATTTAAACGACTATTGGAATTCCCGGGTATGAACGGATTCCTCGCGGCTTTTGCGGTTCTTTTTGGATTCGTCCACGATATTGCAGATGGTTTTAAATAAATGGTTGATATTGAATGGCTTGGTGAAGTAGTCGTTAACCTTAAGGCGCAGGGCCTCCACTGCGGTTTCAAAACTGGGAAAGGCCGTTATAATGGCTATGGGGAGATCGGGATATATGGCGCGGAGCTTACGGATCAATTCGATACCGTCGAATTCCGGCATTTTCAGATCGACCAGGGCAAAATCGAAATGCCGACTACGCAGCAATTCCAGGCCGGAATTACTGGTATCGGCAACCGCGACATCCCAGCCCTTTTCGGCGAAGAAATCGTACAGGAGGTCCCGAATCAGCAGTTCGTCATCGATGACCAATATTTTAATTTTATCCAAAACTCCCCCCGGTGAATTGTTTTACAGGGTCGACGCCGTCTGGAAAGAGCTGAGCGCTTCCTCTTCGGTCTGGAAAATTTCGAAAATGTGGGAAAGTTGCGTAATGTCGAAAATTTCCCGGACATAATCGGCCATATCCGACAAGGTTAATCGCCCGCGATTGAGACGGGTTTCTTTCATAATGGAAACCAAAGAGCCAAGACCGGAGCTGTTAACGAATTCCACCTCTTTCAGGTTTATATGGATTGAGGTCCTTTCGGAGTCGAGGATCTCCTTGACGCATTCCTTGAGTTTGTTTCCGTTGCCCAAATCGAGTCTTCCCGACAGAGTCAGCACCGTTACGTTATCCTTATCTTTCCGCTTAATATCCATTTTACCCTCCTGCGCGGCTGCCGGCGGCGGCGGCCTTATTATTATTAATATATCTTTCTCGATCGAAAAGCAGAGTGCATTGCAGCCCGCCGGTGACATGGTCGCGGCTGAAAGTGACCCTGTCGGCAACGGTTTCCATCAGAATTACTCCGCGCCCCCTTTCGCGCCAGAGGTCCTGGTCTTCCTCGGCCAGCATCCTGGCCGGGTCGCCGAATCCTTCATCAATTATATCGGCAGTGATAAACTGATTATTAATGGTAATGTTTATCTCTACCTTTCGCCCGGGGTCCAGCCTGTTACCATGAACCATGGCATTGGTAAAAGCCTCCGAAACGGCCAGTTTCAGGTCATTGTTCAACTTTCCCTCAATTTCGTTCATCCTGAGAAGTTCGCCCAGGTCATCAAACATTTTGTCCTCCGAAGACAACGCCGAGGGATACTTAAATGTATGTGTGCTCATACATACTCCGTTTATTTAATCTTCACAAAAAACAGCGTAAAATCGTCAATGGTATCCTCACGTGCTCCCTCCCGGAAGCGGTCGGCCCACTCCTTGACCCGGCGACAAAAGTCTGCGGCCGGCAGTTCTTTTTCGGCAAGAAAAACCTGCATGACGCGCTCAACGCCGAAAAATCCCTGATGGATATCTTCGGCCTCGGTCAGCCCGTCGGTGAATCCGAACAATCGATCCCCTCTGGAAATGCCCCTCTCCCCGCACTGATATACAATTCCGGGAAACTGCCCGACAAAGGTCCCTCCGATTTTAAGCTCATCAACGACGTTTTTCTTGATATCCCAATAAAGCGGCTGCACATGCCCGGCATTGCAGTAGAATAACTGCTTTTCCTTGATATTGAACCGTGCAATGAACAGGGTAACGAACATCCCCTGGCTGCGGATAACTCCGCTGCACAGGATTTCGTTGATCTTCTCCATCAGGGCGGCCGGACATATCCGGGAATCGCGAAAGAGTTCCGATTTGATAATAGCCATGGTGGCTGACATCACCATTGCCGCCGGAACCCCTTTATTCGAAACATCTCCGATGACCGTCCAGAATTCGAAATCGTTGACCCTGATAAGGTCGTAGAAGTCACCTCCCACGGCCTTGGCCGGCTCATAAAAGGTGCCGATTTCAGCCCCGTCCACGCTTAATTCACCCTGTGGTAGAATTGATTCCTGTACCTGGCGGGCGATGCCAAGTTCCAGTTCCATATTCTGCTTTTCGAGAGATTCTTCGCGTAGCAGCGAATTGTCGATAGCCACGGCGGCAAAGTTCACCAGCATTTCGAGACCGGTTTTATCCTCGTCGTCGAATCCTCCGCCGCTGACTTTATTGAGGATAATAACCGTCCCGTGACACCGGGCCCGCGACTTTATTGGCACTGCAATAATACCGCTGATCTGCGGCCCCGTATCGAAATTTCGATTATAGTCATTTAGAATGATCGTTTCCTGACGCAAATAGCAATAGCACGAAATATCGAGATTATCCTTGTACTGGATATTATGTACGATGGTATCGTCGACTCCCCAGGTTACTTTCGACTCCAGAGATTCCCCGTTATGAAGCTGAATTAATCCCACCTCTCCATCGACCATGCGGATCGACATTTCCATCACCACCGATAAAATGGTGGCAGTATCGGGAATCGAGGTAATCAGGGTTCCCATGGTGGCGAGGTCGAGCATTTTAAGCCGGGCGGATTCGAGCTTGTCCTCGATCTCGCTGTAACTTTGATTTGCTATCTCGGTCCGGTCCATGGTCTTGTTGTCGGCATAACTTCACAACATTTAAGAAAAACCCCCAATCTGAATCGGATTGCAGGATTAAGTCC
Source organism: Candidatus Zixiibacteriota bacterium (assembly GCA_041306185.1). Classification (GTDB taxonomy): domain Bacteria; phylum Zixibacteria; class MSB-5A5; order GN15; family PGXB01; genus JBFZFV01. Next base: position 48,302 of record JBFZFV010000049.1, read on the forward strand.
TGAATTAGTCGAGGCTTGCACAGGCGAACTGGCTCTTGCTCTTAGTCCGCTTTACTTGCCTCATTTAAATTCCGTCGAAAGGTAGACAGCACCCTACATATTATTGCCGTAAGGTTATGAATACTATTGAGATTAATAGCGGGCTTGCCGCTTTTCGGCATGAAAATCACGGCAGTATGGGAATTTCCCCATACCGGGAATCGGTTGAGAACTGGATAAAGGCATGATGGCACGTTTTGTGCATACTTAGCTTATAAAATAACATCTTTTGAGGTGATATTATGTCTTACAAAAAAGCACTGCTCTTAGCAGCCATTATAATTTTTATCGCGGGAACGACCGCGATGGCATATCCCACCGGATTCAATACTCTGAAATACAAAGGCGATACTGCCATCAACCGTGATTACTTCAGCCATCAAACCGGCAATAACCATATCGCCGACAATGACCATTCCAATCCCTGGCAGCCTCCGATTAACCGGCCTTTTCCTCATCCGTACGATCACGATGGTGACGATAATGGATGCGGTAACGGAGATATCTCAGCCGTCCCGGAACCGGCCACGCTGGCACTGCTCGGCTTGGGAACGCTGGGATTGGGAATAATGCGAAGATACCGCAAATAGCAATTGCAGCTTACCGCTTTTTGAACCGGATCCGAATCGGGACCCCTTCGAAATCGTACGCTTCGCGAAGCTGGTTTTCGATGTAGCGGATGTAACTTTTCTGTAAGAGTTTGGGATAGTTGCTGAAAAAGACGAAGGTCGGCGGACAGGTTCCGGCCTGAGTCACATAAAAAAGCTTGATATACTTCCCCTGGACAGCCGCCGGGGGTTGTTTTTGTACGATGGCCTGAGCCAGGTCGTTCAATTCCGCCGTCCCTATCTGCCGCTGCCAGTTTTCGAAAACCCGGTCGATCAGCGGAATCACCTTGCTGACCCGCTGCCCGGTCAGGCTCGAAATAAACATCAGCGGGATGTACGAATAGGTCCTCACGAATTCCCGGATTTGCTCAGTGTAGATGTCGATGGTGTGTTCGTCTTTCTCGACCAGATCCCATTTATTTACGGCCAGGACAATGGCCCGCCTGGCTCCGATAGCATCTTCGATAACTTTCAAATCCTGTACGGTCAGCCCTTCGGACCCGTCAATCAGGGCCAGCGCCACATGGCAGTTCTCGATAGCGCGAATGGTGCGCAAATTCGTGAAGAATTCCAGGTCTTCGGTGACCTTAGCTTTTTTCCGCAATCCGGCGGTATCGACCAGAACATAATCCCGATCCTCGAATTTGAACGGAGTATCGACGGCATCACGGGTGGTCCCCGGTACCGGGGATACAATCACCCGCTCTTCCCCGATGAGCTTATTGATGAACGACGATTTCCCGACATTCGGTTTTCCGATGACGGCGATGCGAACGGGGTCTCCCTCGGTATATCCTTCTTCCGATTCCGGAAGCATCGCCACGATGGCGTCGAGAACATCCCCTACACCCAGTCCGGTGTTGGCCGAAACCGCCATCGGTTCGCCCAGTCCCAGCTGCATGAATTCGAACTTGTTCATGGCCATGCTGTCGTTGTCCGATTTGTTAGCAAGAAGCAGGACATTTTTCCCGGAACGAAGCAATTTCGCGGCTATTTGCTGCTCGGTACTATCTACCCCGACCTGGCAATCGACAATTAAAACAACCAGGTCCGCTTGCTCAATGGCGGTTTCGGATTGTTCCAGGACCAGCTTTTCGATTCCCTGCCGGGATGACGGGATAATCCCGCCGGTATCGACCAGATAGAAATCGCGGCCGTTCCAGTCACAGATGCTGTAATTACGGTCGCGGGTAACGCCGGGGGTATCATCGACAATAGCGAGCCGGCGGTTCAGGAAACGATTGAACAGCGACGATTTCCCGACATTGGGTCGTCCGATCAGGGCAACCAGGGGAAGGCTCATTGTTCCATCTCGCGCAAAGTATCAATCATGCTGTATCTTCCTACAAGAACCCGAGCGTTGATTTTCTTCCTGAATTCGGTCAGGTTCATATCATCCAGGAACAGATTATCGTCATTTAAACAGTTCGGCGGAAGCAAAATAATATCGTATTTTTCCGTAAGATTATTCGCTGACTTCATCAGGTCCGTTCCGGTCAATAAGCCGCTGACGGTGATCTTTTCGCCCCAGAAATCATTGGTAACAGGAAAGGCCTCGATTTTAAAACTCCTTTCCTTTTTCAACCATGCGACAACTTCCTCTTGCAGGATCGGGTATGCTATTTTTCCGGTAAGAATCGCAATTCGCTCTTTGCCCCGGTATTTTTCCAAATAGCGGCGGCGGCGTTTGAAATCGGACAAAAGCAGGCGCATCATGCCGATGCCGTTTTCGAACTGGGGCATATCTTCATATTCGTGCAGCGAAGGTAATTTTCTTCCGGACAGGATATAAAACTCATCGGCGGCACATACGAATCTGGTTTGTGATTGAGCCCGGCATTTGCGTTGCAGCGAATGAAGGATCGACAAAACCTCGTCTGCTTCCGCTGGACTGAACGGTTTCAATTCGGGGAGATTGTCACGGTATCTGGTCAGCCCGACCGGGACGACTCCGACACTGGCAATTCCCGGGTATAATTCGAACAGGTCGGAAACGGTCTGCGACAGGACTTTGCCGTCATTGATTCCGGGACAAGCCACGATTTGCGTATGGATTTTAATTCCGCGTGAAGTCAATTCTTTGAGGGATGGAATAATCGGAGGGAGCCTTCTATTGCCGAACATTTTACGCCGCAGATCATCATCGGTGGTATGAACTGACACATACAAAGGAGATAATCGCTGCGAAACAATTCGTTCTATATCCTCTTCCTTCAGATTCGAAAGAGTAATGAAATTGCCATGAGTGAACGAAAGGCGGTAATCGTCATCGCGGAAATATAAAGGCCGCCTCATTCCTTTCGGCTGTTGATGGACGAAGCAGAAAATACACTTATTGCGGCAGGCTTTGATTTTGTCCTGCGCGAAGCGGAGACCCAAATCGGTTGTGAAATCGTTTTCCAGTTCGAAAGATTCGTTTTTACCGGAAGGACTCTGGAATTCCAGAACCACTTTTTCTTCGGCGAGGTGGTATCTGCAATCGAGTTGATCCCTGACGGGGCGGCCGTTGATTGAAATCAAGCGATATCCTTTGCGAACATATCCGTAAAAGGGGGATTCCGGGTCTACAGCTATAATTTCCATGGCATAAAAAAAGAGCGGGCGATGGGAGTCGAACCCACGACGTCAAGCTTGGGAAGCTTGCATTCTACCACTGAATTACGCCCGCAGTAGTAATCGCTGGGCTGAATATAGACGTAACTGATTGACCTGTCAACGATACCAAGTGGCTACTTGGCATCCGTGCTCGAATACAGTGGCGTCAGCCGTCTCTGGCTGACGCCTGCCCTGACTGGATTACTTGATACTTCGCGGGGCTCTCTTGTCATTACCATATCGCACAACAACTTAATGTTTTGTGATGAAAGCCAGTGGCATTCCGTCGAGTGACTCCCCCTTGGGGCATCGATTTCTATTGGCGCGCGCTGTCCCCGCTCGTTATCATTAGACATGATAACCTCTTAACCACAATACCGACACGTTTCTGAGGTGCTGAATGGCATTTGAAAAAGTTGACCATATCTGGATGAACGGGCGGCTGGTTCCGTGGGACGACGCCAAGATTCACGTGCTCTCTCACGTCGTGCATTACGGAACCTCGGTTTTCGAGGGGATGCGCGTCTACAAGACCCCCAAAGGTCCGGCTGCGATCCGCCTGAAAGACCACACCACCCGGCTCTTCAATACAGCAAATATTTATCGAATTCAGATTCCCTACAAGATGGACGAAATCGACATAGCAATA